>NZ_JBIWHT010000001.1:0-561892 GCF_044764265.1 Streptomyces sp. NPDC094147 | reverse complement strand
GTGGTCGGAAGGTCGTTCGCGTGTGGTGTCTGGCGGCCTTTTTCCCGCCCGCCCGTTCTGGTGGGTGGTGAAGGCCGGGCCTCTGGTGGGGTGTCTTTGCCGTGGGCGGCTGCGGGTTGGTGGTCGGAAGGTCGTTCGCGTGTGGTGTCTGGCGGCCTTTTTCCCGCCCGCCCGTTCTGGTGGGTGGTGAAGGCCGGGCCTCTGGTGGGGTGTCCTTGCCGTGGGCGGCTGCGGGACCGGTGTCAGGGGCGTTTGCCGCTTACGCCGGTCATGTCGCCCAACTCCTCGTCTGCGCAGGGCAGTTGCCCCACCCGATGCGTCCGCTGCCTCCGCAACGCCGCCGCCTCCCGGGCCAGGGACTCCACTTGGGGCCAGTCGTGGGAGGTGAGGGCGGCTGGGGGGAGCATCCAGGTGCCGCCGACGCAGGCCACGTTCGGCAGGGCCAGGTAGGCGGGGGCCGAGGCCGGGGTGATGCCGCCGGTGGGGCAGAAGCGGGCCCGGGGGAGGGGGGAGGCGAGGGAGTTCAGGTAGGGCGTGCCGCCCGCTGCCTCCGCCGGGAAGAACTTCATCTCCGTCACGCCCTGTTCGAGCAGCGCCACGACCTCCGAGGCCGTCGAGACCCCGGGCAGGAACGGCACCCCGGACGCCTTCATCGCGGCCAGCAGGGCGGCAGTCCACCCGGGGCTCACCAGGAAGCGGGCCCCGGCGGCCACCGCGTCGGCGACCCCGGCCGGGGTCGTCACCGTGCCCGCACCGACCACCGCGTCCGGGACCTTCGCCGCGATGGCCCGGATCGCGTCCAGCGCGGCCGGGGTGCGCAGGGTCACCTCGATCGCCGGGAGCCCGCCCGCGACCAGCGCCCGCGCGAGCGGCACGGCATCGGCGGCGTCCTCGATCACCACCACCGGGACGACGGGGGCGAGGTCCAGGACGGAGGCGGCGGATGAGGGTGCGGCGGAGGGCGCGGGCGTCATGCGCCCATCCTGCCGACGGCGTGCGGAGTGCGCAACGAGCGTTGCGTATGTTGCAACGGCTGTGGGCCGCGGTCGGCCGCCCCCCTCGCTCGCGTCAGTGGATCTGGGTCACGACCACGTCCAGGGACCAGGCCCGGCCCGGCCTGGCGGGGGGCGCGGCCTCCACGACGTACCCGAGTCCGCGCAGGGTCTCCACGAGTTCCGCCGGGTCGGCGGGGGCGGCTCCGGCGGTGAGCAGATCGCGCACCAGCCGGCCCTTCGTCGCCTTGTTGAAGTGGCTGACGACCGAACGCTTCTCCACCCCGTCGACCATCTGGGAGTGCAGCACCCGCACGGTGGCCGTGCGGCCCGCGACCGCGCCCTTCGGCTTCCAGGCCGCGGCGTACGCCGAGGACCGCAGGTCCAGTACGAGGCCCTCGCCCGCGGCCTCCGTCATGACCGGGTCCAGCACGGTCCGCCAGTACGCCCCCAGCGCACCCAGGCCGGGCAGCTTCACGCCCATCGAGCAGCGGTAGGAGGGAATCCGGTCACCGGTGTGCACGGCGCCCCACAGCCCGGAGAACACGAGCAGCGACTTCGCGGCGCGGCGCTTGGCGGCAGGGTCGAGGGAGGCGAGGTCGAGGGCGTCGTACAGCACGCCCGTGTAGATCTCGCCGGCCGGGCGGGCGCCGGCGGTGCGCAGCCCGGCGTTCTTGGCGACCTCGCCGCGCAGGCCCTCGCTGAGCCCGAGTACCTCGCGGGCCTTCTCCTCGTCGGCCATGCAGAGCTCGACGAGCTCGTCGAGGACGGCCGCGCGTGCCTCCGCGAGCCCCGGCAGCGAGAGCGCCTCCGCCTTCAGGGGCACCCCGCGCCCCGAAGCGGCCTTGCCTTCGGAGGGCGGCAACAGCACCAGCACGGCGATTCTCCTTCTTGTACGTACGGGGAGGGGGTGCGGCCCCCGCGCCAGCCTACGGTGTGCGCCTCCCCGAGCCGAGGACATGGTCCGCCGCCGGCGGGCGCTCCCGTCGGCGGCGAGGAGGTCCCCCGTGGGGCTCGGCCTTCGCGGCCCGGCAGAACGGGCGGGCGGGTGGGAAAAACCCTACGCTCGGTGGCATGCCCCGCCGCCACCTCCACGTGACCGGCGCAGCAGAGGCCCCGCTGCGCGCCGCCCTGAGTGCACTGCGTACGACGCTGGAAGTCCCCGACGGCTTCCCGGCCGCCGTCATCGCAGAGGCGGAGCAGGCGGCCGCCGCACCGCGCCTGCCCGCGTCCGACGCGACCGACCTTCCCTTCTTCACCATCGACCCGCCCACATCCACCGACCTCGACCAGGCGATGCACCTGGAGCGCCGGTCGGGCGGCGGCTTCCGGGTGCACTACGCCATCGCCGACGTCGCCGCCTTCGTCACCCCGGGCGGCGCCCTGGACGCCGAGGCCCACCGCCGGGTGACCACCCTCTACTTCCCGGACGAGAGGATTCCGCTGCATCCCGCCCTCCTCTCCGAGGGCGCCGCCAGCCTGCTCCCGGACCAGGACCGCCCCGCCCTGCTCTGGCGGATCGACCTGGACGCGGACGGCGCGACCACCGCCACCGACGTCCGCCGCGCTCTGATCCGCAGCCGCGCCAAACTCGACTACGAGGGCGTGCAGAAGCAGATCGACACCGGCACCGCGCCCGAGTCCCTCGCCCTCCTCCGCGACATCGGCACCCTGCGCGAGCAGCAGGAAGTCGCCCGCGGCGGCATCTCCCTCAACGTCCCCGAGCAGGAGGTCGTGGAGCACGACCACCGCTACGACCTCAGCTACCGCGCCCCGCTCCCCGCCGACGGCTGGAACGCCCAGATCTCCCTGCTCACCGGCATGGCCGCCGCCCAGCTGATGCTGGCGTACGGGACCGGAATCCTGCGCACCCTGCCCAGCGCCCCGGGCGGCGCGGTCGCCCGCCTGCGCCGCTCGGCGAAGGCGCTGCGCATCGACTGGCCGCACCACGTCCCGTACGCCGCGGTCGTACGCTCCCTCGATCCGCGCGAGCCGAACCACGCCGCGTTCCTCCAGGAGTGCACGACGCTGCTGCGCGGCGCCGGGTACACCGTGTTCACCGGCGGCGCGGCGCCCGAGCTCGCCATCCACGCCGCGGTGGCCGCCGCGTACACGCACTGCACGGCCCCGCTGCGCCGCCTCGTGGACCGCTACGCGGGCGAGCTGTGCCTGGCGGCGGTGGCGGGGCAGGACCCGCCGGACTGGGTGACGGCCGCGCTCGACGGGCTCCCCAGGGAGATGGCCGAGGGCACCCGCCGCGCCAACGCGGTGGAGCGCGAATGCGTCGACATCGTGGAGGCGGCGCTGCTCAAGGACCGGGTGGGCGAGCTGTTCGACGCGACCGTCGTGGACGTCAAGGAGCAGGAACCCGCCGTGGGAACCGTCCACTTGGCGGACCCGGCGGTGGTCGCCCGCATCGAGGGAGGCGACAAGGCACTCCCGCTCGGCGAGCGCCTCAGGGTCCGCCTGACCCAGGCCGACCCGGGCACCGCGAAGGTCCTGTTCGCCCCCGCCTGACCTGCCGCGGCTCAAGCCGCGGGCCCTTGCGCGACCGCCGCCCGCAGCGCCTGCGCCAGCTCCCCGGCCTGGTCCGCGTGGAAGCGCACGGTCGTCACCTGCCGCCGCTTTCCCAGGAGTTGTACGTGGGTGACGGGCTCGGCCAGCTCCACCGTCAGAGAGGTCTGCGAGCCGACAGCCAGCTCCAGGACGTCGTCCGGAGGTGGCGCGCTCCCGTCGGGGAAGCGCAACTCCTTGCGTACGGACGTGATGTGGGCCAGGGGTATCGCCAGGTCCACCTGGACGCCCCGGCGCAGGCGCAGGGTGTCCGGGGTCAGCACATGGGGCCGGGTCACGGCGCCGGCCTGCGTGCCGAGCACCAGCAGGACCGTATAGACGTCGAGGACCAGGAGCACCGCGTGCACGGCGGGCCAGTCGCGTACCAGGAACGACACCCCGACGCTCTCGACGACGCACACGAAGGCGAGCCCGTACACGGTCGCGGCCTGCGGGCTCGCGTACCCGAACGGCCGGTCCGCCGACCGCACTTGGTGGCGGCGCCGGGCGATCCACAGCCCGAAGCTGGTGAACGTCCGCAGCTCGTGCGCGGCCAGTCGGCGCAGCGGTCCCGGTATGAAGCCCAGTCTCATGTCCCTGCACGTCCCTTCTCCGAATGTCTCCGCATCGCCCGCCGTACCGCCTCCGCCTGTGCGGGGGCGAAGTCGGCGAAGAAAGCCTTGAGGAATCCGTTGTCGGCCGCCGCCGCGAGGCCCGTGTCGGTGACCGGCTCCGTCGCCAGGCCGGGCGGTAGGCAGTCGGCGAGCGCCCGTGCGGCCGTCTCCACCCGGGGGTCGGCCGGGTCGGCGTCCGCCAGGTCGTCAAGCAGCGCGTACACCTCGTGTGCCCGCTCGGCCGCTCCCGGCGCGGCGGCCAGGGTGCGCAGGGCGGACATCAGCCGGTCCCGCTCCTCGGGGGCCGCGACGGTCGCCAGCAGGGTGAGCAGCTCCCGGTCCTTGGCGGCCGTCGCCGAACCGGTCCTGCTCGGGCCCAACTCCGCGAAAAAGTCGGCCAGTTCGGGGGAGAGCTCGTCGTCGGCCGTCAGCCTCCCGCTCCCGGCCCGCGCCAGCAGGGTGGCGAGCCGGGCCCGGCGGGCGCGGATCTCCGCCTCCTGACGGGCCAGGTCGGCGTCCAGCTCGGCCAGCACTTCGGCCAGTTCGCGCCCGGCGTCGTCGGCGATCACGTCCCGCACCTCGTCGAGGCCGAGACCCAGCTCGGTCAGGCGCCGGATGCGGGCGAGCTCGATGGCGTCCCGCGCCGAGTACTGCCGGTAGCCGTTCGCCAGCCGGGCCGGCTCCGGCAGCAGCCCGAGGTGGTGGTAGTGCCGGACGGCCCGGGTGGTCACCCCCACCAGCGCGGCGATCTCCGAGATGCGCATGGCTTCAGTAGAAACCCTGACGCTGCGGCAAGGTCAAGCGGAACCCCCGGTGGCTCCGCCCCTGCCGGGCCGACACCGGCGCCGCTCCGCCCGCGGCCGTTCCGCCGCCGCGCGACGGGTAGCATGGTCGGCACGGCAGACGAGCCGGGCGGACGGCCGCGTGGAGATCTTCTGGATCTTCCCGAGGAACGTCCGGGCTCCACAAGGCAGGGTGGTGGGTAACGCCCACCCGGGGTGACCCGCGGGACAGTGCCACAGAAAACAGACCGCCCGGCGCTCAGGCGCCGGGTAAGGGTGAAACGGTGGTGTAAGAGACCACCAGCGCCTGAGGTGACTCAGGCGGCTAGGTAAACCCCACCCGGAGCAAGGTCAAGAGGAGCCGCCGTGAAACGCGGCTCTGCG
The DNA here is from genome assembly GCF_044764265.1 of Streptomyces sp. NPDC094147. Taxonomy (NCBI): domain Bacteria; kingdom Bacillati; phylum Actinomycetota; class Actinomycetes; order Kitasatosporales; family Streptomycetaceae; genus Streptomyces; species Streptomyces sp. NPDC094147. The sequence continues at coordinate 556,567 of NZ_JBIWHT010000001.1, read as the reverse complement.
CGGACGATCGAGGGCAGCCTGCCCGAGTCCGCGGGTAGACCGCACGAGGCCGGCGGCAACGCCGGTCCTAGATGGATGGCCGTCGCCCCGACGACCGCGAGGTCCCGGGGCACAGAACCCGGCGTACAGCCCGACTCGTCTGCCCCCAGGTCTCTGACCTGGGGGTTCAGGCCCGCACGCCACGGCTTCGCGGCGCGCGGGACCCGTACGGCTCCGAGATCTGCTGCGGGATCTACTGCCAGGTGTCGTTGACCGTGGCGGCGTAGCGGTCGTTGTTGGTCAGCGGGGCCAGACCGAGCGCGTTGTCGACGGTGCGCAGCAGGCCGTACTGGTCGGTCCGCTGGCTGGACTGGTAGCCGGTCTTCACCGAGTTCTGCGAGCCGACCAGGATGGTGGGTACGCGGTTGGGGTAGCCGGGGCCGTACGCCTTGGTCGCGCCTTCGTCCCAGGTGACGATGAGCAGGGAGCGCTGCTGGGTCCAGGCCGGCGAGTTGAAGATCGTCGGCAGGGTCTCCTTCAGGTAGTTGTCACCCGCGGTGATCCCGCAGCCCTCCATGTCGTTGCAGCCGTCCGCGGCGAACCACACGAAGTTCGGCGTGGTGTCGGCGGACTTGAGGTCGTCGACCATGCTGGTCTGCGGCTGCGAGTGCGCCTGGCAGTAGGCGTTGTCCGTCTTCATGTCCTTGAAGTAGTAGAACGGCGTGTCGTCGGGCGAGTAGTTGCCGCTGTCCTGCGGGTAGCAGTTGCTCGGCATGTTCTGGACGTAGGCCTTCCAGGTCTTGCCGGCGGCCTCGACGCTGGTGCCCAGGTGGGGGGCGTCGATCGTCGTGGTCGTGATCGAGTTGTCGGTCAGCCCGTACAGGCCGCCCGCGGCCAGCGCCACATAGTTCGGGTCGCTGGGGTGCGTCGTGGCGTACGACTGGGACAGCACCGAGTTCGCGCTCGCGAGGCTGTTGATGTACGGGGCCTGCGCGGTGTTGCCGATGATGTTCTCGTAGTTCTCGTTCTCCATGTACACCACGAAGACGTGGTCGTACCCGGGCACGGAGGACGGCGGCGCGGTCAGGGCGGGGGTCGGCACGGCCGCGGACAGGGTGAGGGAGAGGTCGTCGGCGTAGCCGTCGGTGGTGCTGCCCGCGGACCAGGTGAAGGCGAGGGCGACCTTGATGGAGCGGGTGCCGACGGGCAGGGTGCCGGTACCGGTCTTCTGCAGGAACTCGGTGCTGTTGCCGCGGTCGGTGTTGGTCACCGGGCCGAGGGTGGTGCTGCCGAGGGCGTTGCCGCTGCTGTCGAGGAAGGTGCCGCTCAGCGCGACGCGGTCGTTCTGCGAGGCGTAACCGCCCAGCCAGCCGGACAGGTTGTAGCCGACCGAGCCCGCGTCGATCTCCGACGCGGCCGAGGAGACGTCGACGTCCTGGCTCAGTGCGGAATCGCCGGTCGCTCCGCCGGCGAAGAACCCCTTGCCGCGGGTGGGTGATCCGGGGGTGCTCGCGGTGGGGTAGCCGCCGGCCGCTCCGTAGCAGACCACGTTCGGCTCGCCGCGGGTGATGGTCCAGCCGGGCACGGTCATGCCGTCGAGCCCGTTGGGCGAGCAGATGGCGGCCGACTCGCCGCCCGGGTCGACCAGCAGGTTGCCGCTGGTGGCCGGGGCGGCAGCGGTGCGGTTCGGGGCCGAGGGGGCGGCGGCCTGCCCGGCGTACGCCGATGCGGTGGCCGGGGCGAAGCCCGCGACGCCGAGCAGCACGGTCGACAGAACGAGAACCCGGCTCCGCAGAAGCCGGGTTCTCGTCGCCGAGCGGGGGGTGCGCAGATGCATTGCTCTCTCCTGACGCGATGGGGGACACGCTGTCCGAGCAATTGGGCTAGCCCAAACACGGTAAGGGTGGTCGCGGTGAACGGCGCCCGGTGAACGGCGAGTTGCTCGGCAGACGACGAGCAGGCGAACGGCGGCTCCCAGCGCGTCGACTAGGCTCGGCCGGGTGGACGAAGCAGGCGGCCTGCCCAAGTACTTCCAGGTGAAGATGCGGGTCTCGGCCCTGCTCGGCGGGCTGGGGGAAGGCGCGGTCCTGCCCACCGAACGAGAGCTCGCGCAGCGGTTCGCCGTCTCGCGCACCACCGTCCGCCAGGCCATCAGGGAACTGCGCCTCGAAGGGCGGGTGGAGAGGCGCGGACGCTCCACCGTCGTCGCCGGACCCAAACTGGTGCAGCCGCTCCAACTGGCCAGCTACACCGAGGGAGTTCGCCAGCAGGGCCTCGAACCGGGCCGCCAGGTCGTCGCCTTCGAAGAGACACCGGCCGACGACTTGGTGGCCGTCGCGCTCGCCATCGAGCCGGGCTCCGCCGTCCTGCGCATCGAGCGGCTGCTGCTCGCGGACGGCGTACGCGTCGGCCTGGAACGCACCCATCTGCCGGTGGGCCGGTTCCCCGCCCTGCTGGCCGAGTTCGACCCCGCCACGTCCCTCTACCGGTACCTCACCGCGACCGGCGTGCTGCTCGCCGAGGCCGACGAGCGCATCGAGACGGTGCTGGCTTCCCCGCGTGAGGCGCGGCTGATCGGCACCAGCCCCGCGCTGCCGATGCTGCTCATGAACCGCGTCACCAAGGACGCGCACGGCATTCCCGTCGAGTGCGTCCGCTCGCTCTTCCGCGGCGACCGGTTCAGCTTCACGGCGCGGCTCACGCCCTGAGTCGTCACTGGTACCCCCGAGCCACCTGCGGTTTTCACCGCACGTGACCGTACGGTCATCGCCCGTGTGGCGGACCGCGGGCGGCGGTCGTAGCGTGATCTGCGGCACCGAACCGGGAGCCCGCCCGTCCGAGGAGGCGGCGGGGCCCCCGGGGGCGCCGCACACTCCGGCTCGGGGAACACGAGGTGAATCGCCAGTGCCTTCCCTGCACTTTCCCGTGATGGCCGCCCTCGCGGCCGCCGCATTCTTCCTCTGCCACAAAGGCGGCACCAAGCTCTCGCACGCGCTCGTCTGCGCCGGGTTCGGGTTCTACCTCGCCGACACGGCGGTGGCCCCCACGCTGCACACCGCGATCAACTCGGTCGCCGGCATGCTCGGACAGCTTGGCTGAGCACCCCGGCGCGGGCGCCGTCCGCCGCCGGGCGCGGTGGCCCGTCCTGGCCGCCTGCCTCGTCGCCGTACTGACGGGCTGCGCGGACGTGGAGGGGCTGCACCGCGACGGAGTGGCGGCGAGCGTCTCCCCGCCGGAGCCCCTGTGGCCGCAGACCCTGCCCTCCCCGCCCGGCCCCGAGCAGCAGCGCGGCCGGCCCTTCGCCGTGCCCGGCGTGCCCAAGGTGCCCTCCGGCGACATGCGGGACGCCGACCCGCTCGCCGTGGTCAAGGCGGACCTCGCCGCCGCCGAACGCGAGGACCGGGGCAACGGCTGGCTGGTGGACCGCAGGGCCGCCGACCGGGTGGCCCGCTGCGTACGGGCCGCCGACTGCCCGATGCGCGAACCGGTCCTGCGCGATCTGACCGGCGACGGCCGCGCCGAACTGATCACCGCCGTCGACATCGACGGCAGGGCCAGCGAGCTGCGCGTCTACCACGTCGTGGACTCCGTCGTCACCAGAGTGCTCTCGCGCCGCGCGATCCTCGAAGGCGTCGAACTCGCCGCCGGACACCTCGCGATCCGCGAACCCACCTCGAACGACAAGTTCGTGTACGTCTCGCACTACGCCTGGGACGGCAGGATGATGGCCCTCAGCGAGCTCAAGCTCGACACCTGCCGCGCACTCAAGCAGACCTCCGGCATCCCCTGCGCCACGGCGTCGCCCGCACCGGGCGGCCCCTCGTGACGGCCTGGCGCGAGCGGCTGCGGCCGGGCTGGACGTACGGCCTGCGCTGCAAGATCGTGCTCACCGTCGCCGGGGTGGCCTGCGCCGTCGCAGCGATCCTCGGCGTCCTCGTGCACAACGTGCTGACCCGGCAGCGGGTGGACGAGGTCCGCAAGGAGGCGCGGCAGGACCTGGACGCCGCGATCAAGCATTACGCGTACGGCACCGAGACCACCGACGGGCACGCCGCCACGCTCGACCCGGCCGAACTCCCCGATGCACTAAGGAAGTTGGCGGTCGGGGGTGAGCGCGGAATGATGGTCGGCGAGCAGGGCGGCGAGGCGGTCATGTGGGCGGCGGCCCCGGCCGGCGGGCATGTGCTCGCGCTGACCATTCCGTACGGGAGCACCCGTGACCACCTGCGCCAGATGGACACCGCGATCCTCGGCTCCGCGCTGCTGGCGGCGGGCAGCGTCACGCTGGCCGGCACCTACTTCGCCGGGCGGATCAGCCGCCGGCTCCGCCATACGGCCACGGTCGCACGGCGGATCACCGACGGCGACCTCGATGTGCGCACCGGCATCCCGCCCGGCGGCAAGGGCGCCGAACGCGACGCGGTGACGGCCGTCGCCGTCGCCCTGGACTCGATGGCCGCGTCGCTGCAACGCCGCCTGGAGTCCGAGAAGCGCTTCACCGCCGACGTCGCCCATGAACTGCGCACCCCGCTCACCGGGATGCTGGCCGCCGCCGGGCTGCTGCCCGAGGGCCGCCCCAAGGAGATGATCAACGACCGGCTCAACGCGCTGCACACCCTCACCGAGGACCTCCTGGAGATCTCCCGCCTCGACGCGGGCGCCGAGCAACCGGAGCTGGCCGAGCACGAGTTGGGCCCGCTCGCCGAACGCGCGGTCCGCGCCACGGCACTGCCCTGCGAGGTCCGCGTCGTACGCGATGCCACCGTGCGCACCGACCGGCGCCGCCTGGACCGGATCGTCGCCAACCTCGTCGTCAACGCCCACCGGCACGGCGCGCCCCCGGTGAGCGTCACGGTGGACGGCCCGGTCATCGAGGTCCGCGACCACGGGCCCGGCTACCCGGCCGAACTCATCGACCGCGGCCCCCAGCGCTTCCGCACCGGCGACCCCGGCCGCGGCAGGGGCCACGGCCTGGGCCTCACGATCGCCGTGGGCCAGGCGGAGGTGCTCGGCATCGCCCTGCGCTTCGCCAACGCCCCGACCGGCGGCGCCGTCACGACCTTGCGGCTGCCGGTGGGCTGAGCGGTCTCGCGGAAGTCCGGTGCTGAAGGGGCGCGGGGGAACCGCGCGACCAGCCGCGCCCTGTCCGACCCTGATCCACCGGACACCCCCTAATCGGTACCGAGCGAGCGCGCGGCGACCCCCTTCAGATGGGTGTCGAAGACGCGGGCCGCGTCCGGGGTGAGGGTGGTCAGGGCGACCATCGCGGTGACGATGACGTCGCACAGTTCGGACTGGACGTCCTGCCAGCTGTGCGAGACGCCCTTGCGGGGGTTCTGGCCGGTGGCGCCGATGACCGCCTCGGCGACCTCGCCCACCTCCTCCGACAGCTTCAGCATCCGCAGCAGCGTCTGCTGCTCGGGCGGTACGGGGCTCCGCTCGGTCAGCCAGGCGTGCAGGGCGGCGACGGTGGGCCAGGGGGAGTTCCAGGTGGAGTCGTCCATGCGCCCACGGTGTCATCACTCGGCAGAACACGAGTGGCGGGGGGCGCCGGGCTGGGGTGTCCTGGGGATGCATCGTTCCGCACCGACCAGGAGAGATCGTGACCATTGCCCTCGACAAGCTGACCGACCCGGCCGTGCGCGCCTTCGTCGGTGCGCTCAACGCCGGTGACCGCCAGGCCTTCGCCGCCGCTCTCACGCCCGGCGCCACCATGTCCGACGACGGTTCGGACCGTGACGTCTCCGACTGGACCGAGCGCGAGATCTTCTCCTCGGGCGGGCACATGGACATCGAGAAGCAGACGCACGACGGGCTCGGCCTGGTCGCCAACTACCGCAACGACACCTGGGGCGAGATGCGTACCGCCTGGCGCTTCACCGTCGACGCCGGGAAGGTCAGCCGCTTTGAGACCGGGCAGGCCTGACCCTCCAGGCTGCGCGGGCCGGGGGGCGGCGGGCTCAGCCGCGGCCGATGTAGGGCATCGTCGTGGCGAGGACGGTGGCGAACTGGATGTTCGCCTCCAGCGGCAGCTCCGCCATGTGCAGCACCGTCCGCGCCACGTCCCGCGCATCCATCACCGGCTCCACCGCCAACTCCCCGTTGGCCTGCGGGATCCCGGTCTGCATGCGCTGCGTCATCTCCGTCGCCGCGTTGCCGATGTCGATCTGCCCGACGGCGATCCGGTACGGCCGCCCGTCCAGGGACAGCGACTTGGTCAGCCCGGTCATGGCGTGCTTCGTCGCCGTGTAGGCCACCGAGTTCGGCCGGGGCGCGTGCGCCGAGATCGACCCGTTGTTGATGATCCGCCCGCCCTGCGGAGACTGCTCCTTCATCGCCCGGAACGCCGCCTGCGCGCACAGGAACGCGCCGTTCAGATTCACGTCGACCACCGCGCGCCACGCCTCGTACGACAGGTCCTCGACGGGCACCCCGCCGGGCCCGAACGTCCCCGCGTTGTTGAACAGCAGGTCCACCCGCCCGTGCGCCGCCCGCGCCGCGCCGAACAGCGCGCCGACCTCCTGCGGCGAGGTCACATCCGTACGGACGCACAGCACCTCGGCGTCCGGCCCCGCCAGCGCCGCGGTCTCCTCCAGGGCCTCGGCGCGGCGCCCGGCCAGGGTCACCGCCCAGCCCGCGCCGGCCAGGACCAGCGCCACGGAGCGGCCGATGCCGGACCCGGCACCGGTCACGACGGCAGACTTCTGCGAGGTGATGTCCATGGGCCCGGAGCGTACGGGAGCGACGTCCCCGCGAAGCCGCCCGTCCGCCATGTGGGAGCCGCGTGCCGGTGTGCCGCAGCCCTGCCGGTGTGACCCGTCCCTCCTTTCCCGTCCGCCCCGAAGGACCCCACCAGCCGGGGCGGGCTGAGAGCATGGTTATTCGATTCAACTTTCAGGAGAGAAACCAATGCCGGAGCGCGGGGGCCAGGACACCCAGGGCCGCATATCGACGAGAGCCGCCACCGGGGGCGCCCCCGGTGGCGCCACGGCCGCGGTCCGCCGCACCGGTCTCCTGGTGACGCTGGTGCTCGGCGGGCTCACCGCACTTCCCCCGCTCTCCATGGACATGTACCTCCCGGCACTGCCCGAGGTCACCGAAGCGCTGCGCTCGCCCGCCGCGACCGTCCAGCTCACCCTCACCGCCTGCCTCGCCGGCATGGCGCTCGGCCAGCTCGTCGTCGGGCCCATGAGCGACAAGTGGGGACGCCGCCGCCCCCTGCTCATCGGCATGGTCGTCTACGTCGTCGCCACCGCGGTCTGCGCCTTCGCCCCGAACGCCGAACTCCTCGTCGCCTTCCGCCTGTTGCAGGGCCTGGCCGGGGCCGCGGGCATCGTGATCGCCCGCGCCGTGGTGCGTGATCTGTACGACGGTGTCGAGATGGCCCGCTTCTTCTCCACCCTGATGCTCATCTCCGGCGTCGCACCCGTGGTGGCGCCGCTGATCGGCGGACAGGTGCTGCGCCTGACCGACTGGCGGGGCGTCTTCGCCGTACTGACCGTGATCGGTGTCCTCCTGACCGCCGTGGTCTGGAAGTGGCTGCACGAGACGCTGCCGGTGGACCGGCGGCACCCGGGCGGTGTCGGCGAGGCCCTGCGGACCATGGGCGGCCTGCTCAGGGACCGGGTCTTCACCGGCTACATGCTCGCGGGCGGTCTGGCCTTCGCCGCGCTGTTCGCCTACATCTCGGCCTCCCCGTTCGTGGTGCAGGAGATCTACGGCGCCTCCCCGCAGACCTTCTCCCTGCTGTTCGGTCTGAACTCCGTCGGCCTGGTCGTCGTCGGCCAGATCAACGGCAAGCTCCTCATCGGCCGGGTCAGCCTGGACAAGGCGCTCGGCTTCGGCCTCGCCGTCATCACCCTGGCGGCGACGGCGCTGCTCCTCATGACCTCCGGAGTGTTCGGTCACGTCGGTCTGGCGCCGATCGCGGCCGGACTGTTCGTCCTGATGTCGGCGATGGGGCTCGCCATGCCGAACACTAACGCCCAGGCCCTGATGCGCACCCCGAACGCCGCCGGAGCCGGGTCCGCCCTGCTCGGCACCTCCTCCTTCCTGATCGGCGCGATCGCCTCCCCGCTGGTCGGCATCGCGGGCGAGGCGACCGCCGTGCCCATGGCGGTCGTCCAGCTCGCCGCGGCCGTCGCGGCCCTGCTCTGCTTCCTGCTGCTGTGCCGGCCCTGGCAGCTCAACGCCGGGCCCCTCACCTCGGCGGCCGCTCCCGCGGCGCCGCAAAAGTAGACTCCCCCGGTGAACCACTCCCTCCCCTTCCCGGAAGTCCTGCGCTCGGCCCTGGCCGGACTGCTCGACGGACTGCCGCCCTCGCAGGCCGCGGGCGCCGTCGACCGGCTGATCGGCCACTACCGGGGCGTCGTCCCCACCCACGCCCCGGTGCTGCGGGACCGCTCCGACGTCGCCGCCTACGCCGCGTACCGGATGCCCGCCACCTTCGAGGCGGTGCGCTCCGCGCTCGGCGCGTTCCGGGACGCCACCGGGGAGTGGACGCCCACGACGCACACCGACATCGGCGGCGGCACCGGCGCCGCCAGCTGGGCGGTCGCCGAGGCCTGGCAGGACGAAGGCGTCGCCACCACCGTCCTGGACTGGGCGGAGCCCGCGCTCGCCGTCGGCCGCGAACTCGCCCAGGCCTCCGGGCTCCTCGGGCTGCGCGCCGTCCGCTGGGAACGCGCCCGCATCGGCTCGGCGCTCACCCTGGACAGCGCCGGCCTCATCACCGTCTCCTACGTCCTGAACGAGCTCACCCCCGACGACCGCCGCTCCCTCGTGGACGCCGCCGCCCGCGCCGCCACCGGCGCCGTCGTCATCGTGGAGCCCGGCACCCCCGACGGCTACGCCCGGATCATCGAGGCCCGGGACCGGCTGATCGCGGCCGGTCTGCGCATCGCGGCGCCCTGCCCGCACAGCGCCGCCTGCCCCATCGAGCCCGGCACCGACTGGTGCCACTTCTCGGCCCGGGTCAGCCGCTCCTCCCTGCACCGCCAGGTCAAGGGCGGTTCGCTGGCGTACGAGGACGAGAAGTTCAGCTACGTCGCCGCGACCCGGTTCACGCCGGAACCCGCCCCGGCTCGGGTCACCCGCCGGCCCCAGATCCGCAAGGGGCAGGTGCTGCTCGATCTGTGCACCGCCGAGGAGCAGCTGCGCCGCGAGACGGTCACCAAGCGCCATGGCGCTCTGTACCGCGCGGCCCGGGATGCCGAGTGGGGCGACTCCTGGCCGCCCCACCCCGCAGAGCCGGCCCCGTAGTCAGGGGCGCAGTTCCTGGGTGCAGCACTTCACGCTGCCGCCGCCCTTGAGCAGCTCGCCCAGGTCCATGGCGACCGGCTCGTAACCGCGTGCGCGCAGCGGGTCGAAGAGGCCGACCGCGGCCTGGGGGAGCAGGACGTGGTGGCCGTCGCTCACCGCGTTGAGCCCGAGTGCCGCCGCGTCCGGCTCCTCGGCGATCAGGGCGCCCGGGAACATCCTGGACAGCACGGCCCGGCTGCCGGGGGAGAAGGCCGGCGGGTAGTACATGATCTCGTCGGCCGTGTCGTCGAGGACGCAGAGGGCCGTGTCCAGGTGGTAGTAGCGCGGGTCGACCAGGTCGAGGCCGATCACCGGGCGGCCGAAGAACTCCTGGGCCTCGTCGTGCGAGAGCGGGCTCGACCGGAAGCCGCGCCCGGCGAGCAGATACGAGGCCGTGACGGCGAAGTCGCCCTCGCCCTCGTTGATGTGGGACGGCTCGTGGACGGTGGTGAAGCCGTGCGTACGAAACCAGTCGAGGTGGGCCTCGGCCTCCGCCGCGCGTTCCGGATGCGCGAAGCGGGCGCCGAGCACCCGGCCGTCGATCACGGTGGCTCCGTTGGCGGCGAAGACCATGTCGGGCAGGTCGGGGCGGGGTTCGAGCAGTTCGACGGTGTGGCCGAACGACCGGTACCGGTCGCGCAGGTCCTCCCACTGGGCCAGGGCCAGCGGCAGGTCGATCGGTTTCGCGGGGTCCATCCAGGGATTGATGGAGTACGTGACCTTGAAGTGTGCCGGTGGGCACATCAGATAGCGCCGGGGTCGGGCGGTTCTCGGGGTGCGGAGGTCACGGGCGTTACGAGGCAATGAGGGCTCCTCACGGGCGACTTGGGCCGCACGAGCGCGCAGCCCCGTGCAGCCCATGGTCCGCCGTGCCGGGCGCCCGCGCAGTGAACCGTCCGGGTGTTTTTCAGCTGGCCCATCCGGTTCATCCGCGCGTTCACTGCTCGTGCGGTGCCATCCGCCCCTGCTTCGGCTTCCGCAGCAGCTCGCGCTCCTGTCCCAGGGGGTCCATGGGGACGCCCGGACCGCGGCCCGGACAGCTGCGCGGAATCGCCCCGCGCCGATCATCCGGCAGCCGCCCGTTGGTCACGGGCAGGTCATGTCACACACCCCGGTTGTCCAGTGCGGTCACCCGGGGAGCAGGATGGTGGGACCATGTTCATCGTGGACGAGTCCGTTGGGGTCAACGGTGAGGTGAGGGGATAGATGGGCGCTGAGTTCGGCCGTTCCCGCGGCGAGGAGAGCAAACTGTCCCGCTGGCTGCGCAGGCGGCCCAAGGACGCTCCGGGCGCGGACGAGGGCCGGCTCGGGCTGCTCCTGGCTGTGGCCGCCGCCGAGCTGCCGCTGGCGCCCGCCGCGTACCCCGTCGGCTTCCGGTGTTCCTGCGAGCGCGTGGGATGTCCCACGCCCGCCCGCCACCCCGTCTCCTTCGCCTGGCAGACCCAGTCGACCACCGACCGCGCGCAGATCGAGCGCTGGGCGCTGGGTCAGCCCGAGGCCAACTTCATCACCGCGACCGGCATGGTCCACGACGTGCTCGACGTGCCGCTCGAAGCGGGCCGCGAGGCGCTCGCCCGGCTCCTGTCCGAGGGGGTCGACGTCGGGCCCGTCGCGGAGTCCGGCGGCGACGGGGACCACGGGCGCATGCTGTTCTTCACCGCGACCCGGGGTACGCCCGAGGACGAGGACGAATGGTGGCCCTGCGAGCTCGACTGCCACCCCGAGACGATGGACGAGCATCCGGGGCTGCGGTGGCACTGCCGGGGGAGCTATGTGCTCGTGCCGCCGGCGCGGCTGCCGGGGGAGCTTGAGGTCGCCTGGGTGCGGGGGCCGGAGCATGCGCTTCCGGATCCGCTGACGCTGCTCGAAGCGCTGACCGACGCGTGCGCGCGGTACGCGGGCGAGGCCGGCTCGCACGCCGTGGCGTGGCCCTTGGGGCGCTAGCCCCTTGTCTACCGGGGCTCCGCGCCCCGGACCCCTCGGGGGCTGCGCCCCTCGACCCCCTTCGGGGCTGCGCCCCTCGACCCCCTTCGGGGCTGCGCCCCGGGCCCCCGAGCGGCCGCGGGCGGCTGGGCGTAATCGGGGGCGAAGCCCGGCCGCCGTCTCACTCGCCCTTCGTCGAGACCAACCCCTGCACCCGGTTCGCCACCACCACGCGCCCCTGCGCCGGGATCAGGGCCAGTTCGTTGGAGATCCACTCCCTGGTCAGGGAGGTTTTGACCTCGCCGGTCAGCAGGGCCTTCTCGTCCGGGCTGATGTCCAGGCGCACGCCCTTCGCCGCGGTCTGGCGCTCGAAATGGCGGGTCGAGAAGAAGACCAGCGCGCGGTTGTCCGCGGTGCGCAGGCCCAGCGGGGCGAAGTCGCCGTCCGTCAGGGGCTGGTCGATGAACTGGGTGATCCGGCCGGACCGTACCGCGTTCTTGCGGCGCGTCTCCCGCCAGCCGCTGGTGTTCTCGCCGTCCGCGAACACCGGCGGCTTCCCGTCCTGGAGGTACGAGGCGTAGTCCGCGCTCACGTCCTTCGGAGCCAGCGCGAGCGAGGGGTCGTCGGGGCTCACCGGCTCCGCCCAGCCGCCCTTGTCCGTCTTGAAGACGGGTACGTCCGCGGTGCCCAGGACCGACAGACAGGCGGCCTTCCACACCTGATCGGGGCCGCCGCGTATGAAGAGCAGCAGCCAGCGGGTGGCGTTCGGGCCCTTGTTGTCCCGGCCCCGGCTGGGGTCGGTGTCGGCGACGAACCAGCGCGGCCAGCCCGCCTGCCTGGGGATCGTGAACTTGGCGTCCGCCAGCGCCAGATCCACGTGCTGGGTGTTGCCGCCGGGGTTGGTCACATGGCGCGACCTGAGGCCCGCCTGGTTGGTGGCGCCGAGTGCGCCGGTGACCCGGCCCGCGTCCAGGGCCGGGTCGTAGGCCTTGTCGGCCTTGTTGTAGGCGTCGGTGAAGTCGGTGAGCGCCTTGGCGGCCTCAGCCTTCGTCGCCGAGGGTACGAGTTCCCGCTCCCCGTGCACCGTCACGCAGCCGCTCGCGGTCACCGTCAGTACGGTCGCCGTCGCGAGCCCCGCCACCAGCCGACTCACCCGTCTCATGAACCGCCTTCTGCCCCTCGACCCTCGTAACCCCCATGGACTTCCGGAACCCTACCGGGGCGAAGAAGAGCGCGAGCGTGGGGATCAGGTACAGCGCCCACACCACGACCTGGACGACGGTCGGGTCGGGCTGGAAGTTGAGGACGCCCTTGAGGAGGGTGCCGTACCAGCTGTCCGGCGGGATCGCCGAACTGATGTCGAAGGCCTTGTTGTTGATGCCGGCGACGAAGTCGGCCTCCTGGAGGTCGTGCACGCCGTACGCGAGGACGCCCGCCGCGACGACCACCAGCATGCCGCCGGTCCACGTGAAGAACTTCGCCAGGTTGATCTTCAAGGCGCCGCGGTAGAACAGCCAGCCCAGGCACACCGCGGTGGCCAGGCCCAGCAGGGCGCCGGTCATCGGCTGGAAGGTGCCGTTCTCGGAACCGGCCGCGTGCACCGAGGTCCACACGAACAGCGCGGTCTCCAATCCCTCCCGGCCGACCGCGAGGAACGCGGTCGCCACCAGCGCGCCGGTGCCCATCCGCAGTGCCGAGTCGAGCTTGCCCTGGAGCTCGGTCCTCAGGTGCCGCGCGGTGCGCCGCATCCAGAACACCATCCAGGTGACCAGGGCCACGGCGATGATCGACAGCGATCCGCCGAGCGCCTCCTGGGCCTTGAACGTCATTTCCTGCGAGCCGAATTCGAGCCCGGCGCCGAAACCGAAGGCCACGGTCACGGCGACCGCGATGCCGGTCCACACCGGCCGCAGGGCGTCGCGCCGCCCGGTCTTCACCAGGTACGCGACCAGGATGCAGACGACCAGGCTGGCCTCCAGACCCTCGCGCAGGCCGATCAGATAGTTGGCGAACATGTCGTCCTCTCAGCCGAAGAGTCCCCGGCCCCACCAGTCGCCCTTGTCGCGGACGCCCGGCGGGATCGCGAAAATCGCCGAACCCACGTGCTGGATGTATTCGTTGAGTGCGTCGTTCTTGGCCAGGCTCCGCTGGATCGGCAGGAAGGCCTTGCGCACGTCGCGCTGGTACGCCAGGAAGAACAGGCCCGCGTCCAGGCGGCCGAGGCCGTCCGTGCCGTCCGTGAAGGAGTAGCCGCGGCGCAGGATCGTCGCCCCGTTGTTGGTGTCGGGGTGGGCGAGCCGGACGTGCGCGGTCGGCTTCATCGCCTTCAGGAAAGGCTCGTCGCGCTCCTTGGCCTTGCCGACAGGGGCGCCCTCGCCCTTGTCGCGGCCGAAGACGTCCTCCTGCTCCTGGAGCGAGGTGCGGTCCCAGGTCTCGATGTGCATCCGGATGCGGCGGGCCACCAGGTAGGAGCCGCCGGTCATCCAGTCGCTGCCGTCCTTCTCGCCGACCCAGACGTGCTGGTCGAGGGCCTTGGCGTCGGTGCCCGAGACGTTCCGGGTGCCGTCCTTGAAGCCCATCATGTTGCGCGGGGTCTGCGCGTCCGGCGTGGTCGAGGACGTCTTGCCGAAGCCGAGCTGCGACCAGCGGATCGCGACCTTGCCCATGCCGATGCGGGCCAGATTGCGGATCGCGTGCACCGCGACCTGCGGGTCGTCCGCGCAGGCCTGCACGCACAGGTCGCCGCCGCTGCGCGCCGGGTCGAGGTTGTCCTTGGGGAACTGCTCGATGTCGACCAGCGCCTCGGGCCGCCTGGCCTCAAGGCCGAAGCGGTCCTTGGCGAAGAGGGAGGGGCCGACGCCGAAGGTCAGGGTCAGCCGGGACGGCTTGAGGCCGAGCGCCTCGCCGGTGTCGTCCGGCGGCGCCTCGGCGAGACCGCCGTAGGCGCCCTCGCCGACCGTCTTGCCTTCGGTCATCGCGGCGGCCGCGGCCGTCCAGTCCCTGAGGAGCTGGACGAGTTCGGCGCGGTCCTTCGTCGTCACGTCGAACGAGGCGAAGTGCAGCCGGTCCTGGACGGCGGTGGCGATGCCGGCCTGGTGGGCGCCGTGGAAGGGCACCGCGGCACCGGTGTCGGCGGCCGGCGCGGCGGCACCGCCGTTCGCCTTCACGGCGGCGACGGCGCCGCCGGCCGCGGCCGCGCCGAGCGCGAGGCCCGCGCCGCCCCAGCCGAGCAGTGCCCGGCGGGACGGTGACCTGCCGGGTCCGGTGACCTCGGTCGTGTCGCTCATGACGGATCTCCTCCTGGCTCCGGGCGCTACTTCGTGACGGCGGCGGCGAGCTTCGACAGCGGCTCGGCGAGCGCGTTCACCGTGTCGGAGAGCTGCTTGCGGTCGCTCTGGCCGACCTTGTCGTACGCGATGAAGTCGTAGGAGTTCTTGTCGGTGCGGTACTTGTCGAGCAGCGTGTTCAGGGCCGCGAACTGCTTGTCCAGCTCGGTGGCGAGCGACGGGTCGTTCTTCGTGGCGACCGGCTTGAGCAGCTCGTACGCCTTCTGGGCGCCCTCGACGTTGCCCTTGAAGTCGGACAGGTCGGTGTGGCTGTAGCGGTCCTCCTCACCGGTGATCTTCCCGGTGGCGACCTCGTCCAGGAGTTCCTTGGCGCCGTTGGCCATCGAGGTCGGGGTGATCTCGGCGGTGCCGACCCGCTTCTGCCAGTCGGCCAGGTCCTTGTCCAGCTCGGTGGCGAGGTCCTTCTCGTCCTGGCCGATCCTGTTGTCGACCCACAGCGCCTTCTCCAGGCGGTGCCAGCCGGTCCACTTCTGGCCCTTCTCCAGGCCGTCCTCGCGGGTGTCGGTCTTCGGGTCGATGTCGCCGAAGGACTCGGCGACCGGCTCGGTGCGCTCCCAGCCCAGGCGCGAGGGGGCGAACGCCTTCTTCGCGGCGTCCAGATCGCCGGCCCGTACCGCGTCGGTGAAGACCTTGACCTTGGGCAGCGTCTCGTCGGCCTGCTCCTGCGCGTACTTGCGGTACTCGGCGACCGCCGTGTCCAGCTGCGGGTTGCGCTTGGCCGCGGCGGCGCCGGTGACGGTGACCTTCTGGCGGATGCCGTCGCCCTTCATGCCGGGCTTGCAGGCGACCTCGTAGGAGCCGGCCTTGACCTCGGCGGTGAGCTGCTGCTTGAGGCCGGGGCCGATGTTCTCGCGCTCGGCGACGATGCGGTCGTCGGGGAAGAGGAGGTAGACCTCGGTGACCTTGGAGCCCTTGTTCGCGATGTCGAACGTGATGTGTCCGGCCGGGAACTCGGTCTTCGACAGCTCGCAGGAGTCGTCGGTGGCGGTCACCCGGACCGTGTCACCGGCGCCGCCGGCCTTGGTGTCGCTCTTGTCGGCGCAGCCCGTGACGGCGGTCAGGGCCGCCACGGCAGCGGCGGCGGTGACTACGGAGGTACGGACGGGTCGCATGCGGGGCTCCACGCTGGGTCAGGGTCGGCGCCTCTACTGAGGCTGACCTAACTTAACCGAGCCTTACCTCACTCAAGTCCATGGGGTGGGTGATTCAACTCTCACCGGAGCCCGCCCGGCGGCCCGGGACCTGTGGCGCGGCCGCCGGCGCCCTGATGCTTCAATGCCTGCGTGACGGAACTCGACGTACTGATCGACGTGCTCAACGTCTTCTGCGGACCCGACGGGCGGCACGGCAACGCCCTCGGTGTGGTGCGCGAGGGCGCGGCCGTGCCCGGCGAGGCGGCCCGGCAGGAGCTGGCGCGTCAACTCGGCTTCAGCGAGACCGTGTTCGTGGACGACCCCGAGCGCGGCACCGTCGACATCTACACCCCGGGGCTGCGGCTGCCGTTCGCCGGCCATCCCCTCGTCGGCACGGCCTGGCTGCTCGACCTGGACGTCCTCGAACTGCCCGTCGGCGACATCCTCGCCCGCCAGGACGGGGAGTTCACCTGGATCACGGCCCGCGCGCAGTGGGCCCCGCCGCGCACCCTGCGGCAGTACGCCTCGGCCGCCGAGGTCGACGCGCTGGGGGTGCCCGAGCCGGGAGGGGCCCTCGGTGGGCAATGGGTGTACGCCTGGGGCTGGGCGGACGAGGCCGCCGGGCGGGTGCGGGCGCGCGCCTTCCCCGGCCGCGGCGACGGCGTCGACGAGGACGAGGCGACGGGAGCCGCCGCCCTGCTGCTCACCCAGCAGCTCGGCCGGGCCCTCAACATCACCCAGGGGCGGGGCTCGCAGCTCCTGACGGCCCCCGGCCCCGACGGCACCGTCGAGATCGGCGGGCGGGTGCGCATGCACTCCACCCTCACCCGGCGCGCTACGCGCTGAGCGGGAACTCCTCGCCCAGTTCCCGGAACACCGCCGTGTTCAGCGCGAAGGCGCGCTTGCACTCGTCCACGATCCGCTGCTTCTCCAGGTCGTCCGCGCGCACCGCGTCGAGCAGCTCGCGGTAACTCCGCTTGAACGCGGGCGGGTTGGGGATCTGCTCGAAGACGTAGAACCGTACGCCGTCGCCCTTGCGCGCGAAGCCCCAGGTCTTCTCCGCCCGGTCGCGGATGATCTGGCCGCCCGAGAGGTCGCCGAGGTAGCGGGTGTAGTGGTGCGCCACGTATCCGGCGGGCCAGGTCCGCGCGCACTCGGCGACGCGCCGCGCGTACGCGGCCGTCGCGGGCAGCGGGGCGGCGGTGTGCCGCCAGCCCGCGCCGCGCAGGTGGGCCAGGTCCCGCTCCAGTTCGGCGGTGCGCATCAGCTCGGGCCGGATGAACGGCCCCGCCACCGGGTCGTGGGCGAGGGCCTGGGCGCCCTCCTCCAGGGCCCGGTACACGAACCAGAGCTGCTCGGTGTAGCGGGCGTACGCCGTCACACCGAGCCGGCCCCCGAGCAGATCGCCCATGAACGTCGTCGTCTCCGCCTCCGTGTGCTGCTCGTGCGAGGCAGTGCGGATGAGGGTGGAGAACGGCGTGGTCGAGGTCGTGGTCAAGGCGGGCCTCCGGGGACCGATTGCGGGAACCACGGGAATCGTCTCAACTTAGGCTTACCTAAGTCAACCGGTTCCCGACGTCCTGTCGGTAAAAACGTACCCGCTGGGCCCGGACGGGACACGCGCTCGAAAAAAGCGGCGCGGACTACGGCAGGGTGAGGATCTCCGTGCCCGTCTCCGTGACCACCAGGGTGTGCTCGAACTGGGCCGTGCGCCTGCGGTCCTTGGTGACGACCGTCCAGCCGTCCTCCCACATGTCGTACTCGTGGGTGCCGAGGGTGAGCATCGGCTCGATCGTGAAGGTCATGCCGGGCTTGATCACGGTGGTCGCGTGCGGGGCGTCGTAGTGCGGCACGATCAGGCCGGAGTGGAAGGCCGTGCTGATCCCGTGGCCCGTGAAGTCCCGGACGACGCCGTAGCCGAAGCGCTTCGCGTACGACTCGATCACCCGGCCGATGATGTTGATCTGGCGGCCGGGCCGGACCGCCTTGATGGCGCGGTTCAGCGATTCCCGGGTCCGCTCGACGAGCAGCTTCGACTCCTCGTCGACGTCCCCGCAGAAGTAGGTGGCGTTGTTGTCGCCGTGCACGCCGCCGATGTACGCGGTGACGTCCAGGTTCACGATGTCGCCGTCCTTCAGGACGGTCGAGTCGGGGATGCCGTGGCAGATCACCTCGTTCACCGAGGAGCACAGCGACTTGGGGAAGCCGCGGTAGCCCAGCGTCGAGGGGTAGGCGCCGTGGTCGCACATGAACTCGTGGGCGACCCGGTCGAGTTCGTCCGTCGTCACCCCCGGCGCGATGAGCTTGGCCGCCTCCTCCATGGCCCGCGCCGCGATCCGGCCCGCGGTCCGCATCAGCTCGATCGTTTCGGCGGTCTGCACTTCGGGGCCGGTGTACGGCGTGGGCATCGGCTTCCCGACGTACTCGGGACGCCGGATATGACCCGGGACGGAACGGGCCGGAGAGATCTCCCCGGGCACGAGCAGGGACTGCGCATTCGGCTGGCCAGACATGCCGGCGAGTCTATCGAGCGGGTGTGGGGCAGCATGGCCTTGAGGCCCACGGCCCACTGTCCCAGGGAAGAGGCACCCATGGCTCTGTTCAAGAAGCGCACGGTCGGAAAGCCCGGCGAGTGGTACTACTGCCTGGTCCACCACAAGGTCGAGGAGGGCCCGGAGTGCCCGGCCAAGGACCGGTTCGGGCCGTATGCGACCCGCGAGGAGGCCACGCACGCGATGGAGAGCGCGCAGGAGCGGAACCTGGAGTGGGAGACCGACCCGAAGTGGCACGACAAGTCCTCGCAGGGCGAAACGGACTGACCCGGCCGCGAGCGGCTACCAGCGCCCCGGCGGCGGGGCCGTCAGCTGGTCGGCCAGCCGGCCGAGGCGGTCGCGAAAACGGCGCGGGCCGCGCTGCGGCGGCAGGGTGTTCTCACCGGCGGCGGCGCTGACCAGGTGCTGGACGGTGTCCAGGTCGAGCTCCGCGTCCGGGGCCACCGTCAGGCACTCGTGGACCAGGCCCCGCACCTCCCGGTCGCCGCCGTCCAGGGCGAGGAGGGTGGCGCCCGCCCGGCGCGCGTCGTGGACGCGTTCGAGCAGGCCCTCGGCGGGCCGCTCCGGCGCCACCACGAGCAGGGTCTCGCCGCGCCGGGCCGCCGCCAGGCGGCCGAGCCCGACCGACAGGTGCGGGGGCCCGCCCGGCTCGGTGCGGTGGCGCACCAGGGTCGGGCTCAGCTCGGGCAGCCCCGACCAGGCCGCCTCGTCGGTGAGGTGGGCGGCCAGATGCCACGGCTCGTACCGCTCGGTGCCGACCAGGAGCAGCCCGCCGCCGTGCGGTACGACGGAGGAGCGCAGCACGCCCGCGAAGCGGCGGGTGGCCCGCAGCCACTCCGTCCCGGCGAGCACTTCCCGCAGCAGTGCGACCCGTACGGCGTCCATGGCCCGGCATCCTGCCGCATCCCGCGCGCTGCGGGGCCCGAACGGAGCTTCCTCATCCGAAGGAAGGCCCCCGCTACGGCCGAGTAGGGTCGCCCTCATGACTTCCACTGACAATGCTGGGAACGCTTCGAAGCCCGCCGCGAAGGACCCCTGGGACCTTCCGGACGTCTCCGGCCTCGTGGTCGGCGTGCTCGGCGGCACCGGCGACCAGGGCCGCGGCCTCGCCTACCGCCTCGCGCGGGCCGGCCAGAAGGTGATCATCGGCTCGCGGGCCGCCGAGCGAGCGCAGAGCGCCGCGGACGAACTCGGCCTCGGCGTCGAGGGCGCCGACAACGCCGAGTGCGCGCGGCGCAGCGACATCGTGATCGTGGCCGTGCCGTGGGACGGGCACGCCAAGACCCTCGACTCGCTGCGCACCGAGCTCGTGGGCAAGCTCGTGATCGACTGCGTCAACCCGCTCGGCTTCGACAAGCAGGGCGCGTACGCGCTGAAGCCCGAGGAGGGCAGCGCGGCCCAGCAGGCCGCCGCGCTGCTGCCGGAGTCCCGGGTGACCGCGGCCTTCCACCACCTGTCGGCCGTGCTGCTCCAGGACGAGTCGGTCGAGGAGATCGACACGGACGTGATGGTGCTCGGCGAGGCCCGCGCCGACACCGACCTCGTGCAGGCGCTGGCCGGCCGGATCCCCGGGATGCGCGGCGTCTTCGCCGGGCGGCTGCGGGGCGCGCACCAGGTGGAGTCGCTCGTCGCCAACCTGATCTCGGTGAACCGGCGCTACAAGGCCCACGCGGGGCTGCGCGTCACCGACGTGTAGACGGCCCCCGGGCATGGGGGACACTGGACGGTGAGTGCCCGGCGGCACTCACCGTCATCCGTTGCGAATCAGTGCCGAAGTGGCCGAAGTACCCGACAGGAGCCGACCTCCATGCCCCGCCTCGCTCTGTACGCCCTCGTCGTCTGTGTCCTCGCCGTCGCCGCGGCCGTGGTCTCCTTCGTCCAGGGCAGCTGGCTCGGGATCATCTGGGTGCTGCTGGCCGGGCTCTCGTCCAACATGACGTGGTACTACCTGCGCAAGGGGCGGCTCGCTAGCGCGGCGGAGTGAGCGAGAGGTCCGGCCAGAACTGGTAGAGGCTGCGGCCGGTGGCCGCGTCCAGGTCGGACACCCCGAGCCCGTCCAGGAGCGTGTAGACCAGGCGGAAGAACTCCTGGTTGATCTGGGGGATCCAGAGCAGCCCGAACACCGCGAGCAGTCCGAACGGCGCGAACGGCTCTATCTGGCGCCGCACCCCGTACGACAGCCACGGCTCGACGATCCCGTAGCCGTCCAGGCCCGGCACCGGCAGGAAGTTCAGGAGCGCGGCCGTCACCTGGAGCAGCGCCAGGAAGGCCAGCGCGCTGCGGAAGTCGGCGGGCACCCCGTCCAGCGCGTGCAGCCAGAACGGGGCGGTGCACACGATCGCGAACAGCACGTTGGTGAGCGGGCCCGCCGCCGAGACCAGGCTGTGCCGCCAGCGGCCCCGGATCCGGCCCCGCTCGATGAAGACGGCGCCGCCGGGCAGACCGATGCCGCCCATGATCACGAAGATCACCGGCAGCACGATCGACAGCAGCGCGTGGGTGTACTTCATCGGGTTGAGCGTCAGATAGCCCTTGGCGCCGACCGAGATGTCCCCGCTGTGCAGCGCGGTGCGGGCGTGCGCGTACTCGTGCAGGCACAGCGAGACGACCCAGGCGGCCGTCACGAACAGGAACACGGCGAGGCCGCGGGAGGCGGCATAGCTCGTCCACACCGCCCACCCGGAGACCGCCATCACGGCGACGATCCCGAGGAAGACCGGACTGATCCGCCGGTCGGGGTGGCGGGAGTGTGCGGTGGCCATGCCAGGGGCTCCAGGGGCTCGGGGGACGATCGGCGGGTCGCGCCCGACCGTACAGGGGCCGGGAGCGCGCCGGAAATCCGTGCCGGGCAAGATCTTCAGCGCACGGATCGCGCCCTTACCGCCTCGAACGACTCGGGATGCGGCGGGAGTTCCGCGCCGGAGAGACCGTCTTCGGCCGGGCCGGGAGGGCTCCGCCTCGCACGTCGTTGAGAATGGGGGGCGTGCGCTACCGGATTCTCGGCACTACCCAGGTCCTCCGCCCCGACGGCAGCCCCGTCGCGCTGGGCGGCGCTCGGCTGCGCGCGCTGGTGACGGTGCTCGCGCTGCGGCCCGGCCGCGCCGCCCCGGTGGGTGTCCTGGTGGACGGGGTGTGGGACGGCGAACCGCCCGCCGACGCCACGGGCGCGCTGCAGGCGCTGGTGGGGCGGCTGCGGCGGGTGCTCGGCCACGAGGCGGTCTTCTCGGCGGAGGGCGGCGGATACGGGCTCGCCGCCGAGTCCGACGACATCGACCTGCACCGCTTCGAGCGGCTCACCGCCGACGGAACACGCTCCCTGGACGAGGGCGATCCGGCCAAGGCCGCGGCCCTGCTCGACGACGCACTCGCGCTGTGGGCCGGCCCCGCCCTCGCCGACCTGCCCGACCGCGGCGCGCTCGCGGCCCGCTGGGAGGCCCGCAGGCTGGATGCCCGCCGGCTCCGGCTCGCCGCCGCCCTCGCGCTCGGCCGGCCCGGCGAGACGCTCGCCGAACTCGCCGCGCTGTGCGAGGCCCATCCGCTGGACGAGCCGCTGCACACCCTGCGCATCCGGGCCCTGCGCGCGGCGGGCCGCCCCGCCGAGGCACTCGCCGCTTACGAGGGCGTGCGCGCCACCCTCGCCGGGGAACTCGGCGCCGACCCCGGGCCCGAACTCCGTTCCCTGCACGCCGAGTTGCTGAACCCGGTGGCCCCGCCCGCGCCCGCGGCCGCCCCGGCCAACGGCAACCTGCGGGCCCGCCTCACCTCGTTCGTCGGCCGTGAGGCCGACCTCGCGCACATCCGCGGCGACCTCGAAACCGCCCGTCTTGTCACCCTGCTCGGGCCCGGCGGGGCGGGCAAGACCCGGCTCTCGCAGGAGGCCGCCGAGGCCACCGCGCCCGCGTGGCCGGACGGGGTGTGGCTGGCCGAACTCGCGCCCGTGGACGACCCGGCCGGGGTGCCCGCCGCCGTGCTCACCGCCGTGGGCGCCCGCAAGACGGTGCTGCACTCGGCCGGCGCCGAGGAACTGCGGGCCGGCGACCGGCACGCCGACGACCCCGTGGTCCGGCTCGCCGAACACTGCGGGCCGCGCCGCATGCTGCTGCTCCTCGACAACTGCGAGCACGTCATCGGCGCCGCCGCCGAACTCGCCGAGTACCTGCTGGCCCGCTGTCCGGGCCTGGCCGTCCTCGCCACCAGCCGTGAACCGCTGGGCGTACCGGGCGAGTTGGTGCGCCCCGTCGAGCCGCTGCCCGCGCCGGTCGCGCTGCGGCTGCTCGCCGACCGGGGAGCGGCGGCCCGGCCCGGCTTCCGGACCGACTCCGATGACGAGACGGCGGCCGCCGCCGCCGAGATCTGCCGGCGCCTGGACGGGCTGCCCCTGGCGATCGAACTGGCCGCCGCCCGGCTGCGGATGCTGACTCCGCGTCAGATAGCCGACCGGCTCGACGACCGCTTCCGCCTGCTCACCAGCGGGAGCCGCACCGTACTGCCGCGCCAGCAGACCCTGCGGGCCGTTGTCGACTGGTCCTGGGAGCTGCTGGAGGCCCCCGAGCGCGCGGTCCTCGGCCGCCTCGCCGTCTTCGCGGGCGGCTGCGACCTGGCGGCGGCCGAGGCGGTCTGCTCCGACGCGGGCCCGCGCGCCGGAGCCCCCCGCGTCGCGGCCGGGGACGTGCCCGCCGTCCTCGGCTCCCTTGTCGACAAGTCGCTCGTCGTGGCCGCCCCCGACGACACCGGCGAGATGCGCTACCGGCTGCTCGAAACCGTCGCCGAGTACGCGGCCGAACGCCTCGACGACGCCGGGGACCGCAGCGGCGCCGAGCGACGGCACCTCACGCACTACCGCGAACTGGCCCGCCACACCGACGCCCGGCTGCGCGGCCCCGGCCAGCGGGCCGCGATCGACACGCTGGAGCGGGAGTACGAGAACCTGCGGACCGCGCTGCGCCGCTCCGTCGCGCTCCGCGACGAGCAGGAGGCGCTCTGCCTGGTGCACGCCCTCGTCTGGTACTGGCAGATGCGCGATCTGCGCGGCGAGTCGCGGCACTGGGCGCAGGAGGCGGCCGCGCTCGGACCCGACCCGTTCGAGCCGCCCGTGGCGCCCGCGCCCCCGGTGTACGACCGCTGCACGGACAGCCCGCCGCCCATGCACCCCGAGGTGCTCCAGGAAGCGCGGCGCGGGGTGCGGCTCGTCCAACTGGCCTCCATGGACCACGAGTTGGACCTGTGGACCAGCCCGACCGCGCTCGCACGCCTCCGTCTGATCGCCTCCGCCTATCGGCCGGGTCTTCCGCAGACCTGCCGGATGCCGGGCTCGCTCTGGTTCTTCCCGGTGGTGCTCACCGGCGACGTGGCCCGGCTGAAGGAGGTGCTGGACGCGACCGTGGTGGCCTGCGAGGAGCTCGGTTACGAGTGGGAGCTGGCCGCCGCCCTCCAGATGCGCGCCAACGTGCTGGCCAACCGGGCCGAGTGGGCCGCCGACGCGACCGTCGACGCCGACGCCAGCCTCCTGCTCTTCCGCCGCCTCGGCGACGCCTGGGGCGCGGCCGAGGCGCTGGGCGCGCGCGGCGAGGCACGGGAGAAGCGGGGCCAATTCGGCCCGGCCGCCGAGGACTTCACCGCCGCGCTCCAGTACGCCGAGCAGCTCGGCGCCCAGTCCCAGGTGACCCTGCTGCGAGCCAGGCTCGCCGCCGTGCTGATGGAGACGGGGGAGGCCGAGCGCGGTGAGGCGATGCTGCGCGAGATCCTCGCGGACGAGCGCCGGACGGGCTTCGAGGCGCGGCCCGCGGCCCGGCTCTTCCTCGCCATCCGGCTGGGCCGCACCGGCCGGTACGAGGAGGCGCGCGAGCACGTCGAGCTGATGCTCCAGGAGTTCCGCTCCGCCAACCTCGCGCTGTTCGAGGGGTTCGTCCTGGGGGTGCGGGCCTGGCTGGACAACGCGCAGGGCCGCTTCAGCGAGGGGCTGGCCGGGGCGCTGGCCTCGCTGGAGCGGGCCCAGGAGCCGCTGTCGCGGATGGTCGCGCCCGAGATGGTCGCCATCCACCTGCTCGCCGCGGCCTGTGCGATCGCCGGGCTCGGCGGCACCGGCAACGGCCTGGACGCGGCCCGGCTCATCGGCGCGCACGACGCGCTGCTCCCGGCGGGCCACTTCTCGGTGCCCGTGCAGGTGGAGCAGCGGGCCGTCGCGGAGCGGACCGCCCGCGCCCTGCTGGACGCCGCCGCGTACGAGGCCGCGTACGCCGAGGGCGGTGGCCTTGGTGCGGAGCAGGCCACCGCCCTCGTGCGGCGCGAACGCAAGAACTGACGAGCCGTCAATATCAGGTGCGCTTGCGGAACTTGGCGACCGCGATCGGGGCCATCACCAGGGTGATCCCCGCGGACCAGGCCAGCGTCAACAGCGCGGAGTGGGCGACCGGGCCGCCGATCATCAGGCCGCGGGCCGCGTCCGCGAGGTTGGACAGCGGGTTGTAGTCGGTGAAGGACTGGAGCCAGCCCGGCATCGTGGTCGGCTTCGCGAAGATCGACGAGCCGAACTGCAGCGGCATCAGCACGATCATGGCCACTCCCTGGACGGCCTGGGCCGTCTTCATGGTGAGCCCGAGCAGAATGAAGACCCACATCAGCGAGGCGCCGAACACCAGCGAGAGACCGATGGCGGCGAGCAGCGCGAGCACCGAGGTGTGGATGGAGAGCCCCAGGACGAAGCCCATGATCAGCAGGATGGTGATGGCGACCAGCATCCGGCCTATCTCGACCACGATCTTGGCGATGAGGACGGACGACCGGGCGATCGGCATCGTCCGGAACCGGTCCATCACCCCCTTCTTGAAGTCGTCGTTGACGCCGGTCCCGACCGCCATGGCGATGTTCATCCCCATCATCGCCATCAGGCCGGGGATCAGGTAGTTGACGTACTCGCCCTGCTTGCCGCTGCCGAACATCGCGCCGCCGAAGACGTACACGAAGAGCAGCACGAAGATGATCGGCATCAGCACGGCGTCGAACATCGACTCCGGGTCGGCCTTGATCTGGAGCATGTTGCGGCGCGCCAGGGCGCCGATGTGGCGCAGGTTGGCGCGCAGCCCGATGCGTACGTCGTCGGACGCGGCGGGCGGCCGCGGGCTCGAAGGGGCCTGCTGGGCAGGCGCGTTCACAGTGGTGGTGGTGCTCATGCCGCGACCTCCTCGGTCTCACGGGTGCCGTCCTGGGCGTCGGCGGTCTTCTGGCCGGTGATGGCCAGGAACACCTCGTCCAGGCTGGGCAGATGGGTGCCTATGTGGGCGATGCCGTAACCGCGCGCCCCCAACAGGCCGACCACGGCGGTCAGTTGCCCGTCGCTGAGGATCGGCACGTTCAGCACGCCCTCGTCGGGGATGACCTGGGTGCCCGAGACGCCGTCCAGGCCCGCCTCGGTGACGTCCCGCGCCATGGCGCCCAGCTGGTCCGGGTCGGTGGGCCGGATCTGCAGGGTGCGGCCGCCGACCTTCGCCTTCAGATCGTTGACCCTGCCGTTGGCGATGACCTTGCCGCGGTCGACGACCGTCAGCTCGCTCGCCAGTTGCTCGGCCTCCTCCATGTACTGCGTGGTGAGCAGCACGGTGGCCCCCTCGGCGACCATCCGGCGCACCTCGTCCCACACCTCGTTGCGGGTGCGCGGGTCGAGGCCGGTGGTCGGCTCGTCCAGGTAGAGGACGGCCGGGTGGCCGATCATGGAGGCGGCCAGGTCGAGCCTGCGGCGCATGCCGCCGGAGTACGTCATCGCGGGCCGCCTGGCGGCGTCCGTGAGCGAGAACCGCTCCAGGAGCTCGTCGGCGCGGGCCCGCGCGTCCTGACGGGACAGGTCGAGCAGCCGGCCGATCATGTACAGGTTCTCGCGGCCGGACAGCTTCTCGTCGACCGAGGCGTACTGCCCGGTCAGGCCGATGGTGCGGCGCAGTTGCCGGGGCTGCTTCACCACGTCGTACCCGGCGACGGTGGCGGTGCCGGAGTCCGGCACGATCAGGGTGGACAGGCAGCGTACGAGTGTGGTCTTGCCGGCGCCGTTCGGCCCGAGGACACCGAGGACGGTGCCTTCGCGGACATCCAGGTCGACGCCGTCCAGCGCCTTGGTGTCGCCGTAGTGCTTCACCAGCCCCCGTACGGTGATGGCGTGGCCGGCGCCGCCATCAGTGGGGTTCTTGTCGATTCGCGTCATGGACACCAAGGTGCCAGCCGCCACCGACAAACGACCGACAGTCCACCGACAGCCTGTGGACAACCGGCCGACAGACGACGGACAGCCCGCCGAGGGGGGAGTCGGCGGACTGTCGTCGTTACCGCATTGGCTAGTGGAAGGTGTGTTCCTCGGCCGGGAAGGCGCCGCCGACGACCTCGTCGGCGAAGGCCTTCGCCGCGTCCCCGAGGGACTGGCGCAGGTTCACGTACTGCTTGGTGAAGCGCGGGGTCTTTCCGGGGGTCAGGCCCACCATGTCGGTGTAGACGAGCACCTGCGCGTCGCACTCGACGCCCGCGCCGATGCCCACGGTCGGGATGTGCAGGACCCGGGTCACCTCGGCGGCGAGCTCGGCCGGGACCAGTTCCAGGACGATCGCGAAGGCGCCCGCGTCCTGGACGGCCTTGGCGTCGCGCAGCAACTGCTGGGCCGCCTCCTCGCCGCGGCCCTGCACCCGGTAGCCGAGCGTGTTCACGGACTGCGGGGTGAGGCCGACATGCCCCATGACCGGGATGCCGGAGTCGACGAGCAGCCGGATCTGCTCGTGGCTGCGCTCACCGCCCTCCAGCTTGACCGCCCCCACGCCCGCGTCCTTGACCAGGCGCATCGCGCTGCGCAGCGCCTGGACCGGGCCTTCCTGGTACGAGCCGAAGGGGAGGTCGCCGACGATGAGGGCACGCGAGGTGCCCCGTACGACGGCCGCGGCGAGCATGGTCATCTCGTCCAGGGTGACCGGGACGGTGGTCTCGTAGCCGAGGTGGCAGTTGCCCATGGAGTCGCCGACGAGCATGACCGGGATGCCGGCCTCGTCGAAGACGGACGCGGTCATCGCGTCGTAGGCGGTGAGCATGGGCCACTTCTCGCCGCGCGCCTTCGCGCCGGCGATGTCGTGCACGGTGATGCGCCGGGTGCCCTTGCCTCCGTACAGCGCCTTGGGATTGCTGCTGTCGGATGCCTGCTTGTGGGCAGCCTGAAGTTGTTGCGTCATCGCAACGGCTCCTGTTCGTCATCTCGAAGCGCCCTTACGGCGTCTCCGGACCACATCCATGGTGGCATCCCGTGCCCACCGCCGGGAAGTGGGTCACCCCCTCACGCACATCGGCCACGAACACGAAGCGGTGTCCGAAAAGTAAAGACATTCCTATACGAGACGGTGTCGTATCGAAATGGTTCTAGGCTGGTGGGCATGCCAACCACGCCTGCCGCGTCCGGTGCGCCGGCCGCTTCCCGGATACCCGAAGCCGTCCACCGCCGGCGCTGGGCGATCCTCGCCGTCCTGATGCTCAGCCTGCTGATCGTCGTCCTCGACAACTCGATCCTGAACGTCGCCGTCAAGACGATCGCCAGCCCCGCCCCCACCGGCCTCGGCGCCACCCAGAGCCAGCTGGAGTGGGCGATCAACGCCTACACGCTCGTCTTCGCCGGACTGCTCTTCACCTCGGGCCTGCTCGGCGACCGGCTCGGCCGCAAGAAGATCCTGCTCTTCGGCATCACGGTCTTCGGCCTCGGCTCGGTGCTCGCCGCCTTCTCCGGCTCCTCGGACCAACTCATCGCGTTCCGCGCCCTGATGGGCCTCGGCGGCGCCTTCGTGATGCCGGCCACCCTCGCCGTCCTCATGAACGTCTTCGAGCGCGAGGAGCAGCCCAAGGCGATCGGCATCTGGGCCGGCGGCGTGGGCCTGGCCATCGCGATCGGGCCGATCACCGGCGGCGTACTGCTCCAGCACTTCTGGTGGGGCTCGGTCTTCCTGGTCAACGTGCCGGTCGTGCTCATCGCGCTGATCGCCATGGTCGTCCTCGTACCGGACTCCAGGGACCCCGCCCCGGGCAGGCTCGACCCGGTGGGCGTACTGCTCTCCGTCGTGGGCCTGGTCCTGCTCGTGTACGGCATCATCCACGGCGGCCAGCTGGCGGACTTCACCGATACGACGGTGCTCGCCACCATCCTCGCGGGCATCGCGGTCCTGGTCGGCTTCGTCGTGTACGAGAAGCGCAGCGACCACCCCGCCATCGACATCAACTACTTCCGGAAGCCCGCCTTCTCGGCCGCCGTCGTCGCCATCGCGCTGACCTTCTTCGCGCTGATGGGCGTGACCTTCTTCTCGGTCTTCTACATGCAGAGCGTGCGCGGCTACAGCGCCCTGCAGTCCGGCCTGCTCATCCTGCCGCTCGCCATCGCCCAGATGATCTTCGCGCCGCGCGCCCGGCTCGTCGTCGAGCGCTTCGGCGCCCGCGCGGTCTGCACGGCCGGGCTGATCCTGGTGGCGATCGGCCTCGCGGCCTTCGCGCTGTTCGACGCGAACACCCCGATCTGGCTCATGGAGGTCGTCTTCTTCCTCCAGGGCGCCGGAATGGCCCACATCATGCCGCCGGTCACCGTCTCGATCATGCAGTCGCTGCCGCGCGAGAAGGCCGGCTCGGGTTCGGCCGTCAACAACACCTTCCGCCAGGTCGGCGGCGCGCTCGGGGTGGCCGTGCTCGGCTCGGTGCTCTCCACCGTCTACCGCGGCGACATCGAGGGCCACCTCGGCGCGGTCCCCCAAGGGGCGCGCAAGGCGGCGGGCGAGTCCATCGAGGCGACCCTCGGCGTCGCCGACAGGATGGGCCCCGCGGGCCGGGCCCTGATCGGCCCGGCCCACGACGCCTTCATCCACGCCATGCACGTCACCGCCCTCGCCTCGTCCGGGGTGGCCCTGCTCGGCGCGGTCGTCGTCGTCCTGTTCCTGCCCGCGAAGCCGCCTGCGGCTGGCGCTCCCCGGGCCGAGGACCGTCCCACCGAGGCCGCCCGCCGGTAGGGCGGCCCCCCCCGGAAGAATCGGGAAGAATGCGGGTCTCTCGACAGAAGCGGAGCGGGCGTGAACCTGATGGACAAGCAGCACAAGGACGCCGGACCACGGCGCGGGCGGCCCCGCTCCGAGGCCGTGGAACGCCAGATCCTGGAAGCCGTGATCAAGCTGCTTGAGGACGGCGTGTCGCTGGCCGACCTCTCCATCGAACGCATCGCCCGCACCGCCGGCGTCGGCAAGGCCACCATCTACCGGCGCTGGGCCGGCAAGGAGGAGCTGTACGTCGAGGTCGTCCAGTCCATGGAGTCGCCGACCCCGCCGCTGCCCGGCCGCTCGCTCCGCGACGACCTCGTCCGCATGGTCGACAACGTGCGCCGGCGCAGCGTCGCCAAGCAGTCCTCCGCGCTGCTGCACAACGTCTTCGCCCAGATGCAGAGCTATCCCAAGCTCTGGTCGAAGTACCACAGCCTGGTCATCGACCCCCGCCGCGCGCTCATGGACGAACTGCTGCGGCGGGGCATCGAGAACGGCGAGATCCGCGCCGATGTCGACCTCGAAATGGCCGGGGACCTCTTCGTCGCCCCGATGCTGGTCCGCACCATGATGCGGCCCGGCACCGAGCTGCCGGGGCCCGAGCTCGCCGAGCGCATCGTCGACGCCGTACTCGAAGGGCTGCGCCCGGCCCGCTAATATGCGCGTTTCGTCACAGGGCCCGCCGCCGGGCCGCTGCCTGGAACCCGCCACTGCACCCGGTCGTCCTGCGGGGCGTACGGCTTTCGTACGAGAAGTACGACAGCAGGGAAAGCCACCCGTCTTCGCCTAGGGTCGACAGCGTTGACGGTGTACCGGCGACAGCAGTGAGGACAGCGGCATGGCGCGGGCGTATGTGACGGAAACGGGCGACGGCGGCGCGGAGGGCGAGCGCACCGGGTCCCGGTTCCGGCGCCTGCTCGACGGCTGGCGGGGCGACCCCGGCATCTGGCGCCGGGGCCTGGTCCTGGCGGGGATCGCCGTGCTCATGGCGCTCGTGATGGTCCTGCACGCGAAGATCCCCAACTCCGTCGGCAACCTCGGCTCGCTCACCGAGACGTTTCTGCCGTGGCTCGGCCTGTTCGTGCCGGTCCTGCTCGGCCTCGCGCTGTGGCGCCGCTCGGCGACCGCGCTGATCGCGCTGCTGCTCCCGTCGGTCGTCTGGCTCAACCTGTTCGGCGGACTGCTCACCGACAAGCAGAGCGCGGGCGGCAACCTGATCGTGGCGACCCACAACGTCAACGCCGAGAACCCCGACCCGGCCGGCACCGCCCGTCAGGTCGCGGCCTCCGGCGCACAGGTCCTGGCCCTGGAGGAGATCCCGGGCGACAAGGTCGAGGCGTACAAGAAGGCGCTGGCGGACATCTACCCGTACCACTCGGTGCAGGGCACGGTGGGCCTGTGGTCGAAGTACCCGATGAGCGACAGCCGGCCCGTCGACATCAAGATCGGCTGGACCCGTGCGCTGCGCTCGACGGTGAAGACCCCGACCGGCGACGTCGCGGTGTACGTCGCCCACATGCCGTCGGTACGGGTCAAGCTGAAGGCCGGGTTCACCGCCAACCAGCGCGACAACAGCGCCTACACGCTGGGCGAGGCGATCTCCGCCGAGCCGCTCAAGAAGGTGGTTCTGCTGGGCGACCTCAACGGCACGATGAACGACCGCTCGCTGAACAACATCACCTCCCAGATGCGCTCCACCCAGGGCGCCGCGGGCGACGGCTTCGGCTTCACCTGGCCGGCCGCGTTCCCCATGGCCCGCATCGACCAGATCATGGTCAAGGGCATCCAGCCGAAGTCGTCGTGGACCCTGCCGAAGACGAAGAGCGACCATGTGCCGATCGCCGCTCGCCTCCAGGTGTGAGGGCCCGGGGTTGCACCCCGCACCCCGGAAAGCAGCTGAGATCCGGGGCTAACGCCCCCAACTACCCTCGCGCCAGCGGTTGGTGATCGGCAGGCGACGGTCCTTGCCGAAGCCCTTCGCCGAGATCTTCGTGCCCGGCGGGTACTGGCGGCGCTTGTACTCCGCCGTGTCCACCATCCGCAGCGTCTTCGTCACCAGATCGGGGTCGTAGCCCGCCGCCACGATCGCGTCGGCGCCCTGGTCCCGGTCGACGTACATCGCCAGGATCGAGTCCAGGACCGGGTAGTCGGGCAGCGAGTCCGTGTCGACCTGGCCGGGTCGGAGCTCGGCGCTCGGGGGCTTGGTGATGGAGTTCTCCGGGATCGGCGGGGTCTGGCCGCGTTCGGCCGCCGCCCGGTTGCGCCACTCGGCCAGCCGGAAGACCGAGGTCTTGTACACGTCCTTGATCGGCCCGTACGCGCCCACCGAATCGCCGTACAGCGTCGAATAGCCCACCGCCAGCTCGGACTTGTTGCCCGGGGCCAGGACGATGTGGCCCTCCTGGTTGGAGATCGCCATCAGCATCGTGCCGCGCAGCCGCGACTGGAGGTTCTCCTCGGCGAGCCCGGTCAGGCCGAGCGAGCCCAGGTACGCGTCGAACATCGGCTCAATGGGGACGGTGCGGAGGTTCAGCCCCGTACGCCGTGCGAGCTCCGCCGCGTCGCCCCGGGAGTGCTCCGAGGAGTACTTCGACGGCATGGACACGCCGTACACGTTGGCCGCGCCCAGCGCGTCGCAGGCGATCGCGGCGACGAGGGCCGAGTCGATGCCGCCGGACAGGCCGATCAGGACGGACCGGAAGCCGTTCTTCGCGGCGTACGCCCGCAGGCCCACCACCAGCGCCGAGTACACCTCCTCGTCGTCGTCCAGGCGGTCGGCGTAACCGCCGGTGAGCTCCGGCTCGTACGCCGTGAGGGGCTCCTCGGAGATCACCACGTGGTCGATGCGCAGCCCGTCGTCCACCACGCCGGAGGGGACCGGGCCCGCGGCCGGCAGCTCCAGGTCGAGGACCACCGAGCCCTCGGCGAACTGCGGTGCCCGCGCCACGACTTCACCGCTCGCGTCGACCACGATCGAGTCGCCGTCGAAGACCAGCTCGTCCTGACCGCCGATGGTCGCCACGTACGCGAGCGTGCAGCCGGCCTCCTGGGCCCGCTTGCGGACCAGGTCGAGCCGGGAGTCGTCCTTGTTCTGCTCGTACGGCGAGGCGTTGATGGAGATCAGCAGCCCGGCACCGGCGGAGCGGGTGGCCGGGACCCGGCCGCCGTCCTGCCACAGGTCCTCGCAGATGGCGAGGGCGACGTCGATGCCGCGCACCCGCACGACGGGCATGGTGTCGCCCGGCACGAAGTAGCGGAACTCGTCGAAGACGCCGTAGTTGGGCAGGTGGTGCTTGGCGAAGGCCAGCGCCACCCGGCCGCCGTGCAGCACGGCGGCCGCGTTCTGCGGGGCGCCCGCGGGCCGGCCGAGCCGGGGGGCGGCGGACGCGGACCGGTCCAGGTACCCGACGACCACCGGGATCTCCCCGAAGCCCTCCGCGTCCAGGCGTACCGCGAGCGCCGTCAGCGCCGCCCGGGACGCCGCCACGAACGACGACCGCAGGGCGAGGTCCTCGACGGGATAGCCGGTCAGCATCATCTCGGGGAACGCGATGAGGTGCGCCCCCTGCTCGGCGGAGTGCCGGGTCCAGTGCACGATCGCCTCGGTGTTGCCGGCGATGTCGCCGACCGTCGAGTCGATCTGATTCAGGGCGAGACGTAGTTGAGGCACCCGGCCAGTGTAATCGTCAATGCGACGCGATGGGGGGTCGAGGAGGCGTGCGGCGCCCCCTGCTGGACGAGAACTCGTCGCGGACGGAGGGACACAACGGCAGTTCGTCTCCTGGGTGACGCTCGGCCTGATGACGACGGCATCCGTCGCGAGCCTGCGCCCCTCGCCCGCCATGGCCATCTACGGCCTGGCCGCGATCTTCCTCTACCTCCTGCCCGCCGTCGTCTTCCTGCTGCCCACCGCGCTGGTCGGCGCCGAGCTGGCCTCCGGCTGGACCGGCGGCATCTACCGCTGGGTGAGCGAGGCGCTCGGCAAACCGCTCGGCTTCCTCGCGGTGTGGTGCCAGTTCGCCATGACGATCGCGTACTACCCGAGCCTGCTCGCCTACGTCGCCTCCACCTTCGCGTACGTCATCGACCCCTCTCTCGCCGAGAACGGCCTGTACGTCGCGGTCGTCATCGTCGTCATCTACTGGACCGGCGTCTGGATCTCCTCCCGCGGCACGAAGACGGTCGCCGGACTCAGCTCCCTGGGGCTCGTCATCGGCACCCTCGTCCCCGGCGTGCTCCTCGTCGCCCTCGGCTTCGTCTTCCTCGGCCAGGGCAACCCGTCCGCCGCGCCCATGAGCCCCTCGCACTGGCTGCCGCCCTGGACGGGCCTGGCCAGCCTGGTCCTGATCGTCAACAACTTCCTCTCGTACGCGGGCATGGAGATGAACGGCGTCCACGTCTCCTCGCTGCGCGACCCCAAGCGCGAGTACCCGAAGTCGATGTTCCTGGCGACCGGCCTGGTGCTGCTGATCTTCATCCTTCCGGCCCTGGCCA
Source organism: Streptomyces sp. NPDC094147 (assembly GCF_044764265.1). Classification (NCBI taxonomy): domain Bacteria; kingdom Bacillati; phylum Actinomycetota; class Actinomycetes; order Kitasatosporales; family Streptomycetaceae; genus Streptomyces; species Streptomyces sp. NPDC094147. The sequence continues at coordinate 522,812 of NZ_JBIWHT010000001.1, read as the reverse complement.
TCTCCTGGGTGATGCCGTCCGGCCAACTCAGCCTCACCGCCGGTCTGATGCAGGCCTTCCAGGCCTTCTTCGACCACTTCGGCATCGGCTGGATGACGAAGGTCGTCGGCGTGATGCTGGTGGCGGCCGCGCTCGGCGGCATGCTGACCTGGCTGGCCGGACCGGCCAAGGGCCTGGTCCTGCTGTCGCGCCAGGAGGGGTATCTGCCGCCGGTCCTCCAGCGGCTCAACAAGTACGGCACCCCGCGCAACATCATGGTCGCCCAAGGCGTCATCACCACCCTCATCGGCGTCCTGTACGCCTTCAGCGACGACGTGTCGAGCGCGTACTGGATGTTCTCCGTCATCACCGTCCAGATCTATCTGATCGCCTACCTGCTGATGTTCGTGGCGGTGGTCAGGCTGCGCAGGACCCGGCCCGAGGTGGAGCGCGGCTTCCGGGTGCCCGCGGTCGCCTGGGTCGCGGGCATCGGATTCGTGGCCTCGGTCGCCGCGCTGTGCATCGGGTTCGTACCGCCCGACCAGTTCCGCAACCAGCCGCTCTGGCGCTATCTGCTGATCGTCGGCGGCGGACTGCTCGCGCTCGGCATCGCGGCCCCGCTCGCCTTCCTGAAGTTCCGCAGGCCGGGCTGGGTCCATCCCGACCACCAGTAACCGCGGCCGCCCCGTAGCATTGGCCCCACTATGTCCCAGCGTGGTGTGCGAACCCGGCCCGTGGCCGTCCTGCTCGCGCTCGGCGCCCTGGCGTACACGGCCTGGGTCCTTGAGCTCCTGTTCCAGACCGGACTCGACCCGATCCAGGCGTACGTGAGCGAACTCGCCGCCGCCGACCAGCCGCTCGGCGGACTCTTCCGCGCCACCGACCTGACCGCGGGACTCCTCGTCCTCGCGGGCGCGGTGTGTGCGCTCGGGCGTCGTGACCACCGCCCCTGGTCGCTGGCCGGCTGGTCGGGCCTCGCGCTCTTCGGCGCCGCCACCGCGGTCGACTCCCGCCTTCCGCTGAGCTGCGCGCCCACCGCCGACCCGGTGTGCGCGGCCCGCGAAACGGCCGGCCTCGTCCCGGCGACGCACACCGCGCACGCCGTCAGCAGCACCCTCGCCATGGTGGGAGCCCTGGTCGGAGTGGTGGCCCTCACGGTCGCCGCCCGCCGCTACGGCCGGTGGCCGCTCCTCGCCGCCCGCCTCGGCCCCGCCCTCGCCGTCCTCGAACTCCTCGCCACCGCCTGGACGTTGGCCTCCGTCGCCGCGTTCCAGGCGGGCCGGGGCACCTGGGCGCTCGGCGCGGGCCAACGCCTCCAGGTGCTCCTCGTGGCGGTGTGGCTGGGCGTACTCGCGCTGAGCGTGGCGCGGGAGAAGCGGGCATGACGTTCCTGACGGTGGGCGGGGTGCCGCACCACGTGGTGGTCGAGGGGGCCGGACCGGTCGTGGTGCTCAGCGCGGGGCTCGGCATGAGCTGGTTCGACTGGGACCCGGTGGTGCCGCTGCTCGCCCCGCACCACACGGTCGTACGCTTCGACCGCCCCGGGCACGGTCTGTCCGGGCCCGCCACGGTGGCGCCGACCGCCGCGGGGGAGGCGCACCGGATCGCCGGGATCCTCGACGCGGTGGGTGCCGCCGGGCCCGCGACGGTGGTCGGCCACTCCATCGCCGGGTTCCACGCGGAGGCCTTCGCGCGGCTCTACCCGGCCCGTACGGCGGGGCTCGTCCTGGCCGACTCCAGCATCGAGGAGGACGCGCGGCCTCCGGCCGCCGGCGCGCTGCGGCTGGCATTGGCGAGGGCGGTGGGTGAGGTGCTCTGCCGTGCGGGCGGGCCGGCCGCGCTCGGTCCGGCGGCGCGGCGGGGCATGGTCCGCGCCTCGCGTGCGGGGGGCGGGGATCCGGCGCCGCGCGAGGTGGTGCGGAGCTGCTACCGCACCTCGCGGGTGCTGCGGGGGATGGTCCTGGAGAACGCCCGCTACCACGCGGTGGCGGCCGAACTCCTCTGTCTGCGCAGGCAGTTCGGGCTCCCCCTGGTCCCGGTCACCGTCCTGGCGGGCGGTGCGGGCGGCCCGGCCTGGGTCCGTCGCCAGCGAGCCCTGGCGGCGACGCTGGGCGCAACGTTCCAACTGGCGCCGGGAGCCGGGCACTTGGTGATGCTGGACAGTCCGGCGGAAGTGGCGCGGGCGGTACGCCCCTGAGGAAAATCAAGCCCGTCCGGCGATTGAGGACTGGGGGTCCGGGGGCGAAGCCCCCACGCGGCGGAGCCGCAGAATGTCACAGCGGGAAGGGCGGGGTGGGGAAGAAAAACGCCCCGCCCCCAGCCGCAGCAACACGCGGCCAGGGGCGGGACGGAGACCCGGGCAGGGGGTCAGCGGCGGAACGGGAAGTTGAACGACTCCACGTAGCCGGGCGCGGGCGAGCCCACACCCGTCACGTCGTCGTACCCCTTGACCGCACTCAGCGAGCTGTCCTTGCCGAGCGTACGCACCGAGGTGAGCTGCCCACCGGACGCGTCGACACCGTTGGCGAAGTCGACGCGGGCCACCGCGATGTTACGGCCCGCACCCAGCGGGTGGTCCGTGACGTCGTGGAACAGCGGCGAGTTGTAGCGCGCGTAGATCGACGGGTTCGCGAACCCGATCGGGAAGCGGCCGGCCTGCTGGGCCAGCGCCTGGACGCCCGCGATCACCGGAGCGGCCAGCGACGTACCACCGATGCGGTACTCGTCGTACTTGACCGACTTGTCGGGCCAGGACTGCGTCTGGCCCACCAGGAACCCGGTGTTGGGGTCGGCCACCGCCGCGATGTCCGGCACGGTACGCATCCGCGTCGCGCCGTTCGCCTTCGCCAGCGAGTCCGGCACGATGCCGCGCTGGTAGAACGGCTGCTTCACCAGCGAGCTGGTGCCGCCGCCCGCGCCGCCGGTGTAGGCGCCCGGGAAGTTCACCCAGCTCTTGCCGTCCGCGGACAGGACGGCCTTCTCGGTGCCCCAGCCGGTCTCGAACTGGTACTTGTCGCCCTTGCCGACCGCCAGCGAGGTGCCGCCGACCGACGTGGCCCAGGCCGAGTTCGCCGGGGTGTCGACCTGCTTCTTGCCGGTGTTGGCGACCTCGTCGCCGTTGTCACCGGAGGAGAAGTAGAAGCCGATGCCCTCGATCGCGCCCATCTTGAACGTCTGGTCGTAGGCGGCCTGGATGTCCGGGGTCTCGTTGCTCTCGACGTCGCCCCACGAGTTGGAGACGATGTCGGCGAGGTGCTTGTCCACGACCTTGTTGAGGCCGTCGAGCAGATCCGGGTCGTTGCAGGACGCGCCGCCCACGTACACGATGTTCGCGTCCGGCGCGAGGGCGTGCACGGCCTCGACGTCCAGGGACTCCTCGCCGTACCAGCCGGACGCCTTGCACGCGTCCACGCTGTTGTAGGCGGCCGGGAGGACCTCGGTGTACTGGCCCTTCTTGTAGGCCGCGTCACCGTTGCGCTTGGCGTAGGTCGCCGCGTCCGACGCCATGGTCGGCGAGGCGTACGCGTCGGTGATCGCGACCGTCACGCCCTTGCCGGTGTACTTGCCCGCACCGTAGGCGGCCCGCAGCTGCTTGCCGGTGTAGCCGTGCACCGCGTACGGGATCTTCGTGCCGTACGCGTCCGGCAGCGTCTTGGCGACGTTGGAGCCGAAGTACGTCGAGGACGGACCCGAGTTGCGGAACCCGGCGCCCGGACCCGGCAGCGTGTCCTGGTGCGTCGACTGGTGCGGCGCGTTGTCCAGGCCGGTCACCGTCAGGACGGCGTCGGCCAGCGCGTTCGGCGCGGACGCGGCCTTGGACGGGGCCCGGTAAGTCCGGTTGTCCTTGCGGTAGTCGTGCAGCTGCGTGGCGAACGCCCGCTGCGCCGCGGCGACGTCGCCGGACACCGATATGTAGTGCTGGTTGGAGCCCGTGATGGTCAGTCCGGACGACTTCAGCCACTTGGTGACCGCGTCGATCTGCTCCTTGGTGGCGCCGAAGCGCTGCTGCGCCTGCTCGGCGCCGAGGTACTTGCCGAACGAGGCCGACCGCGGGTCGGACACGGCCGCGGCGTACGCGTCAAGGCCCTTCGCGTCCCGTCCGGCGAGGAACACCCGGGCGTTGACCTGGGTGGACTTGGCCGTGGCGCCCTGGTCGGCGGAGCCGGTGGCCCACATGGGCTTGGTGCCCGTGAGGGCCGCCCGTCCGCTCGGGACCGGGTCGGCCGCCTGAGCGGACGGTATGCCGAAGGCGAGCGCACCGGCGAGCACGGGCAGTGTCGCTGCCATGCTCACAACGGCGCGCCGTCTGGCGCGGCTGGTTCTCATGTAACCCCCTGCGTGAGGTCTTCGCATGCTGTACGTGCGCTGTCTGATGCGCGCACGTAATGCGTCACTCTTGTCAGGAACTGTTCATGCGGGGGGCATGTGATCACCAAGAAACGCCAAAGAGCGTTTACTGATGGTCAGTTGGAGGGCACTTGAGCTCCCCGTTTCCTCAGCATTTGTGCCATCAGGTCGATTTCCGACTGCTGGGAGTCGACCATGCCCTGCGCCAACTGCTTCTCCGGGCCCACCGTGCAGCGCTGCACACAGCCCTGCGCCATGTGGATGCCGCCCCTGTGGTGCTCGGTCATCAACTGGAGGTAGAGCACCTCGGCGTCCCTGCCGCCGAGTCGGCGCAGCCGGTCCAGGTCGGTGTTGGTGGCCATCCCCGGCATCAGCGCGCCGTCGGCGCCCGGTTCCATGCCCATCCCCATCCACGCCATCGGCAGCTGGGACGCCTCGTTCTTCGGCAGCCCCCACAGATCCAGCCAGCCGAGCATCATGCCGCGCTGGTTGGCCTGGGTGTTGGCGATGTCGTACGCGAGCCGGCGCACCTCCTCGTCCGAGGTGCGGTCGCGCACGACGAACGACATCTCCACCGCCTGCTCGTGGTGCACCGCCATGTCCCGGGCGAACCCGGCGTCCGCCGAAGTGGCCACGGGCGCGGGGGACTTGGCCTCGGCGGTGTCACCGCGGCCGGAGGAGGCGAGCACCGAGGCCGCCGCGAACACCGTCGCGAGCACCACCGCGGCCGCGAGCCCCCAGTACCGCCGGCTCACCGCTCGTCCAGCCCGCCCGTGCACGGCGCACCCGGCTCGGGTGTCTGCGGGCCCTGTACGTACCGGGTGAAGAACCGGCCGACCCGGGGGTCGTCCGCACCGTCCACGGTGACCTGCCTGCCCCAGGCGCTCAGCATGATCGCCCCGGCCTGCCCCTGGTACGGGCTCATCAGCGAGTACGGGGTCCTCGACACCGTGGCGGCGAGCTTCTCCACATCGGCGGCGGGCGCCTTGTCCGTGTACGTCACCCAGACCGCGCCGTGCTCCAGGGAGTGCACGGCGTTCACGTCCGGCACGGGCTTTTGGTAGACGTTGCCGCCGCAGTTCATCCACACCGGGGCGTGGTCGCCGCCCACCGGCGGCTTCATCGGATAGCTGACCTCCGTCGTGACGTGGTTGCGGGTCAGCGTCTTGGCGTCCCAGTCCTTCTCGCCCGCGATCGGCAGATTCGGATCGGTGCCGGCCCGGGGCCGGGCCTCGTTCTTGGCCTGGCTCTGCGCCTGGCTCCTGGCCTGGCTATCGCCTCCGCCGCCGTCCGACCTGCCGAACTCGTACACACCGAACCCGACGAGGCCCGCGATCGCGACGGCCGAGGCCGTGACCGCGCAGACCACCACGATCCTGCCGCGCCGCCGCCGGGCCTGCTCGGTGCGGCGCAGCTCCTCCATGTGCGTCCTGCGGTCGGGCCCTGACGTGCCGTTGGTGGCCATCTGTCCGTAACGTCCTTCTGCCGAGGGGGAGTCGGGGCGGAGCAGGTGCCGTGATACGCGTGAGCCGCACTCCCCCCTTGGGCGCAGATGGTAGGGGAGGAGTGCGGCTCAGGGCGGGGCCGGGGCGGCCGGAACCGTCGAGGCGGTCAGCCCACGTGCACCCGGGGCCGCAGGCGCAGGTCCGGCTCGGCCCGGCGCAGCACCTCGCGGGTCACCGGCGCGACCTCGCCGTCACCGAACACCAGGAAGCGCAGCAGGTGGCTGAGCGGATGGCCCTCGGTCCAGTTGAAGTAGGCGTGCGGGACCTCGCCCGTACGGTCGCGGAGCTCCATCATCACGGCCGCGATGGTGTTGGGCACCACCGCGCCCTCGACCCGCAGCCTGCGCACTCCGTGCTTCTCGTCGCCGTGGACGGTCAGCTCGGTGGTGAAGTCCGAGGAGTTCTGGATGAAGACCTCCAGGAACAGCACGGGCCGGCCTTCCGGGATGTGGGTCTCCTCGCGCTGGCTGTACTCCTTGGCGCGGTACTCCCGCGTCGAGTGCTCGTGCGGCTCGTTCGCGATGATCCGCAGCGGCCCGCTGCGCGCGGCCTCGTCCACGAACCGGGCGGCGCTCTCGTCGAAGGTCACCGCAGTGGCCCGCAGCTCGAAGGCGCGGTGCACCCGCGAGGCGAACGACGACACCAGGATGCCGACGATGAACAGCAGCGCGATCTTGATGCCGTCCGGCCGCTCGATCACGTTCGTGACCAGCGTGTACGCGAAGACCGCGGTGACCACCCCGAAGCCGATCGCCGCGCCCCGGTTGCCGCGCCGGTGCACGGCGACCGTGGAGGCGAACGAGGCCGAGAGCATCAGCACCAGCACACCGGTGGCGTAGGCGCCGCTCTGCGCGTCGACGTCGGCGTCGAACCACCAGGTGATGAAGAAGGCGATCGCCGTGAAGATCAGGACCAGCGGCCGGACCGCGCGGGTCCACTCCGGCGCCATCCCGTACCGCGGCAGATAGCGCGGTACGAGGTTGAGCAGGCCCGCCGTCGCCGAGGCCCCGGCGAACCAGAGGATGGCGATGGTCGAGATGTCGTACACCGTCCCGAAGGCCTGGCCCAGGTGCTCATGGGCGAGGAAGGCGAGGGCGCGGCCGTTCGCCTGGCCCCCGGCCTCGAACTCGGACTCCGGGATCAGGATGGTCGTCGCGAGGCTGGAGACCAGCAGGAAGCCGCTCATGATGAGCGCGGCGGTGGTCAGCAGCTTGCGGGTGTCGCGGACGCGGCCGGCCGGCTCGGCGTGCGTGTCCGAGGCGTCGCCCTGGATCTGCGGCATGACCGCCACGCCCGTCTCGAACCCGGACATGCCGAGCGCGAGCTTCGGGAAGACGAGCAGCGAGACCCCGATCATCGCCAGCGGCGAGGAGTGCTGGGCGGTCATCGCGTCCCACCAGTTGCCGATCACGACCGGCTCGGTCGCGATCTTCCAGACGGCGGTGGCCAGGACCACGAGGTTCAGCGCCAGATAGACACCGACGAGCGCCACCGCGATCCCGATGGCCTCCTTGAACCCCTTGAGGAAGACCGCGCCGAGCGCCGCGACCAGGGCGAGCGTGATCCACAGGTTGGAGCCGTGCAGGAAGCTCGGAGCGAAAGGATTCTCCACGACATGCGCCGAGGCGTCCGCGGCCGACAGCGTGATCGTGATCATGAAGTCGGTGGCGGCGAAGCCGAGCAGCACCAGAACGAAGACCTTCCCCGCCCACCACGGGAGCAGCCGCTCCAGCATCGCGATCGAGCCCTCGCCGTTCGGCGACTCCTTCGCGACCCGCCGGTAGACCGGCAGCGCGCCCCCGAGCGTCAGCGCGATCAGCACCAGCGTCGCGAGCGGCGAGAGCAGTCCGGCGGCGAGCGCGGCGATGCCGGGCTGGTAGCCGAGGGTGGAGAAGTAGTCGACACCGGTCAGGCACATGACCCGCCACCAGCGGTGGCCCTTGTGCTCGGCCGGCGGGGTGCCGTGGGGGCCGGGGTGGCGGGCGGAGCGCTCGCTCAGCCCGTCGAGCAGCCAGCCGCGCCAGTGGCGCCGGTCGGGGGATGCGACGGTGGTATCCGGAGGATCCACCTGGGTGCCGGTCATGCGAGGTTCTCCTAAGCCTTTCTGCGGGCAACGAGGAGCGAGTATCCACCACATCCTCGCCCGGGGAACGCTCCGGGGCACCGAAGAGGAGGGGACGTGCTCTACGTCATACCGGGTGCGTAATGTGGAGGTAATCCCGCGCCTCGATACTGAGGGTTCCCACGCCGTCCCCGTTCTTGACGGGGTAGTGGTGCACAGGCCGTCTGAACTGCAAGGATGTGGCTATGGACAAGCAGCAGGAGTTCGTGCTCCGGACTCTCGAGGAGCGCGACATCCGGTTCGTGCGCCTGTGGTTCACCGATGTGCTGGGCTTCCTCAAGTCGGTGGCGGTCGCCCCGGCCGAGCTGGAGCAGGCCTTCGACGAGGGAATCGGCTTCGACGGCTCGGCCATCGAGGGCTTCGCGCGCGTCTACGAGTCCGACATGATCGCCAAGCCGGACCCGTCCACCTTCCAGATCCTGCCGTGGCGCGCCGAGGCGCCCGGCACCGCCCGGATGTTCTGCGACATCCGGATGCCGGACGGCTCCCCGTCCTTCGCGGACCCGCGCTTCGTCCTCAAGCGCATCCTCGCCAAGACCTCCGACCTCGGGTTCACCTTCTACACGCACCCCGAGATCGAGTTCTTCCTGCTGAAGGACAAGCCGCTGGACGGCACCCGCCCCGTCCCGGCCGACAACTCGGGCTACTTCGACCACACCCCGCAGAACGTCGGGATGGACTTCCGCCGACAGGCGATCACCATGCTCGAATCGATGGGCATCTCGGTCGAGTTCAGCCACCACGAGGGCGCCCCCGGCCAGCAGGAGATCGACCTGCGCTACGCGGACGCGCTGTCCACGGCCGACAACATCATGACCTTCCGTCTGGTCATGAAGCAGGTCGCGCTGGAGCAGGGCGTCCAGGCCACGTTCATGCCGAAGCCGTTCTCCGAGTACCCCGGCTCGGGCATGCACACCCACCTCTCCCTCTTCGAGGGCGACCGCAACGCGTTCTACGAGTCGGGCGCCGAGTACCAGCTCTCGAAGGTCGGCCGGTCCTTCATCGCGGGCCTCCTCAAGCACGCCGCCGAGATCGCCGCGGTCACCAACCAGTGGGTCAACTCCTACAAGCGGATCTGGGGCGGCTCGGAGCGCACGGCGGGCGCCGGCGGTGAGGCCCCCTCGTACATCTGCTGGGGCCACAACAACCGCTCGGCGCTCATCCGCGTCCCGATGTACAAGCCGGGCAAGACCGGCTCCTCCCGGATCGAGGTCCGCTCGCTCGACTCGGGCTGCAACCCCTACCTCGCCTACGCCCTGCTCCTCGCGGCCGGCCTGAAGGGCATCGAGGAGGGCTACGAGCTCCCGGCCGGCGCCGACGACGACGTCTGGGCGCTCACCGACGCCGAGCGCCGCGCGATGGGCATCGAGCCCCTCCCGCAGAACCTCGGCGAGGCGATCGCCCTGATGGAGCGCAGCGAGCTGGTCGCCGAGACGCTCGGCGAGCACGTCTTCGACTTCTTCCTGCGCAACAAGAAGCAGGAGTGGGAGGAGTACCGCTCCGAGGTCACGGCGTTCGAGCTGCGGAAGAACCTGCCGGTGCTGTAAGGGAGTTGAGGGGGCGTCAGCCCCCTCAACTCTGCAGTGTCAAGGGCCCCTCAGGCGAAGTACTTCTGGGCGGCCCGCACGCCTTCCGCCAGGGCCGCCACCTCCGCGGGGGTGTTGTAGACGTAGAAGCTCGCCCGCGTCGTCGCCGGGACTCCCAGGCGGCGGGCGAGCGGGCGGGCGCAGTGGTGGCCCGTCCGGACGGCGACGCCGCGGTCGTCGAGGACCTGGCCGACGTCGTGCGGATGGATTCCCGCCACGACGAACGACACCGCCGAGCCCCGGTCGGCGAGGTCGCGGGGGCCGATGATCCGCACCCCGGGGATCTCCCCGAGGAGGTCCAGGGCGAGCGCGGTCAGCCGCTCCTCGTGCGCCGCGACCGCCGGCATCCCGAGGGCCTCCAGGTAGTCGACCGCCGCCGCGAGTCCCACCGCCTGGGCGGTCATCGGGACGCCCGCCTCGAAGCGCTGGGGCGGCGCGAGGAACGTCGAGCGCTCCATTTCGACCACCTCGATCATCGAGCCGCCCGTCAGGAACGGGGGGAGCGAGTCGAGCAGGTCCGCGCGGCCCCACAGGACGCCGACCCCGCTCGGGCCGAGCATCTTGTGCCCGGAGAACGCGAGGAAGTCCGCGCCCGACTCCCCTACGTCGACCGGCCGATGGGGCACCGACTGGGCGCCGTCGACCACCACCACCGCGCCCACCGCGTGCGCCCGGTCGGCGATCGTACGGACGGGGTTGAGCGTTCCGAGGACGTTCGACTGGTGGGTCAGGGCGACGACCTTCGTCGTCCCGTCGATCAGCCGGTCGAGGCCGGACAGGTCCAGGCGCCCCTCGTCGGTGAGGCCGAACCAGTCGAGCCTTGCCCCGGTCCGCTCGGCGAGCTGCTGCCAGGGCACCAGGTTCGCGTGGTGCTCCATCTCGGTGACCACGATCTTGTCGCCGGGGCCGAGGGCGCCCGCGTTCCCGAGGGCGTACGCCACCAGATTGATGCTCTCGGTGGTGTTTTTGGTGAAGACGATCTCGTCCTCGGCCGCGCCGACGAAGGAGGCGATCGTGCGGCGCGCGCCCTCGTAGGCGTCGGTCGCCTCGACCGAGAGCTGGTGGGCGCCGCGGTGCACGGCGGCGTTGTGGTTCAGGTAGAAGTCCCGTTCCGCGTCCAGGACTTGGAGCGGCTTCTGGGTGGTGGCGCCCGAGTCCAGATAGACCAGCCGGGCCCCGCTGTCGAGCGTGCGGCCGAGGATCGGGAAGTCCTCGCGTATCCGGTCCACATCGAAGGCCGTCATGTCGTACGTCATCTTCCGGGCGCCCCCTGTCTAACGCTTCAGGTTTCCCTTTGCCGTGAGGGACGCTAGACCTTCTCACGGGGAACGGCAAGCATTAGCATGAGAGGCGTGGATCATGACGCGCCGCACTACCTCCATCAGCCGCCCGTTCCCGGCGAGGAGCGCTTTGCTTCCCTCGCCCTGGTGAACACCCGGTTCGCGCTGAGCCACGGGCGGGTGGACCTCCTGGAGGACACCGACGCCGCGCGGCTCTGGCTCGTACGTCATGAGCTGCTGCCCGACCGGACGGTCCTCAACGGCCGTCAGGCGAGCCGGCTGCGCTCCCTGCGCGAGGCGCTCCGGGAGCTGTTCGCGGCGCGGGCCGAGGGGACCCGGCCGCCCGCGCCGAGCCTGGACGCGCTCAATTCCGCGCTGGCCGCCGCGCCCCCCACGCCCCGCCTCCTGTGGACCGGCCGCGCACCGCACCGCGCCGACGAACCCGACACCGGGAACCCGGTCGGCGCCGCCCTCTCCCTGCTCGCCGAGGACGGCGCCGACCTGCTCACCGGGGCCGACGCCGATCTGCTCGCGCCCTGCGGCGCCCAGGGCTGCACCCGCTGGTTCCTGCGCTCCCACGCGGCCCGCCGCTGGTGCACCACCAAGTGCGGAAACCGGGTGCGGGCCGCCCGCCACTACGCGGCCCGCAAGACGTCCACCTGATCAACTGCTCCACTACACAAGGGAATCGGTCTCATGCCATTCGTCACCGTCGAGTACTCCGAGCGGCTCGCCGCGACCTTCGACCGCCAGGCCTTCGCCCGTGAGGTCCACGAGGTCGCGCCCGCCCCGATCAACGCGACCACCGAGGCCTTCAAGACCCGCTTCCGGCGCATCGAGGAGTCGTACTTCGGCGCGGCCGAGGACGACATCGACGCCGTCTTCATCCAGGTCGCGATCCTCTCCGGGCGCACCCCGAAGGCGATCGAGGAGCTGAGCGAGACCGTCCTGGAGATCGCCCGCAAGCATGTGACGGGGGTCGCGGGCCGCCGGCTGCACGTCATGGTGGAGACCCGGGAGATGGAGCGGGACTACTACCGCGCCCACAAGGAGTAGTCAGAGCCTGTGTCTCAGCCCAGATAGGCCGGGGCGAGACCCGCCGTGAGCAGGCGCTGCGGCTTGCCCGTGCCGTCGGCGGGGACCGTGTACAGGTCGCTGCCGTAGTCCCCGGCCAGGGAGTAGGCGACCGTGTGGCCGTCCTGCCAGACCGCCTGGTCGTCGACGCTCCTCGGCTCCGCGAGCGCGCTCTCGCCCATCGTCGCCAGGTCCAGGGCGTACAGCCGCCAGGGCGCGTCGGCGGGCAGGCCCGGCACCCGCTTCTTGTAGACGATCCGGGTGCCGTCGGGGGAGAGCGAGGGGCACTCGACGTTCGCGTGGAGGGTGGTCACGGTGCGGGCCGCGAGGTCGCCGCGGACGAGGTAGGTCTGGCCGCCCGTCGCCATCGTCGCGTAGAACTGCCGGTCGTCGGCGGCGAAGGTCACGCCCCAGAAGTTGGTGTCGGCGGCGTGGTGCTCGTGGCCGTCCTTCAGGGCCTTGAACTCTTCGAGGGACTGGGTGAGTCGACCGGTCCTGGTGTCGAGGATCGCGGTGCGGGTCGAGAAGTTCGTGCCCGCGTACGAGTCGCCGCCGACGAACACCGTCCAGGCCACCCAGCGGCCGCTGGGGGAGACCCTGGCCCGGGTCGGGATGCCCGGCAGGCTGTAGTGCGCGCGCTCCTTGAGCCGGGCGTCGAGGACCACCGCACGGTACGAGTCCTGGACCGTGCCGCGCTCGGCCCGGAGGCAGATGCCGGTGCCAGCCGCCGCGTAGAAGCGCAGGCACTTCACGCCGGAGGCCGTGCGCGGGCCCGCCGGATCGGTGGCGGGCACCGTGGCCAGCTCGTCGCGGTGCGGGCCCCACGCCATGTTGCGGAACACGATCCGGCGGGTGGCGTCCGGCGTCAACGACACCTCTCCCTCGGTCACTTGGGGGCCGCCCGCCCGGGTCCGGTTCTTGCGGTCCTCGCGGCCGGCCGCGTGCAGCACGGACGCGGTGGCGACGGCCGCCAGGACGGCGAGCGCCGCCACGAGCACCAGGATCTTGTTGCGGAGCGTCAAGGCCGGACTTCCTTCGGGCTGGTCGAGGGGCGGAGCAGGAAGGCCCCCACCGCGCAGGCGGCCAGTGCCGTCGCCGCCGTGCCCAGCGCCGTCCGGTCGCCCCAGGCCGTCCAGGCCGCGCCGAAGGCGATCGAGCAGACGAAGCGGGCCGCGGCCTGGCCGGTCTGGATCAGCGCGAGTCCGGAGGAGCGGAGCCCGGCCGGCACCGACCCGGCCGCCGCGGCCATCAGCACGCCGTCGGTCGCCGCGTAGAAGGCGCCGTGCAGGGCCAGCGTGAGGAAGGGGAGCGCCGGGCTCTGCCAGCCGGTCAGGAGCAGCGCGTACGCGAGGAGCAGCGCGAGATGGCCGCCGAGGAACACCTGCCAGCGGCCCACCTTGTCGGCGAGGCGTCCCAGTGGCACGGCGAGCAGCAGGAACGCGGCGGCGGTGCCCAGCGGAAGCAGCGCGAACCAGCGGTCGGGGACGCCGAGGCGGTGCTGGAGGAGCAGGTAGATGAACGAGTCGCTCACCGTGGCAAGGCCCAACAGGAGGGCGGCCAGGGTGAGTTGGCGTACGGTCCGGTCGCGAAGGAGGGCCAGGGCGGCCTTCAGGGAGGGGCGGGGGGCGCCCTCGGCGGGAGCCTCGGTGGTGCGGGAGGGCACGAAGAGGAGCAGGACCAGGACGCCGACCGCCGCCACGCAGAAGCTCACCGTGAACACCGCGTCGTAGCCGTCCGCCGCCTGACGCAGGATCAGGAAGGCGGTCAGGGGGCCGAGAAGGGCTCCCGCCGTGTCCATCGCCCGGTGCACCCCGAAGGCCCGGCCGCGTGTCTCCGGCTCGGAGGCCAGTGAGATCAGGGCGTCGCGCGGCGCGGTGCGCAGCCCCTTTCCGGTGCGGTCCGCGGCGAGCACCGCGCCGATCGCCGGCAGTGAACTCGCGAGCAGCAGAAGGGGTTTGCACAGCGCGGACAGGCCGTAGCCGAGCACCGCGACCGTCTTGTGGCGCCCGCCGCGGTCGGCCAGATGGCCGCCGACCAGGCGCACCAGCGCGCTGAAGCCGTTGTACACGCCGTCGAGCAGCCCGAAGCCGAGCGGGGACAGGCCGAGGCCGGTCACCAGGTACAGCGGGAGGACGGCGGTGACCATCTCCGAGGAGACGTCGGTGATGAGACTGACCGTGCCGAGCGCGAACACGGTGGGGGCGACGGCCGAACGCCGCCCGGAGGAGATCCGGGCGGCGTCGGCCGCGGCGGCGGGAGTGCCGCGACTGTCCGCTACGTACACGTCAGCTGTTCCAGATACCCGTGATGTCGGAGGAGTTGGCGGCCTCGCCCGCGTGCGAGGTGCCGTACATGTCCTCGATCGTGCGGAGCAGGCTGTAGTGGTTGTACGTCGTCGAGGACGAGGAGCCCGGGGTCACCTGCTGGCCGTAGAGGACCGTCGGGATCCTGTTGCCGGCGAGCCGGTTGTCCTCGTCGAAGGTGATGACGAGCAGGCTGTTGTGCGTCTGGGCCCAGGTCGCGTACGCGCCGAGGTTGTTCTGGATCCAGGTGTCACCCGTGGCGACCGAGCAGTCGTGCATGTCGCTGCACAGGTTCGGGACGACGTAGGAGACCTGCGGCAGCGTCGAGTAGTCGGTGGGGAACTGGTCGAAGGTGTACGCCGACGACGTCGGCACGTTGGAGAAGCCGAACCACGGGTTGTGCTTCTGCGCGTAGTCGCCGCTGGAGCAGTCGGTGGCTCCCTGACCGGGCAGCGACTCGTTGTAGCTGGCCCACGTCTTGCCGGCCGCGATCAGCTCGGAGGCGAGGTTCGGCTCGGCGGAGAAGCCGGGGGTGACGCAGCTGTCGTCGGTGATGCCCTGCGTCGAGCCGGAGAACATCGCGTAGTAGTTCGGCTGGCTCGGGTGGGTCTCGGCGTACGAGGCGGTGAGGTTGGCACCGCCGTCCTTCAGCGAGTTGATGTACGGGGCGCTGGAGCTGCCGATGACCTGGTTGTACGCGTGGTTCTCCATGACGACCACGATCACGTGGTCCGGGGTGGGGACGCTCGCCGCGGCGTGCGCGGCGGACGTTCCGCCGAGGCCGGCCCACAGGCCGACGGACGCGGCCGTGAGGCCGAGGGCGGAGAGCAGGGCGGTGCGGGTGCGGCGCGGTTTTGGCTCGCCGGACACGGCTACCTCCGGGAATGAGTGGGGGTTGGCGGGGCGGTGCACCCAGAGGTTAGGGGTGTCCATGACAACCTGGAAGGTGAAAGTGGGTGAAGACCCGGGGAACGTCCCGTGCCCACCGCGCTGATGACCCCATGAGGCGCTCCCGTCCCCCTACATTGGGGTGAATGACCAGCTCCACCCCCCATCCCGGTCCTGGCAGCCCCCGAACCCCCGATCGCAGTCCGTTCTTCGACAACGCCAAGTTCCTGCTGATCGCCCTGGTCGCGCTCGGCCACAGCTGGGAGCAGGTGATCACCCCCCACACGCAGGCGCTCAGAGCCCTGCACAACCTGGTCTACGCCTTTCACATGCCGGCTTTCATTCTGCTCTCCGGCTACTTCTCACGCAGCTTCACCGGCCGCCCCGACCAGATCCGCCGGCTCCTGTCCGGAGTGCTGGCGCCGTATCTGATCTTCGAGACCATCTACAGCCTCGTCTACCACTGGCTGCGCGGCACCGAGCTCGCGATCACCCCGACCTCGCCGACGTACCTGTGCTGGTTCCTCATCGCCCTGTTCGTCTGGCGGCTCACCACCCCCGTATGGAACGCCCTGCGCCATCCGGTCGCCATCGCGGTCGTGATCTCGCTCGCCGCGGGCACGACCGTCATCGGCGCGGACCTGGCGCTGCCCCGGGTACTGATGTTCCTGCCGTACTTCGTCCTGGGACTGCGGCTGCGCCCCGAACACTTCGCCCGGCTGCGCACCCGCACGGCCCGCCGCATCGCCGTGCCCGTCTTCATCGGGGCCCTCGCGCTCGCCTACCGATTGTCACCGGACCCGAACGACGACTGGCTGTCCATGGACGCCGGAAACGTCGCGCTGCACGTCCCGCTCGGCCGGTACCTGCTGCTCAGGCTGGCGCTGTTCGCGGTGAGCGCGCTGCTGGTGGCGTCGTTCCTGGCGCTGGTGCCGGGCCGCCGCCTGTGGATCACGGCGTTCGGCGCGGTCACCCTCTACCCGTATCTGCTGCACGGCATCCTGCTCCGCGTCGCCGAGTACTACGGGGTCTTCCGGGTCGTCCGGGAGGCGGGGCCGGCGGGGCAGCTGGTGCTCAGCGCGGTCGCCGTGGCGGTGGTCGCGCTGCTGTCCACGAAGCCGGTACGCGTCCTGGTCCGGCCCCTGGTGGAGCCGCGCCTGCCCCGGTGGCTGGTCCCCGGGCCGCAGGCGCCGGCCCCTGCGGCCGCGCCCGCCCAGCGCGAGAAGAGCCTCGTGCGGTGACGGGCGGCGGCTACTTTCCGGCCGGCTTCCAGCCGCCGATCGGGCCGTCGGCGGCGGTCTGCGTCCAGTACAAGCGGCCGTCCAGACCGATCGCCGCCGCCACGGTGCCGCGGCCGTCCTGCACGGCCGAGGGGGCGCCGGTGAACAGGATGGTGCTGTCCGGCTTCCACTGCGGGGCCGCGCCGCCCGGCTCCAGGGTGGCGAGCGCGCCGGAGGCGGTGCGGCCCGCGAGCAGCGGGCCGGCCGCGCCGACCATGCCGTAGCCGGAGGTGTCGCCGAGGTCGGTGACCGCGGACGGGACGGTCCCGGTGAACAGCACGCTCTGGACGTTGCCCGAGCCGCCCTGGCGGTAGTACACCCGCACCCCGTCGCCGTCCGCGCGGGCGGACAGGCCCGTCGTGTTCGGCGGCAGCTTGGTCTCCTCGGCGCGCGCGGGCACCGGGGCGCCCGGGTCCGCCTGCGCCCAGGTCAGCATCGACTTCGGGGTGCTGGAGAACACGTGGACGCGGCCGCCGCCGTCGGTGGCCGCCACCGGGTCGCCGACCAGGCCGGCGCCGCCGAGGCCGGTCCACGGGGTCCAGCCGCCGTCCGCGGTCCTGGCCGCGGAGTGCAGCTGCCGGTCGCCGCCGCGCAGGAACACGGTGAGCTTCCCGGAGCCGTCCACCGCCGCGGTCGGCGTGGACATGTCGAAGACGCCGTCGCTGCCGCTCCGGTCGGGCGCGCCGAGCGAACGCCACGGACCGAAGCCGCCGTCCGCCGTCTGCTCCGTGGCCACCACCTCGCGGTGGTAGTCGGTGAGCCCGGCGCCGAAGACCGTACGGGTGCCGAACACCGCGAGCCGGCCGTCCGGCAGCCGCGTCGCGCTCACCCCGGAGTCCATGCCGTCGCCGGGCAGCAGCTCGGGTTTGCCCCAAGTGCCGTCCGCGCCGGGCGCCTTGTGCCAGACGGCGAGCCGCTGGTCGAGCACGCCGAACGCCCACAGGCTGCCGTCCTTGGCTGACTGGAGCCAGGAGGTGGAGTTGGTGCGGCTGTAACGGACCGACTGGGCCCAGTTGTTGCCGTACGGACTGGTCGAGACCTTGCGGTCGCCGCAACCGGCCGTGCTGGCGCAGTAGTTGTCGTCCGGGTCCATCCACGCGTACGTCTTCACGATGTCGGCCTTGGCGTCGGAGGCCGGCTTGGCGAAGGCGTGCGGCAGGTGGCTGGTGTTGTAGCCGAGGTAGGTCTGGATGGTGAAGTCCGGGTGGTTCGCGGACTTGGCGTACAGCTGGAGCGCGGCCTGGGCGAAGCGGGCGCTGAAGATGTGGTCCTGGTGGTCGATGATCTTCTGCGGCTTGCCGTCCACGCCCGGTGTCGGGTCCAGGGTGCGCACATGCGTCGGGCGGAACCGCTCCATCAGCCCGGCGAGCGTCTTGACGACCTGGTCCTTCGTGTACGCGAAGGGGTGGGCCGGGGTGCCCGAGGACAGCTGCGAGGTGAGCGTGGCGACCTGGCCGTTCCACAGGCCGCGCAGGCTGTGCGGCTGGTTGCCGAGGATCGACTCGGCCTCGCGCAGCTGCACCCACACCAGGTGGATCTCGGGGTGGGCGTCGAGCGTGTCGAGCTCGGCGGTGCCACCGCCGGCGGTGGGTATGGAGACCCGCGTCCACGCGCTCGCCCGGTCGCCGGTCGCCATCTGCGCGTAGGCCCCGCGTATGCCGTTCTGGCGGGCCTCGGAGTACTTCGCCCGGTCGGCCTTCGGCTTCGGGCCGCCCGGCTTCTTCGGCGGCGGGGAGTTCACGCCGTCCGACTCGCCCGCCGTGACGTACACCGACGTGATGGGGCGGCCCGAGCGCAGCGACTGGCCGGTGTCCGGGTTCATGAAGAAGAGGTCGTCGTCCGGATGGGCCATGATCTGCATCACGGAGCCGTCCGCGGGCCGCACCGCTCCCGAGGTCATGGCCGCCGGCGTGCCCGAGGCGCCGGCGTGCGGGGTGTCCGGACCCTCGCTGTCCGACATCGCGAGTTCCGCGAAGACCCCGCCCGTGAGGAGCACGGCGGCGAGCGCGGAGCCGGCGACGGCGCCACGGCGGGAGAGCAGCGCGGAGCGCAGCGGCAGCCTGGACTTCATGGATGCGGTCTTTCGGTACGGGCGGCCTCGGCGGCCGGTCAGGGTGCGGAGCACGTCCTGGCCGAGTCCGGTCCTGAGTGCTCGATCAGGACTGGTCAGAACCTGATCGGCTGGGAAGATGAAAGGGTCAAGAATCGGGTTCATTTGGACTCGTGGCGAATGATGTGGCCTTGATCACCCCGGGGAGTGCGGGCCGTCCTGTGCGGCCGCCCGGGAAGCACCTCGCCGGGCCCCGGGGCGCCCACTGCGGCTAGGCTCGGAGGCCGGGGCCCGACCGGGCGGCCGGGTTCCGCCGGACCCGGGCCGGGTGTGCGGGCGTGCGACGTGGGAGGCGGCCAGATGACGGTGCCGGGGCGCAGGAGCAGTACGTTCACGCGACTGCTGCGACATGGCTTCACCGATCCCTCGGCCGCCGAGCGCCTCCTGGAGACCCCCGAACTGTCGGCCGTACGGTCCGATCCGGTCCTCCTGGACGCGCTCGGTGCCACCGCCGACCCCGATCTGGCCCTCCTCGGGCTCGTCCGTGTCGTGGAGGCGGCCCAGGCCCAGGACGCCGACGAGCGGCAGGCGCTCCTGGACACGCTGGTCGCGGCGAAGCCGCTGCGGGACCGGCTGCTCGGGGTGCTCGGCGCCTCCGAGGCGCTCGGCGACCACCTGGCCCGCCACCCCCGGGACTGGCATGCCCTGGTCACCTATGAGGCGGCCGACCTGCACCCCGGGGTCGCCGAGTTCGAGCGGGGTCTCGCCGAGGCCGTCGACCCCGTGACGCTGCGCGTCGCCTACCGGCGCTGCCTGCTCGCCATAGCCGCCCGCGACGTGTGCGGCACGACCGACGTGGCGCAGGCCGCCGCCGAACTGGCCGACCTCGCGACCGCCACGCTGCGCGCCGCGCTCGCCATCGCCCGCACCGCAGCGCCCGCCGACGCCGCCCAGTGCCGGCTCGCGGTGATCGCGATGGGCAAGTGCGGAGGGCACGAGCTCAACTACGTCTCCGACGTCGACGTCATCTTCGTGGCCGAGCCCATCGAAGGGGCCGACGAGGGCAAGGCCCTCCAGGCCGCGACCCGGCTCGCCTCGCACCTCATGCGGATCTGCTCGGAGACCACCGTCGAGGGCGTGATCTGGCCGGTCGACGCCAACCTCCGCCCGGAGGGCCGCAACGGGCCGCTGGTGCGCACGCTGTCCAGCCATCTCGCGTACTACCAGCGGTGGGCCAAGACCTGGGAGTTCCAGGCACTGCTCAAGGCACGGCCGGTGGCCGGCGATCCGGAGCTGGGCCAGGAGTACGTCGACGCCGTCTCACCGCTGGTGTGGATGGCGGCCGACCGGGACAACTTCGTCGGCGATGTGCAGAAGATGCGGCGCAGGGTGGTCGACAACATCCCCGCCGCCCAGGTCGAACGCGAACTGAAGCTCGGCCCCGGCGGGCTGCGCGACGTCGAATTCGCCGTCCAGCTCCTGCAGTTGGTGCACGGGCGCAGCGATGCGACGCTGCACAGCGGCACCACCCTGGACGCGCTCGCCGCCCTCGCCGCGGGCGGCTACGTGGGCCGGGCGGACGCCGCCCAGCTCGACGAGGCGTACCGCTTCCTGCGCGCCATGGAGCACCGCATCCAGCTCTACCGGCTGCGCCGCACCCACCTCGTCCCCGAGGACGAGGCGGATCTGCGCCGGCTCGGGCGCTCGCTCGGGCTGCGCACCGAGCCCGTCGCCAGCCTCAACAGGGAGTGGAAGCGGCACGCGTCCGCGGTGCGGCGCCTGCACGAGAAGCTCTTCTACCGGCCGCTCCTGGACGCCGTCGCGCAGCTCGCGCCCGGCGAGATCCGGCTCAGCGCCCGCGCCGCCGGACACCGCCTCGAAGCGCTCGGCTACGCCGACCCGGCCGCGGCCCTGCGCCACCTGGAGGCGCTGTCCTCCGGCGTGAGCCGCAAGGCCGCCATCCAACGCACCCTGCTGCCCGTCCTGTTGGGCTGGTTCGCGGACTCCGCCGACCCCGACGCCGGACTGCTCGGCTTCCGCAAGGTCTCCGACGCGCTCGGCAAGACCCCCTGGTACCTGCGGCTGCTCCGCGACGAGGGCGCCGCAGCCGAGAACCTGGCCCGGGTCCTCTCGGCCGGCCGGCTCGCCCCCGACCTGCTGCTCCGGGCCCCCGAGGCGGTGGCCATCCTCGGCGACCAGGGCGGCCTCGCCCCGCGCGGCCGGGACCACCTGGAGCAGGAAATACTGGCCGCGGTCGGCCGCGCGGAGACCGCCGAGGGCGCGGTCGCGGCCGCCCGCGGAGTGCGCCGCCGCGAACTGTTCCGCACCGCGGCGGGCGACCTCATCGGCTCGTACGGCACCGAGGACAGACCCGCCGAGGAGGACCCGGGCGCGCTCGTCGACCGGGTCGGCAACGCGGTCACCGACCTGAACGCGGCCACCATCGCGGGCGCCCTGCGGGCCGCCGTGCGGGCCGAGTGGGGCGACACCCTGCCCACCCGGTTCGCCGTCATCGGCATGGGCCGCTTCGGCGGCCACGAGCTCGGCTACGGCTCCGACGCGGACGTCCTGTTCGTGCACGAGCCCCGCGAGGGCGTCGGCGAACAGGAGGCCTCGCAGGCCGCGGCCAGGGTGGTCGCCGAGATGCGCAGACTCCTCCAACTCCCCACCACCGACCCGCCGTTGCTCATCGACGCGGATCTGCGCCCGGAAGGCAAGTCCGGCCCGCTGGTGCGCACGCTGAAGTCGTACGAGGCGTACTACCGGCGCTGGTCGCTGGTCTGGGAGAGCCAGGCGCTGCTGCGCGCCGAGGTGATGGCGGGCGACCGGGACCTCGGGGTCCGCTTCACCGAGCTGATCGACCCGCTGCGGTATCCGGTGGAGGGCCTCGGTGACGACGCGGTGCGCGAGATCCGCCGCCTCAAGGCCCGGATGGAGTCCGAGCGGATGCCGCGCGGCGCCGACCCCACGCTGCACACCAAGCTCGGCCGCGGCGGTCTGTCCGACGTCGAGTGGACGGTCCAGCTGATGCAGATGCAGCACGGCTGGGAGATCCCCGGCCTGCGCACCACCAGGACCAGAGGGGCCCTGGCCGCCGCGCACGCGGCCGGGCTGATCGACACCGAGGAGGCCTCGATACTGGACGAGGCGTGGGTGCTCGCGACGCGGGTGCGCAACGGGGTCATGCTGGTGCGCGGGCGGGCCGGCGACACCTTCCCCTCCGACGGGCGGGAGCTGGCCGCGGTGGGGCGTTACCTGGGGTACGAGCCGGGGCATGTCGGGGACATGCTGGAGGACTACCGGCGCCTTACGCGGCGTGCGCGGGCGGTGGTGGAAGAGCTGTTCTACGGGGCGCACCTGTAGCGTGCGGCGGGGTCGCCGGGGGCTTCGCCCCCGGACCCGCAGCCCCCCAGACCCCCAGCCCTCAAACGCCGGACGGGCTGGATTCTTTCGCCGAGCGGCGCTTGAAGGCGGGGCCCGGCCGCTTCGGGCGCACCAGCCGCGGCAGCCGGTGCGGGAGGCTGCCGTACCAGACGCGGGTGACCAGGAAGCCGAAGGTCAGGCAGAGCAGGCCGCCCACCGCGTCCAGCCAGAAGTGGTTCGCCGTGGAGACGATCACCACCAGCGTAGCCATCGGGTACAGCAGACCCAGGATCCTCGCCCAGGGCGCGGACGCGAGGGCGAAGATCGTCAGGCCGCACCAGGTCGACCAGCCGATGTGCATGGACGGCATCGCCGCGTACTGGTTCGACATGTTCTTCAGGTCGCCCGAGGCCATCGAACCCCAGGTGTGGTGCACGAGCACCGTGTCGATGAAGTGGCCGCCGTTCATCAGCCGGGGCGGCGCCAGCGGGAAGAAGTAGTAGCCGACCAGGGCCACGCCCGTCGTCGCGAAAAGGGCGAGCCGGGAGGCCGCGTAGCGGCCGGGATGACTACGGAACAGCCACACCAGGACACCGATGGTGACGATGAAGTGCAGTGTCGCGTAGTAGTAGTTCATGCCGATGATGAGCCATGTCACCGAATCCACGGCATGGTTGATGGACCGCTCCACCGCGATGCCGAGGTGGTGCTCGGTGCTCCAGATCCAGTCGGCGTTCTTGAGTGCCTGCGCCTTCTGCTCGGGCACCGCGTTGCGGATCAGCGAGTACACCCAGTAACTCACCGCGATCAGCAGCACTTCGAACCAGACGCGAGGGCGGCGCGGCAGGCGCAGCCCTCTCAACCGGGCCGAAAGTCCCGTTCGTACCGGTTCGGTGGTGGTGGGTGAGGCCGACGGTTCGTTCGGTGGAGCGGCCGTCCGGCCTTCCAGAGTCTTCACGGTCATTTCACCCATAGGGAGAGAGTCTGCCAGATGCACATACCCCAGGCCGATCATCCTCCGGTCGGGTTCGCTCCGCACCTGCTACTCCCTGGGGACGAGGTCTTCCGCCGGGTACGTCAGGGTCGGCTTCGGGGTTTCGCGCCGGAAGTCGAACCGCGTACGACCAACTCGGGCATGAACACGAACTCGCTGTGCGGGGCGGGGGTGCCGCCGATCTCTTCGAGCAGGGCGCGGACCGCCGCCTGACCCATCGCGGTCACCGGCTTGCGGATGGTGGTCAGCGGCGGGTCGGTGAACGCTATCAGCGGAGAGTCGTCGAAGCCCACCACAGAGACATCACGCGGTACGTCCAGACCCGTCTGGCGCGCGGCCCTGATCGCGCCGAGCGCCATCATGTCGCTGGCGCACACCACCGCGGTGCAGCCCTGCGCGATCAGCGCGGCGGCGGCGGCCTGGCCGCCCTCCAGGGTGTACAGCGAGTGCTGGATCAGGTCTTCCGCCTCGGTGGCCGTCAGGCCCAGGCGGTCCTGCATGGCGGCCGTGAAGCCCTCGATCTTGCGCAGCACCGGCACGAACCGCTTGGGGCCGACCGCCAGGCCGATCCTGGTGTGGCCGAGCGCCGCGAGGTGGGTGACCGCGAGCCGCATCGCGGCCCGGTCGTCGGGGGAGATGAAGGGCGCCTGCACCTTCGGCGAGAAACCGTCCACCAGGACATAGGGGACGCCCTGGGCGCGCAACTGCTCGTAGCGCTCCATGTCGGCGGTGGTGTCGGCGTGCAGTCCGGAGACGAAGATGATGCCGGAGACGCCCCGGTCCACCAGCATCTCGGTGAGCTCGTCCTCGGTGGACCCGCCGGGTGTCTGGGTGGCGAGCACCGGGGTGTATCCCTGCCGGGTCAGCGACTGGCCGATGACCTGCGCGAGGGCGGGGAAGATCGGGTTCTCCAGTTCCGGAGTTATCAGGCCGACGAGCCCCGCGCTGCGGCGGCGCAGCCGTACGGGCCGTTCATAGCCGAGCACGTCGAGTGCGGCGAGCACGGATTCGCGGGTGCCGGCGGCCACACCGGGCTTGCCGTTGAGCACGCGGCTGACTGTGGCTTCGCTGACCCCCGCCTGGGCTGCGATGTCGGCAAGCCGTGCGGTCACGGGATGGGACTGTACCGGTCGCACGTCAGATTGCCCACCAGACCGCGGATTCGGCCGGGAGCAGGGCGCTCGTGTCGTCGAACCGGACATCGGCGGTGGTGAGCAACGGCTTTCCCGGGAGCGGGAGTTGGACCTCGCGGTCCAGGGTGTTGAGGGTGCAGACGAAGCCGGGGCGGGTGAAGGCGAGCACTCCGTCCGGTGCCGGGAGCCAGGTCATCGTGCCGTCGCCGAGGCCCGGCAGTTCACGGCGCAGGGTGAGCGCCGAGCGGTAGAGCTCAAGGGTGGAGTGCGGGTCGCCCGACTGGGAGGCGACCGAAAGCCCGCGCCAGGAGTCGGGCTGCGGCAGCCAGGACGAACCGCTGCCGAATCCGTACGAAGGTCCCTCGCCGGTCCACGGGATCGGGACCCGGCAGCCGTCGCGGAAGCCGTCCTGACCGGCGGCGCGGTGGAAGGCCGGGTCCTGGCGCACCTCGTCGGGCAGTTCGGTGACCTCGGGCAGGCCGAGCTCCTCCCCCTGGTAGAGGTAGGCGGAGCCGGGAAGCGCCAGCATGAACAGGGTGGCGGCGCGGGCCCGGCGCAGGCCCTGCTCGCCGCCGCCGTAGCGGGTCACATGGCGTACGACGTCGTGGTTGGAGAGCACCCAGGTGGTGGGGGCGCCGACCGCGCCGGCCGCTTCGAGCGAGGCGTCGACGGTGGCGCGCATCTCCTCGGCGTCCCAAGGGCACGTCAGGAACTGGAAGTTGAAGGCCTGGTGGAGTTCGTCGGGGCGTACGTACAGGGCGAGCCGCTCGGAGGAGGGGGCCCAGGCCTCGGCGACGGCGATGCGCTCGCCCGGGTAGGAGTCGAGCAGGCGGCGCCAGGCGCGGTGGATCTCGTGCACGCCGTCCTGGTCGAAGAAGGGGAGCACCTGGCTGCCGATCAGCTTGGCCTGTTCGCGCGCGCCGATGTCGGGCAGTCCCGCCGCCTTGACCATGCCGTGCGCGACGTCGACGCGGAACCCGTCGACGCCGAGGTCCAGCCAGAAGCGGAGCACCGACTCGAACTCGGCGCGCACCTCGGGGTGGTCCCAGTCGAGGTCGGGCTGCTCGGGGGCGAACAGGTGCAGGTACCAGTCGCCGTCGGCGGTCCTGGTCCAGGCGGGGCCGCCGAACACCGACTCCCAGTCGTTGGGCGGGAGTTGGCCGCTGTCGCCCTTGCCGGGGCGGAAGTGGTAGCGCGCGCGCTCGGGGCCGCTGGCCAGCGCGGACCGGAACCAGGCGTGCTGGTCGGAGGTGTGGTTGGGGACGATGTCGACGATGACCCGCAGTCCGAGCCGGTGGGCCTCGCGCACCAGGTCGTCCGCGTCGGACAGGGAGCCGAAGAGCGGGTCCACCGTCCGGTAGTCGGCCACGTCGTAGCCGCCGTCGGCCTGCGGGGAGGCGTAGAAGGGGGTGAGCCAGACCGCGTCCGCGCCCAGGTCCTTCAGATGGGGCAGCCGGGCCCGGATGCCGGGCAGGTCGCCGATGCCGTCGCCGTCGCCGTCCGCGAAGGAGCGCACGTACACCTGGTAGATCACGGCGTCGCGCCACCAGCCGGTCCGCGGGCCGGTGTGCCCCTGCGGGAGAGCGGTCGTCGTCAGCTCCTGCGTCATGTGTGGTCCCTCTCGAAAGCCTGCAACCCCTGCGATCGCGCGCCTACGGGATCAACGCCGATGGCTTCCGAAAGTAACAGGCTTGCAAGGACTTGCGGAAGTCTTGCAGGGGCGTGGCGGGTGCCCATGGACCAGGCGTACCGGCTTTGACAAGGCGCACAACGGCAACCGTGCGGACACGCTGATGTAACGATCCCCTGGCCTTGCAGAAATTCTTCGCAAGCTCTTTCGGACTCCTTTCATCCTTGTTACGTTCCTGGCGATCCGGCGCCGTGATGGAACGGCACCCAGTGAAGGAGTTCACATGCGACGTGGCATAGCGGCCACCGCGCTCACGGCGGCCCTGGCGCTCGCGGCGACGGCCTGCGGTGGCAGCGACAGCGGCGGCGGCAAGGCGGACGGCCCCGTCACCATCACCTGGTGGGACACCTCGAACGCCACCAACGAGGCCCCCACGTACCAGGCGCTGGTCACGGAGTTCGAGAAGGCGAACCCGACGATCAAGGTGAAGTACGTCAACGTCCCCTTCGACCAGGCGCAGAACAAGTTCGACACCGCCGCCGGTGCCAAGGGCGCCCCGGACGTGCTGCGCGCCGAGGTCGGCTGGACCCCCGCCTTCGCGAAGAAGGGCTACTTCCTGCCGCTCGACGGCACCGAGGCCCTCGCCGACCAGGACCGGTTCCGGCCCAACCTGATCAAGCAGGCCCAGTACCAGGGCAAGACCTACGGAGCCCCGCTGGTCACCGACACCCTCGCCCTCGTCTACAACAAGTCCCTCTTCGCCAAGGCCGGCATCGCCAAGGCCCCCGCCACCTGGGACGAGCTGAAGGCGGACGCCGCGCTGGTCAAGGAGAAGGCCGGCGTCGACGGCTACTGGGGCTCCACCGCCGGGTACTACGCGCAGCCGTTCCTGTACGGCGAGGGCACCGACACCGTGGACACCGCCGGCAAGAAGGTCACCATCGCAAGTGCCCCCGCCATCAAGGGACTTGAGACCTGGAAGGGTCTGTTCGACGGTCCGGGTCTGCACAAGGCGGACGTCACCGCCGACGCGTACGCGCACATCCAGGACGCCTTCGTGAACGGCAAGGTCGCCGCGATCGTCCAGGGCCCGTGGGAGATCACCAACTTCTACAAGGGCTCCGCGTTCAAGGACAAGGCCAACCTGGGCATCGCCGCCGTCCCGGCCGGCTCCACCGGCAAGGCGGGCGCCCCGACCGGCGGCCACAACCTGTCCGTGTACGCGGGCTCCGACAAGGCGCACGCGGCCGCCGCGCTGAAGTTCGTGGGCTTCATGACCTCGGCCAAGAGCCAGGAGACCATCGCGCTCAAGAACTCCACGCTGCCCACCCGCGAGGACGCCTTCACCGCGCAGGTCAAGGCCGACCCGGGCATCGCCGGCTACCAGGGCGTCCTCAGCGCCGCCCAGCCGCGCCCCGAGCTGCCCGAGTACAGCTCGCTGTGGACCCCGATGGACACCGAGCTGCCGAAGATCGCCAACGGCGAGAGCGTGGCCGACGGGGCGAAGAACCTCTCGCAGGACATGGCCAAGCTGGTCCCCGACTTCACCAAGTGAGCCCCGCCGCCGGGCCGTTCTCCGCCGAGGACGGCCCGGCCGCGCGCCCGTCGAACTTCCCGGAAAAGGTGTCGAGATGACCGTTGCCGTCGATGGCGCGGCCCCCAAGAGCGCGTCCAAGGAGCGCCCAGGGCCGCTGGAACGCCTCAGGCGGTCCTGGCAGAAGCACTGGTACGCGTACGCGATGATCGCGCCGATCGTCGTGGTGCTCGGCGTCCTGGTGCTCTATCCGCTCGCCCAGGGCATCTACTACACGCTCACCGACGCCAACAGCCTCAACTCGGCCCGCACCATCGGCGTCAACCACATCGACGCCACCTACGACTTCGTCGGGCTGCGCAACTACGCGGACATCCTGTGGGGGCCGACCGCCTGGGAGCGGTTCTGGTCGCACTTCCTGTGGACCATCGTGTGGACCGCCGCCTGTGTGACCCTGCACTACGTCATCGGGCTCGCGCTCGCCCTGCTGCTCAACCAGAAGCTGCGCGGCCGCACCTTCTACCGGATGATGCTGATCCTGCCCTGGGCGGTGCCCAGCTTCGTCACCGTCTTCTCCTGGCGCCTGATGCTCAGCGACTCCGGCATCGTGAACTCCGTACTCGGCGCGTTCCACCTGCCGCAGCCGCAGTGGCTGGAGCAGCCGCACTTCCAGCAGCTCGCCGCGATCGTCGTCAACACCTGGGTCGGCGTGCCGTTCATGATGGTGTCGCTGCTCGGCGGACTCCAGTCGATCTCCGCCGATCTGTACGAGGCCGCCGAGATGGACGGCGCGAGCGCCTGGCAGCGCTTCCGGCACGTCACCCTGCCGGGGCTGCGCCCGGTCAGCGCCACCGTCGTGCTGCTCGGCATCATCTGGACGTTCAACCAGTTCGTGATCATCTTCCTGCTGTTCGGCAACGGCGGCGCCCCCGACGCCCAGATCCTCGTCACCTGGGCCTACCGGCTCGGCTTCGGCCAGCAGCCCCGCGACTTCGCCCAGTCCGCCACCTACGGTGTGCTGCTGCTCTCCATCCTGATCGTCTTCACCTCCTTCTACCGACGCTGGCTGGCCCGCAATGAACAGGTCTGATGCCCCCATGACCACCAAGGCCGTCTCCCGGGACCAGGGCCGGCGCCGCACCGCCGTCCTGTCGCACGTGGCACTGAGCCTTGCCGGCCTCGTGGCGCTCTTCCCGGTCGGCTGGCTGCTCTTCGTCTCCCTCGGTCCGGACAAGGACGACTATCTGCACCCGGGCCGCATCTGGTCCAAACTCTCCTTCTCCAACTACGCGTTCGTCACCGAGCACACCCACTTCTTCACCTGGCTCGGCAACACCGCCCTGATCGCGTTCGCGACCTGCGTCATCGGCGTGATGTTCGCCGCCACCACCGGCTACGCGGTCTCGCGGATGCGCTTCCCCGGCTACCGGAAGCTGATGTGGGTGCTGCTCGTCACCCAGATGTTCCCGATCGCCGTGCTGATCGTGCCGATGTACCAGATCCTCGGCGACCTCGGCCTCATCGACACCTACGGCGGCCTCATCCTGGTGTACTGCTCCACCGCGGTGCCGTACTGCGCCTGGATGCTCAAGGGGTACTTCGACTCCATCCCCATCGAGATCGACGAGGCGGGCCGGGTCGACGGGCTCACCCCCTTCGGCACCTTCTTCCGGCTGATCCTGCCGCTCGCGAGGCCGGGCCTCGCGGTGGCCGCCTTCTACACCTGCCTCACCGCGTGGGGCGAGGTGGCGTTCGCCTCCACCTTCATGCTGGACGACGGCAAGTACACCCTCGCCGTGGGCCTCGCGAGCTTCGTCAGCCAGCACGACGCCCAGTGGAACTACATGGCCGCCACCGCCGTACTCATCGCGATCCCGGTCTCCGCCGTGTTCTACCTGGTGCAGAAGCACCTGGTCACCGGCATGACCGCGGGCGCCACCAAGGGATGAGCCGGGGCCCCGCCCCGGCCCCCGACAGCACCAGGTTTCTCGGGGGCCGACGCCCCCAGACCCCGTTAAGGACGACATGACCCAGCACATCGCTGCCCCTCGCCCCCGGACCACCGGCACCCAGTGGTGGCGGGACGCCGTGATCTACCAGGTCTACCCGCGCAGCTTCGCCGACGGGAACGGCGACGGAATGGGCGACCTCGAAGGCGTGCGCAGCCGGCTGCCGCATCTGCGCGACCTCGGGGTCGACGCCGTCTGGCTCTCGCCCTTCTACGCCTCCCCGCAGGCCGACGCCGGTTACGACGTCGCCGACTACCGGGCCATCGACCCGATGTTCGGCACCCTGCTCGATGCCGACGCGCTGATCCGCGACGCCCACGCACTGGGCCTGCGCATCATCGTTGACCTCGTACCGAACCACTCCTCCGACCAGCACGAGTGGTTCAAGCGCGCCCTCGCCGAGGGGCCCGGCTCCCCGCTGCGGGCCCGCTACCACTTCCGCCCCGGCAAGGGCGACAGCGGCCAACTCCCGCCCAACGACTGGGAGTCCATCTTCGGCGGCCCCGCCTGGACGCGCACGGCGGACGGCGAGTGGTACCTCCACCTCTTCGCCCCCGAGCAGCCCGACCTCAACTGGGAGCACCCGGCGGTCGCCGACGAGTTCCGCTCCATCCTGCGGTTCTGGCTGGACATGGGCGTCGACGGATTCCGTATCGACGTGGCCCACGGACTCGTCAAGGCACCCGGCCTGCCCGACATCGGCGGCGCCGACCAGCTCAAGCTGCTCGGCAATGACGTCATGCCGTTCTTCGACCAGGAGGGCGTGCACGCGATCTACCGGTCCTGGCGGACCATCCTGGACGAGTACGACGGTGAGCGCATCGCCGTCGCCGAGGCGTGGACGCCCACGGTCGAGCGGACCGCGCACTACGTACGCCCCGACGAACTGCACCAGGCCTTCAACTTCCAGTACCTGGGCGCCCCTTGGGAAGCGGCGGCGCTGCGCGAGGTCATCGACGTCTCGCTCGCCGCGATGCGCCCGGTCGGCGCCCCCGCCACCTGGGTCCTGTCCAACCACGACGTCACCCGGCACGCCACCCGGTTCGCCAACCCGCAGGGCCTGGGCACCCAGTTGCGCACCCCGGGCGACCGGGAACTCGGCCTGCGCCGGGCGCGGGCGGCCACCCTGCTGATGCTCGCGCTGCCGGGATCGGCGTATGTGTACCAGGGCGAGGAGCTGGGCCTGCCCGATGTCACCGATCTGCCCGACGAGGTCCGCCAGGACCCCTCGTTCTTCCGCGCCGCCGGGCAGGACGGCTTCCGCGACGGCTGCCGCGTCCCGATCCCGTGGACCGTCGAGGGCACCTCGTACGGCTTCGGCAGCGGCGGCAGCTGGCTTCCGCAGCCGGACTCCTGGGGCGCGCTGAGCGTCGAGGCGCAGACCGGCGACCCGGACTCGACCCTTGAGCTGTACCGGCGGGCCATCGCCGCCCGCCGCGCCCACCCGGGCCTCGGCGCCGGCGACGACGTGCGCTGGCTGGACGCACCGGAGGGCGTGCTCGCCTTCGCCCGCGAGGGCTTCGTGTGCACGGTGAACCTGACGGACGCGGCGGTACGGCTGCCACTGCCGGGCCGCATCATCCTGTCGAGCGCCCAAGTGACCCTGAAAGAAGGGGAGTTCGGCCTTCCCTCCGACACGGCCGTGTGGTGGGAGGTGTGAGCCGTCCCGGTCGGCCCGCCGGGCCGCGCCTCGCCGACATCGCGGCCCAGGCCGCCGTCAGCGAGGCCACCGTGAGCCGCGTGCTCAACGGGAAACCCGGCGTCGCCGACCCCACCCGGCAGCGCGTGCTCGCGGCGCTGGACGTGCTGGGCTGGGAACGCCCGGCGCGGCTGCGCCGGCGCAGCGCGGGGCTGATCGGCCTGGTCACCCCGGAGCTGACCAACCCGATCTTCCCCGCGTTCGCGCAGGCGGTGGAGCAGGTCCTGGCGGGCCACGGCTTCACGCCGGTCCTGTGCACCCAACTGCCGGGCGGGGCAACGGAGGACGAGCTGGTCGAGCAGTTGGAGGAGCGGGGCGTCAACGGCATCGTCTTCCTGTCCGGACTGCACGCGGACGCCTCCACCGACCCGGCCCGCTACCTGGCGCTCGCCGAACGGGGCATCCCGTACGTCCTGGTCAACGGCTACAACGAGGCCATCCGCGCGCCCTTCGTCTCGCCGGACGACCACGCGGCCGTGCGGATGGCGGTGGGGCACCTGGCCGACCTCGGGCACACCCGCGTCGGGCTCGCGGTCGGACCGCTGCGGTACGTCCCCTCCCGCCGCAAGGCCGAGGGGTTCACGGCGGCGCTGGGGGAGCGGATGGGGCTGCGCGAGGAGGAGGCCGCGGCGTACATCCGGCCCACCCTGTTCAGCGTGGAGGGCGGCCAGGTGGCCGCCGGCGCGCTGCTCGATGCGGGCTGCACGGGGATCGTCTGCGGCAGCGACATGATGGCGCTCGGCGTGGTGCGCGCGGTCCGCGAGCGCGGCCTGGACGTGCCGGGCGACGTGTCGGTGGTGGGCTTCGACGACTCCCAGCTCATCGCCTTCACCGACCCGCCCCTGACCACGGTCCGCCAGCCGGTCCAGGCGATGGCGACGGCGGCGGTGTCGGCCCTCCTGGAGGAGATATCCGGCACCCCGGTCCAGCAGACGGAGTTCGTCTTCCAGCCGGAACTGGTGGTACGGGGGTCCACGGCGGGGGTGCGGGGCTGAGCGCCGGCGGGCAACGATCCAGCCCCTCCGGCGCACACGCGGAAGCCCCGCCCGCCTGCCAGGGGGAGCGCAGACGGGCAGGGCTGGTAGTGGGACTCAGTGGTTCAGGTCCCGGTACTCCTCCAGCATCCGCAGAGCCGAGGTGAAGGTTCCTCGGCCGATACCCGGGCAATGCCGCTCGGCCGGCAGTGTCCAGGCCTCCCAGCACGACAGGCAGCGGATCACGCCGGAGTGCTCCGGGTCTGGTTCTGCGCTACCACCGCAGCGCGGGCACTGGATCACGGGCAAGCTCCTACGCCGAGAGGTCGAACTCCCCCAGCTTGGCACCCGCCAGGAAGTCGGACCACTCAACCGCCGTGAACTCGACGGCGCGACCGGTCACAGAGTTACGAACGGCCACCTTGCCGGGGACATTCGTTGCCACCTCGATGCAGCGAGGGTTGTTGTTCTCATACGTGCACGTGCTGGACGTGCGGAACTCGAACCCGGGAACTTCGGTCATGGGCCCATCCCTTCGCCTTGCGTGCGGGGATGCGGTCCCCGCGCCGTCGTACGATCCCGCCTCTGACCGGTCCACTTCATTCGGGCAGCCGTACGCGTGAGTAGCCGGCGTACAGGCGGGCTGGTGGAGGGCGCTTGGTTACGCCCACGGGAAGGCGACGACGCGTGTCGAGAGCACCTGCGCACTCCGCAACTCCGCCTCGGTGCAGGGCCGTACCCGGTCCGGCGGCGAACTCCATTCGATACCGCCACCGGGCGGACGGAGGAACACCGACCCCTCGTACTCGGCCACGATCTCGCCGACGGCATCCGTGCCTGTGTCCACTGCGAATCGCCTGCTGCTCATGTCGTCTCGCCGTCCCCTTCTTACGTCGTGTGGCGATCATTCCGCCGGGCAGCGACGTTCCCCAGGGACGCAACGTCCTAGTCTCAGCAGGCTAATTGGCGACACCCAGAAAATCGGCGAGCTTGCGCAGGCCCGGCGGCCGGGCTGACGACTCCCACAGATCGCTGACGATGGCCACGGCGAGCGTGTGGTGCCGCATCCATGCCGGAGCCACCCGCCGCAGCGATTCGAGTGCGCGAACGGCACCCGCAGCATCCCCGACGTCCGTGTGTGCGCGGGCCACGTCCAGCAGGAGCCACGTGCGCCACGACGGTGGGGTGTCCTTGCTGAGCCGCATTCCCTTGGCCAAGGCCAAGGCCTCTTCGGGCCGTTCGTGCTGGACGGCGAGGCGGACACGTTCAATGCGGACCGACGACCGACTGAAGACGGACACCAACTTGCTGTCCACCGGGGGCGGGAGCGTGGCGAGGCGGTCTGCTGCCCTCTCCGCTGTCTTCATCATCGTGTCGGCGGTGTCGTAGTCGTCGTTCCTCGCGTAGCTGGTGGCAGCCGACATGAGGAGACCGCCCCAGACGCGGACTCCTTCGGCAGTGTGGATGCGTCCCTTCTCGACTCCGTCTGCCGCGTACACGGCGAGGTGCTGCGCGTCGTCCAGCCGGTTCTGCCGTTGGTAGGCCCATGCGACAGAGTTCGACACCATGGCGGGCAGCAATGGGTCCGCCGACTGCCCCGCTGCTTCTATGGCTCGTTCCAGAGCCGACAGCGCAAGATCCGACTTGCCCAGACGGACGGACAGGTGTCCGCCGAGTTGCAGTGCCTTGCTCAACGCGCCCTGCCCGGCGGCCCGCTGTTCCGGAGTGCCCACAGCGGCGGCGAGGCGGGCGTCAGCGATGATTCCTGGTAGCACCGCCATGAGACGGCCGAACTCGGCATCGTGGTAAAGCGTCCACCCCTCGGTCAACTCTGCACGCAGGAGTGGCAGGGAGAGCCGCTCGGCTCCGGTCGGCTCCGGTGGCGGAGCAAACAGCGGCGGCATGATCGCTCGGCGCACAGCAACCAACGCCGGGGGGTCTGCCTCGCCGTTGGAGGGGACACCCGGGGGGTCTCCCAACAGGCTTGTGAGCTCGACCCCGAGCCCTTTTGACAGAGCATGGAGTGTAGGCAGTCGGGCACTGTGCTTGCGCTTCTGTTCCAGCTTTCGCACAACATCCACAGAGACGCCAGACCGCTCCGCCAACCCTTCCTGAGTCAGATCGGCGAGGCGACGCAGACGACTCAACCGGTCGCCCAAGTGCTCAGAGGCCATGTCCCTACGCTACGCCCGGCAGCTCAGCAGGAAACACGGAAAGCCCCCACACCCGTCGCCCCGCGAATGGGGGGATGAGCGCGGGCCCTGTGGTGTGGTTCGGCCGGCAAGGACGTTGGCCAGTGGGGCGGCGGCCTTCCCGCCGAACAGGGCGGGGCCGCGGTGGAAGTCGATGCGGGTGCGGTGGACGGGGCCACCGGTTCAGGTGGTCAGCGGGAGTACGTCGGTGCCGTCCAGCTTCTGACCTGCGGGAAGGCCCCGCTGCCCAGCAAATCCGAGGATGTCGGACCTGCTGGGGCGGAGCCCCCGGGAACTCCGGCCCGCTTGGGTCAGAACGGCTTCGTCGGGAGGTACTTGCCGTCCAGGGTGATCACGGCCCGCTCGCCGCCCTCGGGGTCGGCGACCTTCTTGACGTCCAGCTTGAAGTTGATCGCGCTGATGATGCCGTCCCCGAACTGCTCGTGCACCAGCGCCTTCAGCGTCGTGCCGTACACCTGGAGCATCTCGTAGAAGCGGTAGATCGTCGGGTCGGTGGGGATGCCGCCCGGGATCGAACCGCGGCTCGGGATGGTCTGGAGGAGCAGCGCGGCGTCGTCGTCCAGGCCCAGGAGCGCGGCGACGGCCTCGGCCGAGGCCTTGGGCAGCGGGTGCTGGCCGAGCACGGCCGCGGTGACGAAGGCGACCGAAAGGCCCGCCGCGTCGGCGATCTGCTGCCAGGACAGGTCCTTGCGCACCTTCGCCTCGACGGCGGTCGTGGCGAGGGTCTGGCGGGCGGTGGTGTCGAACTGGGCGTGGATCATGGGAAGGATTCCTTTCGGGGGAAGGGTGAAGGGGGTCAGGCGGCCGGGGCGAAGCGGTTCGCGATGTCGAGTTCCTCGACGGTGCCGCTGCCGATGTCGTAGCACCAGCCATGCAGCGTGACCGTGCCCTGTGCCAGGGCGCGGGCCACCGACGGGTGGGTGACCAGGTTCGTCAACTGGGCACGGACGTTGCCCCGTACGAGGGCGTCGACCCCCGCGGTGGTGGTGCGGGCCCGCGCCGCGTCCGCATGGCGCAGCCAGTCGGCGGTGGTCGGCAGGGCGCCCAGGTCGTGGCCTTCGGCCAGGGCGGTCATCGCGCCGCAGGCCGAGTGGCCGCAGATGACGATGTCGGTGACGCCCAGGGCGGCGACCGCGTACTCGATGCTGGCCGCGATGCCGTCGATGCCGGGTGCGTAGGCGGGAACGAGGTTGCCGGCCGTGCGGATGACGAACAGCTCGCCCGGCTCGCTGCCGGTGATCAGTTCCGGCACCACGCGGGCGTCGGAGCAGCTGATGAACAGCGTCGTCGGCCGGTGGTTCGTGGCCAGGCGGGCGAAGAGCTCCGCCTTGGCCGGGAAGACATCGCGCCTAAAACGCGCCAGGCCCTCGGTGAGGTTGTGCATGGTCAGTCCCTTCGGTGGCTGTCCGCCCCCGCGGGGCTGACGAGATCCACCATGCATGAGCTGGATCTATAGCGTCCAAGTCGTAATTTCGATGTCTGCTATTGGTCTCATCTATGGTCGGCTTCTATGGTGGGTCGCATGGCCCCGGAACTGCGTCATCTGCGTTATCTGCTCGCCGTCGCCGAGCAGGGCAACTTCACCCGCGCCGCCGAAGAGCTGCGCGTCTCCCAGCCCACGCTCTCCCAGCAGATCAAGCAGCTGGAGCGCACCGTGGGTGTCCAGCTCCTCGATCGCACCGGACGTTCGGTACGGCTCACGGACGCGGGCGAGACCTATGCGCACTACGCGCGGCGCGCCCTGCGGGAGCTGGCCGCCGCCGAGCGTGCCGTCCTGGACGTCGCCGACCTCTCGCGCGGCAGCCTGCGCCTCGCGGTGACCCCGACCTTCACCGCGTACCTCGTCGGCCCCCTCGTCGCGGAGCTGCACGCCCGCCACCCCCACATCACCCTGGACGTACGGGAGTTGGCGCAGGACCGCATCGAAGCGGCGCTGCTCGCCGACGAGCTCGACCTCGGCATCGCCTTCCACGGCCCGCACCTGCCCGGCATCGAGGCCACCGCCCTGTTCACCGAGACCCTCGGCCTCGTCGTCGGCGCCTCGGGCGCGGTCACGGGAACGCTGCCCGTGCGCGAACTGGCCGATCTTCAACTCGCGCTGCTCAGCGGTGACTTCGCCACGCGCGGGCACATCGACGACTACCTCGGGCGGCACCGCGTCACCCCGCGCATCGCGGTCGAGGCCAACTCCATCCAGGCGCTGACCGAGATCGTCCGGCGCACCCCGCTCGCCACCGTCCTGCCCGACGCCATCACGCACGACCACCCCCACCTCGCGCCCGTCGAGCTGGAACCGCCCCTGCCCGCCCGCACGGTCGCCCTGCTGCGCCGCGAGAGCGCGTACCGGAGCGCGGCGGCACGGGAGTTCACCCGGCTCACCCGCGAGCTCGTCCGCGACCGCGGCTACGCCCCGGCCTGAGCGGGACAGGGCCGCGGCCGCGACTTCTTGCAGGGGTGGGCCAAGATCACGTGCCGGATTCTGTTCAAAACGCCAAGCCCCTGTTGACGAATCCGTCGCTCACCCCGGGCTGCGCCGAGGTCCAGTCGGCCCTCTCGTTCCCGCTGTCCGGACCCGACGAGACCCCCGGGGTGATCACCATGCGGCTCGGGGGACTGGTCGTCGTCTTCAACGCGACCCCGCAGACCCGGACCCACCGGGTGCCCGCCCTCGCGGGCACACCGTACGCACCGCACCCCCGCCAGGCGTCCGGTGCCGACCCGGTGGTGAGAGCGGCCACCTACGACCAGGGAACGGGGAGCTTCACAATCCCGGCTCGTACTGTTGCGGTCTTCAAGCGGCACTGAACCGATCAATCCTGATCATTGGACGAGTTAATTCGGTTGTTCCCCGCCCCGGGTTCCGTCGTGTTCCGCATGGTGGTCCAGACTGTGCCCGTGGTGGGGAACCTTCCTGCGGAGAGCACGAGTTTCATCGGGCGGTCGGCCGAGCTGGCCGGCCTGGACAGCCTCCTCGACCGGCACCGTCTCGTCACCGTCACGGGGCCCGGCGGGGTCGGAAAGTCCCGGCTCGCCCTGCGGGCCGCCCGGCGGATCGAGGGCCGTCACCCCGACGGGGTCTGGTGGGTGGAGCTGTCGCCGCTCAGGGACCGGAATTTACTCGCCGCCACCGTCGCCGACGTCTTCGGCCTCACCGACCAGAGCCTGCGCACCACCTGCGAAGCGCTCTGCGGCTGGCTCGTCGACAAGCGCCCCCTCCTGGTGCTCGACACCTGCGAACACCTCATCAGCGCCTGCGGCCACCTCATCGGTGAACTGCTCCAGACCTCACCGGGACTCACCGTCCTCGCCACCAGCCGGCAACCGCTGGGCCGGCCGCAGGAACACGTCTTCCCGCTGGAGCCGCTGCCCGTCGCGGGCGAGGCGCTGACCCTCTTCAAGGAGCGCGCCACCGAGGCCGTGCCGCACCTCGACTTCGAGGACCCGGCCCGCGCCGCCGCGGCCGCCGACGTCTGCCACCGCCTCGACGGCATCCCGCTCGCCCTTGAACTCGCGGGCGCCCGGCTCAGACTGTGGACCGTCGAGCAGCTCGCCGCCCGGCTCGGCTCCCGCTTCGACGTGCTCGCCGACACCGGGGTCGCGGCCCTGCCCCGCCACCAGACCATGTGCACCGCCATCGGCTGGAGCCACGAACTGTGCGAGCCCCTGGAGCGGCTCCTGTGGGCCAGACTCGCCGTGTTCGCGGGCGGCTTCGACCTCGCCTCGGCCCAGGACATCGGCGCGGGCGGCCCCCTTCCCGCGGCCCGCGTCGAACAGGTCCTCGCCGGGCTCATCGACAAGTCGGTCGTCCGCACCCGGCTCGACGCGTCCGGCCGCATGAGCCACCGCATGCTGGACACCATCCGCGAGTACGGGCTGCGCTGGCTGCGCGAACTCGGCGAGGCGCCCGAGGTGGCCGACCGGCACGCCCGCCGCTTCTTCCGCACCGCCCACGAGGCCGACGCGGCCTGGCTCGGCCCCGGTCAACTCGACTGGTACGTACGGCTGGAGGCCGAGCACGCCGATCTGCGCACCGCCCTCGAACACCTCCTCACCACCGACCCCGAGGCCGCGCTCGACATGGCGGGCTCGCTCTGGTTCGTCTGGTTCTGCTGCGGACGGCTGCGCGAGGGCCGCGACTACCTGGAGCGCGCCCTGAAGGGCTGCCCCGCGCCGGGGCCGTACCGCGCCACCGCCGTGTGGGCGCTCGGCATGACCGCCCTCCTTCAGGGCGACTTCGCCACCTCCTACCGGCTCGGCGAGCAGTGCGCCCACGCCGCGGCCGACCCCGAGCAGCGCCTTCGCGCCGCCTATCTGTACGGCGCCAGTGTCCTGATGCCCGGCGACCCCAAGCGGGCCCTGGACATCCTCGGCCCCGCCCTCGCCCAGGACACCGGCTTCTCGGCGGGCCGCGTGCTGTGCGTGCTCGCCCGGATCTACGCCCTCAACAGCCTGGCCCGCTACACCGAGGCGGCCACCGAGGCCGTCCGCCTGCGCGACGAGTGCGCGGCGCGGGGCGAGCGCTGGATGCGGGCGTACGCCGACTACATGCTGGCCGCCAGCGCACTCGCCCTGGACCGGCCCGCCGAGGCCGCCGCACACGCCCGTGCCATGCTCGCCGGCAAACGCCTCCTGCACGACAGCTTCGGCATCGCGATCGGCCTCGACCTGCTGGCCTGCGCGGTCGCGGCCCAGGGCGACGGCGAGGGCGGCGCGCTGCTGCTCGGCGTCGGCCAGGAGTGCTGGCGCACGGTCGGCAAGGCGCAGATGGGCGCGCCCGAACTCACCGCCGTCCGCGAGGAGTGCGAGCTCCGGGCGCGCGCGGCGGTCGGCGACGGAGCGTACGAGTCGGCCTTCGAGCGGGGCGTGACCACGGGCCTGGACGAAGGGCTCGGACTCGCCCTCAAGGGCGGTCCGCCGGGCCGGAGTTGACCAATGGAGTGCCTCCCGGGTGGCGGCCGAGGCGCATCGGCCCCCGTCGCCCTCAGCCCACGCGGGGCGCGGGCACCGCGGGCAGCAGGGCGGTCAGCCGGGACACCAGGTCGCCGAACGGACCGTCGGCGGGCTCCTCCGCGAGCATCCGCAGCAGGATCGCCGCCATCTCCCGGTCGTACGCGGCGCTCACCGCGGCCAGCGCCGCGAAGTCGTGCACCAGCTGCAACTCCAGCTCGCCGCGCGGGATCCGCCGCCCGTCCAGCCAGATCAGCGCCGTCGACTCGGCGAGCGACACCCATGACCGGACGACCAACTCAAGGCGCGCGGGCGGCTGTTGGACGTTCAGGTGGGCCAGGATCTGGAGGTAGGCGGCGTTGCGCACCTCGTCGATCATGGCGTTCGCGGTGGAGGAGCCGACCGCCGGGCCGCCCCGCATCAGGGCGGAGAAACCGGGGCCGTGATCGTCCACGAAGTCGAAGAACCGCCCCATCACCCGCAGCAGCCGGGCGCCGAGCGGCCCCTCGTGCGGCTCCATGAAGCGGCCCGCGAGCTCGTCCGCGGCCCGGCGCAGCGCGGCCTCGTACAGGCTCTGCTTGCCGGGGAAGTAGTGATAGACCAGCGGCCGCGAAATCCCGGCGGCCGCCGCTATTTCATCGATGGACACATCGTCGGGCGAGCGGTGGCTGAACAGTTCGAGGGCGACCCCGATCAACTGCTGCCTGCGCTCGTCGACGCCCATCCTGCGCCGTACCCCGGTCGTCATGCGAACAGAGTACCTATACGGCCTGTCTGCGCGGCCACCCGCTCTAAAGGTCGAGCACCAGCTTCGGCCCCAGGCACCTCGATACACAGATCAGCATCGAGTCGTCGCGCTCCGCATCCGTGAGCAGGTCGTCGCGGTGGTCGATCTCGCCCGCCAGGACGCGCTGTTGGCAGGTCCCGCAGAAGCCCTGCTCGCAGGAGTACGAGACGTTGGGGAGCTCCTCGCGCAGGGCGGTGAGCAGCGACTTGTCCGCCGGTACGGCCACCGTGCGGCCCGATCGGCGCAGCTCGACCTCGAAGCCGGTGCCCGCCGCGGCCGCGCCCGGCGCGAACCGCTCCAGATGCGGGGTGCGGCCGGGACGGAGCGCCTCGGTGACCGCGTCCATGAGCGGCTCCGGGCCGCAGCAGTAGACGGCGGCGTCCGCGGGGGAGTCGGCGAGGAAGGCGGCGAGGTCCGGCAGCCCGCACTCGTCCTCGGGAGCGATCACGACCTTCCCCGGGCCCAGCTTCTCGATCTCGTCCAGGAAGGGCATCGTGGCCCGCGACCGCCCGCCGTACAGCAGTCGCCAGTCACCGCCGGACGCCTCAACTGCCTTCAGCATGGGGAGAATTGGTGTGATCCCGATGCCGCCCGCGACGAAGACGTACGACGCGCTCGGCACCAGCGGGAAGCGGTTGCGCGGTCCGCGCACCGACAGCTCGACCGCCTCCCGGAGCTGCTCGTGCACCTCGCGCGAGCCGCCCCGGCCGTCCGCGATGAGCCGCGTGGCCACGGTGTACGAGGAGCGGTCGGCCGGATCGCCGCACAGCGAGTACTGCCGTACGAGGCCCGAGGGCAGGACCAGATCGAGGTGGGCGCCGGGCTCCCAGGAGGGCAGCCCGGCCCCGTCCAGGGCCTCAAGACGCAGCTGTACGACGCCCTCGGCGGGCTCGGTCCGCCCGGTCACGGTCAGCTTCCGCGTCACTGTGGAACGCCGCGTGCCGCGCCCCGATATGGGGTCCTCCAGGGCGGGCATCGGCCACAGCGGCGAGGTGGCGATGCGGCGGCGCAGCGCGCGCCGCGCGAGCAGCGCGGACCCGGCGACCAGGGCGACGGTGGTGGCACGGGGCATGTCAGCGGCCTCCGTTGGCGCCGGGGGAGGAGGCGAGATAGGCGACGGCCTGGGCCGTGCTGCCCTCCTGCGAGGGGTGGTAGCCGCGGCTCAGATAGCGCGGGATCGACTTGAGCATGGCGGGGGTGGACGGCAGCAGCCCCTTCCGCCCCGCCCGGTAGAACTCCCCGAAGCTCGCCTTCCCGTCCGCCAGCGTCGGATCGTTCGCCATGAAGAAGCGGGCCCCGCGCTGCCAGAGGAAGGCGAGCGCGGTGAACGCGGTCGCCCAGGTGCGGGCCCGGCGCCGGTAGCCGCCGTCGACGTGCATGAACAGCTCGAAGGCCACCGCCCGGTGTTCGACCTCCTCGGCGCCGTGCCAGCGCAGCAGGTCCAGCATCATCGGGTCGGCGCCGCGCCGGTCGAGGGTCTCGGCGTTGAGGATCCAGTTGCCGAGGAACGCCGTGTAGTGCTCGATCGCCGCGATCGTGGCGACCCGCTCCATCAGCCACCACCGGCGCGCCCGGCCCGGCGGCAGCGTCCGGTCCCCGAGCAGCTTCTCGAAGAGCCAGTCGACCTGCGCGGTGTACGGCGTCGGGTCCAGGCCGAGCTTCTTCAGATGGGGCAGTACGTCGTCGTGCGCGGCGGAGTGCACGGCCTCCTGCCCGATGAAGCCGATGACGTCCTCGCGCAGCCGGTCGTCGGTGATGTACGGCAGGACCTGCTTGTACACGTGCACGAACCAGCGCTCACCGGCCGGCAGCAGCAGATGCAGCACATTGATGGTGTGGCCGGTGAACGGGTCGCCGGGTATCCAGTGGAGCGGGGTCTTCTCCCACTCGAAGGAGACGTTCCGGGCCTTGAGCTCGATGTGCTCCGAGGCCACCGGAGCGGGCTGCGGCGTATTAGACATGGCGTCAATGTACTGATGGGTACGCCGCAGCGACAGGGGTGTGCGCCGGATTGTTGGCCGGAGCCCGGACGCGGGCTCTCAGTGCAGGGCGGTGATCGGACTCCCGTCCGCGAGCCGCCCGTTGAGCTCGGCCCGCGCCCCCTCCTTGGCCCGTACGGCCAGCAGGTTGCCGTGCTCGCTGCCGGTGACCCCGCCGGACAGGGTCACCGAGGACACCTGCTCGCTGCCCGCCGCGAGCACGAACCAGTTTCCGCCGCGCGACTTCCACAGTACCCCGGCGAGCACCCGCGCCTCGCGCAGCCCGCAGGCCGGGGAGTTCTCGGCACGGGCCGCGATCGCGCCCGGAGCAGGCTTCGCCGTCGGGGCCTGGAACTGGGCGAACACCCGGCTGCCCGCGCCCCGCCAGGTCTCGGCCCGGGTGCAGATCCAGTCGGCGGTGCCGTTGCTCTCGGGCAGCGACTGCCTGGCGAACTGCCAGTCGTTGACCGTGCGTACGCCGTGCGAGTGGACGGTGGGCAGCAGACAGGCGGTACGAGCCCAGCCCTCGCGCGCCGAGCGGTCGCCGACATCGCGGGCGTCGGCGGGCGGCCCCCAGGTCAGCCGGGCCGGGGCGAGCTCGCCCAGATCGCTGAAGAGCCGCACCCCGCTGTCGTCGTGGAACTCCAGCGCCTGCCAGGACGTGCAGGTGCGGGCCTGCAAAGGCGAGACGACGGGATCGGTCACCCCGTTCCCGTCCCGGTGCAGCGGCCGGGCGGCGGCGTCCGGGGTGAGCAGATCGCGTACCGAGGCCTCGTGGACCCAGGGGGCGGTGAGGTAGCGGACGTTGCCGTCGGTCCGGCCGACCACGAGCGCGCTCGCGGAGGCGGCGTCGGCGGCGTCGACCCGCGCGAAGTCGAGCGCGGCGCCCGAGGTGCCGTCGCGCGGCTCGGCGTAGCGGGCGACCCGCAGCCCGTCGTACAGGAGCACCACCCTGGCCCGGTCGACCTCGCCCGCGAACAGGAGCTGGGGCGCGCCCATGGGCGGACCCGACGGCGTGCCCGGCGTCGCCGCCACCTGCACGGACTCGCCCGGCCGCGCCCACACGGCGAGCGCCCGCCGCAGCAGCGCCGAGTCGCCGGTGAGATCACCCCGGGCCGGCCAGACGGAGAAGTCCGTACGCACCGAACGCGACCAGGCCGTGGGCTCGACCCGCAGCAGATGGCCGGGGTCGAGTGCCGCCTCGGCGGCGGGGTTCTGCGCGTACGGGGGCGCGGCCGCGCCGTCGGGTCCCCAGCCGCCGTCCGGCAGACCGAGCAGCGCCCCGCACACCACCAGCGCGGCGACGGCGGCGAGCGCGGCCCGGGTGTGCTGGCGGCGGCGCATCAGATCGGTGGGCCGCGCCTGGAGCGAGCAGGGGTCGAACTCGGCGGATTCGAGCAGCCCCGACTGGGTCTCGACGCCGTCGGCCTCCTCCAGCGCCTGCCGCGCCCCGGTGACCCCGGCGGCGTTCAGCTCCGCGCACACCTCGTCGTCGCCGAGCCGCTCAAGACCGCGCAGGACGTAGGCCGCGCGGGCCGCTCCGGACAGCGCGGAAAGGCGCTGGTCCAGGGCGAGTTCATCGGCGCCGCCCGAGCGCGGGAACAGCCGCAGCCCCCGGACCTGCGGCAGCAGCGGCGGCAGCTGCGCCCGCTTGGGCCAGGCCTTGCGCCGCAGCGGGAGCCCGGCATCGAGGGCCTGGCGCAGCACCCGCCGCCGCACGTACACGTACCCCGGATCGCCGGCGCTGCGGGCCCGCCGCGCGCCGGGGATCAGCCCCTCGTCGGCTTCGGCGCCGGAGCCGCCGCGGCCGCGCGGCAGCGAGCGCTGCACGATCGCGTGCGCGGTCAGCACCCGGCGGTTGCGCCCGAGGGAGGGCGGCAGTACGAGGTAGGCGAGCCGCACCAGCCGCGGATAGTGCTCGACGAGCGCGGCCTCGGCCTGCTCGACGCCGACGGAGGGGGCGGGTGGGTTGAGGATGTCCTGCTCTGGGGCCACGTTCAGCAAAACGAGCGAATGTTGAGATGGTCACCCGGTGCTCAACTCGCCGACGTTGCAAGCCAGTTGGCGGCCGTCCGGGATCAGGCGACCAGACGGGCGCGCAGGCGGGCCACCGCCTCGTCCGGCACCCCGAGGCCCTCGCGCACGTACTTGTCCATCGACCCGTACCGCGTCTCGACCTCGCCGAGCGCCGCCGCGAGGTACTCCGGTACGACGCCGAT
Organism: Streptomyces sp. NPDC094147; assembly: GCF_044764265.1. NCBI lineage: Bacteria > Bacillati > Actinomycetota > Actinomycetes > Kitasatosporales > Streptomycetaceae > Streptomyces > Streptomyces sp. NPDC094147. The sequence continues at coordinate 478,917 of NZ_JBIWHT010000001.1, read as the reverse complement.
GATGGCGAGCGCGATCTCCGGGTCGCCGCCCTGCGCGACGAAGCCCTCGATGAGCGGGCCGAAGGCCTGGCGGACCGCCGGGTTGACCGACAGGTACTCGTGCTCGACGGTCGCCTCGTCCGCGCCGAGCAGCGTCAGGACCACCGTCGCCGCCCAGCCGGTGCGGTCCTTGCCCGCCGTGCAGTGGAAGAGCAGCGGACCCGCGTCCTCGGCGGCCAGCTCGGTCAGGAGCGCGCGGTAGGCGGAGCGGGCCGAGCCGGAGGAGACGAGCGAGCGGTAGGTGTCGGCGAACAGGGCCTGCGCCTTGCCGCCGCCGAGGTGCTCCTCCGCGACGATCGGGTCGGCCAGGATGTGCTTGAGCTGGGCGGCGGCGGGCGCCCCGGACGCCGAGATCTTGTCGGCCAGCGCGTCGGCGACGACCAGGCGGGCCCCGGCGGGCACCCGGTCCGGATGGTCGGCGCGCTCGGCGTCGGTGCGGAAGTCGACGATCGTACGCAGCCCGAGAGCGGCCACCGCCGGATCGGCGGCCGGATCCATGCGGTCGAGCTGACCCGCGCGGAAGACCAGTCCCGGCCGGACCGTGCGGCCGCCGGAGAGCGGGGTGGAGCCGAGGTCGCGCAGGTTGGCGACGGTGGTGGCGGGAATCGCGATCATGGTCGGGCGGCTCCTGAGCGGGGTGAAATCTACCGGTTTCCTACCGAACGGTAGTCCACGGCCGCCGACACCCCGAGGCCGAGCCCCAGAGCCGCGAAATGTCCCGCGTCCGTGAAGGTGCGGCCGGGCCGCAGCAGGGGCCGGGCGGCGAGGGCGAGCAGTGCGAGCCGGGCGCCGCCGCGCAGCGGGCCGCGCGGCAGGGCCGAGGTCAGCGCGCCGAGGACCGCGTAGCAGCCGTAGCTGCTGCCGACGTCCAGGGCGGAGCGGGTCGCGGCCGAGGCCCGCCCCGCGCGCAGCCCGCCGTACACCAGGAGCGTCGCGCCGACATGGCCGAACAGGAACACCCCGGCCGCCCACCAGGCCCCGTACGCGTACTCCGCGTAGCCGAGCACGGCGAGCAGGAGCAGCGCGTAGGGCAGCTCCATCGGCGACTCGACGAGCAGCGCGCTGGTGGCCAGCGTCGAGTACCGGCCGGCGGACAGGTTGTCGACATGGGTGGAGCACGAGCGCAGCAGGTCCTCGCGGGCCCGGTCGCCGAGAAGGCGCCGGGTCGCGTACGCGATGAGCTGTACGCCGCCGACGTACGCCGGCGCGAGGGTGGGGACACGCATGGGTCCATGATCGGTCATCGGTGATCCGCTCGCTCGGCCGACCCGCGAAAATCGCCAAGTCGCTATATATACAAGGGAGTTGGGGGCAGGATGGGGTGATGCGAAACGATGCGCGAGTGATCAGGGTGGTCCGGGTGGCGCTCGGCGGCGTGGTCGCCGTGGCCCTCGCGAGCGGCTGCGGCACCTCGTCCCCGCACACCCCCGCGACCGCGAGCGGAACGCTTGAGCAGCTGGCCGCGAAGGCCGCGTGCAAGCCCGTCGTCTCGACCGACTCGGCCGAGCTGCGCCAGGCCAACTGCACGACGAAGGACGGCCGTTATGTGCTCGCCACCTTCGCGACCGACCGCGGCCAGCGGGAGTGGATCAACGAGGCGGAGGACTACGGCGGCGTGTATCTGGTCGGCCGCAAGTGGGTGGCGGTCGGCGAGCAGCCGGTGGTCACGGCACTGCACGGCCGGCTCGGCGGCAGTGTCGAGACCGGGACCGTGCATTCCGGACACCACTGACCGAGTCGGCCGCGCAGCGGCAGTTGCCTCCCGGGGGCGTCCGGCGGATCGGGGCCGGCGCCCCCGCGCGCTCGACGCGCGGGATCAGGCGCAGGAGCGCCCCGTATTGATGCAGTTCACCGCCTTCCCCATCAGCTGATCGCTGAAGACATTGATGAAGTCACCGTGATCGGTGACGGGCTTGTGGAGCTGCTCGGGGAACGAGTCCACGGCGAAGGCGCCGGCCTTGGCCGGAAGGCTGTAGACGATGCGCTGCACGAGCTGCGGAATCGCCTGGAATCCGGCGGGACAGGCACCCCTTTTGTCGGCGAAGGCCACATGGGTGCGGTGATTGGCGCTGTCGGTGTTCTTTCCGTCCCAGCAGCTCTGGAATGTGAAGGTGCGGACCACCTGGCTGCCCTGGGGGCAGAGCGGGTACTTGTCCTTGAGCTGGCGGTTCTCGAATCCGGTGCAGCTCCAGGAGGCATTGGCGTTCGCATTGCCGTTGGTGAACGCCTTGGCGTCGCCGGTGATGATCCGCAGGAACCGGGGCATCGCGGTGACCTTGCTCACCGGACTTCCGGCCAGCGCGATGGTCACCTGGGCCGGGGTCTGGATCTTCCCGACGTTCTTGTCCTTGCCGCCGCCGTCCGCATTCACGTCCGTGTCGTTCCCGTTGTTGAGGATCCGCACGACGGGCCAGTAATAGGTGGACTTGTCGCCCTGATTGCGGCAGCTGGTGCCGCCGTTGGCCAGATCGTTGTCGCTGGAAAAGGCATCGGTCGCCTGATTGCCGACGTAATCGTGCATATGGTGGGCGCCATTGCTCACACCCGGCGCGACGATGACATTGTCGGGATTGCGTTTGCCGTTCTGGTTGCGGCCGCAGTCGCTGGTGAAGGTGCCGGTGGAGGCGCCGCGCCCGGGGGCGGGGGCGCTGACGTTCGGCCGCACCGAGCGGATGTCGACGAAGTCGGCGCGCACCGGTCCGGAAGCGGCGTTCTGGCCGGCGGCTCCGGCGTTCTGACCGCTGCTCTGTCCGCCGTTCCGACCGGCGTTCTGCTGGTCGGACCCGCCGCCCTGGCCGGTGTCGCCGCCCGCGTCCTGGTTGCCGGAGCCGGCGTCGGCGGCCCGCATCGTGCAGGCGGCGAGCCCCTTGTTCTTGAGGTCCGGCTGACCGGAGGCGTCCGCGATCTGCCCGATGGAATCGGTCCGCCGCTGTTTCAGCGGGGAAAGCACCATCGTGTCCGCGAGAGCGGGATCACGCTGGATCCGGTCCTTGTTGTCCGCGAACTTCGTATACGCGTCGGTGATCTGCGTATCAAGGGCGGCGAGCTGGCGGTCGACCCGGGATTTCGCGGCATCGGGCACGGTGGACAGGGAATTGCCCACATCGGGGCAGTCGATGGTCGACAACGTCCGCATCTGCCCCATGCCCTGCATGGCCGGTCCCGGCCGCCCCCCGTCTCCTTCGCTGGCGGAGGCGTAGACATTGACCGCGGCGAGCCCGCCCCCGCCCAGAATGAGTGCGGCGGCGGCGAGCATCATCCGGTGGGGGAGGGTCGTCCGTTTTCGTGGAGAGCGTGCTGAGCGTCCCATGGAACTCCTTCGCTTGAAGCGCGCCGTTCCATACGGATGGGAAGGGTGGGGCGTTCAACGGCTCAGGAGATTCACGGGAGTTGGGCAGAAGCAGGCTCTAACGCGCCTGCTTCACCGCGCGCAGCACCACGAACTTCGGGTCCGAGGCCATCAGTTCGCAGTTGCCGAACATGCGGCGCAGCTTCTCGTGGTAGCCGAGGTGGCGATTGCCGACCACCCACAGTTCGCCGCCCTCGCGCAGCGCCGTGCGGGCGTCCAGGAACATGCGCGAGGAGGTGCGGTCCGTGGTCGTCTGGTGGGTGTGGAACGGCGGATTGTTCAGGACCAGATCCGCCGTGCCGGGCGGAAACTCCGCAAGACCGTCGCCGAGGTGGAAGCCGGCCTGCCGGGAGGGCCCCGCGCACATCCGGAACGTGGCCTCGGCCGACGCCATCGCCGGATGCGACTCGTCCGCGAAGGTGACGCGCGCCTCGGGATTGGCGAGCACCGCCGCCGTACCCACGATGCCGTTTCCACAGCCCAGGTCCACCACGTGCTCCGGTCCGGTCCGCTCGGGCAGGTGCTGGAGCAGGAAGCGGGTGCCGATGTCGAGGCGGTCGGCGCAGAACACCCCGGCGTGGTTGGTCGTGGCGAGACCGGAGGCCGGTCCGATGCCCAGCTCCAGGGAGTACGTCAGCGGCCACGGGTTCGCGGGCCGCACCAGCTCCGGGTCCGGGCTGGTGAGGATCAGCCGGGCCTTCTTCTCGGCGAGGGAGGTCTTCGTCGGGCCGAGGATCCGCTCGAACAGGTTCAGCGTCGAGGTGTGGATCTCCTTGACCATGCCGGTGCCGACGACGACCGTGCCCGCGTGCACCGCCGGAGCGATCCGGTGCAGCTGGTCCTCCAGCAGACCGAGGCTCTTGGGCACCCGCACGAGCAGCACGTCGACCCGCTCCGGCACCTCGTCCCGGGTCGACAGCAGACGTACCGCATCCGGCGCGGCACCGGCCCGCGCCAGATTGGCCCGGGTCGCCTCCTGGGCCAGGAACGAATCACTGATCTGTACGGGGCCGTGCCCGGCCAGCGCCGTCGCGAGCGCACCCCAGCGGTCGCCGATGACGACCACGCTCCCCGAGAGGTCCAGGTTCTCGATGTGCCGCAGCAGATAGTCGTCGGCGGCGTCCCAGGCCCGCAGCGGGTCGCGGGAATCTTCGGGGAATCGGGTCAGGTCGTACTCGCCCCAGGGCGTGAGCATCCGGTTCATTGTTCCGCCAGGCTAACCCGAAACGGCCGCGGAGCCCCGCTGGGTCAGCCGCGGTCGAGATAGGCGAGCACCGCGAGCACCCGCCGGTTGTCGTCGTCCGAGACCGGCAGGTCCAGCTTCACGAAGATGTTGGAGGTGTGCTTGGCGATGGCCCGCTCGGTGACCACCAGGCGCTCGGCGATCGCCGCGTTCGAGCGGCCCTGCGCCATCAGCTCCATCACCTCCAGCTCGCGCGGGGTGAGCCCGCCGAGCGGCTTGTCCTGCGCCCGGCGCGACAGGAGCTGCTGGATGACCTGCGGGTCCATAGCGGTGCCGCCCGCCGCCACCCTGCGTACCGCGTCGATGAACTGCTCCGCGTCGAACACCCGGTCCTTGAGGAGGTAGCCGACGCCGCCGGTGCCGTCCGCGAGGAGCTCGCGCGCATACAGCTGCTCCACGTGCTGGGACAGGACCAGGACCGGCAGGCCGGGCCGGGCGCGGCGGGCGGCGAGCGCGCACTGCAGGCCCTCGTCGGTGTGCGACGGCGGCAGCCGGACGTCGACGATCGCGACGTCCGGCTCCAGCTCGGCGAAGGCCCGGCTCAGCTCCGGTCCGCTCTCCACGGCGGCGAGGATCTCGAAGTCGTACGCCTCAAGCAGCCTGACCAGACCGTCTCTGAGCAGGAACAGGTCCTCGGCTAGGACAACTCGCAAGGGATCTCCATGGTCACCAGAGTGGGACCGCCCGCGGGACTGCTGACGGCCAGGATGCCGTCGAATGTACCGAGTCGGCGTTCGACGCCGCTCAGCCCGGTGCCCGCTCCGGCCCTGGCACCGCCCTTGCCGTTGTCGCCGACCGAGATGCGCAGCGCGCCCCCCTCGTGCGTCAGGTCGACCCAAATGCTGTCCGCCGAGGCGTGCTTGACCGCGTTGGTGAGGACCTCGCTGACCGCGAAGTACGCCGCCGACTCCACCGGGGCCTCGGCGCGGGCCCGCTCCGGGAGCCCCACCGACACCTCGGTCGGCACCGGCAGGCGCAGCGCCAACGCCCGTATGGCGTCGGCGAGTCCGCGCTCGGCGAGCACCGGCGGGTGGATTCCGCGCACCAGGTCGCGCAGTTCGGTCAGCGCCTCGGCCGACGACTCGCGGGCCATCGCGAGCAGCTGCTTCGCCTTCGCCGGGTCCTTCTCCACCAGCGCCTCGATGGTGCCCAGGTTCATGCCCATGGCGACCAGGCGGGCCTGCGCCCCGTCGTGCAAGTCCCGCTCGATGCGGCGCAGTTCGGCCGCCGAGGTGTCCAGGGCGTCGTGCCGGGTCTCGGTCAGCCGGTCCACGCGCTGCTCCAGCTGGGCCTCGCGGGACGGGGTGAGCAGGGACCGGGTGAGCTGGAAGTGGCCGCGCAGCAGGGCCGGGTTGACGAACATGCCCAGCACGAACAGCGCGGTGCCGAGCGCCGCGGCCTGGTACGCGGCCTGCTCGCTGACGATGTGGATGAACAGGAACCAGTCGCCGCCCGCGTCGGCGATCGGCTTCCACACGCCGAGCGCGAGGACCCAGCCGTACACGACGTACAGGAGCAGCGTCGGCGGCAGGAGCGCGGTGACGAACCCGGCGTTCATGTCGACGAACATCCAGCGTAGGTCGTGCCAGGTCGCCGGGTCCCGCAGCAAAGCGGTGCACCGCTCGACCCAGCCGGCCGGACCCGGGCGCCTCGGCACCGGCCGGTACGCCGAGGGGATCGGCATGTCGCACCAGCGGGCGGCCAGTTCGCGCCGGTAGTCGGCGTGGACCCGCACCCGCTCGATGAGCAGCGGGGTGGTGAACACCCCGAGCCCGACGGGAATGAGGCCGATCGAGACGACGGTCAGCGTGAACAGCAGGATCGACCCCACCATCGCGATGTGCATCAGTGCGAAGCCCCGCACACCCGCCACAAGCGCGTCCCGCGCCTTGGTCGCCATCATCGTTTCCCCGTCTCCCTCGTGCCGGTGGGGCCGGCCTTAAGTGTGGCCGGGGCGGCCGCCCGCGGTCACTGGGCTCCGCCCCCACCCCGGGGTGTACCTGGCGACACCCCCTGACCTCGCATTTTGCCCCGTCGGCAGGGGGCTTCGACGGCTGGGGCGCCGGCGCGGAACTCCCTAGCGTCGAACGCGACGAATCCACGGCCGGACATCCACGGCCGAACTCTGGGGGGACACCATCCCTTGATCTTCGCAGGGAGTCCCGGCCCTTCAGGCCGGGCGGGAATGCGATCCTTGGCCCGGAGGCGTGGAGCGCCGGAGTTGTCTGCGCCTGCGGGGTGACGGTCAGACTGGCCGCTTCTGGTTCTCGATGTAGTCCTTGACGATGCTCAGCGGCGCTCCGCCGCAGGACCCTGCGAAGTATGAGGGTGTCCAGAGCACTGAGCCCACGCTGATCCGGTTCATCCGGCCGGTGTACTCCGCTCGCAGGTAGCGGGAGCTGACGCCCTTGAGGCTGTTGACCAGCTTGGACAGGGCGACCTTCGGCGGGTAGTGCACGAGAAGGTGGACGTGATCTCCTTCGCCGTTGAACTCCCGCAGCTCAGCCCCGAAGGTCTCGCACACGTCCCGCATGATCGCCTCGCACCGCGTCAGCATCTCGTCGTTGAAGACCTCGCGCCGGTACTTGGTGACGAACACCAAGTGGGCGTGCAGGTTGTGGATGACACGGTTTCCCCGGCGTATGTCGGGATCTGGTGTCCAGCGTGGTGACATACGCCAAGGCTAGTATGGTCAAGGGAAACGACCGCAGGTGGTGGGCCGTGATGATCCGTGCGTACAAGTTCCTCATGCGGCCTACCGTTGGCCAGGCGGTCGCGCTGTCCGAGATGTTGCGGGATCACTGCTCGCTCTACAACGGGGCGTTGCAGGAACGCCGCGACGCCTACCGTCACGTGTCGAAGACGAGTGTCAAGTACGGGCAGCAGTCCAGGCAGCTCAGGGACATCCGGGCGTTCGACCCGGAGCGTCAGGGGCGTTGGTCCTTCTCCTCGCAGCAGGCCACGTTACGCCGTCTCGACAAGGCGTTCGCCGCGTTCTTCCGCCGGGTCCAGTCCGGCGACACCCCCGGGTATCCGCGCTTCCGTGGGGTGAGCTGGTTCGACACGGTCGACTTCCCGAAGGACGGGGACGGCTGCCGGTGGGACAGCACGCCGCACGACCCGGTCACCCGCGTCCGGTTCCAGGGCGTGGGGCACGTCAAGGTCAACCAGCACCGGGCTGTGGTCGGCAAGGTCAAGACCGTCAGCGTCAAGCGCGAGGGCCGTAAGTGGTTCGTCGTGCTGACTGCGGAGCAGGACCAGCCCGAACCGCTCCCTGCGACCGGGTCCGTGATCGGTATCGACCTAGGCATCGCGAACTTCCTCGCCGACTCCAATGGCGGATTCGTGCCCAGCCCGCGCCACGGCCGTACCGCCGCTGCGAAGCTCGAAGCCGCACAGCAGGCCCTGGCCCAGTTCCCGCGCCGCAAGGCAAAGGACCGAACCAAGAACCACCAGCGCGCCGTGGAGAACGTTGCGAAGCTGCACGGGAAGGTTCGCCGTCAGCGGCTCGACCACGCACACAAGACCGCCCTCGCCCTCGTGCGTGAACACGACTTCATCGCGCACGAAGACCTCAAGATCCGCAACATGAGCAAGGCCCCCGCACCGAAACCCGACCCAGAGCAGCCGGGCACCTTCCTGCCCAACGGGGCCGCCGCCAAGGCCGGACTGAACCGCTCGATAGCCGATGCCGGATGGGGGGTGTTCCTCGCGATCCTGAACGCAAAGGCTGAGAGCGCCGGGCGGGAAGTGATCGCCGTGGACCCCTGCAACACCTCCCGGCGGTGCCCCGAATGCGGGCACACCGCCAAGGAGAACCGGCCCACACAGGAGAGGTTCCACTGCGTTTCGTGCGGCCACCTGGCACACGCCGACACGGTGGGCGCCCTGAACGTTCTACGGGCCGGGCTGGTCCGTCGCAAAGCCCAACCGGCATAGCGAGAAGCCCCCTCGTATGCGAGGGGGAGGAGTCACGCAGGACATGCAGCAGAGAGGGCGTCGGCCTCGCGGTCGCCGTGCTCCTGGACGCGACCGTCGTACGGATGGTGCTGCTGCCCTCGGTGATGGCGCTGCTCGGCGACCGCAACTGGGGCGCCGGGCGCCGGACGGCGGGGCACCGCGCGGCGCCCCGCCCCCAACAGGCCGATCAGGGCGCGTACTTGTAGCCCACCCGGCGCACGGTCTGAATGGCCCCGCGGTGCTCCGCGCCCAGCTTGCGGCGCAGCCGGGCCACATGGACGTCCACGGTGCGGCCGTCGCCGACGTGCCCGTAGCCCCACACCGTGGTCACCAGCTGGTCGCGGGTGTGCACCCGGTGCGGATGCGCCACCAGATGGGCGAGCAGCTCGAACTCCAGGTAGGTGAGGTCGAGTTGCTCGCCGTCCACCTCGGCGGTCCGGCGTACGGAGTCGATCCGTACGAGGGCGTCCCCGCCCACCGGCCCGGCGGCGGGCGGCTCGGGGGCCGCGGCGAGCAGCGGCTGCTGGTCGGCCGGGACCAGCACCAGATAGCCGACCATCGGCGGCTGGCCCGGCAGCGCGGGCAGGGTGTGCTGCGGGGCGGGCAGCCAAGTGGCGCCCGGCGGAAGGAAGTCGATGACCTGAGGGGTCACCGGCCGGGCCACCTCGTCGCGGTCCACGGCCCGCAGTCGGTGCCGGCCCAGGGGCAGCGGAGTGTGGGCGTCGGCGGTCGCGGTGGAGGTCGAGAAGGTACGGGTGTTCGGCATGAGGGGTCAGCTCTTTCGCGCGGAGAGTCGTCGGCAGGAGACGTACGTCGTGCGCGCTGGCCGAAGGCCTGGAGTGGATCGAGGCGTTAGAGGGCCGGCGCGTTCATCGCGCGGCAACACACCCGGTCGAAGTCGTGGTCCTGACGGGACGGCCAGAACGGCTCAAGGTCGCTACGACCTGTCGCGGGGTTCCGGGTGCTGGACATGCCCCCATTCAACCAGACGATCCGCGCCGCACAGCAGCCCCTCCCACGGACTGATACGGATCCTTGGCGCAGCGTGACCGGAATCAGCCCCTCCGGGCGGGGGCCGCAGGCAGGTGGGCGGCGACGCCCGGAGGGCGCCCACCGCGGCAGCGGCGGACGCCCTCCGGGGAGAGTGGACGGCTCAGACCTGGCCGGCCTTCTCCAGGCCGGTGCAGCAGGTGTCGACAATGAGGCGGGTCACCACGTACGGGTCGACGTTGGCGTTCGGGCGGCGGTCCTCGATGTAGCCCTTCCGGTCCACCTCGACCTGCCACGGGATGCGGACCGAGGCGCCGCGGTCCGAGACGCCGTACTTGTACTGGTCCCACGGGGCCGTCTCGTGCAGACCGGTCAGGCGGTCGTCGATGCCGGCGCCGTAGTTCTTGACGTGGTCCATCGGCTTGGAGCCCTCGCCGAGCGCCTCGCACGCGGTGATGATCGCGTCGTAGCCCTCGCGCATCGCCTTGGTGGAGAAGTTGGTGTGCGCGCCCGCGCCGTTCCAGTCGCCCTTGACCGGCTTGGGGTCCAGGGTCGCCGAGACGTTGAACTCCTCGGCGGTGCGGTAGAGCAGCCAGCGCGCGATCCACAGCTGGTCGGCGACCTCCAGCGGGGCCAGCGGGCCGACCTGGAACTCCCACTGGCCGGGCATCACTTCGGCGTTGATGCCGGAGATGCCGAGACCCGCGGCGAGGCAGTGGTCGAGGTGCTTCTCGACGATCTCGCGGCCGAAGATCTCGTCCGCGCCGACACCGCAGTAGTAACCGCCCTGCGCGGCCGGGAAGCCGCCGACGGGGAAGCCGAGCGGGCGGGTGCCGTCGAAGAAGGTGTACTCCTGCTCGATGCCGAAGATCGGCTCCTGCGCCGCGAACTGCTCGGCGACCGGACGCAGCAGCGCGCGCGTGTTGGACTCGTGCGGGGTGCCGTCGATGTTCAGGACCTCGCACAGGACGAGGACGTTGCTGCCGCCGCGGATCGGGTCCGGGTAGGAGGCGACCGGCTTCAGGACGCGGTCCGAGGCGTGGCCCTCGGCCTGGTTGGTGCTGGAACCGTCGAAGCCCCACACGGGCAGCTCGGCTCCGTCGGCCAGGATCCTGGTCTTGGAGCGGAGCTTGGCGGTCGGCTCGGTGCCGTCGATCCAGATGTACTCGGCCTTGAACGTCACGGAAGCCATCCTTTGCGGGGAGCTGCGGGTGCCTGCGCGCTGCCACGCTGCGGCGCTGTGTCTGTGGCGGCAGCCTCACATCCCGGGATTTCCCGTCCGTTGCCCGTATGTGAACCCGGTGTTACCGAAGCGCCCCGGGCGGCGTTCGGCCGCGACCTCCGCAACCGTCACATTCCGCCCCTCGCCCGGCCGGGGCGCGGAGCCGCCGGGCAGACTGGTGACCATGAACCAGACCGGCAGCAGGACCCGCATCGGCCTTCTCGGCACCGGCCCCTGGGCCGTCGCCACCCACGCCCCGGCGCTCGCCGCGCACCCCGGCGTCGACTTCGCGGGCGTGTGGGGCCGCCGGCCCGAAGCGGCGGCCGCGCTCGCGGGGGAGCACGGGGTGACGGTGTACGAGACCGCGGACGCGCTGTTCGCCGACTGCGACGCGGTCGCCTTCGCGCTGCCCCCGGACGTGCAGGCGCCGCTCGCGGTGCGGGCCGCCGCGGCCGGCTGCCATCTGCTGCTCGACAAGCCGGTGGCGACCGGCGTCGAGAGCGCCCGCGCGGTGGCCGACGCGGCCGAGCGCGCCCAGGTGGCCTCGGTCGTCTTCTTCACCCTGCGCTTCGCGACGGAGACCGCCGCGTGGGTGGCCCAACAGGCAGCCGTGGACGGCTGGTTCACCGGCCGCGCCCAGTGGTACGGCTCGCTGTTCACACCGGGCGCCGACCGCGGCCCGTACGCCGCCTCGCCCTGGCGCGGCGAGAAGGGCGCCCTGTGGGACGTCGGCCCGCACGCGCTGGCCGTGCTCACCGGGGTGCTCGGCGAGGTGACCGGGCTGACGGCCGTGGCGGGACCGGGCGACACCGCCCATCTGATACTGCGCCACGCCTCGGGCGCCTCCAGCACCGCGGGCCTGAGCTTCACCGCGCCGCCGGCGGCGTCGGGCGTCGAGGTCGTGGTGCTGGGGGAGGCCGGGGCCGCGGTGATGCCCGGGTGGAGCGGCGCGCTCGACGCGTTCGGCGCGGCGGTCGACGCCCTGCTCGACGCGGCCCGCACCGGGGTGCCGCACCCGTGCGACGCCCGGTACGGGGCCCGGGTGACCGAACTGCTGGCCCAGGCGGAGGAACAGCTCGGCCGGGCCTGACGCCGGCCCGCTCAACTTCCGTACGGATGACGGAAGTTGACCAGTGCGCGCCGGGTCCGGCGCCTAGGGGGTGTCCGGCGGATCTGGTCGCCCGCGATGTGCGTGCCAGCCCCCCGCGTCCCAGACAAGATCCGCCGGACACCCCCTAGCGGGCCAGGGCGTCCCGTACCGCGTCGTCGGTGCGGGCCACCACCGCGGAGCCGTCGTCCGTCGTGATGATCGGGCGCTGGATCAGCTTCGGGTGCTCGGCGAGCGCCGCCACCCAGCGCTCGCGCGCACCCTCGTCGCGCGGCCAGTCCTTCAGGCCGAGCTCCCTGGCGGCGGGCTCCTGGGTGCGCGTGATGTCCCACGGTTCGAGGCCGAGCCGGCCGAGCACGGCCCGGATCTCCTCCTTCGACGGCACGTCTTCGAGATAGCGGCGCACCGTGTACTCGGCGCCCTCCGCATCCAGCAGAGTCACCGCGCTGCGGCACTTCGAACAGGCCGGGTTGATCCAGATCTCCATGCCGCCAGGCTACTCGCGGTGCGCCCCCAAAGCCCGTCTGGCCAGCGTCGATTGTCAGTGCCCGGCAGTAAAATCGAGGGAGTAAGTGAGGGTTCCCGACCGCCCAGGAGGATGCCCATGACCGCTGCCGTACTCGCGTCGCACGCCCCGAAACAGCTGTCCCTTCAGCCCCTTCGCAAGGTGCCGCTGCCCGCCGGGCGGCCGCGGATGTGGTACGAGACCCACAACCGGCGTCTGAAGGCCATGCGCCTGGCCATCGCCCTGCTCGACACGGGGGTGTACCGGCCGGAGCAGGCCTCCAACCGGAAGATACGCACCACCGCCGCGCTCGTCGGAGTGCATCCGCCGTCGGACACGACCTGCCGGATGGTGCGCGCGCTGATCCGCGACGGACGCTGACCGAGGAAGGGGGCCGTGCCTTCGGGCAGCCGAGGGCACGGCCCTGCCGCTTGTGGCCGAGCAGCCGTCCGTACGGGCCGCGCGCTAACTTCCCGCTGCCGACGGATCGGCCGCGTACGCGTCGAGGAGGCGCGCGGTCGCCTCGTCCACCACCCGGTAGCGCACCACGCGCCCCTCCTTCTCGCCGGCGACCGCTCCGGCGGCCCGCAGCAGCCGCAGGGCCTGCGAGACGGCCGGGTCGCGCATGCCGGTCGCCACCGCCAGATCGGAGACGGCGAGCGGCCCGGCCCGGTGCAGGGCGAGCAGCAGCGCGAGCCGGTTCGGGTCGGCGAGCAGCGAGAACCGCTCCGCCCAGGCCCGTACGCGACCGGGGTCGCCGATCGCCGCGATGGCGTCGCAGACGCGGTGGCCGTCGATGGTGCGGTGGCCGGCGCGCTCGGCGGGGACGAGATGCATGCCCGCATCTTCGCAGGGGCGGGCCGGACTTCCGCATGTGATCTTCGATACCTGCACAGGTGTGCAGCTGCGCAGGCAACTCCCGTGCGTCTAGGGTGGTCCGGCCGTGGTGTTCGGGAAGACCGGTGCGAAACCGGAGCGGCCCTCGCCACTGTGATCGGGTCCCCTGGGGGTGTGCGGTGGGTCAGGGTCGGACAGGTCGCGGCGGCTGGTGCGGTGCATCGCAAGGCGCCGGAGCGTCTTCATAGCGGAGCTATGGGGACGGTTCGGCAACGCGGCGAGGCGCCGTGCCAGGCGTCGCGACCCCGGCCCTGACCCACCGCACACCCCCGAGGGGAGCTTCCGTCTCCTCGGGCGCCACTGGCCAGCATCCACCTGGCTGGGAAGGCCGGGACGGGCGCACTCGCCCGTCAGCCAGGAGACCGGCCGCGGCATCTCACGAAGTGATCCACGAGGTGCTGGAGCGTGACCCGCATGACCCTGCCCATCCGCACGTCCCCCGAGGCGAGCACCGTCCCGCCGTCCTTCCACTGGCGCCGCGAGGACACCGTCCGCACCGGCATCCTGCTGGCGGTCATAGCCGCGCTCCATGTCGTCGCCTTCGGCGTCCTGTTCCTGCTGGTGGCCCCCGGCCACTACGAGGTCGGCACCAAGACCTTCGGCGTCGGCCTCGGCATCACCGCGTACACCCTCGGCATGCGGCACGCCTTCGACGCCGACCACATCGCCGCCATCGACAACACCACGCGCAAGCTGATGGCCGACGGCAAGCGGCCGGTCTCCGTCGGCTTCTGGTTCGCGCTCGGCCACTCCAGCGTGGTGGTGGTCCTGACGGCCATGGTGGCCGGCGGCGCGCAGCTCGCGGGCACCATCATGAACGAGAACTCCCGCACCCACCAGGCGCTCGGCGTCGTCGGCACCACCGTGTCCGGCTCCTTCCTCTACCTGATCGCCGCGCTCAACCTGGTGGCGCTGTTCGGCATCCTGAAGGTGTTCCGCGCGATGCGCGAGGGCGCGTACGACGAGAAGGAGCTCGAAGCCCACCTGGACTCGCGGGGGTTCATGAACCGCATCCTGGGACGCTTCACCAAGTCCATCTCCCGGCCCGGCCAGATGTTCCCGCTGGGCTTCCTCTTCGGCCTCGGCTTCGACACCGCGACCGAGGTCACCCTGATGGTGATGGCCGGCACGGGCGCCGCCGCCGGACTGCCCTGGTACGCGATCCTCTGCCTGCCGCTGCTCTTCGCCGCCGGGATGAGCCTGTTCGACACGCTCGACGGCACGTTCATGAACTTCGCCTACCAGTGGGCGTTCTCGAACCCGGTCCGCAAGGTCTACTACAACCTCACCATCACCGGCCTGTCCATCGCCGTGGCCTTCGTCATCGGCACCATCGAACTGGTCGGCGTCCTGCACGAGAAGCTCGGCCTGCACGACCCGGTCAGCGGCTGGATCGCGACCCTGGACCTGGGCAACGTGGGCTTCGTGATCGTCGGCCTGTTCGTGGTGGTGTGGGCGGCGGCACTGGCGTACTGGCGGCTTGCGAAGGTGGAGCAGAAGTGGGCGGGGCGGACCGCGGACGCCTGAGCGCGCCCCCTCACCCGCCCCCGCCCCTGCGCTGGCCCGGCACGCCCCGGTCGTTCTGGAGCTGCCACAACTCCTTGAACAGCCCGTCCGCGGCGACGAGTTCGGCGAACGTGCCCTCCTGGATGATCCGCCCCCGGTCGAGTACGACGATGCGGTCGGCCACCGCGACGTTCGCCAGGCGGTGGGTCACCAGGACCACCGCCCGGTCCCGGGCGATCCGCCGCAGCCCGGTGAAGATGCGGTGCTCGGCACGGGCGTCGAGCGCGCTCGTCGGCTCGTCCATCACGAGCAGTCCGGCCGGCCGGTGGAAGGCCCGCGCGATCGCGATCCGCTGCCACTGCCCGCCGGACAGCTCCACACCCCCGAACCACTCCCGCGCGAGCAGCGTGTCGAGCCCGCTCCGCAGCCCGTCGACCACCTCGGCGGCGCCGGAGTGGGCGGCGGCACGGCGTACCGCCTCGTCACCCCCGTGCGGCTGCCCCAGCGTGATGTTGTCGCGCGCGGACATCGGCCAGTGCGCGAAGTCCTGCGGCACGACGGCGGTCTGCCGCCACAGGGCGAGCGGATCGCACCGCTCGACCGCGACCCCGTCCCAGGTCACCGACCCTTCCGTGGGCAGATAGAGCCCGGTGAGCAGCTTGCTGAGCGTGGTCTTGCCCGAGCCGTTCTCGCCGACGAGCGCGAGCACCTCGCCCTTGCGCACCTCCACGGTCACCTTCTCCAGGGCGGGCCGGTCGCCGCCCGGGTAGCGGAACGTCAGCGACTCGGCCCGTACGACGTCCGGCGCGGGCGGCGCCAGCGGGCCGCGCTCCATCCGGTGCCCGCCGGCCTCCTCGATGAACTCCGCCCAGTCGTCGAGATAGAGCCCGGTCCGGAACAGCCGCGTGCCGTACCCGACCACACCGCGCAGCGAGGAGGCGACCGTGCGCAGCGCGAACACCGCGGTGCCCGCCGACGCCACCGACATCCGCCCCGACGCGAGCAGCCAGGCCAGCGCGCCCCACACCACCCCGGCCGCGACGCCGCCCGCGAGCGCGCCGAGCAGCGAGTAACGGGCGCCCTGGTGCACGGCCTTGTCGGTCGCGGCGTCCACCCGCTGCCCGATCGCCCGGTACCGGTCGAGCAGGAACTGGGCCATCGTGCAGGACCGCAACTGGTCGGCGGTGTCCTTGTCGATCACGAACCACCGCAGCAGACTCAGCGTCCGCCGCTGCGCGCTCATCGCCCGCGACGCCTCGTAGTGCACCCGCGCGGCCTTGACCCCGGCGATGCCCTGCGGCAGCGCGGCCAGCAACAGCAGGGGGAGCAGCGCGGGATGCAGTACGGTCACCACCCCGGCCGCCGCGACCAGCGAGGCCACGCACGCCATCAGGTCCTGCGAGTCGGTCAGCAGCTGCTGCGCGACCTCCGCGCCCCGGTCGGCCGCCTCCCGTTTGTCGTTGAACCCCGGCTGGTCGTACGCCGACAGCTCGGCCTGTACGGCGGCCGCCAGCATCTGCATCTCGGCCTCGCGGGAGATCCGCGGCGAGAGCCGGCCGGAGATGTTGACCACCACGATCCCGAGCAGCGCCCGCAGCCCGGCCGCCCCCGCGAGCACCGCGATCGAGGGCAGTGCCTCGCGCACCCGCTCGGTGATGTCGCCGCTCGCGATCAGCGCGGTGATCGTACGCGTCGTGGCGAGCAGCCCGAACGCCTCGAAGAACCCCGACATCGCCTGACAGCAGAGCAGCAGCAGGACGGCCCGCCGGTCCACCCGCCAGGCCAGCGCCAGCGCCCGGCGCACGAGCTGGGGCAGCCGCCTGGCCATGCCCCGGGTGGTCACGGGACGGCGCTCCAGCGCCTCCAACGAGCCCGACCGGTACCGCAGTTCCTCATCGGCCGGCCGCTCGCCCACATCCTCCGCCATGCCGCCCCCTCCACTCGGAATCCGCCCACTTTCCCGCACGCGGCGACCAACTGCCCCGGCCTGTACGGTGATCCACCCGATAGGGGGGAGCGGAAAAAGCGGCGAGCCCCGCCGCCCGGAAGGGCAGCGGGGCTCGGGCGCGGTGAAACCGCGGGGCCTAGATGTCGAAGTACAGCTCGAACTCGTGCGGGTGCGGGCGGAGCTGGATCGGGGCGATCTCCGCCGTGCGCTTGTAGTCGATCCACGTCTCGATCAGGTCGGAGGTGAAGACACCGCCGGCCTGGAGGTACTCGTTGTCCGCCTCCAGGGCTTCGAGGACGGCCGGCAGCGAGGTCGGGACCTGCTGGACGTTGGCGTGCTCCTCGGGGGCCAGCTCGTAGAGGTCCTTGTCGATCGGCTCGGCCGGCTCGATCTTGTTCTTGATGCCGTCAAGGCCCGCGAGGAGGAGCGCGGAGAAGGCGAGGTACGGGTTGGACGACGGGTCCGGGGCGCGGAACTCGACGCGCTTGGCCTTCGGGTTGGAGCCCGTGATCGGGATGCGCATCGCGGCGGAGCGGTTGCGCTGCGAGTAGACCATGTTGACCGGCGCCTCGAAGCCCGGGACCAGACGGTGGTAGGAGTTCACCGTCGGGTTGGTGAAGGCGAGCAGCGAGGGGGCGTGCTTGAGGATGCCGCCGATGTAGTAGCGGGCGGTGTCCGAGAGGCCCGCGTAGCCCTGCTCGTCGTAGAACAGCGGCTCGCCGCCGGCCCACAGGGACTGGTGGACGTGCATGCCCGAGCCGTTGTCGCCGAAGATCGGCTTCGGCATGAAGGTCGCGGTCTTGCCGTTGCGCCAGGCGACGTTCTTCACGATGTACTTGAAGAGCATCAGGTCGTCGGCCGCGGCGAGCAGCGTGTTGAACTTGTAGTTGATCTCGGCCTGGCCGGCCGTGCCGACCTCGTGGTGCTGGCGCTCGACCTGGAGGCCGGAGTTCTCCAGCTCCAGGGAGATCTCGGCCCGCAGGTCGGCGAAGTGGTCGACCGGCGGGGCCGGGAAGTAGCCGCCCTTGTAACGGACCTTGTAGCCGCGGTTGTTCTCCTCCGCGCCGGTGTTCCAGGCGCCGGCCTCGGAGTCGATCTCGTAGATCGAGCGGTTGGCGGTGGTCTCGAAACGTACCGAGTCGAAGACGTAGAACTCGGCCTCGGGACCGAAGTACGCGGTGTCCGCGATGCCGGTGGAGGCGAGGTAGGCCTCGGCCTTCTTGGCGATGTTGCGCGGGTCGCGGCTGTACTGCTCGCCCGTGATCGGGTCGTGGATGAAGAAGTTGATGTTGACCGTCTTGTCGCGGCGGAACGGGTCCATGCGCGCCGTCGACAGGTCCGCGCGCAGCGCCATGTCGGACTCGTGGATCGCCTGGAAGCCGCGGATCGAGGAGCCGTCGAAGGCGAGTTCCTCGGTCGGGTCGAACGCCTTCGCGGGGATCGTGAAGTGCTGCATCACGCCCGGCAGGTCGCAGAACCGGACGTCGACGAACTTCACGTCGTTGTCCGCGATGAACTTCTTCGCGTCGTCGGCGTTCTGGAACATCCAACTCCTCCTACTCCCACCCGGGGAGGGGCGGGGTTGCAGCTCGATGGTGCGGCCAGTGCGGTGGCACACGCTGGACCCGACCATAGGCAGGCGGGATTTCTCAAGCGTGACCCGTTTGTTTCGCCCAAGTTAACCGGGCTGGTGACGACCGCGCCAAGATTGACCCGGGCCGAAGTGATCGAAAACGGGCGCAGTACCGTTGGAGCCGTGGACAACAGGCAAGCAATCGGATCGTGGCTCTCGGGGCCCCGCGCGGCCGCCGAGGAGATGGGCGTCGACTTCGGCTACCGGGGCGAGCGGCTCGGTCTGCCCAAGGACGGCCCCGGCTCGGTGGCCCCCCTCGGCCGGCGCTTCGGCGCCATCTTCATCGACTGGGGCCTGTGCGCCCTGATCGCGTACCAGCTGATCGCGCACGGCAACACGCAGGCCGCCAACAACTGGGCCCTGATCGTGTTCCTCGCGCTGAGCGTGCTGACGGTGGGGACCGTCGGGTTCACCCCGGGCAAGCGGCTGCTCGGCCTGCGGGTCGTCGCCGAGGAGGGCGGCCGGCTCGGCATCGTCCGGGTCGCCATCCGCAGCGTGCTGCTGTGCCTCGCGATCCCCGCGCTGATCTGGGACCGCGACGGCCGCGGCCTCCACGACCGCCTCGCCCGCGCGGTCCAGGTCAGGATCTGAACCCGACTGCCCGCGAGGGAATGTCAGAAGGCGGCCCGGACCGATGTGGTCCGGGCCGCCTTCGTATGCGGACGAGCAGGAGGGTCAGCGCATCTTTCCGCCGCGCGGCATCCGCATGCCCTTGGGCATCGGACCCTTCGGCAGCGGCATGTTGCTCATCAGGTCGCCCATGGCGCGCAGCCGGTCGTTGGCCGCGGTCACCTGCGGTCCCGACAGCACGCGGGGCAGCTTCAGGAGGGTGGTGCGTACCTTCTTCAGCGGCACCTGGCCCTCGCCGTCGCCGACGATCACGTCATGGACGGGGACGTCCACCACGATGCGGGCCATCTTCTTCTTCTCGGCGGCCAGCAGGGACTTCACCCGGTTCGGGTTGCCCTCGGCCACCAGCACGACGCCGGCCCGGCCGACGGCGCGGTGGACGACGTCCTGGCTGCGGTTCATCGCCACGGCCGGGGTGGTGGTCCAGCCCCGTCCGATGTTCTGGAGCACCGCGGCCGCCGCACCCGGCTGCCCCTCCATCTGCCCGAAGGCGGCCCGCTCCGCACGCCGTCCGAAGACGATCGCCATCGCGAGCAGGGCCACCAGGAGGCCCAGAATGCCCAGGTAGATCGGGTGCCCGAGCAAGAAACCGATCGCGAGGAAGACACCGAAGGTGACGATTCCCACGCCCGCGATGACAAGTCCGATCTTGGTGTCGGCCTTGCGGGTCATCTTGTAGGTCAGGGCGATCTGCTTCAGTCGCCCCGGATTCGCATCGTTCGCAGCGCTCTCTGCGGTTGCCTTCCTCGCCATACCAGGAAGTTTACGTGGCCTAGGAGGGGCGGGTGGCCACGGCCTCCAGTACGTGCTGCGCCTCGACCCGGTCCCTGGCCCGGCGGCGGTCCTCCAGGACCGCGGTCC
Organism: Streptomyces sp. NPDC094147; assembly: GCF_044764265.1. NCBI lineage: Bacteria > Bacillati > Actinomycetota > Actinomycetes > Kitasatosporales > Streptomycetaceae > Streptomyces > Streptomyces sp. NPDC094147. Next base: position 459,026 of record NZ_JBIWHT010000001.1, on the reverse strand, counting down.
AGGCGTTGCGGCGGGCGGTGCGCTGGCCGGAGCGCATGATCAGCGACTCCATGGCGCGCAGGGCGCCGGTGACGGACGGAAGAGTGTTGGCTCGCACGGTCTGCGGTGTCGTTGCGACCTGCATCGTCGTGGTCCCCCCTTGGGACGGGAAGTCGGGAACGGGCGTTGGGTGTGGGGGCATGCGCGGTGCGTAAAGCCAGCGTCACTGATTGGTGTTACCAGGGCGTGTCCGAGTGGTCAAACGCCAATGAAACCTTGATACGGACCGGGAAAACGTTGACGCGGCCCGTACGCACCCCCCGACCTGCGGGGGAGGTACGGGCCGCGTCGAATCGGCCATTACTGATCAGTAGCTGCTTGTGAGCGGGTTCACGCAGTGCCCGGACCCGTCCGCCTCACGCGGTGGCGGCGCTCCGGGCCTCCATCGCCTGCTGGTACAGCCGGCCCGCGCGGTAGGAGGAGCGGACCAGCGGCCCGGACATCACGCCGGAGAAGCCGATCTCGTCGGCCTCCTCCTTCAGCTCCACGAACTCCTGCGGCTTCACCCAGCGCTCGACGGGGTGGTGGCGCACGGACGGGCGCAGGTACTGGGTGATCGTGATGAGCTCGCAGCCCGCGTCGTGCAGGTGCTGGAGCGCCTCGCTGATCTCCTCGCGGGTCTCGCCCATGCCGAGGATCAGGTTCGACTTGGTGATCAGGCCGTAGTCGCGGGCCTTGGTGATCACGTCGAGGGAGCGCTCGTAACGGAAGCCGGGGCGGATCCGCTTGAAGATCCGCGGCACGGTCTCGACGTTGTGCGCGAAGACCTCGGGGCGGGAGGAGAAGACCTCTTCCAGCTGCTCGGGGACCGCGTTGAAGTCGGGGGCCAGCAGCTCGACCTTGGTGCGGCCCTCGGCCCGCTGCGAGGTCTGCGCGTGGATCTGGCGCACGGTCTCCGCGTACAGCCAGGCACCGCCGTCCGCCAGGTCGTCGCGGGCGACGCCGGTGATGGTCGCGTAGTTCAGGTCCATCGTGACGACCGACTCGCCGACGCGGCGGGGCTCGTCACGGTCCAGCGCCTCGGGCTTGCCCGTGTCGATCTGGCAGAAGTCGCAGCGCCGGGTGCACTGGTCGCCGCCGATGAGGAAGGTCGCCTCGCGGTCCTCCCAGCACTCGAAGATGTTGGGGCAGCCCGCCTCCTGGCAGACCGTGTGCAGCCCCTCGCTCTTCACGAGCTTCTGCAGCTGGTTGTACTCGGGACCCATCTTCGCCCGGGTCTTGATCCACTCGGGCTTGCGCTCGATGGGGGTCTGGCTGTTCCGGACCTCCAGGCGCAGCATCTTGCGTCCGTCGGGTGCGACTGCGGACACGTCCGGCTCCCTATGACTTCGATTCTTCGGCGAACACCAGGGTACGCCCGTTAATTACTGGGGTGAGGTGCGGCTCCCGCCAGGGGCAACCGGAGGAGGGCGCAGAGCATTCCCGCGACCTCGCGGCTCCGCTCAGGCCGAGGCCCGCTCGATCTCCCTCGGCGCGAGCACCGCGCTCTCCAGGACGTCGCGCAGGTGCTTCTCGGCCACCGGCAGCACCTCCTCGATGGTCACCTCGCGGCCCAGTTCGTACGAGAGCGACGTCACACCCGCGTCGCGGATCCCGCACGGCACGATCCGGTCGAACCAGGTGTTGTCCGGGTTCACGTTGAACGAGAAGCCGTGCATCGTGACGCCCTTGGCGACGCGGATGCCGATCGCCGCCAGCTTGCGGTCCTCGCGGCGCTGGCCGGCGTTGGAGGGCGCGTACTCCGGGCCGTTGAGGCGGGCGTCGAACTCCTCGTCGGTCAGCCGCGGGTCGAAGTCCAGGGAGAGGCCGCCGAGCTTCGGGCGCCGCTCCACCGGGTCGCCGAGCACCCACACGCCGCTGCGGCCCTCGACCCGGGTGGTCGCCAGGCCGAAGTCGGCGGCGGTGCGGATCAGGGCCTCTTCGAGACGGCGTACGTGCGCGACCACGTCCACCGGGCGGGGCAGCTTCTGGATCGGGTAGCCGACGAGCTGGCCGGGGCCGTGCCAGGTGATCTTGCCGCCGCGGTCGACGTCGATGACCGGGGTGCCGTCCAGGGGGCGCTCGCTGTCCTCGGTGCGCCGGCCCGCGGTGTAGACCGGGGGGTGCTCGACCAGCAGGCAGGTGTCCGCGACCTCGTCGGCGAACCGGGCCGCGTGCACCCGGCGCTGCTCGTCCCAGGCCTCCTGGTAGTCGACCGCGGCCTCGCCGAATCCCAGCCGGACAAATCGCAGCTCGTTCACGCCAGCTCCCCTGTCGGTCTTCTCGGATGCAATCGGTGCGCGCCCTCCCTCACTGTACGACCCTGTTCGACGGCCCCGGCACGCCCCCGGAGCCGGCAGAAACGGCACGTCACCACACGATCGGATGAATGCGGGGCGAAGGTGGCGGCACCGGCTGTATTGACCGCTAAATTCTCGCCGTTCCATGAGGGCTGCAACCTCGGCCCGGAAGGCAGGAGAACGCAGAGCTGATGACGGAACGACCCTCGCAGCGCACCCCCAACCGCCAGCTCGCCGCACTCATCGCAGAAGCCGGGTTCTCCAATGCCGGGCTCGCCCGCCGCGTTGACCAGCTCGGTCTTGAGCACGGCCTGGACCTGCGCTACGACAAGACGTCGGTGACCCGGTGGCTGCGCGGCCAGCAGCCGCGCGGCACCACGCCCGCGCTGATCGCCGAGGTCTTCACCCGGCGGCTCGGACGCCGGCTCTCCGCACAGGACCTCGGGCTCGACGCCTGTGCGCCGGTGTACGCGGGGCTGGAGTTCGCGGCGACCCCGGAGGAGGCCGTCGACATCGTGAGCGGCCTGTGGCGCAAGGACTCCGGCAGCCATGCCGAACTGCGCAAGATCGCGTTCACCCCGGCGGGCCTGGTCGTCCCCAGCCGGGACTGGCTGATCGGGCGGCCCGACGACCGGGTGGGGCGCGGCGACCCCACCCCGCAGGGCAACGTGACGCGCATCCCGGCCCAGGGCCGCCCGTCCGTACCCCGCCAGCGGACCACCGACCGCGGTCCCGGCCAGCGCGTGACCAGCGGAGACATCGCGGCGCTCCGCTCGGTGGCCGAACTGTTCCGCACCCTGGACCACGCCTACGGCGGCGGGCACGCCCGGCAGGCGCTGGTCCGCTATCTGGAACACGAGGCCGAGCCGATGCTGCGCGGCACCTACGGCGAGAACGTGGGGCGCAGGCTCTTCGCGGCCGCCGCGGACCTCACCAGACTGGCCGGCTGGACCTCGTACGACATCGCGGCCCACGGGCTCGCGCAGCGGTACTTCGTGCAGGCGCTGCGGCTGTCCCAGGCGGCGGGCGACCGGGCCTACGGCTCCTACGTGCTGGTCACGATGAGCCGGCAGGCCGTCTACCTCGGGCACGGGCGGGAGGCGGTCCAGCTGGCCCGGGTCGCCCAGCAGGGCGTGGGGGCCGCGGCGCCGCCCGTCGTGCAGTCGCTGCTCAACGCGGTGGAGGCGCGCGGGCACGGGGTGCTCGGCGAGGTGCGGGCGTGCACCGCCTCGCTCGTACGTGCCGAACGGGCGCTGGAGAGCGCGCGGCCCGGCGACGACGTGCCGCACTGGGCCCGCTTCTTCGACGAGGCGCAACTGGCCGACGAATTCGGCCATGCCCACCGCGACCTCCAGCAGTACCGCGCGTCCGCCCAGCACGCCGAGCGCTCGCTGCAACTGCGCGCCCCCGGATACGCCCGCTCCCGGCTGTTCTGCCGGATCGTGCTCGCCACGGCCCGCCTCGGCCTCGGCGAACTCGACCAGGCCTGCGCGCTGGGCGCGGAGGCCGCCCAGCAGGCAAGCGAGATGCGGTCGGCCCGCGCGGTGGAGTACGTACGCGACTTCGAGCGCCGCCTGGAGCCGTACCGGGACGCGGCCGCGGTGCGCAACTACCGGGACAAGGTGGCCGCGTTGGGCTGATGTGCCGCGCTGCTCAGGCCGCCTTGCGGATCACCTCCGGGGCCGCGCGCCAGGACTGGACGCCCAGGTCGGCGAGGATCGCCCGAGCGGCGCGGCGGCCCGAGTACAGGGCGCCCTGGACGGTGCCGGTGTCGCGGTGGTCGCCGCACACGTACAGGCCCGCGAGGAGGCGGACCGGGCGGCGCAGATCGTGCGGGGCGGTCATCGCGGGCACGGCCTGCGGGGTGTGGTGCACGGCGAGCAGCTCCCAGTCGGCGGTGGACGTGGCGTACAGGCGCGCCAGTTGGCGGCGTACGGCGTGTTCCACGTCGTCGGGCGGGGTGCCGAGCACGGTCGAGGTGATCAGGGCCCGGCCGCGCGGCGCACGGCTCGGGTCGACCTCGCTCATCACCGAGCTGTACGCCACAGGACCGCTGCGGTCCGCGTCCAGGAGCAGCGCGGGGTCGGCCAGCGGGGGCCCGGGGGCGGTGTGGTGCAGCACGGTGAGCGGGTGGAAGGCGGGGACCCGCAGGCCGGGCAGGAGCTCGGCGGCGGCCGGGGCGTCGGTGGCCAGGAGCAGGGAGCGGCAGCCGAGCACGCCGTGGTCGGCGGTGGTGACCGAGGTGGTGGCGACGGACGTGACTTTCACGCCGGTACGCACCGTGCCGGGCGGCAGCGCGTTCGCGAGGAGCTCCGGCAGGGTGGCCGCGCCGCCCGCCGGAACGCACAGCCGGCCGCGTGCGAAGCCGCGCAGGGCGAGGTCTGCGCAGCGGCTCGACGTGGTCAGGTCCGGGTCGCAGAGCAGCGCGGAGAGCAGCGGGCGGACGAAGCCGTCCAGGGTGCGGGCGGGCAGGCCACGGCTCAACAGGGCCCGTCCGATGGGGAGTTCGGGCCGGGCGGTGATCCGCTCGACGGAGGTCGCGGCCAGCCGGGCGAGCGCCTTGCCGAGCCGGGCCTGGTCCAGGGTGCCGCCGAGCGGGGTGGCCGTGCCCCGGGGGGCGCTCGCTCGGGCGCGTGCGGCGGCCAGTGCGCCCCTTGCGCTCCCGGTCACGCCCGCCCGGTAGCGCCGGCCCTCGCTGTGCACGAGGACGCCGGGCGAGAACGGGCGCAGCGGCAGATCCTCCAGACCGGGTGTACGGGTCAGCTCCGGGTACGAGGTCGACAGCAACTGCCCGATCCGGTCGAGCCGGAAGCCGTCGACGGAGCCGGTCGACATGCGGCCGCCCACGGTCGGGGCGGCTTCCAGAACGCTGACCGTGACTCCCGCGCCGGTCAGCTGATGAGCCGCTGACAGGCCCGCGAGCCCGGCCCCCACGATGAGTACGTCCGCATGATGTGCGGTGCTGAGCACGTGGCCCTCCCCGAGGTAGGCGCGGTAGGTGGAGGCCTCATGCCCCCAACTGGCCCACGGAATGCCGCAGTTCGAGGAGAGAGTAGGGATGTTCCGCGGGGCGGGCCCTCGCGCGTGGGGGTGGGTGCGGGGGCATGCGGGCGCACGGTGGCCCTCCGGGGGTGGGCGGAGGAGGGGGTTTTCCCACCCGCCCACCCGTACGGGGGCTCGGGGAGCCCCCCGGCCCTCCCGGGGCTGCGCCCCAGGCCCCGGGGGTTTCCCGCCCACCCGCCCGTTACGCGGGGTTGGAAGAGTTGAGCCCCGGGGCTGCGCCCCAGACCCCCTCGGGGCTCCGCCCCGAACCCCGCTCCTCAAACTCCCCCAAGGCCTTAAGGGCCAGGGGGACCCCCATGAGGGGCTGGATTATTGCCCCCCAGCGCTGGATTCGCGAGCCAGCGCTGGATTTGGCCGAGCCCACCCTTTCCCGCCCCCCCCAGTTGCGGGCGGGCGGGTGGGAAACCCCGCTAATCCGCCGCCGCCCCAATCGCCTCGTCCACCCCCGGGAACGCAAACCTGAACCCCGCCGCAAGCAGCCGGCCGGGCACAACGCGTTGGCTGGACAGGACGTCCTGCGCGAACTCGCCGAGGGCCAGCCGGATCGCGGGGGCCGGGACGGGGAGGAGGGCCGGGCGGTGCAGGGCCCGGGACATCGCCGCCGTCACCTCGCGGTTGGTCACCGGCTCGGGGGCGGTGAGGTTGACCGGGCCCGAGACCGACTCCGTGTCGATCATGAACCGCAGCGCGGCCACCTCGTCGTGCAGGGCGATGTACGACCAGTACTGGGCGCCGCTGCCGAGCCGGCCTCCCAGGCCCGCCCGGAACAGCGGGAACAGTCTTGCCCAGGCCCCGCCCTGGCGGGCCACCACCAGACCCGTGCGCGCGAACGCCGTGCGGATGCCCGCCTCGGCCGCCGGTGCCGCCGCCCGCTCCCACTCCACGCACAGCGAGGCGAGGAAGCCGTCGCCCGGCGGCGCCGATTCGTCCACCGCGCGGTCACCGGTGTCGCCGTAGTAGCCGATCGCCGAGCCCGACACCAGCACCCGCGGCGGGGTGCCGAGCGAGGCCACCGCCTCGGCGATGGCGGCCGTGCCCAGCACCCTGCTGTCCCGCAGCTCCTTCTTGTACGCCGGGGTCCAGCGGTGATCGGCCACGCCGGCCCCGGCCAGATGCACCACCGCCTCGCAGCCGGCCAGACCCGCCGTGTCCACGTACTGGCGTACCGGATCCCATTCGATCTCGTCCGGCGCGGCCGGCCGGCGCCGTACGAGACGTACCACCTCGTGCCCGTCCGCCCGCAGCGAGCGCACCAGCTCCGTACCGATCAGTCCTGTCGAGCCCGTCACCGCGATCTTCATGAAAACCATCCTTGCGCCCCGCGCCCCGCATGGCACAGTGAGCCCATGCCCGAGTCGTACGCCCAGCCGAGTACCGCGCCCGCACTTCTCATACGGACCGCCCTGTCCGGCGACGGCGACGCGCTCGGTGTGCTCACCCGCGAGGTCTGGTCCCCGCTGCACGCCGTCGCGCCGCGCCCGGTGCCGCCGTACGAGCCCTTCTTCGACGACCGGCACCTGCCCGCGGACTTCCTCGTGGCCGAGGTGGACGGAGCGGTCGCCGGGTTCATACGGCTCGTCCCGCCAACTCCGCTCGCCTGCAACCGGCACGTCCGGCAGATCCAGGGGCTCGAAGTCGCCGAGTCCGCGCGCGGCCGGGGCGTCGGGCGGGCGCTGCTGCGCGGCGCGTACGAGGCCTGCCGCCGCCAGGGCGCGACCCGCATCACCCTGCGCGTCCTCGGCCACAACGCCCCGGCGCGGGCGCTGTACGAAGCGGAGGGCTTCGCCGTCGAGGGCGTACTGCCCGGTGAGTTCCTCCTGGACGGCACGTACGTCGACGACGTCCTGATGGGCCGGTCGCTTCTCGCCGACTGACGGCTGGTCAGGAACACTGCCCCGACACTCCCGAAAGGTGGGCAGCGTGCCCGACTGCACGGCACAGGCCAAGGCGGCCGCGGAGGCCGCGACGACCGCCCTGCGGGGGCTCGACGCCATCCGCGACGATCTCGCCGGGCTCTACCGCGATCTGCACGCGCACCCCGAGCTCTCCTTCGCCGAGCACCGCACGGCCGCCGAAGTCGCCCGCAGGGCAAGGGAGTTCGGGTACGAGGTGACCTGCGGGGTCGGGCGTACCGGCGTCGTCGCCGTCCTCGCCAACGGGCCCGGACCCACCGTGCTGCTGCGTGCCGACTTCGACGCGCTGCCGGTGCGCGAGCGGACCGGGCTCGACTACGCCTCGACCGTCGAGGGGGTCATGCACGCCTGCGGGCACGACATGCACGTCACCTGCCTCCTGGGCGCCCTCAAGCTGCTCGCCGACGCCCGCTCGCTGTGGAGCGGCACGATCCTCGGCGTGTTCCAGCCGGCCGAGGAGCTCGGGCAGGGCGCGCGGGCCATGGTCGACGACGGGCTCTACGAGCGGTTCGGCACCCCGGACGTCGTGCTCGGCCAGCACGTGGCCCCCTTCCCCGCCGGGATGGTCGGCGCGCACGCGGGCCCCGCCTTCGCCGCCACCGACGCGCTCAAGGTCGTCATGTACGGGAAGGGCGCGCACGGTTCGCGGCCCGAGGCCTCCGTCGACCCGGTGGTGATGGCCGCGTCGACCGTGCTGCGGCTCCAGACGGTCGTCTCGCGCGAGGTCCCGGCAGGTGAGACGGCCGTGGTCACCGTCGGCGCGCTGAACGCGGGGACCAAGGACAACATCATCCCGGACGAGGCCGAGCTGAAGCTCAACATCCGTACGTACAAGGACGATGTGCGGGCCAAGGTGCTCGGCGCCGTCGAGCGGATCGTGCGCGGCGAGGCGGTCGTCGCGGGGGCCGACAGCGAGCCCGACATCACCGAGATCGACTCCTTCCCGGTACTCGTCAACGACGCGGACGCGGTGGCGCGGACGATGGCCGCCGTCGGGGCCGTGCTCGGTGCCGACAAGGTGCTCGACCCGGGGCCGGTGACCGGCAGCGAGGACGTCGGCCTGTTCGGGACGGAGGCCCAAGTCCCGGTCTGCTACTGGCTGTTCGGGGGAGTGGACGCCGAGGAGTTCGGCGCCGCGTTCGCCGCGGGCACCCACGACCGGGACATCCCGTCCAACCACTCGCCGTTCTTCGCCCCGCTGATCGAACCCACCCTGACCACCGGGGTCACGGCCCTGACCACGGCGGCGCTGGCCTGGCTCGACGCGTAGGCGCGCACGGCCGGCCGCGTCAGCGGGTCAACAGGCGCATGCCGCCGGTGAGTTCGCGCAGACAGCGCACGGCGAGTTCGGCGGGGGAGCCCGGACCCGAGGCGGGCGCGTCGGTGCCGGCCCACGCCTCCAGCGCGACCCGGATCGCGTCGGTGGCCGCGGCCGCCGCGAGGCGTACCTCCAGGGGGTCGGCGCCCGGCCCGGCCAGGCGGGTGAGCACCGGCAGCAGGCGCTCCTCGGAGTCCTGGTTCACCCGGTACCAGACCGCGCGCAGCGCCGGGTCGTGCTCCGCCGCGCGCAACAAACCCCGGGTCCACCTGAACTGCTCGGCGGCGTGCGCGTCGGGCACCGAGAGCGCCTGGGTGACGGCGGTTTCCAGGGTCTTGGGCAGCGCGCCCGGTTCGGCGGCTTCGAGCAGCGCCCGCCAGCGTTCGGCGCCGCCCGAGAGCAGCGGGCCCACCGCGTCCTGCTTGGAGCGGAAATAGCGGTAGAAGGTGCGCAGCGCGACCCCGGCGTGCCGGGCGATCGCCTCGGCGGTGGTGCCGTCGGGCCCGTGCTCGGCGAAGAGCGCGGCGGCGGCGCGGGCGATGTCGAGCTGGGTCGCCGCTTTGCGGCGCTCGGTCAGAGAGGGCGGGGTCGCGGGCTGGGTCACCTCGCAAGCGTACGCCCGCGACCTCCATGCCTGCACGGACTGACAGCATGGCAAAACGTGCCACTTGGGCGTACGGTGGTTGTCGCTGTGGCCCCCTGTGCCACCCATTCGGGCACCCCGGGATCCGTCCCGGCATCAAGGAAAGCTGGAACGCGATGAGCGCGAACACCGTCCCCGACCGCTACGAAGGCCGCCGGGCACTGATCACCGGCGGCGGCTCGGGCATCGGGCAGGCCACCGTGCTGCGCCTGCTCGCCGAGGGCGGCCGGGTCGTCGCCGCGGACGTGAGCGAGGCGGGCCTGAAGGACACCGCGCAGCAGGCCGGGGCCGCCGCCGACCGCCTCACCACCCTCGTGGTCGACATAGCGGACGAGGACTCGGTACGCGCGGGCGTCGGCGCCGCCGTCTCCGCGCTCGGCGGCCTGGACGTGCTGGTCAACGCGGCCGGCATCCTGCGCTCCTCGCACACCCACGAGACGAGCCTGGCCGACTTCAACAAGATCGTCGCGGTCAATCTGACCGGCACCTTCCTGATGATCCGCGAGGCGATCCCGGCGCTGCTCGAAGGCGACGGCGCGGCCGTCGTCAACTTCAGCTCGACCTCGGCGGCGTTCGCCCACCCGTACATGGCGGCGTACGCGGCCAGCAAGGGCGGCATCCAGTCGATGACGCACGCGCTCGCCGCCGAGTACGCCAAGCAGGGCATCCGCTTCACCGCCGTGCAGCCCGGCTCGATCTCCTCCGGCATGACCGACGGCAGCGGCGCCTCCCGGTCGAGCATCGGCCCCGGCCTGCCCGCGGACGCCGACATGTCGCTCTTCAAGAAGCTGGCCCCGGCCATCGGCCAGGGCTTCGCGGGTCCGGAGACGGTGGCGTCGGTGGTCGCGATGCTGGCCAGCGACGACGGCCGCTTCATCACCGGCACCGAGATCCGCGTCGACGGCGGAACGCACTTCTGAGCCCCGGCGCGCGCCCGCCGCCGGCCCGGCCGCTCAACCCGCCGCTCACCCGGCCCCGAAGCGCTCCCACAGGCGGGGGAAGCGGGCCGCCAGCGCGGACTCGTCCTCGAAGTCCAGCGGGGTGCCCTCCGGCTCCGCGGCCTGCGGCGGGATGCCGAGGTCCGGCGCCACGACGCCGGTGAGCTGCTCGTACGCCTCGTCCGCCGCGTAGCCGAGCTCCTCCCCGTCGCCGTCGATCTCCTCGTCGAACTCGCCCAGGAGATCGGCCAGTGCGTCGGGGTCGTGCACCGCGCCCTCGAAGACCTCGCGGCCCTGGCCGATGAGCCAGCAGCGGAAGTAGTCGAAGGCGTCGTCGCTCGCCCCGTCGAGCAGCACGGCCGCGGCGCCCCACAGGTCCCAGTGGTAGGCGCGGTTGTAGCGCGCCTCGAAGTGGCGGGCGAAGTCGAGCACGGAGTCGGGGTCGAGCTGGAGCAGCCGCTCCACGAGCAGATCGGCCTGTTCCTCGGGGTCGCCGTCGGCGGCCTCGCGGGTACGGTCCACGATCTCCCAGAACTCCGTCTCGTCCATCACGGAACCAGCATCGTGGGTAGGGGGTGGCGGCGCACGCGGAGCGGCGTATTTCGTCCGGTTGCCGCTCCCCGTCCACTCCGGCGGGCTGCCGCCCGTCACTCGTCGAGGAGCCGCAGCGGCTGCGCCACCATCTCCCAGCGCGAGTTGAACCAGGCCTGGACCTGCTGGAACTCCGCCCGCTCAAGGGACCGGGCCGCGTTCCCCTCCAGGGTCGCCGGGAACAGCGTGTCGCTGTGCAGTTCGAGCACCTCTATGGAGGCGTCGTCGACCAGGATGCGGGTGGTGCGCAGGAAGTAGTAGCCGGTCAGCATCTGTGCGCCGTTGATGAGGTAGCGCTTCTCGCCGGGCACCGTCGGCAGGCCCCGGATCTCCACGGAGACCGAGCCGACCGAGCCCTCCTCGGCCAGCTGGGTGAGCGAGTGGTGCAGCGCCTCCGCGTACATCCGGATGACCCGGCGCAGCCGCCGCAGCGGGCGCAGATCGGACGGGTCCTCGACGTGGCGCGGGTAGGGGTGGTGGGTGTCCAGATCCGGTAGCAGGACCCGTACCCGGATCGACCGCGGCGCGGCCCGGTCGCCGAGCCGGATGAGCTCGGCCTGCTGCTGGACGGCCCGGGAGAGTTCCTCGGTGTGCAGCGACCAGACGTCCAGCGAGACATGGGGCGCCTCGAACGCGCGGGACACGTAGTGGACCAATGGCCGCCCGATGGCAGCCTGCCGGGCCACCCGGGCGCCCCGGCCCGGTACCCCGGCCTCCAGGAGCCCCTCCTCGCGCAGCAGCTGGAGCGCCTTCTGCACGGTGCCGCGTCCGCAGCGGAACCGGCGCATGAGCTGCTCCTGCTTGGGCAGCGCCTCGCCGGGCGCCGGCACCCCGTTCTGGATGTCCCGGCGCAGCGCGTCGGCGACCGACCGGTAGCGGGGGGTCTCCCCGGCGTCGTCCCGGTCGGCCCCTGAGGTGTGGGTCGTCACCCGGTGAGGCTACAACTCGCGGTCAGGACACGACAGATGGCTGCAAGAACCGGTCAACTGACCTGGTTGCCCTTTTGGTTGGCCCTGATGGTCGTTCAACTGCCCATTGGCATAGATGTGTTGCTGGATATGCAGCCGGTTGACCATAGATGGCTGCCATTCAGTGCGGGTAGGGGAGGGGGAACAGAATCGCCGGCCAATGAGGGTGCCGATCGTCAGTACGTGCGGTCCGCGGCGGCGACAACCGGAGGAGGTGTTCCATGGGACTGGAGACCCGAGTGCAGATCGTCCTCGAACTGCTGTCGAACGCGGGTGTACTGGTGCCCCTGCTCGGCCCGTCAGGGCTGCTGGTGGTGGTGCTGGGTGTGCTCCTCGCGAAGAGCCGCGGTGGTGCGGGCCGGGAGCCGGCCCGGCCGGTGCCGGCCGGTCCGGGCACGAACCTGGTGTGCGTGGCGGCCGTGCTCCTGGTGCTCCTGCTGATCGCCGCCTGAACGTCCGAACCCGCCCGGGTCCATGGGCCCGCTCAGTTGGGGTCCATGGGGCGGGCGATGGTGTTCCACAGCGAGTCGAACCACTGCTGGGTCTGCTCGACATAGGTGCGGGTCACCTGGTCGCCGTCCACCGCGGCGTGCCGGAAGAGCATGCCCTCCACGCCGAGCATGTCGTAGATCTCGATCGGACTCCGGTCGAGGTCCACCGTCCGCTCCGTCACCTGGTAGTGGCCGGCCAGGACTTCGCGGCCGTTGAGGATGTAGACCTTCTGGGTCGGGGTGATCGACACCTTGCGGGCCTCGACGGTCACGTCCGGGACCAGGTCGCGCACCTTGAGCATGCGCAGCGAGTGGCGCAGCGAGCCGTAGATGTGGTTGCTGGTGATCCGCAGCCGTTCGCGCGGCCGGGCGTTCTCCGGGTCGCCGATCACCTGGGGGAGGGCCAGCGGGTCCTCCGCGGCGGGCAGCAGGATGCGCACGGCCACCCGGCGCGGGCCCGAGCCCTCGGCCTGTATGGCGACCAGCGGCCCCGCGAGCGCGGAGGCCAGCGTCTCGCCATTGAGGCAGTACGCGTCGATGGTCACCTCGTCCTGACGGAAGCACTGCGCCACCCGCTCGCCGAGGAAGAGCCCGGCCGGCCGCGGTGAGTTGCGGCGCGGCTCGGGCACGGAGCGCCGGGTGGCGGGCGTCGGCATGGTGGCGGGGTGGGCGACCGTCGGCGGGGTGCCCTGCTGGGCCCGTCTGATCAGGCCTTCCCGCTCCAGGAGTTCGACGGCGCCGCGGACCGCGCCGCGCGGCACCGCGAACCGTCGACTGAGCTCCGCCTGGGTCGGGATCCGCTCCCCCACGCGCAGGTCCCCACCGGAGATGAGAGCACGCAGGCCGTCCGCGACCACATCCCGCGGACGACGCTGTCCATCGGTCGAAGCGCTGTTTCCAGGCACGCCTCAACTCTACAACGGGCTGCCAATGAGGGCGAGTTGTCTGCCAGAACCTGCCAATGCGCGTGCGCGGCGGGGGAGTTGGCGTATGCCGCCGGCCGGGGTGGGGGCTACCGGTGCTCCGTCGAGGTTCGGCTGCGGACCGTTGCCGGGGGCTCCGCCCCCGGACCCCCGCTCCTCAAACTCCCCCAAGGCCTTAAGGGCCAGGGGGGACCCCCATGAGGGGCTGATTTTTCCGAGGGTTTCAGGGACGGGCCCGCTACATGTTCGTCAGGGCGATCACCGAGAACATTCCGCCCTGCGGGTCGCTCAGCATGGCGAAGCGGCCCGGGGGGATGGTGGTGGGGGGTACGTGGACACCGCCGCCCAACTCCTTCGCCTTCTCCGCCGTGATGTCGCAGTTCTCGACCTGGACGTACACCATCCAGTGCGCCGGCACCTCCGGCGGGAAGTCGTCGTTCATCCGCATCATGCCGCCGAAGCTCTCCCCTTCGAGCTTCCACTCGGTGTACTCGGAGCTGCCGTACGGCTCGGTGTTCGTGTCCCAGCCGAAGACCGTCTGGTAGAACGTCTTCGCCTGGTCCGAGTTGCGCACCAGCAGCTCGAACCAGCACATGCTGTTCGGCTGGTCGACGACGCCGAAACCCTGGTGCTCCTTCGGCTGCCAGATGCCGAAGACCGCGCCCTCGGGGTCGGCGAGCACGGCGAGCCGGCCGGACTCGAAGACGTCCATGGGACCGGCGACGATCGAACCGCCGTTGCCCGTCACCGCCGCGGCCGTCGCATCGGCGGACTCCACCTGGATGTACCCCAGCCACGCCACCGGCTGCTCCGGCGCCATGCACGGCCCGTACCCGCCGACGTACTGGTCGCCGAGCAGGAACATGCCGTAGCCGCCGGCCTCCTTCATGGGCACGTCCGCGCCCTGCCAGCCGAAGAGGCCCCCGTAGAAGGCCTTGGCGGCGGGTACGTCGGTGGTCGAGAGGTCGGCCCAGGCGGGCGCGGACGGACGGTTGTAGATCTTCATGCGGTGCTCCCGGAGTCGTGGCGCCCCCGGTCGACATTCACGCACGCGTGCCCCGCCCCGGCAATCGGGACGGGGCACGCGTGCGTGAACCGGAAGGGCCTACAGGCCGTAGCGCTCGCGCGCCTCCTTCACGGCCGTGACCGGGACCTCGCCGCGCTTGGCGAGCTGGGCCAGCGCCGCGACGACGATCGACCGGGCGTCGACGCCGAAGTGGCGGCGGGCCGCCTCGCGGGTGTCGGAGAGGCCGAAGCCGTCCGCGCCGAGCGAGGAGTAGTCCTGCTCGACCCACTGCGCGATCTGGTCCGGGACCTGGCGCATGTAGTCGGAGACCGCGAGGACGGGGGAGTCCACGCCCTCAAGTGCCGTGCGGATGAAGGGAGTCCGCTCTTCGCCGCGCAGCAGGGCCGCATCGGCTTCGAGGGCGTCGCGGCGCAGCTCGGTCCAGGAGGTCGCGGACCACACGTCGGCGGCCACGCCCCACTCCTCGGCGAGCAGCTTCTGCGCTTCGAGCGTCCAGTGGATCGCGGTGCCGGAGCCCAGGAGCTGGATGCGCGGGGCGATGGGGGCACCTCCCTGCTCGAGCGAAGCCGAGAGCTTGGGGGAGGGGACCGTGAGGCCCGCCGTCTCCGCCGTGTTGAAGCGGTACAGGCCCTTGACGATGCCCTCGTCGATGCCCGCGGGCTTCGCCGGCTGCGGCATCGGCTCGTTGTAGACCGTCAGGTAGTAGAAGACGTTCTGGTCCTCGCCCGGGGCCGCCTCGCCGTACATCCGGCGCAGACCGTCCTTGACGATGGCCGCGACCTCGTAGGCGAAGGCCGGGTCGTAGGACATGGCCGCCGGGTTGGTCGCCGCGATCATCGGCGAGTGGCCGTCCGCGTGCTGGAGGCCCTCACCGGTCAGCGTCGTACGACCGGCGGTGGCGCCCACCAGGAAGCCGCGGCCGAGCTGGTCGCCGAGCTGCCACATCTGGTCGGCCGTGCGCTGCCAGCCGAACATCGAGTAGAAGATGTAGAAGGGGATCATCGCCTCGCCGTGCGTGGCGTACGCGCTGGAGGCGGCGATGAAGTCGGCCATCGAGCCGGCCTCGGTGATGCCCTCGTTGAGGATCTGGCCGTCCTTGGCCTCGCGGTAGTACATCAGCTGGTCGCGGTCGACCGGCTCGTACGTCTGGCCCTTGGGCGAGTAGATGCCGAGCGAGGGGAACAGCGACTCCATGCCGAAGGTGCGGGCCTCGTCCGGGACGATCGGGACCCAGCGCTTGCCGGTCACCTTGTCGCGGATCAGGTCCTTCATCAGCCGGACGAACGCCATGGTGGTGGCCATGGACTGGCTGCCGGAGCCCTTGTCGAAGGCCGCGAACGACTTGTCGGCCGGGGCCGGCAGCGGGGCGATCGCGTGGCTGCGGCGGGCCGGGGCCGGGCCGCCGAGGGCCGCGCGGCGCTCCTGGAGGTAGCGGACCTCGGGGGAGTCGGCGCCCGGGTGGCCGTAGGGGACCACACCGTCGATGAACTGGGCGTCGGAGATGGGGAGTTCAAGAAGGTCGCGCATGTTCTTGAACTCGTCCGTCGACAGCTTCTTCATCTGGTGGTTCGCGTTCTTGGACGCGAAGCCCTCACCGAGGGTGAAGCCCTTGACGGTCTGCGCCAGGATCACGGTCGGCGCACCCTTGTGGGACAGGGCGGCCCGGTAGGCGGCGTACACCTTGCGCGGCTCGTGGCCACCGCGCGACAGGTGGAAGCACTCCAGGATCTTGTCGTCGCTCAGCAGCTTCGCCATCGCGGCGAGCGCCGGGTCCTTGCCGAAGAAGTCCTCGCGGATGTAGGCCGCGTCACGCGTCTGGTACGTCTGCACCTGTGCGTCCGGGACCTCGCGCAGGCGGCGGACGAGCGCGCCGGTGGTGTCGAGCTGGAAGAGCTCGTCCCAGGCGCCGCCCCACAGCGACTTCACGACGTTCCAGCCGGCGCCGCGGAACTGGGCCTCCAGCTCCTGGACGATCTTGAAGTTGGCGCGGACCGGGCCGTCGAGGCGCTGCAGGTTGCAGTTGATGACGAAGGTCAGGTTGTCGAGACCCTCGCGGGCGGCGAGCGCGAGGGCCGCCGTCGACTCGGGCTCGTCCATCTCGCCGTCACCGAGGAACGCCCATACGTGGGAGTTCGAGACGTCCTTGATGTTCCGGTTGGTGAGGTACCGGTTGAAGCGCGCCTGGTAGATGGCGGAGAGCGGGCCGAGCCCCATGGAGACGGTCGGGAACTCCCACAGCCAGGGCAGGCGGCGCGGGTGCGGGTAGGACGGCAGTCCGTCGCCGCCGGACTCCTGGCGGAACTTGTCGAGGTGCGCCTCGGTCAGGCGGCCGTCGAGGAAGGCGCGGGCGTAGATGCCGGGCGAGGCGTGACCCTGGATGTAGAGCTGGTCACCGGAGCCGTCGCCCTCCTTGCCGCGGAAGAAGTGGTTGAAGCCGGTCTCGTACAGCCAGGCCGCGGACGCGAAGGTCGCTATGTGGCCGCCGACGCCGTACTTCGAGCCCCGGGTCACCATGGCGGCCGCGTTCCAGCGGTTCCACGCGGTGATCTTCCGCTCCATCTCCTCGTCGCCGTCGATGACGGGTTCGGCGGAGCTGGGGATCGTGTTGACGTAGTCCGTCTCCAGGAGCTTCGGCAGGGCGAGGCCCGCGCCTTCGGCGTGCTGGAGGGTGCGGCGCATCAGGTAGGCGGCGCGGTGCGGGCCGGCGGCCTTGGTGACGGCATCGAGGGAGGCCGCCCATTCGGCGGTCTCCTCGGTGTCACGGTCCGGGAGCTGGTCCAGCTCGCTCGGAAACTTGGCTACGGGGTCGGTCATGACGCCGCCTTCCGGATGGGAGGGGGGTGGAGAAAATAGGGGCCTTTGTCTGGCAGGACGGGGCCGTTGGACTGGTGAGTCCGCCGTCGACTGTAAGCCGACGATCGATGATCGATCAAAGCGTTGGGCGAAAAACTTCTCCAGATCGACAAAGTCGGCACAGGGTGCCGCAAAAATGGGCACGCGGTGCCTTGCTTTGAAAGGTGCCGGGCACCCTGGAGCGCAGGTCAGGCGCTACGCGGTGCACATCCGAGCACATGGGCCTTCACCAGCGCACCGATGGCCGGATCCCGCCGCCGGAACGCCGCGACCAGATCCTCGTGCTCCTCGGCGTACGACTTCTGCACGGTGCCGAGCCACCGGATCGACAGCGCGGTGAACACCTCGATGCCGAGGCCTTCCCATGTGTGCAACAGCACACTGTTGTCGGCCGCGCGCACCAGCTCCCGGTGAAAACCCACGGTGTGCCGCACCTGCGCGGTGCCGTCGGCCACCCGGTCCGCCTCGTACAGCGCCGCCACGTGCGGCTCCAGGGCCGAGCAGTCCTCGGCGAGCCGGTCGGCCGCCAGCTCGGCCGCGATCTGCTCCAGTCCGGCCCGCACCGGGTAGCTCTCCTCCAGGTCGGCCGCGGTGAGATTCCGCACCCGTACGCCCTTGTTGGGCGCCGACTCGATGAGGCGCAGGCTCTCCAGCTCCCGCAGGGCTTCCCGTACGGGCGTCTGGCTGACCTGGAGCTCCACCGCGATGCGCCGCTCCACGATCCGCTCACCGGGCTTCCAGCGCCCGCTGACGATCCCCTCCACGATGTGCTCGCGGATCTGTTCGCGCAGCGAGTGGACGACGGGCACGGTCATGAGGGCTCCTCAAGGCGAGCGGTGACCTCCAAACAATACGGCCGCGCCCCCGCCCGGAAGAGCTCCGGGCGGGGGCGCGGCCGCTGGTGAGACGAGTCTTACAGCCGTCTCCGCGTGCCTCTCAGGACCTGTCAGGACCCGTCAGGACTTCACAGGCCGAGCTCGACCTCGAACTCGCCGGCCTCCAGGATCGCCTTGACGGCCGTCAGGTAGCGGGCCGCGTCGGCGCCGTCCACCAGACGGTGGTCGTAGGAGAGCGCCAGGTACGTCATGTCACGGACGCCGATGACGGTGCCCTCGGCGGTCTCGATGACCGCCGGACGCTTGACCGTGGCGCCGATGCCCAGGATGGCGACCTGGTTCGGGGGCACGATGACCGTGTCGAACAGCGCGCCGCGCGAACCGGTGTTGCTGATCGTGAAGGTCGCGCCGGACAGCTCGTCCGGGGTGATCTTGTTGGCGCGGACCTTGCCGGCCAGCTCCGCGGTCGCCTTCGAGATGCCGGCGATGTTCAGGTCGCCCGCACCCTTGATGACCGGGGTCATCAGACCCTTCTCGGAGTCCACGGCGATGCCGATGTTCTCCGAGTCGAAGTACGTGATGGTGCCCTCGTCCTCGTTGATCCGGGCGTTGACGACCGGGTGGGCCTTCAGCGCCTGGGCCGCCGCCTTCACGAAGAACGGCATCGGGGACAGCTTGACGCCCTCACGGGCGGCGAAGGAGTCCTTCGCCTGGCCGCGCAGCTTCATCAGCTTGGTGATGTCGACCTCGACGACCGTGGTCAGCTGGGCCTGCGAGTGCAGGGCCTTCATCATGTTGTCGCCGATGACCTTGCGCATGCGGGTCATCTTGACCGTCTGGCCGCGCAGCGGGGACGCCGCGGCGGACGGGGCGGCCTTCGCGGCGGGGACGGCGGCCGGCGCGGGAGCCTTGACGGCCTCCGCGGCGGCGATGACGTCCTGCTTGCGGATGCGGCCGCCGACGCCGGTGCCCTTGACCGCGCCCAGGTCCACACCGGACTCGGAGGCGAGCTTGCGGACCAGCGGAGTGACGTACGCACCGTCGTCACCGGCGGTGGCGACCGGGGCCGGAGCCGGGGTCACCGGGGCCGGGGCGGCCACGGGTGCCGGAGCGGCGACCGGCGCCGGGGCGACCGGAGCAGCCGGGGCGGCGACCGGGGCCGGGGCCGGGGCCGGAGCAGCGACGGGGGCCGGGGCCGGAGCGGCGGCCGGGACCGGAGCCGGGGCGGCGGCCGGAGCCGCGCCCGGGGCGCCGATGACGGCCAGCTTGGCGCCGACCTCGGCGGTCTCGTCCTCGCCGACCACGATCTGCAGCAGGACACCGGCGACGGGCGCCGGGATCTCGGTGTCGACCTTGTCGGTGGAGACCTCCAGCAGCGGCTCGTCCTCGGCCACCTCCTCGCCGACCTCCTTGAGCCAGCGGGTGACGGTGCCCTCGGTCACGCTCTCGCCGAGCGCGGGGAGGACGACGTCGGTGCCCGAGGCAGCGGCGGCGGGGGCAGCCGGAGCGGCGGCCACGGGGGCCGGAGCGGCGGCGGGGGCCTCGGCCACGGGGGCCGGGGCGGCAACGGGCTCGGCGGCGGCAGCCGGAGCCGGGGCGGCGACGGGCGCGCCCGTGCCGTCGTCGATGATGGCGAGCTCGGCGCCGACCTCGACGGTCTCGTCCTCGGCCACCTTGATGGAGGCCAGGATGCCGGAGGCGGGGGCCGGGATCTCGGTGTCGACCTTGTCGGTCGACACCTCGAGCAGCGGCTCGTCGGCCTCGACGCGCTCGCCCTCGGCCTTCAGCCAGCGGGTGACAGTGCCCTCGGTGACGCTCTCGCCGAGCGCCGGAAGGGTTACGGAAACCGACATGGTTTCGGTTGCTCCTTACGGAATGGGGTCTCCCCTGCTCAAGCGAATTCGAGAGCTTGGGGAAGGAAGTGGTCGTCGCGCCCGAGGGCTACTAGTCGTGGGAGTGCAGCGGCTTGCCGGCCAGCGCCAGGTGGGCCTCGCCGAGCGCCTCGTTCTGCGTCGGGTGCGCGTGGATGAGCTGCGCGACCTCGGCCGGCAGCGCCTCCCAGTTGTAGATCAGCTGGGCCTCGCCGACCTGCTCGCCCATGCGGTCACCGACCATGTGGACGCCGACCACGGCGCCGTCCTTGACCTGGACGAGCTTGATCTCGCCCGCGGTCTTCAGGATCTTGCTCTTGCCGTTGCCCGCGAGGTTGTACTTCAGAGCGACGACCTTGTCCGCACCGTAGATCTCCTTGGCCTTGGCCTCGGTGATGCCGACGGAGGCGACCTCGGGGTGGCAGTACGTCACCCGGGGCACGCCGTCGTAGTCGATCGGGACGGTCTTGAGACCGGCCAGACGCTCCGCCACCAGGATGCCCTCGGCGAAGCCGACGTGCGCGAGCTGGAGCGTCGGGGCGAGGTCGCCGACGGCGGAGATGGTGGGCACGTTGGTGCGCATGTACTCGTCGACCAGGACGTAGCCGCGGTCCATCGCGACGCCCTGCTCCTCGTAGCCGAGGCCCTGGGAGACCGGGCCGCGGCCGATGGCGACGAGCAGGACCTCGGCCTCGAACTCCTTGCCGTCGGCCAGCGTGACCTTCACACCGTTGGCGGTGTACTCGGCCTTCTGGAAGAAGGTGCCCAGGTTGAACTTGATGCCGCGCTTGCGGAACGCGCGCTCAAGGATCTTGGAGCTGTTCTCGTCCTCGACCGGGACGAGGTGCTTGAGGCCCTCGATGACGGTGACGTCGCTGCCGAAGGACTTCCACGCCGAGGCGAACTCGACGCCGATCACGCCGCCGCCCAGGATGATCGCGGACTGCGGGACGCGGTCCAGGGTCAGCGCGTGGTCGGAGGAGATGATGCGGTTGCCGTCGATCTCCAGACCCGGCAGCGACTTCGGCACGGAGCCGGTCGCGAGGAGGACGTGGCGGCCCTGGACGCGCTGGCCGTTGACGTCCACGGAGGTCGCGGAGGACAGCCGTCCCTCGCCCTCGATGTAGGTCACCTTGCGGGAGGCGACCAGGCCCTGGAGGCCCTTGTACAGGCCCGAGATGACCTCGTCCTTGTACGCGTGCACGGCGTTGATGTCGATGCCCTCGAAGGTGGCCTTGACACCGAACTGGCCGGCCTCGCGCGCCTGGTCGGCGATCTCGCCGGCGTGCAGCAGGGCCTTCGTGGGGATGCAGCCGTTGTGCAGGCAGGTGCCGCCGAGCTTGTTCTTCTCGATCAGTGCGACGTCCAGGCCCAGCTGCGCTCCGCGCAGGGCCGCGGCGTAGCCGCCGCTGCCACCGCCGAGGATCACTAGGTCGAAAACGGTGCTGGCGTCGTTCGCCACGTCACGTCCTCCATGCATGTGCGCCGGGCGCGGTCGTCGATGACCGGCGGCGGCTGGTATTCGGCCGCTTATCTTCGGCCCTGTGGTGGGGGCCCTGTCCTGCCGAGAACCCATCTTCGCACTTGTTGACGGAAGGCGGGACGCGGGGCCGGGGTCTGAGACGGCCGACCGTCCGGCTCGGCGGGTCTCAGGGGGTGGGGCTGCCGCCGCGCGCGACGTCCGGATTTCATCGACAGCGAAATCCGGTCGGGCCCGGACGGTACGGAGCGTGAACACGGGCGGCCCCGGACGTATGCCCGGGGCCGCCCTGTGCGTGGGCTGTGCGGGTGTCAGCCGAGGTCGCCCGCGGCGGTGCGCTCCGCGAGCTTGAGCAGGGTGCGCACCGAGGAGCCGGTGCCGCCCTTGGGGGTGTAGCCGTGCGGGGCGCCCTCGTTGAAGGCCGGGCCCGCGATGTCGAGGTGGGCCCAGGTGATGCCCTCGCCCACGAACTCCTTCAGGAACAGGCCGGCGATGAGGCCGCCGCCCATCCGCACGCCCATGTTGGCGAGGTCCGCGGTCGGCGAGTCCATGGTCTTGCGCAGGTCGGCCGGGAGCGGCATCGGCCAGGACTGCTCGCCGACCTCCTCCGCGATCTCGTGGATCGCGGTGCGGAAGGCGTCGTCGTTGGCCATGATCCCGAAGGTGTGGTCGCCGAGGGCCAGCACCATCGCGCCGGTCAGCGTCGCGACGTCCACGATCGCGTCCGGCTTCTCCTCGGAGGCCTTGGCGATCGCGTCGGCCAGCACCAGGCGGCCCTCGGCGTCGGTGTTCAGGACCTCGACGGTCTTGCCGCTGTACATGCGCAGCACGTCGCCCGGCCGGGTGGCGGAGCCCGACGGCATGTTCTCGGCGAGCGCCAGCCAGCCGGTGACGTTCACCTCGACGCCCAGACGGGCGGCCGCGACGACGGCGGCGAACACGGCGGCGGCACCGCTCATGTCGCACTTCATCGTCTCGTTGTGGCCGGCCGGCTTGAGCGAGATGCCGCCCGAGTCGTAGGTGATGCCCTTGCCGACGAACGCGAGGTGCTTGGCGTTCTTGGCGTGCGTGTACGACAGCTTCACCAGGCGGGGCAGGTTGGCCGAGCCGATGCCGACGCCGAGGATGCCGCCGAAGCCGCCCTTCTCCAGCGCCTTCTCGTCGAACACCTGGACCTTGAGGCCGTGCTCCTTGCCGGCCGCCGAGACCACCGCGGCGAAGGCCTCGGGGGTGAGGTCGTTCGGCGGGGTGTTGATCAGGTCGCGGGCGCGGTTGATCTCCTCGGTCAGCGCGAGGGAGCGCTCCGCGGCGGCCTTGTGGGCCTTGTCGCGCGGCTTGGCGCCGAGCAGCGCCACCTCGGCGAGCGGGCCCTTCGCGTCGGGGCCGCGGTCCTGGTAGGCGGTGAAGGCGTACGCGCCAAGGAGGGCGCCCTCGCCGATCGCCTCGATGTCCTCGGCGGCCTCGATCGGCAGCGCGAACGCGGCCTTCTTGATGCCGTGCAGGGCGCGGGCGGCGTTGCCCGCGGCGGTGCGCAGCACCTCGGAGGCGTACGCCCCGTCGGCGGCGGGGGCGGTGCCGAGGCCGACCGCGAGGACGAACGGGGCCTTCAGGCCGGAGGGGGACACCGCCTTGGTCACCTCACCCTCGGCACCACTGGCACCGAGGGTCTCCAGGACAGCGGCGAGCTTCCCGCCGAACGCCTTGTCCACGGCCTCGGCGCCGGGTGCGACGACCAGTCCGCCCTTGGGGCCGGCGGCCTTGGCGACGCCGACGACGAGGGCGTCGGCGCGCAGCGTCGCCGCACCGGCAGTGCTGAGAGTCAGAGCAGTCACGGTGGTGAGATCTCTCTTCCTTGAGAATCCTTGCGGAGTGTTCGACCGTCGGGTGGGTCGGCCGGGCCCCGGTGCATCGTATTTCGGGCGGGGCGTGCACCGACCACGAGCCTACGCTCGGTGATGACGTTCGAGAGCGGTGGCCGCAATTCACTCATCCGTGGTGTCTCTTTCACGTTTGGCCCGCACACTCTGTGAGAGCTCCGTCACACTCGCCTCGTTCGGGCACAGGGGGCACGGTGCCGCTTTGCATCATCACCACAGGTCCTCCATGCGCGTTCGGCGTGTGGAGGGCTCTCATGAGGGGGGACATATGAAGGCGAAGGCCTTGAAAATGGGCAGAACCCGGCTTGCGCTCACGGCGCTGATGGCCGCCGGACTGCTCACCACGGCCATCCCGGCCGCGAACGCGGCGGCCCCGGTGCCGCCGCGGATCGACCTGAAGGTGCTGGTCCTCGACGACGGCGGAAGCGCCGTCGGGGCGATCGTCGCCGAACTCAAGAACACCGGAGTGCCGTACCAGACGGTCGCGTTGGGCGCCGCAGGCCGCCCGACCGTCAACGCGGCCTTCCTCAGCGACACCGTGGGCGGCCGTCCGCGCGCCAAGTTCCAGGGCGTGGTCACGCCCAACGAGATCCCGTTCGGCTCCGCCGCCGCCCCAGAGCAGGCCGCGCTCGCCGCGTACGAGAAGACCTTCGGGATCCGCCAGATCGACGCGTACACCTGGGCCCACCCCGAGGTCGGGCTCGACTACACCGACCAGAACGGCGGCTGGTCCGGCGTTCTGGACGGCGCGAAGACGCAGGTCACCCCGGCCGGCAAGGCGGGGCCCTTCGGGTACCTCAACGGGACGGTCACCTTCGAGGACAACGACCCCTCGATTCCCGAGAGTTACGGCTACGCGGCCCACCCCAGGGCCGGCTTCACCAGCTACCTCAACGCGCCGACCGGCGGCAGCCTGCTCGGCGAGTACGCCCACGACGGCCGCGACGAGCTCGTCGTCACCTTCGCCTACAACCAGTACCAGGAGCAGTTCCAGGTGCTGGCCAAGGGCATGGTGGAATGGCTGACCCAGGGCGTGCACCTCGGCCAGAGCCGCAACTACTTCTCGGTGCACGTGGACGACATGTTCGCGCCCGACTCCCGCTGGGACCCCGCCCACCACTGCACCCCGGGCGACTTCGACTGCCCCACGGGGGGCACCGCGAACACGGACATCCGGATGACGGCGGCCGATGCCCAGTACGCCGCCCAGTGGGAGCAGAACAGCGGCTTCACCCTGGACATGGTCTTCAACGCGGGGGCGGGGGAGGAGTGGAAGTCCGAGCACGGCGGCACCGACGCGATGGCCGCCCAACTGCTCGCCGACAAGGCCAAGTTCCGCTGGGTGAACCACACGTACACCCACCTCTTCCTCGGCTGCATCCAGGACACCACCACCGTCCCGTGGAGCTGCAAGAAGAACGCCGACGGGTCCACCCAGTGGACGACCCGCGCAGCCATCTCGGGCGAGATCTCCAACAACTACAAGTGGGCCGTCCAGAAGGGCCTTCCGATCGACCGGAGCGAGCTCGTCACCGGTGAGCACTCCGGCCTGAAGGTCCTGCCGCAGCAGCCCGTCGACAACCCGAACCTGGCGGGCGCGCTCGCCGACAACGGGGTCAAGTGGACCGGCAGCGACTCCTCGCGCGAACCGGACCAGCGCGCGGTCGGCGCCGCCATGACCGTGCCCAGGCACCCGATGAACGTGTACTACAACGTCGGCAAGGCCGCCGAGATGACCGACGAGTACAACTGGCTCTACACCTCGAAGGCCAACGGCGGCAGCGGCGTCTGCGAGAACAACCCGAGCTCCACCTGCATGCCCGCGCCGCTGAACACCGCGACCGGCTACCAGTCGTACATCGTGCCGAGGGAGGCGAAGACCGCGCTGTCGCACGTGCTGTGGAACGACCCGCGGCCGCACTACGCGCACCAGTCGAACCTCGCCGAGGAGCGCATCCTCTACCCGGTCCTGGACAAGGTGCTCGGCGACTACAAGGCCCTGTACGCCGCCAGCGCGCCGATCGTCAACCTGCGCGAGAAGGACGCGGGAACCGAGTTCAGCCGCCGTGCGTCCTGGGACAAGGCACTGGCCGCCGGTTCGGTGACGGCCTACCGCATCGGGAACACTGTCACCGTGCAGGGCCCCAGGGGCGTGGCCGCACCCATCACGGCACCGGAGGGCACCCGTAAGCAACTGTTCGTCGGCACCACCGTGTTCGGCACCGCGTACGCCGGTGCACGCTCCGACTGGTCCTCGCCCGAGCTGTTCCAGTCGGCGATCACACTGAAGCTGCCGGCCTGACCAGCCGTCTGATCGCTCGTCGCGCACGACCGCTTGTCCTGGGGGGACATTCATGCCGAGCAGTGGCCGTCATGTCACCATGCTCACGGAAGGCACATATCCGCATATCCACGGGGGCGTGAGCACCTGGTGCGACCAGCTCGTACGCGGCATGCCGGAGGTCGACTTCAATGTCGTCGCCCTCACCGGCAGCGGCCGCGAGCCGGTCACCTGGGAGCTCCCGGCCAACGTCTACCGGCACACTGCCTTCCCCCTGTGGGGACCGCAGCCCGGCAGGCGCAGGCCGCTCCTCGGCAAGGAAAGGCGCCGGTTCACCGACACCTACGAGCGCTTCCTGCTCGCCATGCTCGACCCGGAGTCCGGCTGCGACTTCGCCTCGGCCCTGTTCGGCCTGGCGGAACTGGCGCGGGCCGGGCGGCTCTCGGCGGCGCTCCGCTCCGAAGCGGCGCTGAAGTCGCTGATGTGGATCTGGACCATGCCGCACCTGGCACTGTCCAGGGCGAAGCCGACCGTGCACGACGCCCTGACGGCGACCGACCTCCTGGAACACGCACTGCGCCCGCTGTCCGCCCGCATTCCGGCGGACAGCGTGGCGCACGCGGTCAGCAGCGGCCTCGCCACGCTGCCCGCGCTCGCCGCGCAGCACTTCGACGGGGTGCCGTTCCTCCTCACCGAGCACGGCATCTACCTGCGCGAGCGCTACCTCGGCTACCGCACCGGCGAGCAGAGCTGGCCGGTGAAGTCGGTGGTCCTGAGCTTCTACCGGGAGCTCAACTCCCTGGGCTACCGCAAGGCCGACCTCATCACCCCGTGCAACCAGTACAACCGCCGCTGGGAGGAGCGCGGCGGCGCCCCGTCCGAGCGGATCCGCACCGTCTACAACGGCGTCGACCCCGACCTCTTCCCGCACGCCGGGCCCGACCCGGCCGTCCCCACCCTGAGCTGGTGCGGACGCATCGACCCCATCAAGGACCTGGAGACCCTGATCCGCGCGTACGCCATCGTGCGCGCCGAACTCCCCGACACCCGGCTGCGGTTGTACGGGGGTGTGCCGGCCGGCGGCGAGGACTACAAGACCCGCCTGGAGAAGCTGGCCGCCGAACTCGGCGTCACCGACGGCATCTCCTACGAAGGCCGGGTCAGCGACGTGGCGAGCGCCTACGCCTCGGGCAGCGTGGTGATGCTCTCCAGCATCAGCGAGGGCTTCCCGTTCTCGCTGATCGAGGCGATGTCCTGCGGCCGGGCCACCGTGTCCACGGACGTCGGAGGCGTACGGGAGGCGGCTGGCGACGCGGGGCTCGTGGTGCCGCCCAGAGAGCCCGCCGTCATGGCCGAGGCCGCCATCGGGCTGCTCCGTGACCACGAGAGGCGGGCCGAACTCGGTGCCGCCGGCCGCCAGAGGGTGATCGACGAGTTCACCCTGCACCGCTCGGTGGACGGCTTCCGCCGCATCTACCTCGAACTCGCCGGACACCCCGAACCCGAGCCGTTCCAGGCCGGGTTCACACCCGAGGACGAGTGGACCCTGCAACTCACCGGCCCCTGGTACCGCGAGCTGTCCGACGAAGCCCGCCGCAGCCCGCTCGGCGGGTCGCCCCGGTGAGCGGCTCCCTCTGGATCGGCCGGGACGAAGGGCAGGACACCCTGCCCTTCATCCCGCGCCAGCGACTGTCCCGCGTGCCCGAGGGCGATCCCCTCGCCGAACTCGCCACCCGTCTTGAGGACTTGATAGCCGCGGCCGTCCACCCGGACGAGATAGCGGCGATCATCGAGTCCGACGGCATGACCGACGACCGGATAAGAGCCGTCTACGGGCACCCCGACTCCTTCTCGCTCGCCGAGGAGCTCTACGGCCGGGTCGAGCGCCGCCATCCCGCGGCCCCCGCCCCGCCCGCCGAACCCTGGCACGCCCACCTCGCCGGCTGCCTCCTGCGCGGTCTCGTCTTCGCCCTGCCCGGACTCGCCTACGTCCTGGGCGCGCCGCTGCTCGCCGGCGACCACCGCAGCACCCTCGGGCTGCCCGCCGGAACGATCCCGCTGCTCGCCGGTGCGGTCACCGGCTGGGTGTGGAACCAGTCGCTCTCGCACCGCGCCCACTCCTGGCTCAGCCTCGCCGACCGCCCCGCCGCCGTCCGCGCCCTGCGCCGGGGCGCCCCGCTCGGCGCCGCTCTCGGCGCCCTCGCCGCGGTCGCGGTCTCCGGGACCGACGAGCTGAGCGCCGCCGCGTTCGCCGCCGGCCAGTCCGGCTATCTGGCCGCCGCCACCGTCCTGCTCGTCCTCGGCCGCGAACGCGCCCTGTTCCTGGCCCTGTTGCCCATGACGCTCGGCGCCGTGCCCGGACTGCCGTCCGCCGCCGGTCCGGCCCTGCTGCTCGTCTCGCTGGCGGCGGCGGTGACCCTGGCCGTGCGCGCGCTGCGCGGGCCGGCCGCCGGACCCCGTGCGCGCGGCGCCGTGTCACCCCGGCCGACCGCCTCGCTCCCGTACGGCCTGTTCGGACTCGGCGCGGGCGTGCTCGTGCTGTACGCGGCGCTCGGCGACGTCTTCCGGCACGGCTCGGTGGGCTCGGTGGCCGGGCCGTCGGCGATAGCGCTGACCCTCAGCATGGGGCCCGCCGAATGGCTCCTGTACCGCTTCCGCGCCCGGAGCCTGGCCGGGCTGCGGACCGCCTCCAGCGCGCGGGGGTTCCGCCGTTCGGTCGCCGTCACCGTGACCGTGTGCCTCGGTGCCTACCTGGTGGTCCTGGCCGCCCTCGCGGCCCTTGGCACCGGGCTCTGGCCGGCCGCCCCGCCGCTGGGCGGACTCCGCCTGGCGACGCTGCTGCTCATCGGCGCGGTGCTGTGGACCGGGCTGCTGCTCCAGTCGTTCGGGGCGGCGCCGGGCGCGGCCCTGGTGTGCTGCGCGGCGGCCGCCGCCCAGACCCTGGCGCTGGCCCTGGGCGCACCACCGCAGACCGGCCTGGTGGTGTCGGGGGCGGCGGCCGCGCTGCTGGCCGCGCTGGTCTGTGTCGTACTGGGAAGGGCGACCGCCCACCGCCCATGAGCCCGTCGAGCGGAGTGAGCACGTTGCGAGGACGTACATGAGCAAGCTGCTGGTGCCCTACTACGAGCATCCGGCCGAGCGCCCCGACGCCTGGGAGGCGCTGATAGCCGCCGCGCCCTCGCTGTACGGGGTCGTCCTCAACCCGGCCAGCGGCGCGGGGAGTTCACCCGACACGGCGTTCGCTGCGGTGGCCGCGCGATTGTGCTCGGCGGGCGTGCGGGTGCTCGGCTACGTGGACACGGCGTACGGCCGGCGCCCGCCGCAGGACGTGGTGCGCGAGGCGGCCCGCCACCGCGCCTGGTACGGGGTGCACGGCGTCTTCCTCGACCAGACGGCCACCTCCGCCGAGCAGTTGCCGTACTACGCGGACCTGCGGGCCGCGCTCGCCGCCACGTACGACACCTACGTCACGCTCGTCCTCAACCACGGCGCCCAGCCGCACCCCGGCTATGCCCGGATCGGCGATCTCCTGGTCACCTTCGAGGGGCCCTGGTCCGCCTACCGGCCCACCGGCCCCGCCGCGCCCGACACCTGCCACCTGGTCTACGGCGCCCCGCCCGACGCGGTCGCCCAGGCCCCGGTCCACTGCCTCGTCCCCGGTCAACTGCCGCACCCCTGGGGCACGTTGCCGCACCGCTTGGAGCCCGCCCCGTGAAACGCGCACCCTGGCTGCTGGTCCCGCTGCTCCTGCTGGCGGCCTGCACCAGCTCACCGTCCGGACCCGACGAGGGGGACGGCGCGGACACCGGGCCGCCGCCCGCGCCCTCGGGCCCGCACTGGCAGCCCAAGCCGGGGACGACCTGGCAGTGGCAGCTCAAGGGCAAGCTCGACCCGGCCGTCGACGTCCAGGTGTACGACATCGACGCCTTCGACCAGTCCGCGGCGGCCGTCGCCGATCTGCACCGCAGGGGCCGCAAGGTCATCTGCTACACCTCGACGGGCGCCTGGGAGGACTGGCGGCCCGACGCCAAGGAGTTCCCCAAGTCGGTGCTCGGCAAGGGCAACGGCTGGGACGGCGAGCGCTGGCTCGACATCCGCCGCACCGACGTGCTCGGCCCGCTGATCGCCAAGCGCCTCGACCTGTGCAGGGCCAAGGGCTTCGACGCGGTCGAGCCGGACAACATGGACGGCTACGCCAATGACACCGGCTTCCCGCTCAAGGCGGCCGACCAGCTCAAGTACAACGAGCTCGTCGCCAGGCTGGCCCACGACCGGGGGCTCGCCGTCGGCCTGAAGAACGACCTCGACCAGATCCCGCAGCTGCTCGCCCACTTCGACTTCGCGGTCAACGAACAGTGCGCCCAGTACGGCGAGTGCGACAGGCTCACGCCGTTCGTCCGGGCCGGCAAGGCCGTCTTCCACGTCGAGTACCAGCTCCCGCCGGCCCGGTTCTGCGCCGAGTCCAAGCAGCTGGGCCTCAGTTCGATGGCGAAGAAGCTCGACTTGAAGGAGTGGCGTCAGGCCTGCTGAGCGTCAGCCGAGGGCGAGCGCGACCAGCGTCACCGTGGTCGCGGTCTCCGCGACCGCCCCGAACACATCGCCCGTCACCCCGCCGAACCTGTGCACGCAGCGTCGCAGCAGTACCTGCGAGACCGCGAGCCCGGCCGGTACGGCGAGGGCGAAGTGCAGCGCGGACCAGGGCGCGAAGAGCAGGCCCGCCGCCGCCGCGGCCGCCGTCACCAGGGCGGCCACCGTGACCGCGCGCCGCCGCGGCACCGTGTCCGCCACCACCGCGCCGAGCCCGTCCGGGCGGGCCGCCGGGACCCCGCGCCGGGAGGCCAGGGTGAGCGCGGTGCGGGCGGCCACGGCGCAGACGACGGCGGCCGCGGCACCCCGGGCCCAGCCGTCCTCGTACAGCCGGGACAGCGCGGCGGTCTGGGCGAGCAGGAAGAAGAGGAGACTGACGACGCCGAAGGGGCCGATGTCGGAGCGCTTCATGATGCGCAGCGCGTCCTCGGCGGGCTTGGCGCTGCCCAGGCCGTCGGCCACGTCCGCCAGGCCGTCCAGATGCAGACCCCGGGTGAGCAGGGCGGGCGCCGCCACGGTCACCACCGCCGCGAGCAGTGGACCCGAACCCAGCAGCCAGAACCCCGCGCCCGCGGCCGCCGCGCACAGGCCGACGGCGAGCCCGGCCAGCGGGGCGAGCGTCATCCCGGCGCGGGCGGTGGTGCGGTCCCAGCGCGTGATGCGGGCGGGGAAGACGGTGAGGGTGCCGAAGGCGAAACGTACGCCGTGCAGGGCCTTGCTGGGGTTCACCCGGCGCAGGGTATCCCGAGCGGACCGCCCCCCGACGGCGGTAAATTGCGCATACCAGCGCAAACAGGAGCGGGTGGGATGGGTCACTGGTTCTACCGGAACATCACCGAGCCGGGCAAGCTCCCCATGCTGCTCGCACTGACCGCCTTCGTCCTGACGTTCCTGGTCACCCGCTCCATCACGCGGCTGATCCGGGCCGGACGGGGCCCGTTCCGCAACATCAGGCCCGGCGGACTGCACATCCACCATGTGGTGCCCGGGGTCGTCCTCACCATGATCGGCGGGTTCGGGGCGGTCGGCAGCGGCCGGCACGGGATCGCGGCGGCCGTGTTCGCCGTGCTGTTCGGGACGGGCGCGGGCCTGGTCCTGGACGAGTTCGCGCTGATCCTGCATCTGGACGACGTGTACTGGAGCGAGAACGGGCGCAAGAGCGTCGAGATCGTGGTGATGGCCGCGGCCCTCATGACGCTGGTGCTCGCCGGGTTCTCACCGCTCGGCGTCAACGACGTGACCCCCGCCGAGCGGCACAACCGGGGGTCCTTCATCACCACGCTCGCGATCAACTTCTGCTTCGTGCTGATCGCGCTGTTCAAGGGCAAGGTGCGGCTCGCGATGATCGGCACGTTCGTGCCGTTCGTGGCGCTGGTCGGCGCGATCCGGCTGGCCCGGCCGGAGTCCCCCTGGGCGCAGCGCTTCTACCGGAACCGGCCGCGCGCCAGGGCCAAGGCCGGGCTCAGGGCCTACCGCCACGACCGGCGCTGGTCCCTGCCGCGCCGCCGGTTTCAGGACTGGATCGGCGGCGCACCCGACAGGCGCTCGGTGCGCCGCCCCTGATCATGCCGGCGGCGCCGCCGCTTCTGCCGTACCCAGGTGATCCAGCAGAGCACCGCCACCGCGACGAGGGCCGCGATGTGCTCCTTGCCCGCGAGGTTGTTCTTCAGGACCACCTCGATGATCATCGCGAGCACCACGGCGCCGGCCGTCCAGTACGCCCGGTAGCGCCAGCACACGTACACCGCGAGGGCCACCACCGCCGCCGAGGGGCCGGTGTCGACCATCCGGGCGGAGGCGGCGGGCAGCCCGAAGACGCTGTCCGGGCCGATCGCGATGCCGACCCGCGCGTACATGGTCCCGGCCAGCGTCGCCGCGTACGCGATGAGCAGCATCCGGGCCCGGCCGATGCAGATCTCCGCGATGCCGAACACCACGAGGAGCTGGCCGAGCGCGCCCCACACCGGCAGGTCGAGGGCCGGCACGAAGAGCGACAGCGGGGTGCGCAGCAGCGAGAGCCACAGCGGGTACTCGGCCTTCACCGAGCCGATGATCTGCACCGGCCGAAAGCCCCAGGACTGGTTCTGGACGATCTGGAAGACCGCGGTCAGCAGGACCGCCGAGAGGGCCAGCGGGATAGCCCGCCAACGCTGCGTGTGCAGCGCGTACTTCACGGTTTTGTACAGCGGGCCCCACTCGCGCTCGGCGAACCGGCGCAGCGCCCCCTTGGCCCCCTTGCTCATCTCTGCGACTCCAGGTGCCTGCGGTGCAGCCACTTGGGCAGGCCCGGGGCTTCCAGGAATCCTTCGGCGCGCGCGGATGCGATGGCAATCCGTGGCAGGTCTGCACTCTTCTCGAACAAGGTGAACCGCGGCTCCCAGATCGGCCGGTACTTGGCATTGGACCGGTACAGCGACTCGATCTGCCACCAGCGGGAGAAGAAGCTGAGGAGCGAGCGCCACAGCCTCAGCACGGGTCCTGCCCCGAGCTTCGAGCCGCGCTCGAAGACGGAGCGGAACATCGCGAAGTTCAGTGAGACCTGAGTGATCTTGATCTCCCGGGCGCGCTGCAGGAGTTCGATCACCATGAACTCGATCAGACCGTTCTCGGAGTCCCGGTCACGGCGCATCAGATCGAGCGAGACTCCGTTCGGTCCCCATGGCACGAAGCTGAGCAGCGCCCTCAACTCGCCGTCGCCGTCGAAGCATTCGAGCATCATGCACTGGCCGTCGGCGGGGTCGCCGAGCCGGCCGAGCGCCATCGAGAAGCCGCGCTCGGTGGCGCCGTCGCGCCAGTCGTCGGCCTTGCGCAGGAGTTCGGCCATCTCCTCGGCGGGGATGTCCGCGTGCCGCCGGATCCGCACCTCGTACCCGGCCCGCTTCACCCGGTTGTACGCCTGGCGCACGGTCCGCATCGCGCGGCCCTCCAGGGTGAACTCGGCGGTCTCCACGATCGCTTCGTCGCCCATCTCCAGGGCGTCCAGGCCGTGCCGGGCATAGATCTGCCCGGCCTCCTCGCTGGCGCCGGTCACCGCCGGGATCCAGCCGTGCGCACGGGCCTCGGCGAGCCACGGCTCGATCGCGCCCGGCCAGGCCTCGGGGTCGCCGATCGGGTCGCCGGAGGCCAGCGAGACGCTGTTGATCACCCGGTAGGTGACGGCGGCCTTGCCGGTCGGGGACCAGATGACGGCCTTCTCGCGGCGCAGCGCGAAGTAGCCGAGGGAGTCGCGCTCGCCCTGCTTGTCGAGGAGCGCGCGCAGCTTCTCCTCGTCCTCGACGGTGAGCGGGTCGACGGCCCTGCGGTTGCGGAAGGCCGCGTAGATGACCGCGATCAGGAGCAGGGTGGCGAGGACGTTGATGGTGACGTTGACCCAGCCCGGGGTGGTGATGCCCTGGGTGTGCCGGTCGTCGGGGACCAGGAACACCAGCCGCATCACGCCGTAGCGCCAGCGCTGCAGGAAGGTGGAGTGGTCGGTGCCGTCATAGGTGTTGGTGGCGCTGACCAGGACCGCCGCGCACAGCGAGGTGACCAGCAGGCCGCCGACGGCGGTCGCGACCGCGGCCAGCGGGTTGGAGCGGTCGCCCTTGGCGTAGAACTCCCGGCGGCCCAGCAGCAGCGCGAGCACGAAGGCCGCGGTCAGTGCGAGGGAGACCCAGTTCTGCGCGTAGCGGTGGATCTCCGGGAACGCCATGGCGAACGCGAAGAGCAGGAAGAAGAGCCCGCCGAGAATGATGTTGAGGATCCAGGCGGCGCGCTTGCGCCGCCGCATGGTGACCGCGAGGAACAGTGTGACGATGCCGGAGGTGAATCCGGCTTCGAGCAGATACGGCGTGAAATAGTCGTCCGTGTTGTGCCGCCGAAGTCCCTGGCCGAGGGTGACCCATACGGCGCTCAGGAAATTGATGAACGTCACGACGCGCAGGTACCAGACGGCGAACGCCATGCTGCGCCGCGACCGGGGGGTGCTCCGGATCGTTCCTTCGGTGGTGCTCAAGCGGACTTCTCCCATGAAACGCGATGATATGGGGGCAAAGCGTTTCACAGTGGACGCGGGTGGAGCCGGGGGGGAGCCCCCCGGCCCTACCGCGGCTCACGCGTCGCCGCTCTCCTCCGCGCTCTCCGCGCGCCGGTCGGTGCGCTCGGGCAGCTCCGCGGCCAGTGCGGCCGCGGCTTGTACGAGGGGAAGCGCGAGCAGTGCCCCGGTTCCTTCGCCCACTGTGACGCCATGATCGAGCAGAGGGTTGAGTGCCATCCGGTCCAGCGCCTTCGCCTGGCCCGGCTCGCCGCTCAACTGGCCCGCCAGCCACCACTCCGGAGCCCGGAAGGCCGCCCGCTGGGCCACCAGCGCACAGGCCGACGCGACGACCCCGTCCAGGATCACCGGCAGTCTGCGCACCGCACACTGCAGCAGGAAACCGGTGGTGGCGGCAAGGTCCGCGCCGCCCACCGCGGCCAGAAGTTCCAGCTGGTCGCCGAGAACCGGCCGGGCCCTGCGCAGCGCGTCCCGGATCGCGGCGCACTTGCGCATCCACGCCAGGTCGTCGATCCCGGCGCCGCCGCGGCCGGTGACCACCGAGGCGTCGGTGCCGCAAAGCGCCGCGATCAGCACGGCCGCGGGGGTGGTGCCGCCCACGCTGAGGTCGCCGAGCACCACCAGGTCGGTGCCGGAGTCGGCCTCCTCGTCGGCGATCTTCATGCCGAGCCGTACGGCCGCCTCAGCCTCCTCCACGGTGAGCGCGTCCTCGACGTCGATGCGGCCGCTGCCGCGCCGCACCCGGTGGCGTACGACGTCCTCGGGCAGCAGCCCGGGGTCGCAGTCCAGACCCGCGTCGACGATCCGCACGGAGGCGCCCTGGCGGCGGGCGAGCACCGCGACCGGGCTCGCGCCGTCCAGGACGGAGCGTACGAGGGTGTGCGCGGAGCCCGCCGGGCGGGCCGAGACGCCCAGTTCGGCCACGCCGTGGTCGCCCGCGAAGAGGATCACGCGGGGCCGTTCGACGGACCGGACCGGGCTGGCGCCCTGCGCCGCCGACAGCCAGGTGGCCAGCTCGTCCAGGCGGCCGAGCGCGCCGGGCGGCACGGTCAGCCGCTCCCGGCGTTCCTCGGCGTCCCGCCGCACACCGTTGTCGGGGCGTTCGATCAGATCGGAGAAGTCGTCCAGGTTCAGCCTGCTCATCTGCCGAACAGTACCGGCAGCGCGCCGCCGTCAGCCGCGCAGTGCGAGTGCCTGCCCCGCGACGACGAGCAGCACCTGTTCGCACTCGGCCGCGAACGCCGCGTTCAGACGCCCCAGTTCGTCCCGGAACCGCCGCCCCGACGAGGTGGCCGGCACCACGCCCGACCCCACCTCGTTGCTCACCGCGACCAGCGTCCGCGAGGTGCCGCGCACCGCCGCGACCAGTTCGGCCGTACGCTCCTTCAGCGCCCGCTCGCCGCCCGCCGCCCACTTCTCGTCGTCCCACGCGCCGACCCGGTCCATCGCGTCGGTCAGCCACAGCGCCAGACAGTCGATCAGGAGCGGCGGCCCCTGCTCGTCGAGGAGCTGCGCCAGCTCGCAGGTCTCCTCGGTGCGCCACGAGGAGGGGCGGCGCTCGCGGTGCAGGCCGACCCGCGCGGCCCACTCCGCGTCCCCGCTCCGGGAGCCGCCCGTCGCGACGTACACGACCTGCGGGAAGCCCTCCAGACGCCGCTCGGCCTCCACCGACTTCCCCGACCGCGCGCCGCCCAGGACCAGCGTGCGGCGCGGCACATCGGGCACCGCGTGGTACTCGCCGACCACCAGCGTCGTGCCGTCCGGCACCGCGCGGGCGCCCAGCGCCGCGAGCCGCCGCGCCAACTCCCGGCCGGGCGGCACGTCGTGGTCGAGGTGCACGGCGATCACATCGGTGGCCGGCCCGATGCCGCCCGCCGCCCGCAGCCGCGCCAGCGCGTCGGGGCGCCCCGCGACATCGGCCACCACCATGTCGTACGGGCGCACCTCGGCGGGGCCCGCGGGCGCGCCGCCCGGCG
The DNA here is from genome assembly GCF_044764265.1 of Streptomyces sp. NPDC094147. NCBI lineage: Bacteria > Bacillati > Actinomycetota > Actinomycetes > Kitasatosporales > Streptomycetaceae > Streptomyces > Streptomyces sp. NPDC094147. The sequence goes on along the minus strand of NZ_JBIWHT010000001.1, from coordinate 423,039 downwards.
GCAGGTACAGCAGCCGTTCGCCCTCCGGCGAGGTCACCTCGTACCCCGTCCCCGGCGAGTCCAGCGGCACGGCCAGCACCCGGTGGCCGCTGATCAGCGTCAGCCTGCGGCCGTCCGGCACCCGTCCGGCCGCGGGCAGCCCGGCGGGCAGCTCCATGGCGGGCCCGGTGTGCGGATGGGTGAGCAGCACCTGCCGCACACCCGCCAGCGAGTGCCCGGCACGGGCGGCGGCCAGCGCCGCGCCCGGGGTGAGGTCGAGCAGCAGGGCGCCGTCCACGAGCAGGGCGGTCGCGGCACGCACCCCGCTGCCGCGGGCGACGGCGCACGCGGCGCAGGGACAGTCGGGGCGCGGCAGCCCGGTGGGGGCCCCGGTGCCGAGGAGAGTCAGTTCCACAGGGTCGATCCTCCCGCGTCACCGGCCCTCTTGCGCGCCCGGTTACGCTGCGGGCAGCAACGTGACCCAGGAGGCGGACATGGCGTGGACGTGGCGTTTCGAGAAGTCGGACGGTACGGAGGTCGAGCCGGCGGTGGCGCCGGAGGAGTTCACGACCCAGGGCGACGCGGAGTCCTGGATCGGCGAGGTGTGGAAGGACCTGCTCGAAGGCGGCGCCGACCAGGTCTTCCTCTTCGAGGACAGCACCCAGATCTACGGCCCGATGAGCCTGCACGCCGAACAGGTCTGACGATCCGGCCGGGGGCGCGGACGGCGCCCCCGGCCCGGCTCAGACCTCGCCGAGCGTGACCTCGGCGGTCTTCTTCACCCTGTCGCGGATGTACGTCACCTGGATCTTCTGCCCGGGTTTGTCCGCGGCCAGCGCCTCCGTCAGCGAGGTGATCGTGGTGATGTCGGTGCCGCCGGCCCTGATGATGATGTCGCCCGCCTTCAGGCCCGCCTTGGCCGCGGCGCCCTTCGCGTTGGCGTCCACGATCGCGACGCCCGCCGGCTGGTAGCCGCTGTCGACGACGGTGCGTCCGGTGATGCCGAGCGCGGCCCGCCCGGAGTCGGTGACCTTGCCGCTCTTGATGATCTGGTCGGCGACCGTCTTCACCATCGACACCGGGATCGCGAAGCCGATGCCGGGGGCCGCGCTGCCGCCCATGTCCGGGTCGGTCGCGGCGAGCGTCGGGATGCCGATCACCTCGCTGTCGAGGTTGACCAGGGCGCCGCCGCTGTTGCCGGGGTTGATCGCGGCCGAGGTCTGCACCATGTTGGCGATGGTCGCGCCGGTACCGCCGCCGCCCCGGCCCTCCGAGACGGTGCGGCCGGTCGCCGAGACGATGCCCTGGGTGACGCTGGAGGACAGGCCGAGCGGCGAGCCCATGGCAAGGACGATCTGCCCCATCTCGACCTTCGAGGAGTCGCCGAACCTGGCCGCCTTCAGCCCGCCCGGCACCGAGTCGAGCTTGATCACGGCGAGATCCTGCTCGGGGTAGGCCGCGACCAGCCGCGCGAGGACGGCCGAACTGCTGCCGGAGGCCGAGACCTTGAAGGTCCGCTCGTTGCCCACGACATGGGCGTTGGTGACGATGTGCCCCTGGGTGTCGTAGACGATCCCCGACCCGAGGCCGGCGGTCGCGTCGATCTGCACGACGGACGGCAGCACGTTCTTGATGACCCGCTGGTAGTCGCTCTGCAGCGAGTCGGTGACGGGTCCGCTGTTCTGGACGCTCGACGCCGACGGGCTCGGCGATCCCTTCGGCACCGCGGAGCCGGACCGCGAACAGCCGCCGAGGAGCGCGGCGATCGCGACGGCGGCGCTCAGGACCGGCGCCGCGCGGCGCACCCGGCTGCGGCGAAGGGATGCATCCATGGCAGGATTATCCCTTTGGTCCGATTTGGCGTCCTGTTGACGGGACCGATCAGGTACCGGGACGCCGGGCGGGGCCCGCTCGGCGGTTGCCCTGCCTCAGCCCCGTACGCCGAACAGGTGCAGCAGGGCCGCGACCTGGCGGTAGGGGTCGGTGCGGCCGGCCCGGTCCTCGGCTGCGAGGAGCTGCTCCAGCTCGTCGGCGGCGGGCAGCTGCGCGTCGTTCGGCGCGTTGTCGGTGAACACCCGCACCCCGTACCAGACGTGCAGCGGCGCCGCGATCCCGGCGAGCGTGCGGGTCAGCGCGGCGAGGTGGTCGGCCCGCACCACGAGGCCCAGGCGGTTGGTGTACGAGTCCGTGTCGAAGGCCGACAGGGCGCCCGGCCAGTCCCCGGCGAGCCCGGACCGCATGGCCAGCGCGTCCGCGTTCCGCACGAGCAGCGAGAGCAGCCCGCCCGGGGCGAGCATCCGGGCCAGGCCCGCGAGCATCGCGTCCCGTTCCTGGACGTACATCAGGACGCCGTGGCAGAGCACCACGTCGAAGGAGCCCGGCAGGAAGTGCACGCCGGTCTCGCGGCCGTCGCCCTCGATCAGCCGGACCCGCTCGCGGATGCCCTCGGGTTCGGTGGCGAGCGCCTCGCGCGCCACCTTGAGCATCTCCGCGTCGGACTCCAGGCCCGTCACGGAGTGCCCGGCACGGGCCAGCCGCAGGGCCTGCGTGCCCTGGCCCATGCCGACGTCCAGGATCCGCAGGCGCTGGCCCACCGGGAAGCGGCCCGCTATCTGCTCGTCCAGCTGACGGGCCACGAGCTCCTGGCGGACGGTGTTGCGCAGCCCGCCGAGACCCTTCAGCCAGGCATCGGAGGCGCCGCCGAACCCGGACACATCCGGGTTCAGGGCCGCTCTCCGCGCTTGACCTGCGGCTTCGGCAGTCGCAGTCGGCGCATCTGGAGCGTGCGCATCAGGCCGTAGGCGACGGCGCCCTTCTTCGGCTCGTCCGGGAAGCGGGCGGCCAGCGCCCTCTTCAGCCGGAAGGCGAGCCCGATCGAGTCGAGGACGATCAGCACGATCACCGCGAGCCACAGCAGCAGCGAAAGGTTCTGCAGGCTGCCGACGCGGATCATCGAAAGGACCAGGATGATCACCGCGAGCGGCAGGAACATCTCGGCGATCGAGAACCGGGAGTCGACGTAGTCGCGGACGAACTTGCGCACCGGACCCTTGTCGCGGGCCGGGAGATAGCGCTGGTCGCCGTTGGCGAGCGCCTCGCGCTGTTTGGCCATGTCGATCCGGCGCGCCTCGCGCTGGCGCTTGGCGGCCTCCTTGCGGTCGGTCGGCACGGTCGAGGCACGGCGGCGCTGAGTCTGGGCCTCACTCCGCTTGGGAGTGGGGCGCCCCTTGGGGGCCTCGGGGTCGCGGGGCTGCTTGGAGAGGTCCGCCGTCACCTTGTCGGTGGGGGCCTTCTCTTCGTTGGAACGGCTACGGAACACAATCCCCAAGGGTACGGGGTGCGGCGCATGGACCCCAGGCCGGTGGGGAACGATCCCACAACGCCTTGCGTCTGTACCGTCGGGAGCGAGCGTGCGACATGCATGGTTTCCCGGGGGTCGCCTACTCCTTGCGCCTGATCGGCGCGGAGCGTAGTCGTCCTTGGGGATGAGCGCATCGTTGCCCGAACAGTGCGGTAATGGATGCAGGGCCCGTACTGTGGGTTCTGTTGCAAGCTGGAGCTGGAGTCCGTCAGAAGGGGGCGCGCGAAGCCCATGAGCGGTGTCATGAAGCGTATGGGGATGATCTTCCGCGCGAAGGCGAACAAGGCCCTTGACCGGGCCGAGGACCCTCGCGAGACCCTCGATTACTCGTACCAGAAGCAGCTTGAGCTGCTCCAGAAGGTGCGCCGGGGCGTCGCCGACGTGGCGACCTCCCGCAAGCGTCTGGAGCTGCAGCTCAACCAGCTCCAGAGCCAGTCCTCCAAGCTGGAGGACCAGGGGCGCAAGGCCCTGTCGCTCGGCCGCGAGGACCTGGCCCGCGAGGCCCTGTCCCGCCGTGCCTCGCTGCAGCAGCAGGTCACCGACCTGGAGACGCAGCACCAGACCCTCCAGGGCGAGGAGGAGAAGCTCACCCTTGCGGCCCAGCGCCTCCAGGCCAAGGTCGACGCCTTCCGTACGAAGAAGGAAACGATCAAGGCCACCTACACGGCGGCCCAGGCGCAGACCCGGATCGCCGAGTCCTTCTCCGGCATCTCCGAGGAGATGAGTGACGTCGGCCTCGCCATCCAGCGGGCCGAGGACAAGACCGCGCAGCTCCAGGCGCGGGCCGGCGCGATCGACGAACTGCTTGCCTCCGGCGCCCTCGACGACCAGTCGGGGCTCGCCAAGGACGACATCCAGACCGAGCTGGACCGGCTGTCCGGTGGTACGGATGTAGAGCTGGAACTGCAGCGGATGAAGGCCGAGCTGATGGGTGGCGGAGCCGCCGGAAAGCAGGCCATCGAGGGCGGCGCCGCCGCTCCTCAGGACAAGGCCCCGCAGCAGAGCCCGCGCTTCGACAAGCAGTGACGAGCGGCAGGAGACGTTCATGATCGTCCGGATCATGGGGGAGGGGCAGGTGAAGCTGGCGGACAGCCACTTCACCGAGCTCAACAAGCTTGACGACGAGCTGCTCGCCGAGATGGAGGCCGGGGACGAGGAGGGCTTCCGCCGCACCCTCGGTGCGCTCCTCGACGCGGTCCGCCGCCTGGGCGAGCCCCTCCCGGACGAGGCCCTGGAGCCGTCCGAGCTGATCCTCCCGGGACCGGACGCGACCCTGGACGAGGTGCGGGAGATGCTCAGCGACGACGGCCTCATCCCGGGCTGAGGAGCCGGTGTCCACACCCCGCCCGGGTCCGCGGCGGGGTTTCGGCACGGGCTCCGACGGGGCCGGGGGCGCGGGCCCGTTCTACGGTAGGTGACCGTGACCCTCGCAGACCGTGCCCGCCCCTGGCTCAAGGCGCATCCGCTGGCCCTCGACGCCGCTCTCGCCTTCGGCGTACTGCTCTGCATGGTCGTCAGCTCCTTCGCCGACCCGCACGGACCCAACGGCCCGACCTTCGGCACCCGCACGCCGGGGCTCCGCTCACTCGTCCTGATGACACTGGCCGCGGCCGCCCTCGTACTGCGGCGGCGCCGGCCCATGGCGGTGCTGTCCTGTACCAGTGCCCTCGCCACGGTCGAGCTGGGTCTGGGCGCGCCGCCCGCGCCCGTCGCGATGAGCGCCGTCGTCGCGCTGTACACGGTCGCCGCCCACACCGACCGCCCCACCACCTACCGGGTCGGTGTGCTCACCATCGCCGTCCTCACCGGTACGGCGATGCTCTTCGGCACCCCGCCCTGGTACTCCCAGGAACACCTCGGGATCTTCGCCTGGACCGGCATGGCCGCGGCCGCCGGCGACGCGGTGCGCAGCCGGCGCGCCTTCGTCGACGCCATCCGGGAGCGCGCCGAGCGGGCCGAACACGGCCGCGAGGAGGAGGCCCGGCGCCGGGTCGCCGAGGAACGGCTGCGGATCGCCCGTGACCTCCACGACGTGGTGGCCCACCACATCGCCCTCGTCAACGTCCAGGCCGGCGTCGCCGCCCACGTCATGGACAAACGGCCCGACCAGGCCAAGGAGGCCCTCGCGCACGTCCGCGAGGCGAGCCGGTCCGCGCTCGGTGAACTGCGCGCCACCGTCGGCCTGTTGCGCCAGTCCGGCGACCCGGCGGCGCCCACCGAACCGGCCCCGGGCCTCGCCGTCCTCGACGATCTGCTCGGCGGCTTCCGGCGGGCCGGGCTGCCCGTGGAACTGGCCCGCGCCGACCACTCCCCGCTGCCCGCCTCCGTGGACCTCGCCGCGTACCGGGTGATCCAGGAGGCGCTCACCAACGTCCAGAAGCACGCGGGGCCCGGCGCCAAGGCCGAGGTGAGCATCGTGCGGGTCGGCCCGAACACCGAGATCACCGTCATCGACAACGGCACCGGCACCGGCGGGAGCGAGGGCGGCGGCCACGGCCTGCTCGGCATGCGCGAGCGCGTCAGCGCCCTCGGCGGCCGCTGCACCGCGGGGCCCCGCTACGGCGGCGGCTTCCGCGTGCAGGCGATACTTCCGGTCAAGGCCACGGGGAGCGGGGCCCAGGGGGAAGGCAGCACATGACGATCAAGGTGGTACTCGCCGACGACCAGGCGCTGCTGCGCTCGGCCTTCCGCGTCCTGGTCGACTCCGAGCCGGACATGCAGGTCGTGGGGGAGGCGGCCGACGGCGCCGAGGTCGTGGACGTGGTCCACGCGACACTCCCGGACGTCGTCCTGATGGACATCCGGATGCCCGGCACCGACGGCCTCGCCGCCACCCGCGCCATCACCGCGGATCCCGCGCTGGCCGCCGTCCACGTGGTGATGCTGACGACCTTCGAGGTCGACGAGTACGTCGTGCAGTCGCTGCGGGCCGGCGCTTCGGGCTTCCTCGGCAAGGGCGCGGAGCCCGAGGAACTGCTCGGCGCGATCCGGGTCGCGGCGGCCGGTGAGGCACTGCTGTCCCCGGCCGCGACCAAGGGGCTGATCACCACCTTCCTTGCGCAGGGCGGCAGTTGGGACGGCGGCGAGGACCCGCGGCGGCACGGCGAGCGGCTCGCCGCGCTCACGGTCCGCGAACGCGAGGTCCTGGTCCAGGTCGCGGGCGGCCACTCCAACGACGAGATCGCCGAGCGCCTCGCCGTCAGCCCGCTCACCGTCAAGACCCATGTGAACCGTGCGATGGCCAAATTGGGCGCCCGCGATCGCGCCCAATTGGTGGTCATCGCGTACGAATCGGGACTCGTCCGCCCACGGGTGGACTGAAGGGTGGAGCGCGGCGTACTGCGGCTGCGGTATGCGCGGGATAAGGAAGGGCACCTGCGAGCGAGGAATCGGACCCGCCCCATGGCCGAGGGTTGTGGGTGGGGGCCGGGTCTTCCCGGGTGATGCGCCGCATGGCACGGGTCGGCCGCCTGCCCCTCCTGCTGGGTATCGCCGCTCGCACGCCACAGAAGAGAGACCCCACCCATGTCCTGGCTGTCCAGATTCAGCCTCGCACAACGGGCCCTGATAGGCCTGATGTCGATCGTCGCGATCGTCTTCGGGGCGATCGCCATACCGCAGCTCAAGCAGCAGTTGCTGCCCACCATCGAACTGCCGATGGTGTCGGTGCTCGCCCCCTACCAGGGCGCGTCCCCCGACGTGGTCGAGAAGCAGGTCGTCGAGCCGCTTGAGAAGAACATCAAGGCCGTCAGCGGGGTCAAGGGCATCACGTCCACGGCGTCCGAGGGCAATGCCGTGATCATGGCGACCTTCGAGTACGGCACCGGTACGAAGCAGCTCGTCGCCGACATCCAGCAGGCCGTCAACCGGTCCCGTAACCAGCTGCCTTCGGACGTCGACCCGCAGGTCGTGGCCGGCTCCACCGACGACATGCCGACCGTGGTGCTCGCCGTCACCTCCGACAAGGACCAGCAGGCCCTCGCCGACCAGCTCGACCGCACCGTCGTCCCGGTCCTCCAGGACATCAAGGGCGTGGGCCGGGTCAGCGTCGACGGCGTCCAGGCCCTCCAGGTCGATGTCACGCCCGACGCCAGGAAGCTCGCCGCGGCCGGGCTCGACACCATGGCGCTCGGCGACGCCCTGAAGGCGGGCGGCGCGACCGTCCCCGGCGGCTCGTTCTCCGAGGACGGCAAGAGCCGTACGGTCCAGGTCGGCGGCCCCTACACCTCCGTCAAGCAGATCGAGGACCTGCGGATCAAGCCTAAGGAGGGCGCCCCGGTCCGCCTCGGCGACATCGCCACCGTCAAGCAGGAGCCCTCGAAGCGGGTCTCCATCACCCGGACCAACGGCAGGCCCAGCCTCGCCGTGATGGCCACGATGGACCACGACGGCAGCGCCGTCGCGATCTCCCAGGCCGTCAAGGACAAGCTGCCCGGCCTGAAGAAGGACCTCGGTTCCGGCGCGGAGCTCACCGTGGTCTCTGACCAGGGCCCGCAGGTCTCCAAGGCCATCTCGGGTCTGACCACCGAGGGCGCGCTCGGCCTGCTCTTCGCGGTGATCGTGATCCTGCTCTTCCTGGCCTCGGTCCGCTCCACCCTGGTGACCGCGGTCTCCATCCCGCTGTCCGTCGTCCTCGCCCTGATCGTGCTGTGGACCGGGGACTACTCGCTCAACATGCTCACCCTCGGCGCGCTGACGATCGCGATCGGGCGGGTCGTCGACGACTCGATCGTGGTCCTGGAGAACATCAAGCGGCACCTCGGCTACGGAGAGGAGCGCCAGTCGGCGATCCTCTCCGCGGTCAAGGAGGTCGCCGGCGCGGTCACCTCCTCCACGCTGACCACGGTCGCGGTGTTCCTGCCGATCGGTCTGGTCGGCGGCATGGTCGGCGAGCTCTTCGGCTCCTTCAGCGTGACGGTCACCGCCGCCCTGCTCGCCTCGCTGCTCGTCTCCCTGACGGTGGTCCCGGTCCTGTCGTACTGGTTCCTGCGCGCGCCGAAGGCGATCGCGGGCATCGACCCGGACGAGGCGCGCCGCAGGGCCGAGGAGAAGGAGACCAGGTCCCGGCTCCAGCGGATGTACGTCCCGGTGCTCCGCTTCGCGACCCGCCGCCGCATCACCAGCGTGGTGCTCGCGGTCGTCATCCTGGTCGGTACGTTCGGGATGGCCGGCCTGCTGAAGACCAACTTCTTCGACCAGGGCGAGCAGGACACCCTCTCGATCAAGCAGGAGCTGCCGCCGGGCACCAGCCTGGACGCCGCGGACGCCGCGTCGAAGAAGGTCGAGCAGATCCTCGCCGCCGACCCGGCCGTCAAGAGTTACCAGGTCACCGTCGGCTCCTCCGGCTTCATGGCGGCCTTCGGCGGCGGCACCGGCGCCAACCAGGCCTCGTACACGGTGACGCTGAAGAGCGCGGGCGACTACAACAAGGCGCACGACCGCCTTCAGGCGGCCCTCAAGGACCAGCCGGGCCACCCGGCCGTCTCGGCCGGTGGCGGCTTCGGCAGCCAGAACCTGAGCGTGGTCGTCAAGGCGGCCGACGCGGACGTCCTGAAGCAGGCCTCCGAGCAGGTCCGTCAGGCGGTCGCGGGTCTCAAGGACGTCAGCGACGTCCAGAGCGACCTGGCGCAGAGCGTGCCCCGGGTCTCGGTCCAGCCCAACGACAAGGCGGCCGACGCGGGCTTCAACCAGGCCACGCTCGGCGCGGCCGTCGCCCAGCAGGTGCGCGGCACCCAGGTCGCCAAGGCGGTCATGGGCGACTCCGAGCGCGATGTGTACATCACGTCGGCCAACCCGGCCACGACGGTGGACCAGCTCAAGAATCTCGTCCTCGGCCCGGTCAAGCTCGGTGACATCGCCGAGGTGAAGCTGGTTCCCGGTCCGGTCTCCATGACCCGGATCGACGGGGCCCGCTCCGCGACCATCACGGCCAAGCCGGTCGGCGACAACACCGGCAAGGTCAGCACCGACCTCCAGGCCAAGATCAAGGACCTGAAGCTGCCGTCCGGCGCCACCGCCTCCATCGGCGGTGTCTCCTCGGACCAGTCGGACGCGTTCAAGAACCTGGGCCTGGCGATGCTGGCGGCGATCGCGATCGTCTTCATGCTGCTCGTCGCCACGTTCAAGTCCCTGATCCAGCCGCTGATCCTGCTGGTCTCCATCCCGTTCGCGGCGACCGGCGCGATCGGTCTGCTGATCGCCACCGGCACCCCGATGGGCGTCCCGGCGATGATCGGCATGCTGATGCTGATCGGCATCGTGGTGACCAACGCGATCGTCCTGATCGACCTGATCAACCAGTACCGCAGGCAGGGTCTCGGCGTCGTCGAGGCGGTCGTCGAGGGCGGTCGCCACCGCCTTCGCCCGATCCTGATGACCGCCCTGGCGACCATCTTCGCGCTGCTCCCGATGGCGCTGGGCATCACGGGCGAGGGCGGCTTCATCGCCCAGCCGCTGGCGGTCGTGGTGATCGGCGGTCTGGTGACGTCGACGCTGCTCACCCTGCTCCTGGTCCCGACCCTCTACGCGATGGTCGAGCTCCGCAAGGAGCGCAAGGCCAAGAAGAAGGCGGCCAGGCGCGCCAGGAAGGCGGGGCTCCCGGCCCCGTCGGACGACTCCGACCAGCTGGAGCCGGCCAACGCCTGACCGGCGCCCGCACGACGAAGGCCGCCCCCGGCAAGGGGGCGGCCTTCGTCGTGTCAGGGGGCTACGGCAGGGCCAGCATCCTTTCGAGGGCCAGCTTCGCGAAGCTCTCGGTCTCCCGGTCGACCTGGATCTGGTTGATCAGCTTGCCCTCGGCGAGCGATTCCAGCGTCCACACCAGGTGAGGGAGGTCGATGCGGTTCATGGTCGAGCAGAAGCAGACCGTCTTGTCGAGGAAGACGATCTCCTTGTCCTCGGCGGCGAACCGGTTGGCCAGGCGCCGCACCAGGTTCAGCTCGGTGCCGATCGCCCACTTCGAGCCGCGCGGAGCGGCCTCCAGGGCCTTGATGATGTACTCGGTCGAGCCCACGTAGTCCGCCGCGGTCACCACCTCGTGCTTGCACTCGGGGTGGACGAGGACGTTCACACCCGGGATCCGCTCGCGTACGTCGTTCACCGAGTCCAGCGAGAACCGGCCGTGCACCGAGCAGTGCCCGCGCCACAGGATCATCTTGGCGGCGCGCAGCTCCTCGACGGTGAGCCCGCCGTTCGGCTTGTGCGGGTTGTAGAGCACGCAGTCGTCGAGGGACAGGCCGAGATCGCGTACGGCGGTGTTGCGGCCCAGGTGCTGGTCCGGCAGGAACAGGACCTTCGTCGTCGAGGGCTCTCCCTGCTCGAACGCCCAGTTCAGGGCGCGCTCGGCGTTGGAGGAGGTGCAGATCGTGCCGCCGTGCTTGCCGGTGAAGGCCTTGATGTCGGCGGAGGAGTTCATGTACGAGACGGGTACGACCTGCTCGGCGATGCCGGCCTCGGTCAGCACGTCCCAGCACTCGGCGACCTGCTCGGCGGTGGCCATGTCGGCCATCGAGCAGCCCGCCGCGAGGTCGGGAAGGACGACCTTCTGGTCGTCACCGGTCAGGATGTCCGCGGACTCGGCCATGAAGTGCACGCCGCAGAACACGATGTACTCGGCCTCGGGCCTGGCGGCCGCGTCCTTGGCCAGCTTGAACGAGTCGCCCGTCACATCGGCGAACTCGATGACCTCGTCGCGCTGGTAGTGGTGCCCGAGGATGAAGACCTTGTCCCCGAGCTTCGCCTTGGCGGCGCGGGCGCGCGCCACGAGGTCCGGGTCGGAGGGCGAAGGAAGGTCGCCGGGACACTCCACGCCGCGCTCGCTCCTGGGGTCGGCCTCGCGGCCGAGCAGCAGCAGAGCGAGCGGCGTCGGCTGGACGTCGAGGTCACGGGGCTGGGCGGTGGTCACGTCACGCACCCTTTCTTTTCTGCGGCGAGCCTGGGACAGGCCTTTTCGTCTAAATGACGCTATCTATCATAACTGCTTCACGTCACTTTGACGATGGCCATAGTGTCGATGTGACGCATCCGCCAAGAGCTTGTCCACAGCCCTTTCCCCACGTGCGTTGCGGTGTGCGAGCATGAAAGGGAACGCACGAAGACAGAACGGAAAGACAAGCGCCGCCCCGGAATGAATCCGGGGCCCCTGCGGTTGCAACCGTCGGCAAGCAGTCTCCGTACAACCCGGGAGAGAAGCAGATGTCCGTATCGGACGAGACCACCACCGTGAGCGACGGCATCCTCCTGTCCGACGCCGCCGCGGCCAAGGTCAAGGGCCTCCTTGAGCAGGAAGGCCGGGACGACCTGGCGCTGCGCGTCGCCGTTCAGCCCGGCGGCTGCTCCGGCCTGCGCTACCAGCTGTTCTTCGACGAGCGTTCGCTCGACGGCGATGTCGTCAAGGACTTCGACGGCGTCAAGGTCGTGACCGACCGCATGAGCGCTCCCTACCTGGGCGGCGCCTCGATCGACTTCGTGGACACCATCGAGAAGCAGGGCTTCACGATCGACAACCCGAACGCGACGGGCTCCTGCGCCTGCGGCGACTCCTTCAGCTAAGCCTCGCGGCAGCCGAAAGGCGGATGCCCCCGGTTCTCGGGGGCATCCGCCTTTCGTCGTGTCCGACGTCGAATTCCCTGTCCTGCGGGCTACTTCTTCGGCAGTTCCCTGCCGGTGTCCGCGTCGACCACCTGACGCGCCCCGAGCGGCTGGTGCAGCTCGACCGTGACCGTCTGCTCCTTGGCCAGCGCGATGCACATCTTCTTCGGGTCCCGGACGTGCCCGGTGACCGTGACCCGTACGCCGCCGTCGCTCTCGTCGGCGGTCGCCCTGTACGTGCTGCACACCCCGCCCCAGAACGTCACGGTCAGCGTGCGGCCGTCCTGCGCGACGGCGTACGACTCCAGAGCCGGGATCTGGCCAACCGGTTTGCCGGTCGAGCCCGAGGGCGCCGGCACGGGGGCGCCGGTCGGCGGTGCCGGGGGCTTGATCAGGTACTGGGGGGCCACCGCCGGAGCGGTGACCGTGTACAGCTGCCCGCCGTCCGCCGGCTTCACCTGGAACAGCCACGACGGTACGAGCGTCTGGGTGCCGTCCACGAACTGCGAAGCGAGCCCGAAGGCGGCCCGGTCGACCGTCGCCGTCGAGGGCGTGGTCGGCCTGCACGGGTCCCCGGCCTTCTGCTCCGCCGTCAGCGGCGCCGGACCGTGGCAGACCTTGCTCTTCTGGTCACCGCCACGGCTGTTGAGCTGCTTCAGCGTCTCGTCCGCACTGATCACCGGATAGACGGCGCCCTTCTCCGGCGCCTTCAACTGCCCGCTGCCGCCTACCACTTGACCATCCGGACCGACCTGGATGCCGGTCGTCCAGCCGTATGTGGGAAGGCCGTCGATCACCGGATCGGCGTTCACCACCCGGGTCGAGACCAGGAGCTGCCCGGCGTCCAGCTTGGCGTCGTCCTGGCCCAGCGCCTTGAGGACGGGAGCCGCGGCCGCCTTCGCCGCCTGCTCGCTCACCGGAGTGCCGGTGCCGGGGTCCGCGCCCGTCGTGTGCAGCGGACACATCGTGCCCTTGGGGCAGTTGTCCGAGCCGCCGCTCCCGTGCCGCGCGAACGTCCAGGAGCCCGGCGCCTTCTGATTGACCGTCAGAACAGGGCCGGAACCGTCCTGTGTCACCCCGGCCTTCCAGGCGGTGCCTTCGAGCCGCACCGCCCCGTCGATCCCCAGCGCCCGCGCGAGCCGGGTCACCTCGGCCTCGCCGACCGTGCCGCGCGGCTGGTACACGGACGCCTTGCCGGGGCCCGCGGGCAGCGGGCCCGATGCCCGGTAGACCACGCCGTAGGGGTTGGGCTCACCCGGCGCGATCCCGCTCGGGCCGCCGCCGGCCGTGCTGTCCAGGGCGAGCGGCGGCGGGGCGCCGTCCGCGCCGGGTGACGTACTGCCACCGCCCGAGGACGCCGTCGACGCCCAGTACGCCCCGCCGCCTCCCGCGGCCAGTACGGCCACGGCGACCGCGGCGAGGATCAAGGGAGAACGCCGCGAACGCCGCTGCCGGGGTTCGTCCTGCGTGTGCTCGCTGCTCACCAGATCGCTCCTGTCCAGTCGTATCCCGCATCCCCTTTACGAGGGACGCCACTTGGACGGAGTGGGGGAGCGCGCGGTTCCCTCCGTGCGCCGCACCCGTGCGATCAGGCCGTTTCAGTCCCCGTATTCGGACATGTCGGCGATCAGCCGTACCGACGAGGAAGGAACCGTCACACCGTGGATCAGGGACGGCGGTACGGGCGCCGGAGCGGCCTTCGCCGGAACGACCCAGTGCGGAGCCATCCGCGCGCAGTCGCCGCGCAGCTCCTCCAGGCCCGGATCGACCGTCCCGACAGCTCCGCTGCTCATCTTGGTTTCCATGCTTCGCACCGTACGCACCAGGAGGCATGCGCAGAAAGACCTACTATTGGGTAGTTTCTGCCGGTCGGCCCGGCACCCGCGACCCGGTAGCGTGAACTGTCAACGCCGTCCCTTTCCAGGAGCGCCCCCGTCGTGCGTATCGCAGTCACCGGCTCCATCGCCACCGACCACCTCATGACCTTCCCCGGCCGATTCGCCGACCAGTTGGTCGCCGACCAGCTGCACACGGTCTCCCTCTCCTTCCTGGTCGACAACCTCGACGTACGCCGTGGCGGTGTCGGTCCCAACATCTGCTTCGGCATGGGCCAGCTCGGCGGCAACCCGATCCTGGTCGGCGCGGCCGGCTCCGACTTCGACGAGTACCGCGCCTGGCTCGACCGGCACGGCGTCGACACCGGCTCGGTGCGGATCTCCGAGGTCCTGCACACCGCCCGCTTCGTGTGCACCACCGATGCCGACCACAACCAGATCGGCTCCTTCTACACGGGCGCGATGAGCGAGGCCCGCCAGATCGAGCTGAAGGCGGTCGCCGACCGCGTGGGCGGCCTCGACCTCGTCCTGATCGGCGCGGACGACCCCGAGGCGATGCTCCGCCACACCGAGGAGTGCAAGGCGCGCTCCATCCCCTTCGCGGCCGACTTCTCGCAGCAGATCGCCCGCATGTCCGGCGACGACATCCGCACCCTGCTCGAAGGCGCGACGTACCTCTTCTCCAACGAGTACGAGAAGGGGCTCATCGAGTCCAAGACCGGCTGGAGCGACGCGGAGATCCTCGCCAAGGTCGACTTCCGGGTCACCACCCTCGGCTCCCGCGGTGTGCGCATCGAGCAGGTCGGCTCCGAGTCGATCGTCGTCGGCGTCCCGGAGGAGGAAGCCAAGGTCGACCCGACGGGCGTGGGCGACGCGTTCCGCGCGGGCTTCCTGACGGGCCTGTCCTGGGGCGTCGGGCACGAGCGGGCCGCCCAGCTCGGCTGCATGCTGGCCACGCTGGTCATCGAGACGCTGGGCACCCAGGAGTACACGCTGCGGCGGGCGCACTTCATGGACCGCTTCACCAAGGCGTACGGCGACGAGGCCGCCGCCGAGGTGCGGGCCCACCTGAAGTAGGTCTCAGTTCGTACGGCGCACCCGGTAGGCGGTTCCGCCCTCTGCCGGGTGTTCGCCCACGTACTCCTGCCCCCGCATCTCGCACCACGCCGGGATGTCGAGCCGGGCCGCCTCGTCGTCGGCCAGCACGGTCACGACGCCGCCCACCGGCACCTTCCCGATCGCCTTCGCGAGCTCGATCACCGGGATCGGGCAGAGCTTGCCGAGCGAGTCCACCACGAACTCCGCCGCGTCGCCGGGCCCGGCCGCCGCGACCGGCGCCCCGAGCTTGGTCCGTACGGACGCGACCACCCCCGGCAGCACCTCCAGGAACCGGTCGACGTCCTGCGCCGAGGTCCCCAGGGGGAGCGACACCCGGACGTTGCCCTCGCTCAGCACCCCCATCGCACGCAGCACATGGCTGGGCGTCAGGGTGCTGCTGGTGCAGGACGAACCGGATGAAACGGAGAATTCCGCCCGGTCGAGCTCGTGCAGCAAGGTCTCTCCGTCGACATAGAGACAGGAGAAGGTGACCAGATGCGGCAGCCGCCGCACCGGATCGCCGACCACCTCCACATCCGGCACCAGCTCCACGACCCGGGTGCGGATCCGGTCCACCAGGCCGCGCAGGCGCTCCGATTCGGCCGCCGCCTCCGCCCGTACGGCACGCAGCGAGGCCGCCGCCGCGACGATCGCCGGGATGTTCTCGAAGCCGGCCGCCCGCCCCGACTCCCGCTCGTCCGCGGGTCCTTGAGGGGCGAACCGGACGCCCTTGCGCACCGCGAGGAGCCCGACCCCTGCGGGTCCGCCCCATTTGTGGGCACTCGCCGCGAGGATCGACCAGGCGCCCTCGACCGGCCCCCAGGCCAGCGACTGCGCCGCGTCCACCAGCAGCGGCACCCCGGCCGCCCGGCACGCCTCGGCCACCTCGGCGACCGGCTGGAGGGTGCCCACCTCGTGGTTGGCGGACTGGAGGCAGGCGAGCGCGGTGTCCGGGCGGAGCGCCGCGGCGTACGCCTCGGAGGAGACCCGTCCCGTACGGTCCACCGGCACCTCGGTCACCGAGCCGTCGCCGGACTCGTGGGAGGCGGCCGAATGGAGGACCGAGGAGTGCTCGACCGCGGACACCACCAGATGCCGGCCGACACGCCGACGCCCGGACAAGGATCCGTAAATTCCGGCGTGCACCGCGTACGTCCCCGAACTGGTGAAGGTGAGCTCGTCCGGGCGGCAGCCGACGGCCTCCGCGGCGGCCTCGCGCGCCGCGTCGAGCAGCAGCCTGGCCCGCCTTCCCTCCCGGTAGAGCCGGGCCGGATCGGCCCAGCCCTCGTCGAGGGAGGCCTGCAGGGCCTGGCGGGCGACGGGGTGCAGGGGGGCCGAGGAGGCCGCGTCGAAGTAGGGCACCCGGCCACGCTAACCCCGGCCCGCCGCCCACCGCCCGGCGGCCGATGCGAGGGGCCGTCAGATGGCGCCCGGAGGCCGGGATTCCGCCGGGGCTCCACCCCTTCGGGGACTCGGGCGGCGCGTTGGGCACCCTCCCCGCGCGACCCCAAATAGCGTCCAGTAGGGTTTGGTCCGCATAAACATCCAAACCCCTGCCCGCGTGCCAGGGCGGCGACCGACCAGCGAGACGGCCGTAGCCGACCGGCGCGGGCGAGACTCTCGGGAAGGCGCTACGTGAGTCCCAACGGCTCCGACCGCTCGTCGCGGCGCCCGATGCGGCGGAAGCTGCCGCAGGTGCTGACTGCGGGCCTGGTCCTGGCGACAGCATCCGGTTGCTCGTACAACTGGAAAGACTTCCCTCGACTTGGTATGCCCACTCCGGTGACGGACGAGGCTCCCAGGATCCTGTCCCTCTGGCAGGGCTCGTGGGCGGCTGCGCTCGCCACGGGCGTGCTGGTCTGGGGCCTGATCCTGTGGAGCGTCATCTTCCACCGGCGCAGCCGCACCAAGGTCGAGGTACCCCCGCAGACCCGGTACAACATGCCCATCGAGGCGCTGTACACCGTGGTCCCGCTCATCATCGTCTCGGTGCTCTTCTACTTCACCGCACGCGACGAGTCGAAGCTCCTTGAGCTGTCCCCGAAGCCTGCCCACACCGTCAACGTGGTCGGCTATCAGTGGAGCTGGGGCTTCAACTACGTCGAGGACGTGCCCGGTGTGAAGGGCGACGCCAAGACGGACAAGAACCTGGCCGCGATCCCGGACCGGTTCAAGACCGCGTTCCCGGAGAACGCGGGCGGTGTCTACGACGTCGGTATCCCCGGCACCCGTAACCCGCAGACCGGAAACCCGGGCCCGACCCTGTGGCTGCCGAAGGGCGAGAAGGTCCGCTTCGTGCTGACCTCGCGCGACGTCATCCACTCCTTCTGGGTGGTGCCGTTCCTCATGAAGCAGGACGTCATCCCGGGTCACACCAACTCCTTCGAGGTCACGCCCAACCAGGAAGGCACCTTCCTGGGCAAGTGCGCCGAACTCTGCGGCGTCGACCACTCGCGCATGCTCTTCAACGTGAAGGTCGTCTCCCCGGAGCGCTACCAGCAGCACCTCAAGGAGCTGGCGGCGAAGGGCCAGACCGGCTACGTGCCGGCGGGCATCGCTCAGACCGACCCCGCCAAGAACGCGGAGACGAACAAACTGTGAGCATCCTCAACGAATCTCAGGGTGCCGCGGCAGCAGACGACTCGTACGAGAACGAGCTGCCGGTCCGGCGCAAGCAGCCGGGAAACGTCGTCATCAAGTGGTTGACCACCACTGATCACAAGACGATCGGCACGATGTACCTGGTCACGTCGTTCGCGTTCTTCTGCATCGGCGGCATCATGGCGCTCTTCATGCGCGCCGAACTCGCCCGTCCCGGCACGCAGATCATGTCGAACGAGCAGTTCAACCAGGCGTTCACGATGCACGGCACGATCATGCTGCTGATGTTCGCGACGCCGCTGTTCGCCGGATTCGCGAACTGGATCATGCCGCTGCAGATCGGCGCGCCCGACGTGGCGTTCCCGCGGCTGAACATGTTCGCCTACTGGCTCTACCTGTTCGGCTCGACGATCGCGGTCGGTGGCTTCCTCACCCCGCAGGGCGCGGCCGACTTCGGCTGGTTCGCCTACTCCCCGCTGTCGGACGCGGTCCGCTCGCCGGGCGTCGGCGCCGACATGTGGATCATGGGTCTGGCCTTCTCCGGCTTCGGCACGATCCTCGGCTCGGTCAACTTCATCACCACGATCATCTGCATGCGTGCCCCTGGCATGACGATGTTCCGGATGCCGATCTTCGTGTGGAACGTCCTGCTGACCGGTGTGCTGGTCCTGCTGGCCTTCCCGGTCCTCGCGGCCGCGCTGTTCGCCCTGGAGGCGGACCGCAAGTTCGGTGCCCATGTCTTCGACGCCAGTAATGGCGGCGCGATCCTGTGGCAACACCTCTTCTGGTTCTTCGGCCATCCAGAGGTGTACATCATCGCCCTGCCATTCTTCGGAATCATTTCCGAAGTGATCCCGGTGTTCTCAAGAAAGCCGATGTTCGGCTACTCGGGCCTGATCGGCGCGACCATCGCGATCGCGGGTCTGTCCGTGACCGTGTGGGCGCACCACATGTACGTCACCGGTGGCGTGCTCCTGCCGTTCTTCTCCTTCATGACGTTCCTCATCGCCGTACCGACAGGCGTGAAGTTCTTCAACTGGATCGGCACGATGTGGAAGGGCTCACTGTCCTTCGAGACGCCCATGCTGTGGGCCGTCGGCTTCCTGATCACCTTCACCTTCGGTGGTCTGACCGGCGTCATCCTGGCCTCGCCGCCGATGGACTTCCACGTCTCCGACTCGTACTTCGTCGTCGCGCACTTCCACTACGTCATCTTCGGCACCGTGGTCTTCGCGATGTTCTCCGGATTCCACTTCTGGTGGCCGAAGTTCACCGGAAAGATGCTGGACGAGCGGCTGGGCAAGATCACCTTCTGGACGCTGTTCGTGGGCTTCCACGGCACGTTCCTGGTGCAGCACTGGCTGGGTGTCGAGGGCATGCCGCGTCGTTACGCCGACTACCTGGCGGCGGACGGCTTCACCGCCCTGAACACCATCTCGACGATCTCCTCGTTCCTGCTCGGCCTGTCGATCCTGCCGTTCTTCTACAACGTCTGGAAGACCGCCAAGTACGGCAAGAAGATCGAGGTCGACGACCCGTGGGGCTACGGCCGTTCGCTGGAGTGGGCGACCTCCTGCCCGCCGCCGCGGCACAACTTCCTCACGATGCCGCGCATTCGCTCCGAATCGCCGGCGTTCGACCTGCACCACCCGGAGATCGCGGCTCTCGACCAGCTTGAGAACCACGGCGACGTCCACGGTGACAAGATGCTCGCCGGTGGCAAGGAGGCCGGGAAGTGAAGATCCAGGGCAAGATGTTCCTGTGGCTGTCCGTCTTCATCCTGATCATGGCCGTCGTGTATGGCGTGTGGTCGAAGGAAGCGGCCGGAACCACCGCGCTCGTCATGGCCTTCGGCCTGAGCGTCATGATCGGCTTCTACCTGGCCTTCACGGCCCGGCGGGTCGACGTGGGTGCCCAGGACGACAAGGAGGCCGACGTCGCGGACGACGCCGGTGAGGTCGGCTTCTTCGCGCCGCACTCCTGGCAGCCGCTCTCGCTCGGCATCGGCGGCGCCCTGGCCTTCCTCGCGATCGCCATGGGCTGGTGGCTGCTGTACTTCTCGGCGCCGCTGATCCTGGTCGGCCTCTACGGCTGGGTGTTCGAGTACTACCGCGGCGAGAACCAGAACCAGTAGTTCCGCGCCCGCCGCACTGCGCCACGAGGGGCCCGTCATCTCACGTATGAGATGGCGGGCCCCTCGTTTGCAGTCACCCGGCGCGCTGGATCTGACGAATCTTCATACCGTGTGGTCATGAGCCACGCACCGCGTATCCGCACCGTACTGAGCTGCACCCTGCTGGTCCTGTCCCTCGGTGTGGGGGCTACGGGGTGCGGCGGGCCGGGCACCAACCCGCTGTCGGCCAAGCCGTACGACGCGGCGGGACAGGTCGGGTACAACGGCCCGGCGGGCAGTCAGAAGGCGGACCCGGGCAAGCCCCTGGAGGTCACCGCCAAGACCAAGGGCAGCCGGCTGACCGACGTCACGGCCGTCGACGGCAACGGACGCTATCTGGCGGGCGAACTCGCCGCCGACGGCAGCCGCTGGCACTCCACCGCCCCGCTGGTGGCCGGCGCGCACTACACCGTCAAGGTGTCCACGGAGAACGAGGACGGCTCCCCGGGGCTGCGCACCCTGACGTTCGACACCGCGGCCGTCAAGGACGCCATGGAGATCGAATTCGGCCCGGACGCGGGCAAGTACGGCGTCGGCCAGCCCATCACCGCGGAACTCAGCAAGCCGGTCAAGGACAAGGCGGCCCGCGCGATCGTCGAACGCGCCCTGAGGGTCGAGTCCACGCCCAAGGTGGAGGGCAACTGGTACTGGGTGGGCGACAAGATCCTGCACTACCGCCCCAAGGAGTACTGGCCCACCCACGCCACCATCAACGTCCACTCCAACCTGGAGGGCGTGAAGATCGCCGACAAGCTGTACGGCGGCCCCGCCAAGCCGTTGAAGATCACCACCGGCGACCGCGTCGAGGCCATCACCGACGCCGCCGGGCACTACATGACGGTCAAGCGGAACGGAGAAGTGATCAACACCATTCCGATCACCACCGGAAAGCCCGGATTCTCCACCCGCAACGGCGTCAAGGTCGTCCTGGGCAAGCAGTACTTCGTACGCATGCGCGGGGACACCGTCGGCATCTCGTCGAGCAGCTCGGACGGGTACGACCTGCCGGTCTACTACGCGACCCGGGTCACCTGGAGCGGTGAGTACGTGCACGCCGCGCCCTGGTCGGTCGGCTCGCAGGGCTACGAGAACGTCAGCCACGGCTGTACGGGCATGTCCACCGGCAACGCCGCGTGGTTCTTCGAGACCATCAACGAGGGCGACATCGTCAGGGTCGTCAACAGCGTCGGCGAGGACATGACGCCCTTCGACAACGGGTACGGCGACTGGAACGTGTCGTGGGACGAGTGGCGCGAGGGCAGCGTCCTGCAGGCCGACCTCAAGGCCGGGCAGAGCCGAGTGAACTCCGCCCGGCTGCGGCCGGGAGTGTGAGCTCAGGCACCCACGGACAGCCGCTTGCGCAGCAGGGAGGCCAGTGCCGCGGCGAATTCGACCGGTTCGACCGGAAGGGTCACCGCGGCGTCCGCGCGGCTCCAGGTGGCCAGCCAGGCGTCCTGCGGGCGGCCCATGAGGAGCAGTACCGGAGGGCACTGGAAGATCTCGTCCTTGAGCTGCCGGCACACGCCCATGCCGCCCGCGGGGACCGCCTCGCCGTCCAGGACGCAGACGTCGATGCCGCCGCGGTCCAGCTCCTTGAGGACCGCCGGCAGCGTCGCGCACTCCAGGTACTCGACCGGCGGCACGTCGGAGGCGGGCCTGCGCCCGGCCGCGAGCCGCACCTGAGCCCGGGTGTTCGCGTCGTCGCTGTAGACCAGAACGGTGGCGCTCGACTGCATGGATCCTCCGAAGGTCCGGCGTTTTCGCCGACGTTGGCTCATGAACCGATGCGCGGATGCTACTCCGTCCGACTGCCCGTCAACACCGGTTCGGACAGCCCTTCGATGGGCCGTTCGGGCCCTGCACACGCCGCTGACACACCGAACGGCACCCCCCGGAGTGAGGGCGGGATAAGCGACCGACATAATGTCGGTCGTGGCGACAGCAACGACAGTAGAAACCGGGCACGCGCACCCGTCGGTCAATCGGCCGAACCTCACCAGCGTCGGAACCATCATCTGGTTGAGTTCCGAGCTGATGTTCTTCGCGGCCCTCTTCGCGATGTACTTCACTCTGCGATCGGTAACGGGTGCCGCGCATTGGTCAGAGAAGGCCTCGGCCCTGAACCTTCCGTTCTCGGCGACCAACACCACGATCCTGGTGCTCTCCTCCCTCACCTGCCAGCTCGGCGTCTTCGCCGCGGAGCGGGGCGATGTGAAGAAGCTCCGCACCTGGTTCATCATCACGTTCGTGATGGGTGCGATCTTCATCGGCGGCCAGGTCTTCGAGTACACCGAGCTGGTGAAGAAGGACGGCCTCTCGCTGTCCTCGGATCCCTACGGCTCGGTGTTCTACCTGACCACGGGCTTCCACGGACTGCATGTGACGGGCGGTCTGATCGCCTTCCTGCTGGTTCTCGGCAGGACGTACGCGGCCAAGAGGTTCACCCACGAGCAGGCGACAGCCGCCATCGTCGTGTCCTACTACTGGCACTTCGTCGATGTCGTGTGGATCGGCCTCTTCGCCACGATCTACCTGATCCAGTAATCCGGGCCCGTAGGTCCGCACCACACATCCAGCATCGACGCAGAAGATCCTGACACCGGGGTAATCCGTGAAAAAGCTCTCCGCACGACGACGCCATCCGCTGGCGGCGGTCGTCGTCCTACTCCTCGCGTTGGCGGCCACCGGGGGGCTGTACACCGCGTTCGCGCCCGCGGGCAAGGCGCAGGCTGACGAAACCGCCCAGTCCCTCGCCATCGACGAGGGCAAGAAGCTCTACTCCGTCGGCTGCGCCAGCTGCCACGGAACCGGCGGTCAGGGCACCACTGACGGCCCGTCCCTGGTCGGCGTCGGCTCGGCCGCCGTGGACTTCCAGGTCGGCACCGGCCGCATGCCGGCGCAGCAGCCCGGCGCGCAGGTGCCGAAGAAGAAGGTCATCTACTCGCAGAGCGAGATCGACCAGCTCGCGGCGTACGTCGCTTCGCTCGGCGCCGGCCCCATCGCGCCGACCAAGGAGCAGTACAACCCGAACGGTGCGGACATCGCCAAGGGTGGCGAGCTGTTCCGCACCAACTGCGCCCAGTGCCACAACGTCACGGGTGAGGGCGGTGCCCTGACCAACGGCAAGTTCGCCCCCAGCCTGGCGGACGTGGACCCCAAGCACATCTACGAGGCCATGCAGACCGGCCCGCAGAACATGCCGTCCTTCCCGGACACGACGATGCCGCAGAAGCAGAAGCAGGACATCATCTCCTACCTGCACGCGGTCAACAGTGACCAGACCCCGAGCCCGGGTGGGCTCAAGCTGGGCGGGCTCGGCCCGGTCAGCGAGGGTCTGTTCGGCTGGATCTTCGGTCTGGGTGCCCTCATCGCAGTAGCCATCTGGGTCGCGGCCCACACCGCTAAGGCCAAGAAGTCATGAGTAGCCAAGAGAATTCCGAGAACCTGCCCGAAGCGCAGGCCACCGCGCACGGCGCGGTAGAGACGGCGGAGGACCCGTTCGCCGACCCGGGACTGCCGGCCCACAAGCCGCGCATCCAGGACATCGACGAGCGGGCGGCCAAGCGCTCCGAGCGCGCGGTCGCGTTCATGTTCCTCCTGTCGATGGTCGCGACGGTCGCCTTCATCGCCTCGTACGTGACGTTTCCGTCCGACAAGATCATCTACATCTTCCCGTTCGGGCATGTCAGCGCGCTGAACTTCTCCCTGGGTCTGACCCTGGGCGTCGCGCTGTTCTGCATCGGCGCGGGCGCGGTCCACTGGGCCCGCACCCTGATGTCGGATGTCGAGATGCCGGCCGAGCGCCACGAGATCGCGGCCCCGCCGGAGGTCAAGGCGCAGGTACTGGCCGACTTCAAGCAGGGCGCGGCCGAGTCCGGCTTCGGACGGCGCAAGCTGATCCGCAACACCATGTTCGGCGCGCTCGCCATGGTGCCGCTCTCCGGTGTGATGCTCCTGCGCGACCTGGGCACGCTGCCCGAGGACAAGCTGCGGCACACCATGTGGTCCAAGGGCAAGGCCCTGATCAACATGAACACCAACGAGCCGCTGCGTCCCGAGGACCTGACGGTCGGTTCGCTCACCTTCGCCAAGCCCGAGGGCCTGGAGGAGGACGCGCACGACTTCCAGACGCAGATCGCCAAGGCCGCCCTGATGCTCGTCCGGATCAAGCCGGAGGACATCAAGGACAAGCGCGAGCTCGAATGGTCGCACCAGGGCATCGTCGCGTACTCGAAGATCTGCACCCACGTCGGCTGCCCGATCTCTCTGTACGAGCAGCAGACGCACCACGTGCTCTGCCCGTGCCACCAGTCCACCTTCGACCTCTCCGACGGCGCCCGCGTCATCTTCGGCCCGGCCGGTCACGCCCTTCCGCAGCTGCGGATCGGTGTGAATGACGAGGGATACCTCGAAGCGCTCGGCGACTTCGAAGAGCCCGTCGGTCCTGCCTTCTGGGAGCGCGGATGAGCACCACGACAGACGCACGGCGCGAAGCGCCCGCCGGTGAGCGGATCGCGGACTGGGCGGACGGCCGGCTCGGGATCTACTCCCTGGCCAAGGCCAACATGCGCAAGATCTTCCCGGACCACTGGTCCTTCATGCTCGGCGAGATCTGCATGTACAGCTTCATCATCATCATCCTCACGGGTGTGTATCTGACGCTGTTCTTCCACCCGAGCATGAACGAGGTCGTCTACGACGGCTCGTACGTACCGCTGCAGGGCATGAGCATGTCCGAGGCGTTCAACTCGACCATGCACATCAGCTTCGATGTGCGCGGTGGTCTGCTGATCCGGCAGATCCACCACTGGGCGGCGCTGATCTTCCTCGCCGGCATGTTCGTGCACATGATGCGCGTGTTCTTCACGGGTGCGTTCCGCAAGCCGCGTGAGGTCAACTGGCTGTTCGGCTTCCTGCTGTTCGTCCTGGGCATGTTCACCGGCTTCACCGGTTACTCGCTCCCGGACGACCTGCTCTCCGGCACCGGCGTCCGCTTCATGGAGGGCGCGATCCTCTCCATGCCGGTGGTCGGCACGTACATCTCGTTCTTCCTCTTCGGTGGCGAGTTCCCCGGCGGGGACTTCGTGGCCCGGTTCTACTCGATCCACATCCTGCTGCTGCCGGGCATCATGCTCGGCCTGATGGTGGCTCACCTGATCCTGGTCTTCTACCACAAGCACACCCAGTTCGCGGGTCCGGGACGTACGAACAAGAACGTCGTCGGCATGCCGCTGCTGCCGGTCTACATGGCCAAGGCCGGAGGCTTCTTCTTCCTGGTCTTCGGTGTCATCGCGGCCATCGCGGCGATCGCCACGATCAACCCGATCTGGGCGATCGGCCCCTACCGTCCGGACCAGGTGTCCACCGGTGCCCAGCCCGACTGGTACATGGGCTTCTCCGAAGGCCTGATCCGTGTCATGCCGGGCTGGGAGATCAACCTCTGGGGTCACACGCTCGTCCTGGGCGTGTTCATCCCGCTGATGATCTTCCCGCTGGTCCTCGCGACCATCGCGGTCTACCCGTTCATCGAGTCCTGGGTCACCGGCGACAAGCGCGAGCACCACATCGCGGACCGGCCGCGCAACGCCCCGACGCGTACCGCGTTCGGTGTCGCGTGGATCACCTGGTACATGGTGCTGCTCATGGGTGGTGGAAACGACCTCTGGGCGACCCACTTCCACCTGTCGATCAACGTCATCACCTGGTTCGTCCGGATCGCGTTCTTCGTCGCACCGGTCCTCGCGTTCGTCGCCACCAAGCGGATCTGCCTGGGTCTGCAGCGGCGCGACGCCGAGAAGGTGCTGCACGGACGCGAGTCCGGCATCATCAAGCGGCTGCCGCACGGTGAGTTCGTGGAGATCCACGAGCCGCTGGACGCCGCCGCGCTCTACAAGCTCACCGCGCACGAGCAGTACAAGCCGGCCGAGATCGGCCCGAAGGTCGACGAGAACGGTGTCGCCCGCAAGGTGTCGCGGACGCAGAAGCTGCGCGCCAAGCTCAGCAAGGGCTACTACGGCGAGGGCAACCAGATCCCCAAGCCGACGGCCGAGGAGTACGAAGAGATCACGAGCGGCCACGGCCACCACTGATCCCTGCTTGACCTGACGGTCGCCACAACCGAGGCTCCGGCCCGGCCCCTGCACGGGGGCCGGGCCGGAGTCTTTTCCGCGTCCGCACTTCGGGCACGGACGCGGACCGCCCCGCGCCTCTCGATAGGCTGGCGGGCGGTATCCCGTCCTTTTGACCACCAGGAGCGAGCATGAGCGCTGTTACCCCCACCGGAGGCGACACCGTGGCGGCCTACTCCTGGCCGGGTGTCCTGGACTCGCTGCTGAGCGGCGCCGACCAGAGCGCGGACGCGACCGCCTGGGCGATGGACAGGATCATGCGCGGCGAGGCGACGAACGCCCAGATCGCGGGCTTCATGGTCGCGCTGCGCGCCAAGGGCGAGACGGTCGCCGAGATCACCGGCCTGGTGCGCACCATGTACGCGCACGCCAACCTGATCGAGGTGCCGGGCCCGAGCGTCGACATCGTCGGCACCGGCGGCGACGGCGCCAAGACCGTCAACATCTCCACCATGTCGGCGATCGTGGTCGCCGGAACCGGCGCCAAGGTCGTCAAGCACGGCAACCGCGCCGCCTCCTCCTCCAGCGGCGCCTCCGACGTCCTGGAGAAGCTCGGCGTCAATCTGAACCTGTCGCCGAAGCGGGTGGTGGAGGTGGCCGAGGAGGCCGGGATCACCATGTGCTTCGCGGTGAAGTTCCATCCCGCGCTGCGGTACGTGGCCGCCGCCCGCAAGGAGTTGGGCATCCGCACCACGTTCAACGTGCTGGGCCCGCTCACCAATCCGGCGAGGGTACGCGCCCAGGCGACCGGTGTCGCCGACGCGCGGATGGCGCCCATCGTGGCGGGCGTGCTCGCCGAGCGCGGCTCGTCCGCGCTGGTCTTCCGCGGTGACGACGGCCTCGACGAGCTCACCACCACCGCCACCTCGCGGGTGTGGGTGGTGCGCGACGGCGCCGTCCGCGAGCAGAGCTTCGACCCGCGCGACGTCGGCATCGAGCTCGTGCCCATCGAGGCACTGCGCGGCGGGGACCCCTCGTACAACGCGGAGGTCGTCCGCCGGCTGCTCACGGGCGAGAGCGGGCCGGTGCGGGACGCGGTGCTGCTGAACTCGGCGGCCGCGCTGGTCGCCCTCGAACCGGGCGAAGGGCCGCTCGCCGGGCAGATCGGCGCCGCGATGGCCAGGGCCGCCGAGGCCATCGACTCCGGGGCCGCCCGCGCCGCCCTGGAGCGCTGGGTCGCGGCCAGCAACGCCTGAACCGTACGTGATGTGACGCAGGGCGCAGTCCGGATCGCGGACTGCGCCTTGCGTACGTCGCGACGTGTGGCAGGATGCTTTTCAAGGTCATGAGTGACAGCGATTTAGGCCCCGGCTCGCTGTCCGGCAACCCTCCGTCCGTGGCGGGGTGCCCCGGGTGAAGACCAGGTCGTAGGCAGCAAGGCCTACGGCAAGCGCGGACCCCTGGACATCATCGGATGTCACAGCCCTGGGGTCCTGGTCCTCAAGGGAGCAGTCTCGTGAGCAAGCGAATGCGATAGGGCGTACCGCCCCTTTCTTCACCACCCTCCACGCCGCCCTTCTCCGGGCTGCGTGTTCGAGGTCAACACCCGTACGCGGAAAGGCAGTCGACCCCCCTCGATCGAGGCCGGGGCACGCCGTCGCACCCGGGATCCGAAGTCAACTCGCCTTTTCCTGCCGGGAGATACCGCCATGTCCGCACGCCCCGCCACCGCCGTCTCCGCCGCCGCTTCCGTCACCGACGAGTCCGCCGACCCCTGCTGTGCCGCGCCGCTGCCGGTGCTCGGCCGCGATGTCACCGTGCCGCTGGTCACCGGCGGCGAGGTGACCTACGCCGCCCTCGACTACGCGGCGAGCGCGCCCGCGCTGCAGCGGGTCTGGGACGACGTCGCCGCGTACGCCCCGTACTACGGCAGCGTGCACCGGGGGGCCGGCTACCTCTCGCAGCTCTCCACCGACCTGTTCGAGAACAGCCGGGCGGCGGTGGCGGAGTTCCTCGACTGCCGCCCCGGCGACCAGGTCGTCTTCACCCGCTCCACCACGGACTCGCTGAACCTGCTCGCCCAGGCCGTCCCGGCGAACTGCCAGGTCTTCGTCTTCGAGACCGAGCACCACGCCTCGCTGCTGCCCTGGCGGGACGCCCGGGTCACCTGCCTCAACGCGCCGCGCAGCCCGCACCAGGCGGTCGAGACCCTTGAGCGCGCGCTGGCCGACCGCGACCCCTACGGCCCCGCGCTGGTCTGCGTCACCGGCGCGTCCAACGTCACCGGTGAGCTGTGGCCGGTGCGGGAACTGGCTGCCGCGGCACACGCGCACGGCGCCCGCATCGTGCTCGACGCCGCCCAGCTCGCGCCCCACCACCCCGTCTCCGTACGGGAGTTGGACGTCGACTGGATCGCCTTCTCCGGGCACAAGCTGTACGCGCCGTTCGGCTCGGGCGTGCTCGCGGGCCGCGCGGACTGGCTCCAGGACTCCGAGCCGTACCTCGCGGGCGGCGGTGCGTCGAAGAAGGTCGCGCGGCGCACCGACGGCGGCGTGGACGTGGAGTGGCACACGACGGCCGCGCGCCACGAGGCCGGTTCGCCCAACGTCATCGGGGTGTACTCCATCGCCTCCGCCTGCAAGGCGCTCACCGAGGCGGGCTTCGACTCGCTGGTCGAGCGCGAGCGGCACCTGATCGCGAAGGTGCGCGAGGGGCTCGCCGCGGTGCCGGAGGTCAAGATCCTCTCGCTCTTCGGCGACGACGCGCCCCGGGTCGGCGTCATCTCGTTCGTCGTCGAGGGCTGGAACAGCTCGCACTTCGCGGCGGCGCTCTCGGCGGAGTACGGGATCGGCGTGCGGGACGGGCTCTTCTGCGCCCACCCGCTGGTGCGCACGCTGCTCGGGAGCGACCCGCAGGACCCGGGCGAGTGCGGCGCCCCGGAGGCCGAGCCGGGCGAGCTCTCCCTGAACGCGATCCGGGTGAGCTTCGGCGCGGGGACGCCGGACGAGCACGTGGACCGGTTCGTGGGGGCGGTACGGGAACTGGTCACCCAGGGCGCGAAGTGGCAGTACCGCACGGAGGGCGGCCGCTGCGTCCCGGCGGTGTAGCGCCGGGCCACGCCTACTGGGGGCTCCGCACCGGACCCCGCTCCTCAAGCGCCGGAGGGGCTTGATCTCGGCTGCCCCCCCGGGCAGGGGGGCTTACGAGTCCAGGCCGATGGCGAACGCGGCTTCCAGGTCGTGCTGCGAGTACGTACGGAACGCCACATGCGTGTCCGTGGCCTCGACGCCCGGGATCTTGCTGATGCTGCCGGGGATGATGTCCGCCAGGTCGTCGTGGCGGGCCACCCTGACCAGCGCGATCAGGTCGTAGGTACCCGTCACCGAGTACACCTCGCTGACGCTTTCGAGCGCCGCGATCGATTCCGCGATCTCGGGAATCCGGTCCACGCTGGTCTTGATGAGCACGATCGCGGTGATCACGGCTGGCTTTCTCCCTCGGTGGCGGCCGCACCCGCGGGCTTCACGGGCCTTCGGCGTTTCACTCTATCCGTCCGGCGGAAACGGGCCCACGCGTAGACGAAGCCGAGGCCGAAGCCGACGAGGTGCGCGAGGTAGGCCACCCCGGGCCCGGCCGAGGCGCTGCGGATCGCCAGCCACTGCAGGGCGAACCAGAAGACGAGGACCATCCAGGCGGGAAAACGCAGCGGCAGGAACAGCAGGAACGGGAAGATGCTGGTCACCCGGGCCCGGGGGAAGAGGCAGAGGAAGGCGCCGAGCACGGCCGAGATGGCCCCGGACGCCCCCACCAGGGTCTGCTCCGAGCCCGAGTGGGCCGCCGCGTACGCGAACAGGGCGAGATAGCCGCTGCCCAGATAGAACAGGGCGAACTCCACCGGGCCCATGCGTTCCTCGGTCATCGCGCCGAAGACGTACAGGAACAGCATGTTGCCGAGCAGATGCAGCCAGCTGCCGTGCACGAACAGGGCGGTGAGCGGGGTGAGCAGGGTGCGCGGCCGGCCCGCGAGGAGTTGGCCGGGGATGACGCCCCAGCGGGCGAAGTAGTCGCTCTGGGCGCTGAGGATCGCGTCGCCGGTTCCGTGGCCCGGGTTCAGACCGGAGGCCGGGCTGACCGCGAAGAGCAGACAGCAGGCGGTGATCAGCCCGTACGTCACGGTCGGTCCCCGCACCGCACCCCTGAGGATCACCGCTCCCCGCCACTTGACCATGGGGAGAGAATGGCCCAAAAGGGGCTATCGGTACAGACCGCCTCGCCGTGTCGGCGGTCGACGGGTAGGCCGTAGGGTTACGGGCAATACTCCCGCAGTTCGACGGCGCACCGCGAGATCCTGGACCATGGAAGTGGAAAGAGGACGGCACCACATGACCACCGTTCCCCAGCCGACCGCCGACACCCGGTGGCGCTGCACGCTCTGCGGAAACCTCACCCGTTTCGATGTCACCCGCTCGTCGAAAGTGGTCGAGTACGTCCATCTGGACCTTGCCGGAGAGCCCAAGGTGGAGGAACGCGAGGTGGTCAGTGAGACCATCGAGTCGGTTCGCTGCCGGTGGTGCAACGCGGTGGACCGGATCGAGCTGGTGGACCGGCCGGGCACCGACTCGGCGAGCGCTTCCTGAGGAGTGCTCCGGAAGCGGTACGGATGACAGTTGGGGTGACGGATTGTGGAGCGTGCAAGCGGTGCTGAACCGGCCGCTTCGGCCGGTGACGGCCCCGCCGAGGTGCTCGACCGCCCGCTGCCCGAGGGCGTGCGGCGCCGGGTCGTCGCCTTCGTCTCGGAGGCGTTCGGCGGCCTGACCGTCGCCGAACTGCCCGGACAATTGCGGCAGTACGCCCGTTTCACCCCGACCCGGCGCGCCAAGTTCGCCGGCAACGCGATGGCCGCCGCCCTGGAGAGCGACCCGGTGTTCCGGCAGCGGATCGGCGAGCGGCTCAAGGAGTCCCAGCCGGAGCTCGCGGGGGCCGTCGAGGCGGGCTCGCCGCCCGCGGCCGCCGACCCCGTGGACGTGGCGGCCGCCGCCTATGTGCTGCGCCCCACCGGCTGGGTGAAGCTGGTCGCCGCGGCCGGCGAGGAGGCCCAGCGGGCGGACGCCGAGCGGGCCGACGAGGAGGGCCGGCGCGAACTGGACCGGCTGCGCGAGGAACTCGCCGAAGCCCGCGCCCAGATCAAGTCGGATAGCGAACAACTGCGGACGGAACTGATCGCGGCGCGCAAGGAAGCCGAAACGCTCCAGCGCAAGCTGCGCAGCGCCCTGAGCGATGTGAAGCGCGGCGAGGCCGCCCTGCGCAAGACCACCTCCGAGATCGACGGCATCAGGGGCGAGGCGGCCGCCCGGGTGGCCGCCGCCGAGAGCGAGACCCGGCGGCTCAAGACGCGGCTCGGCGAGGCCGAGTCGGGCCTTGAGGCGAGCCGGCGCGCGGTGCGCGAGGGGCGCTCCGTCGAGGACATGCGGCTGCGGCTGCTGCTCGACACCGTCCTGGAGAGCGCCCAGGGCCTGCGGCGCGAACTCGCCCTGCCGCCCGCCTCGGTGCGCCCCGCCGACACGGTGGACGCGGTCGCGCCGGGCACCATGACGCCCAAGGACATCGCGGCCCGCGCGCTCTCCGAGACCGACCCGGCGCTGCTCGACCAACTCCTCGCGCTGCCCCAGGTGCATCTGGTCGTGGACGGCTACAACGTCACCAAGACCGGCTATCCCACGATGCCGTTGGAGAAGCAGCGGCTGCGGCTGCTCGGCGGGCTCTCGGTGCTCGCCGCCCAGACGGGCGCCGAGGTCACCTGCGTCTTCGACGGCGCGGAACTGGCGGCTCCGGTGCTGCTCGCACCGCCCAGGGGCGTCCGGGTGCTGTTCTCCAAGCCCGGGGTGACCGCGGACGAGCTGATCCGTCAGCTGGTGCGCGCCGAGCCCTCGGGGCGGCCCGTGGTGGTCGTCTCGACGGACAAGGAAGTCGCCGACGGCGTCGCGAAGGCGGGCGCGCGCCCGGTCGCCTCCCTGCTGCTCCTGAAGCGTCTTTCGCGGGTCTGACGCATTCCGGGCGTTCTGGCTGTTCTAGCCGTTCTGTTAACTCCTGTGTTCAATGCCCGAATTCGGGTGATCGCTGTCGAGCACTCCGTCAAGTGCCAACTACTACGCGTGCGATGACAGTAAAGAATCCTCTCGGTGACCGATTTTTTTGCCGTCAGGATTTGAACTGATCACAGGATGGTCACTAGGGTCGGGCCTCGTACCTTCATGCGGTTGATCACTCGTCCGGGGTGGCCGTGAGGGTCCCGCCGAGTCAGCAGTGTTCGGCGGCTGAGGAAGAAGGAGCTCGCCTTCGTGGCGTCCCACCGTCGACCCAAGCCCGCGAGCCGCACCCGCGTGACCGTGCTCTCCGCGACCGCCGCCGCTGTCGTCGCCATCACCTCGCAGGCCGCCCACGCGGACCCCAAGCCTTCCAAGGACGAGGTCAAGAGCAAGGTCGACAAGCTCTACGCGGAGGCCGAGCAGGCGACCGAGGCGTTCAACAACGCCAAGGAGAAGCAGAGCCAGCTGGAGAAGCAGGTCGGCCAGATCCAGGACAAGGTCGCCCGCGGCCAGCAGGAGCTCAACACGCTCCGCAGCGGCCTCGGTTCGATGGCCTCGGCGCAGTACCGCTCCGGCGGCATCGACCCCTCGCTCGCGCTCTTCCTCTCCTCCAACCCGGACGACTTCCTGGACAAGGCCTCCTCGCTCCAGCAGCTGAGTGCCACTCAGACCGAGGCGCTCCAGAAGATGCAGGGCAAGCAGCGCTCCCTCGCACAGGAGCGCAAGGAGGCCCAGGACAAGCTGAAGGAGCTCGCCGACACCCGCAAGGTGCTCGGCGACAAGAAGCAGGAAGTCCAGGGCAAGCTCAGCGACGCGCAGAGCCTGCTCAACTCGCTGACCGCGCAGGAGAAGGCGTCGCTCGCGGCCGACGACGCCCGCGCCAACCGCTCCTCCGCCCGCCCGGACCTCGGCCACGACGTGCCCGCCTCGCAGGTCGGAGCCGCCGCCCTCCAAGCGGCCGAGGGCATGATCGGCAGGCCGTACCAGTGGAGCGCCACCGGCCCCGACTCCTTCGACTGCTCGGGTCTGACGGGTTGGGCCTACCGCCAGGCCAACGTCCAGCTGCCGCGCACCTCGCAGGAACAGGCCAACGCGGGCACCCGGATCGGCCGCAGCGAGCTCAAGCCCGGCGACCTCGTGCTCTTCTTCGGCGACCTGCACCACATAGGCCTGTACGCCGGCAACAACACGGTGCTGCACGCGCCGAAGCCCGGTGCGTACGTGCGCTACGAGTCGATGGACAACATGCCGTTCGAGTTCGGCGTGCGCGTCGGCTGACGCACCTTTCCCCGGTCAGTCGCAGGCATCGCCCGAACGGGCGAATTGCGGCAACTCGGGCTGACGCCACGCCCCGCCGGTGACCTGTGTTCTCCGGTGGGGCGTCACTCTGTGCGGGCAGCGGGGTCGTTGGCCGCCGGGTATCCGCCCGGTTACTGTCCGGCGTGCGGTTCCCCCGGTGACTCGCCGCCCGCCCCGGGCGGCAGGGGCCGCACGCAGTGCAAGGGAGTGCGGCATCCGTGGCGTCCCATCGCCGGTCCTCGCAGTCCGGCCTCACCCAGAGCGCCCGCGTCACCGTCCTTTCGGCCGCGGCCGCAACGGCGGCGGCCCTCGCGGCGCCCGCGGCGAGTGCCGACCCGCATACGCCGGGTTCCTCGGGGCAGGCCAAGGTCGACCGGCTCTTCGCGGAGGCCGAGCAGGCCACCGAGCAGTACGACAAGGCCGATGAGCGGACCGGCCGGCTGCGCGACGAGGTGAAGCGGGCGCAGGACGCCGTGGCGCGCGGCCAGGAGCGGATCAACCGCATGCGGGGCGCGCTCGGCGCGCTGGCCGGTGCGCAGTACCGCTCCGGCGGCATCGACCCCTCGCTCGCGCTGCTCCTGTCCGCCGACCCGGACACCTATCTCGACCGGGCCGCCGCCCTCGACCGGCTGAGCAGCCATCAGAGCGGCGCGCTCCAGGAGCTCCAGTACGAGCAGCGCCGCCTCGCGCAGCAGCGGGCGGAGGCCGGCCGCACACTGGCCGCGCTGGAGCGCAGCCGCGGCGAGGTCGCCCGGCACAAGCGGACCGTGGAGGCGAAGCTGGCCGAGGCGCGCCGGATGCTGAACGCGCTGCCCGTCGACGACCGGGCCGCCTTCGACCGCGCCTCCCGCTCGGGCGGCATGGACCTGCCCGCGCTGTCCGGCGCGGCGCCCGCCTCCTCGCGGGCCGCGGCGGCCGTCATGGCGGCCCGCTCGGCGATCGGCCGACCGTACATCTGGGGCTCCAACGGGCCTTCCGGATTCGACTGTTCGGGCCTGATGCAGTGGTCGTACGCGCAGGCCGGCATCGGTCTGCCGCGCACCTCGCAGGAGCAGCGGTACGCGGGCCACCAGGTGCCGCTCTCCGAGGCGAGACCGGGCGACCTGGTGGCGTACCGCGACGACGCCAGTCACATCGCCATGTACATGGGCAACGGCCAGGTGGTGCACGCCCCGTATCCCGGGGCGCCGGTGCGCTACGACCCGGTGGGGATGATGCCCGTCTCCTCGGTCACCCGCGTCTGACCGTACGATCGGCGGGTGGCAGGTCAGGGACGCGGTCGACAGGTGCGGCGCGGGCGGGCGGCGGGATGCGGGCTCGCCGCACTGCTGTTCCTCGCGGCCTGCTCGGCGCCCGGACCGGCCCCCGACGCCACCGTCGGCGAGGTGCAGCAGCTGTTGGACCGGCGGGCGGCGGCGGTGCTCAAGCACGACGAGGGCGGCTATCTGGCCATCGTCGACCCGGCGGCGACGGGGCTGCGGCAGGCCCAGCGCACCGAGTTCGGCA
Source organism: Streptomyces sp. NPDC094147 (assembly GCF_044764265.1). NCBI lineage: Bacteria > Bacillati > Actinomycetota > Actinomycetes > Kitasatosporales > Streptomycetaceae > Streptomyces > Streptomyces sp. NPDC094147. Next base: position 388,444 of record NZ_JBIWHT010000001.1, on the reverse strand, counting down.
ACCTCGCGCAGGTGCCGCTCACGTCCTGGACGTACAAGGTCAACGGGGTGGACCGGCAGGGCGGGGCGGTCACCGCGAAGGTGGACCTGCGCTACCGGATCGAGGGCTACGACACCGCTCCCGTGACCGCCGCCCGCACCCTCACCCTCGACCGGCAGGGCGGTCACTGGTACGTCGCAGGGGACCGGCCCGCCCAGGGCGCCGCCCAGATGCTGTGGCAGCAGGGCCGGGTCACCGCCGTACGCGGCAAGCACAGCCTGGTGCTCGGGGTGGGCCAGGACGCGGCGCAGCTGCACGGGATCGCGGACACCGCGGACTCGGCCGTGCCCGAGGTGTCGGCCGCCTGGCCCCGCCGGTGGGCGGGCCGCGTCGTCGTCCTCGTACCCGCGTCGCTCGACGGGATGGCCGCGCTGCTCGGGGCGCCCGCCGCGTCCTACCGGGGGATCGCCGCGGTGACCACCGGCGAGGCGGGCGGCGCGGCGGCGGCCCCCGCGGACCGGGTGATCGTCAACCCGGAGGCGTACTCGGTCCTCGGCGATCTGGGCCGCCGGGTCGTGCTCACCCACGAGACCACCCATGTCGCCACCCGCGCCCACACCTCGCCCGCCACCCCGATGTGGCTCTCGGAGGGGTACGCGGACTGGGTCGGCTACCGCGACACCGGCCGCACCGCCCCGCAGGCCGCCCCCGAACTCCAGCAGGCGGTCCGCGCCGGTGACCTCCCCGCGGACCTGCCGACCGACGCCGACTTCGGCTTCGACGGCGGCGCGGACCGGCTCGCCAGGGCGTACGAGGGCGGCTGGCTGGCCTGCCGCCTGATCGCGGCCCACTGGGGCGAGGCCACCCTGGCCCGCTTCTACACCAAGGTGGGCGACCAGCCGCACCGCGAGGGCGCAGTGGAGAAGGCCATGACCGAGGAACTCGGCCTGTCCCCAAGGGAGTTCACCACGATGTGGCGCGCCTACGTACGCGACCAGCTGACCTGATCACCCCCGACCCAGCTGCTCGACGGCCTCGGCGAGCCACTTCGTCTCCTCGGCCGCCGTGGCCCGCGCGATCCGCAGCATCCCGTGCCGGAACAGGTCCGGTACCTCCTCGGCCGCGACGGGCCGGCCCTCGCGGTAGAAGAAGCTGGAGGGGGTTTCCAGGAACATCTGCCGCCGCTTGAGGACGGCGGCCTGTTCGGCGGGGTCGGGGAGGTGGCGCAGGAACGCGAGCAGGGTGAAGAACCGCTGCCCGTCGGTGATCTCGACATCCTTGGGGTGCCGCAGCCGCTCCAGGAGATCGGCGCGGCCCGCGTCGGTGAGCGAGAGGATGCGCCGCGGCGCGGCCCCGCTGCCCGGCTCGGTGCGCTGCTCCAGAAGGCCCGCCTTCACCAGCCGCGTGATCGCCGGGTAGAGCGCCCCGTCGCTGACCGGCCGGATGTGCCCGCTGAGCCCCTTGATGCGCTCCTTGAGCTCATAGCCGTGCAGGGGCTCCTCGTACAGGAACCCCAGGATCGACAGCTCCAGCATGCGCGCCCCTCGTCTTGTCCGGTTGCCCTGCGTCATGGTACCTCTTATCGAGCTACCTCGAATCGAGGTACAGCGAAACGAGGGGATGGGTCATGGGGGCGGCTGCTCATCGCAAGCGGCTGGTGGCGCTCGCGCTTCCGGTCTACTTCGAGCTCCTGGCCGGGGTCACGGCCGGAATCATCAACATGGTCTGGGTCGCGCGGCTCGGCGGGGACGCGGTCGCCGCGGTGGCCGTCGCGACCAACACCGAGAACGTGCTGCTCGGGGTCGTCCTCATGGCCGGTTCGGGGACGACCGTTCTGGTCGCGCGGGCCAGGGGTGCCGGGGATCCGGGCGGGGTGCGGGCGGCCGTGCGGGGCGGGTGGGGGCTGTGGGCGCTTGTCACGCCGGTCGTCGCGGTGGGCGGGTACGCGTGCCGGGAGCCGCTGGCCCGTCTGGTGCTCGGTGGTGGCGGCGGGTCCGCGCTCCCGCTCGCCACCGGGTACTTCTCCGTCGCGCTGCCCGGCATGGCGGTCTTCTTCGCCACCAACGTCGTGGACGGCATCCTCAAGGGCGCGGGCGACACCCGCACCCCGATGCGCCTCGCCCTGCTCGCCAACGGGCTGATCCTCGGTCTCGACCCGCTGCTCATCCTGGGGTTCGGCCTGGGCGTGCGGGGCGCCGCCATCGCCACGGTGCTCGGGCGGGCGGCCGCGCTGGGGTGGGGGCTCGCGGCGCTGCGGCGCAACGCCGTGCTGCGCGCGGCCGGGCCCTCGCCGCGCGGACTCGCCGCCGATCTGCGCCGCACCTTCAGGACCGGCCTTCCCATGTCGGCCGACTTCGTGGTGCGGATGGCCGGGGCGCTCGTCCTGGTCGCCGTGGTCGCCCGGATCGGCGTCGCCGAGGTCGCCGCGTACGGGATCGCCACCAAGGCGATGTACGTGGCGACCATGGCCTTCTACTCCGTACGCCAGGCCGCCGCGATCCACACCGCGCAGCTGCTCGGTGCCGGGCGCGACGAACGGTGGGCCGTCGGGCGGGAGGCGCTGCGCATGTCGGGGGCGGTCGGGCTCGGGGCGCTCCTCGTGCTGTCGGCCGCCGCGCCCTGGATCATGGCGGCGTTCGGCGCGCGGGGAGAGGTGGCCGACGCGGGGGCGCTGTATCTGCGCTGCCTCGGCCCCTGTCTGGTGCTGCTCTCCTGCTACATCGCGCTCGGCGGGATCTTCGAGGGCAGTGGCGGCAGCCCGCTTCTGGCGCGGATCACCGGGTGCGGGGTGGTGCTTCAACTGGTGCTCGCCCAGGGGCTTTCGGGGCTGGGGCTGCCCGGTGTCTGTCTGGGGACGGCGCTGGCCATGGCCGTTCAGTGTGCCGCTGTCGTGCGGCTCTGGCGGTGTGTGCGGGGTCAGGAGGTGCTTGACGGTTCGGTTGTGCGGGCCGGTTGGTGGGGGAGGGGCGGGTGGTTGCGGGCGGTGGCCGTCGACTGCCACAGGCGGTGGCAGGACAGCAGGCACGCGGTGATCAGGAGGCCGTTGCGTACGGCGAGGAGGAGGATGCCCAGCCAGTCGCCGGCCACCACGTGGGAGAACCAGATCGGGAACTCCAGGAGCGTCACGCCGGTGGCGACCAGGACGAGTTGGGCGGGGCGGGTCATCGGGCCGCGGCGGAAGACGAGGCACACCGCGGCCAGGCCGACCAGCCACAGCAGGTACTGGGGGCTGATGACCCGGCTGGTGGTGGTGAAGAGCAGCACCGCGGTGAAGGCGGCGTCCGCGAGGGTGCTCGGACGCAGCGGGCCCCGGGCCCTGACCCGCCAGAACAGCAGCCAGCCGAAGGCGAGCGCGCTCAGTGCCAGCGCGAGGGCGGACACCAGCGGGACGTACGGTCCCAGGAACTCCACCGAGCCGTAGTTCAGCTGCACCCGGCCCGGCCAGCCGAAGTGCCGGGCCACCTGGAAGACCAGTGCTCCCAGCGACTCGACCTCCGTGCCCCGGTCCCGCTGGAAGGCGAGGAAGGCGAACGCGCCCGGCGCCGCCGCGACGCACGCCACCGAAAGCCCGGCCGCGGTGACGGCGGCGGCCGACCAGGCCCGGCGCGGGGCGCGCACCAGCAGCAGCACCGGCCACACCTTGAGCAGCGCCCCGAAAGCGGCGAGCGCCCCGAGGACCCGGGGACGGCGGGCGCCCGCCAGCAGCGCCGCGACGGCGACGGCGGTCACCATCAGGTCGTAGCGGGCGTACGCGGTCGGGCCGAGCAGCGGCACGCCGACGGTCCACACCCAGGCGCCGTTCAACGACTTGCCGGGGCGCCCCGCCGCGTACGTCAGGAGGGCGAAGACCAGTGCGTCGGCGAGGAAGGCGAGCACGAAGAAGGCCGAGGCGTAGCCGAGGAAGGGCAGCGCCCCGGGGGAGAGGATCGCGAGCGCCGCGGCCGGCGGGTACTGCCAGGTGACGTCGTCCAGCGGGTACGTGCCGGTCTGCAGGACCTGGGACCAGCCCTGGTAGATGACGTGCACGTCGCTGGTGACGTCCGGGCCCGGCAGCACCGCCACCCGGAACACGCAGAGCAGCAGCAGACAGCGGGTCGCGGCCCAGGTGGCCGCCACGGCGAGGGTGCGCCGGGGGATGCTCATGAGGTCCGCCTCGTCCTCGTTTCGGGGGCCGGAGTCAGCCATGATGCCGGGTGCGGACGGGCGCCGGCCGTCAGACGGGGCCGCGCCGCGCCGCGCCCGCGGGGTGCCCGTCGCGTTGTGCGGCCCGCCTCGCGAGCTGCGGGTTGCGTCCCGCCGGTCCAGTCCGCGAGCTGCCCTTTCGGTTCCGCGCCCCGCGTTGGGTACTGTCGGCGGCGATGCACAAGACCCTGATCGTGACCAATGACTTCCCGCCGCGCCCCGGCGGGATCCAGGCGTTCCTGCACAACATGGCGCTGCGGCTGGACCCCGAGCAGGTCGTCGTCTACGCCTCGACGTGGAAGCGGAGCCGGGAGGGCATCGAGGCGACCGCCGCCTTCGACGCCGAGCAGCCGTTCACCGTCGTACGGGACGCCACCACGATGCTGCTGCCGACGACCCGGGTCACCCGGCGGGCCGTCGGGCTGCTGCGCGAGCACGGCTGCTCCTCGGTGTGGTTCGGGGCGGCGGCGCCGCTCGGCCTCATGGGGCCCGCGCTGCGCAGGGCCGGCGCCGAGCGCGTGGTGGCGACCACGCACGGGCACGAGGCGGGGTGGGCCCAGCTGCCCGCCGCGCGGCAGCTGCTCCGGAGGATCGGCGAGGGCACGGACACGATCACCTATCTGGGTGAGTACACCCGGTCCCGGATCGCGGGCGCGCTGACCCAGCAGGCCGCGGCCCGGATGGTCCAACTCCCGCCCGGCGTCGACGAGAAGACCTTCCACCCCGGCTCCGGCGGCGACGCCGTACGCGAACGGCTCGGGCTCGCCGACCGGCCGGTGGTGGTCTGCGTCTCGCGGCTCGTGCCGCGCAAGGGGCAGGACACCCTGATCCTCGCCATGCCGGCGGTCCTCGCGCAGGTGCCGGAGACGGTGCTGCTCATCGTCGGCGGCGGGCCGTACGAGGCCGAGCTGCGCAAACTCGCGGCGGACACCGGGGTCGCGGCCTCCGTGCGCTTCACCGGCGCGGTGCCCTGGGAGGAACTGCCCGCGCACTACGGGGCGGGCGACGTGTTCGCGATGCCGTGCCGCACCCGGCGCGGCGGCCTGGACGTCGAGGGCCTCGGCATCGTGTACCTGGAGGCGTCGGCGACCGGCCTGCCCGTGGTCGCGGGCGACTCGGGCGGCGCACCGGACGCGGTCCTCGACGGCGAGACCGGGTGGGTCGTGCGCGGCGACGTCCCGCAGGACTCGGCGGACCGCATCGTGACCCTGCTCCAGGACGCCGAACTGCGGCGCCGCATGGGGGAGCGGGGCCGCGAGTGGGTCGAGGAGAAGTGGCGCTGGGATCTCCTGGCGGAGAAGCTGAGGGGGCTGCTGTAAGGGGGCCGGAATCCAGCCCCCGCGGCACAGCTCCCGAACCCCGGCCCCGCCGGGGGCTCAGCGGGTGTAGATCGCCTCGATCTCGTCGGCGAAGTCCTTCGCCACCACGTTGCGCTTCAGCTTCAGCGACGGCGTGATGTGCCCCGCCTCCTCGGTGAACTGGGAGGCCAGGACGCGGAACTTGCGGACCGACTCCGCCTTGGAGACCGCCGCGTTGCCGTCGTCCACCGCCCGCTGCACCTCGGCGAGCAGCTCCGCGTCGTCGCGCAGCGAGGCCGCGGAGCTGCTCGCGGGCTTGCCGTGCTCCTCGGCCCAGCGGCCCAGGAACTCCTCGTCCAGGGTGACGAGCGCGCCCACGAACGGCCGCCCGTCGCCGACCACCATGCACTCCGCGACCAGCGCGTGCGCGCGGATGCGGTCCTCGATGACCGCGGGGGCCACGTTCTTGCCGCCCGCGGTGACGATGATCTCCTTCTTGCGGCCGGTGATCGCGAGGTAGCCGTCCTCGTCGAGGGTGCCGATGTCACCGGTGTGGAACCAGCCGTCGGCCAGCGCCTCGGCGGTCGCCGTCTCGTTGTTCCAGTAGCCCGAGAACAGGTGCTCGCCGTGCAGCAGCACCTCGCCGTCGTCCGCGATCCGTACGACCGAACCCGGCAGCGGCTGCCCGACCGTGCCGATCTTCGGCCGGTCCCAGGGGTTGAACGCGGTCGCGGCGCAGGACTCGGTCAGGCCGTAGCCCTCCAGGACCGTGAAGCCGATGCCGCGGAAGAAGTGGCCGAGCCGCTCGCCGAGCGGCGCGCCGCCGGAGATCGCGTACTCGCCGCGCCCGCCGAGCACCGCCCGCAGCTTGCTGAAGACGAGCTTGTCGAAGACCTTGTGCTTGACCTTCAGACCCACCGAGGGCCCGGCGTCCGTGCTGAGCGCCTTGCTGTACGCGATCGCCGTGTGCGCGGCCTTGTCGAAGATCTTGCCCTTGCCGTCGGCCTGCGCCTTGGCCCGCGCCGAGTTGTAGACCTTCTCGAAGACGCGCGGCACCCCGAGGATCAACGTCGGCCGGAACGAGGCGAGTTCATCGGTCAGGTTCTTGATGTCCGGTACGCAGCCGAGCTTGATCGGCGCCATCACGGAGGCCACCTCGACCAGCCGGCCGAAGACGTGCGCGGCGGGCAGGAACAGCAGGACCGAGCACTCGCCGGTACGGAAGAGGGGCTTGAGGCGCTCCACCACGTTGCCGCACTCGGCGAAGAAGGCGCGGTGGGTCAGCACACAGCCCTTGGGGCGGCCGGTGGTGCCCGAGGTGTAGACGATGGTGGCCGGGTCGTCGGCGTGCGCCGAGGACATCCGGGCGTCCAGCAGTTCGTCGGAGACGTCCGCGCCGGTCTCGGTGAGCCGGGCGATGGCGTCGGCCTCGATCTGCCAGATGCCCTTGAGGGCGGGCAGGCCGCCCTGGACCGCGACGACCGAGGCCTGGTGGGCCTCGGACTCGACGACGGCCAGGGTCGCGCCGGAGTCGCCGAGGATCCACTGGATCTGCTCGGGCGAACTGGTCTCGTACACCGGGACGGTGACGGCGCCCGCGCTCCAGATCGCGAAGTCGAGCAGCACCCACTCGTACCGCGTCCGCGAGAGCAGGGCCACCCGGTCGCCGGCCTCGACGCCGGCGGCGATCAGGCCCTTGGCGACGGCGCGCACCTCGGCGAGGAACTGGCGGGCGGTGACATCGGCCCAGGCACCCGCGATCTTGCGGCCCATCACCGCGACATCGGGATGCTGAGCGGCATTGCGGCGGATCAGATCCGTCAGGTTGCCGTCCGAAGGGACCTCGTACAGGGCCGGAAGGCTGAACTCGCGCAAGACTGCTGCTCCTCATCGGGCGCCGGTGCCACGGCTCTGTGTGACGCACCGGCTGCGGTCCAAGATCGGGCAGGTGCCCGGGGATTCCGTGGGGGGCGGAACTCCGAGCACGACTGGACTGCCCGGACGTTACCCATGGGTAGTGGGTTCCCGATAGGGGGTTCTGGCCAGATGTTCCGTGCGTCACACATGTTTGACACTGCTTCGCGCACAGTAGTCCACACCTTTCAGGACTCGGAAGTAACCGCAGGTCCGACGGCCTAAGGTGGCCTTCATGCGAGTTCATGTGGTCAGTGACGTGCACGGGAACGCCGAGGGCCTCGCCAGGGCGGGTCATGGGGCGGACGCGCTCGTCTGCCTGGGTGACCTCGTCCTCTTCCTCGACTACGCCGACCACTCGCGCGGCATCTTCCCCGACCTCTTCGGCGTCGAGAACGCCGACGCGATCGTCGCCCTGCGCACCGCCCGGCGCTTCGACGAGGCCCGTGAGCTGGCACGTTCGCTGTGGGCCGGGCTCGACCGGGAGGCCGCGATCGAGGCGGCGGTCCGGCGCCAGTACGCCGAGATGTTCGCCGCCTTCCCCGCCCCGACGTACGCCACGTACGGCAACGTCGACATGCCGGACCTGTGGCCGCAGTACGCGGGGCCGGGCACCACCGTCCTGGACGGCCAGCGGGTGGAGATAGCCGGGCGCGTCTTCGGCTTCGTGGGCGGCGGGCTGCGGACCTCGATGCGAACGCCCTATGAAATCTCCGACGAGGAGTACGCCGCGAAGGTCGAGGCGCTCGGCGAGGTCGACGTGCTCTGCTCGCACATCCCGCCCGAGGTCCCGGAGCTGGTGTACGACACCGTCGCGCGCCGCTTCGAGCGCGGCTCGCGCGCCCTGCTCGCCGCGATCCGCAGGACCCGGCCCCGCTACTCGCTGTTCGGCCACGTCCACCAGCCGCTGGCCCGGCGGATGCGCATCGGCCGCACCGAGTGCGTCAACGTCGGCCACTTCGCGGCCACCTCCCGGCCCTTCGCCCTGGAGTGGTGATCCGGCCACTGGACCGGCGCCCGGCCCGTACGCGATAGCCTGCACGCACACCTCCCCGCGCTCCAGGCCAAGGCCGGGCGGGGGGAGATTCAGACCCACCGGACCGCGCACTGGAGGAGCCACGACGATGGCGGAACACACCAGCTCGTCTATCACCATCGAGGCGGCCCCCGCCGACGTCATGGGAGTGATCGCGGACTTCGCCCGCTATCCCGAGTGGACCGGCGAGGTGAAGGAGGCCGAGGTGCTCTCCACCGACGCCGCCGGTCACGCCGAGAAGGTGCGGCTGCTGCTCGACGCGGGCGCCATCAAGGACGACCACACCCTCGCCTACACCTGGAACGGCAACAAGGTCAGCTGGACCCTGGTCAAGTCCCAGATGCTGCGCGCCCTCGACGGCTCGTACACCCTGGCGGACGCCCCCGGCGGGGCGACCGAGGTCACCTACCAGCTCACCGTCGACGTCAAGATCCCGATGCTCGGCATGATCAAGCGCAAGGCCGAGAAGGTCATCATCGACCGCGCCCTGGCCGGACTGAAGAAGCGGGTCGAGAGCGGCCCCGAGGGCTCCGCGGCCTGATGCGTACGGTCCTCGTCACCGGTCCCGGCGGCGCGGGCCGCACCACCGTCGCGGCGGCGACCGCACTCGCCGCCGCCCGCCGGGGCACCCGGGTCACCCTGCTGACCTCGGACCGCGTACCCGGCGAACTCGGCGGCGTCACGGTCCGCCGAATCGATTCGGCCGCGCACTTCCGCACCGAACTCCTCGCCTTCCAGGACCGCGCGGGCACCGCCCTCGACCTGCTGGGCGCCTCCCGCCTGGACGCCGAGGAACTCACCGAGCTCCCCGGCGCCGAACAGCTCGCCCTGCTCAGCGCCCTGCGCGAGGCCGCGGCCGAGGGCCCCGGCCTGCTCGTCGTGGACCTCCCGCCGGCCGACCGTGCGCTCGCCGCCCTCGCCCTGCCCGAGCAGCTGCGCCGCTATCTGCGCCGGCTCCTGCCGCCCGAGCGCCAGGCCGCCCGCTCGCTGCGCCCGGTCCTCGCCCAGCTCGCCGGGGTGCCCATGCCCGCGCAGTGGCTGTACGAGACCGCCGCCCGCTGGGATCTCGAACTGGCCGCCGTCCAGGCCGTGGTGGAGGACCCCGGCACGACCGTACGGCTCGTCGTGGAACCCGGACCGGCCGCCGCGGACGCCCTGCGCACCGCCCGGCTCGGCATCGCCCTGCACGGACTCGCCCTCGACGCGGTGGTCGCCAACCGGCTGCTGCCCGCCGAGACCCCCGACCCCTGGCTCGCCGGGCTCGTCGCCCAGCAGCGCAAGCACCTGGACGAGCTGACCGGCGAGTTCACCGCCGTACACGAGGTGGCGCACCTCGGGCGCGACCCGCGCGGCGACGACGACCTGGAACGGATCGACGGCGGGTGGTGCGGGCCGGACGACCTCGACGCCGCGGCTCCGCGGTGGACCATCGAGGACCGGATCGCCGAGGACAACGTCCTGGTGTGGCGCCTCGTGCTGCCCGGCGCCGTCAAGGACGGGCTCGCCCTGGTGCGGCGCGGCGACGAACTGCTGCTCACCGTCGGCCCGTTCCGCCGCATCGTGCCGCTGCCGTCCGCGCTGCGCCGCTGCACCGTCACCGGCGCCGGGCTGAACGACGGCGTCCTGGACGTCCGGTTCGCACCCGATCCCGAGCTGTGGCCCCGAGGTCGCTGAACGGTGTACCCCCGTTCGGGTAACGTCGAAGGAAACAGACCCGTAGGAAACACCAGCCGCTGGAGTCCGCCATGAGCGAAGCCACCGAGCACCCCGCCCCCGACGCGGATGCCTGGGCCGACGCCTGCGCCGAGGACCTCGCCGCCGAGAGGGCGCGCCGCCGCGCCGAGTACGGCACCCCGACGGGATCCGCCGCCGACGAGTTGCGCAAGCTCCTCGACGCGGTCTCCGACAAGGTCGCCGGTGTCCTGGGGGTCCAGTCCTCGCTGCCCGGCATGGCTGCCCAGACCGCCGTGCAGCAGCTGATCGGTCAGGCGAAGTCCGCCGTCGAGCCCGTCATCGAGCGCAACCCCGAGGTCTTCGACCACCTCGCCGCCGCCGGCAGCGAACTGCTCGCCGCCTACCGCTCCGCCGTCGAGGGCCACGAGCGCCGCTGGACGGCCGCCGACGACCGCAAGCGGGACGAAGGCCCCGGCGCCACCGAGCACATCGACCTCGACTGAGGTCCCGACCGGCGCCGGGACCTGCACTCACCCCCGGGGTGAACGCGGGCTCGGCACGCTGAGCGCCGTCCCCGCTCGGGTACGGTTGGCCCTAGCGGGGCTCGACCGAACTGAGGGATTCATGGGACTCACCATCGGTGTCGATATCGGCGGCACGAAGATCGCGGCGGGCGTGGTCGACGAGGACGGCAACATCCTCTCCACCCACAAGGTGCCGACTCCCGGCACGCCCGATGCCATCGTGGACGCGATCGCCTCGGCCGTCGACGGCGCGCGCGCCGGACACGAGATCGTGGGCGTGGGCATCGGGGCCGCCGGTTACGTCAACCGCCAGCGGTCCACCGTCTACTTCGCGCCCAATATCGACTGGCGCCAGGAACCGCTGAAGGAGAAGGTCGAGCAGCGCGTCGGCCTCCCGGTCGTCGTCGAGAACGACGCCAACGCGGCCGCCTGGGGCGAGTACCGCTTCGGCGCCGGCAAGGGCCACCGCAACGTCATCTGCATCACCCTGGGCACCGGCCTCGGCGGCGGCATCATCATCGGCAACAAGCTGCGCCGCGGCCACTTCGGCGTGGCCGCCGAGTTCGGCCACATCCGGATGGTGCCGGACGGCCTGCTGTGCGGCTGCGGCAGCCAGGGCTGCTGGGAGCAGTACGCCTCCGGCCGCGCGCTCGTGCGCTACGCCAAGCAGCGTGCCAACGCCACCCCCGAGCGGGCCGAGGTCCTGCTCGCGCTGGGCGACGGCACCCCCGAGGGCATCGAGGGCAAGCACATCTCGGTGGCCGCGCGGCAGGGCGACCCGGTCGCGGTCGACTCCTACCGCGAACTGGCCCGCTGGGCCGGTGCGGGCCTCGCCGATCTGGCCTCGCTGTTCGACCCGTCCGCGTTCATCGTGGGCGGCGGGCTCTCGGACGAGGGCGAGCTGGTGCTCGACCCGATCCGCAAGTCCTACCGGCGCTGGCTGGTCGGCGGGAACTGGCGCCCGGTCGCCGACGTGATCGCGGCCCAGCTCGGCAACAAGGCCGGTCTGGTCGGCGCGGCCGACCTGGCGCGGCAGCCCGACCCCGTCATGTGACGCACCCGCCACCGACAGCGCCCGCCGAGTCCGGTCCCGGACCCGGCGGGCGCTGTCATACGTTGTGGGCCATGACGACACCTGCCGACGGCCTGCCCGCGTCCGCGACGGAGAACGGCTCGGCCGTGATCCGCGTTCTCAGCTACAACATCCGCTCGATGCGCGACGACAACGCGGCCCTCGCCCGGGTGATCCGCGCCTGCGCACCCGATCTCGTACTCATCCAGGAGGCGCCCCGCTTCTTCCGCTGGCGCAAGGCCGCGGCACGCCTCGCCGCGGCGAGCGACCTGGTGATGCTCAGCGGCGGCGCGACGGCCGCGGGTCCGATGCTGCTGTGCTCGCTGCGGGCCACCGTGGAGCGCACCGAGGACGTGCTGCTCCCGCTCACCCCGGGCCTGCACCGGCGCGGTTTCGCGACCGCGGTGGTACGGATCGGCGGGGCCAGGATCGGCGTCCTGAGCGCCCACCTCAGCCTCCAGGGCGCCGAGCGGTACGAGCAGACGGGGGCGCTGCTCGACCGGCTGGCCGGGATGGGGGTGGAGCACGCCGTCGCGGGCGGCGACCTCAACGAACGGCCCGGCGGACGCAGCTTCACCCGGCTCGCCGGGGTGCTCCAGGACTGCTGGCAAGTGGCGCCGTGGGGCGGGGAGTTCACCTCCACGCCCCGGGATCCGCAGCAGCGGATCGACGCGGTGTTCGCCACGCGGGGGGTCGAAGTGCTGGGCTGCGGTGTGCCGTTGGGGCTGGTTCCGCAGGACGACCTCGCAGCCGCCACGGACCATCTGCCGGTGCTGGCGGCGTTGCGAGTGCCGAGGGGGTGACTGGGGGCTTGTGCCCCCAGACCCCGCGCCTCACCTTCAGACCACCGCGCCGTGGCCCGGGTCGTCGTCGTCCTCGTCGTGCTGCATGCGGGCGAACAGCGTGCCGATGCCGCCCAGGAAGCCGCCCACGCCCAGGGTGGTGAGCCACCACGTCATGTCCCAGCCGAAGATCGCCGCGAGGAGGAGCAGCAGCGGGCCGCCCACCACGCCCAGCCACGCGAACTTCGCCGCGGTGTCGGCCTCCGGAAGGGGCGGCGGCTCCGGCGGTACGAAGTGGCCCTCGTCCGAGGCGTCCAGGTCGTCGTCGGCGGGCTCGGCCGGCTGGAAGTCGCGGGGGCCGCCCACGCCGGGCGCGAACACCACCGAGCTGCCGAGCGCCGGTCTTTCCTGGCCCTTGTCGGGCGCGGGATCCGGCTTCGGCTCCGGCGTCTCGTCGGCCTCGTCCTCGATCAGGGCGAGGTCCTCCACCGACTTGAACGGCTTGGCGCCCGGCGGGTCGGCCGGCTCCTCGCCGTACCCCGCCACGATCGCCGCCCAGGCAGCCTCTTCGTCGATCGGCTGCGGTTCGCGGTCCGCGTCGTGCTCAGCCACCGGTCGTGCTCCCCTTCTTCCCGACGCTAGGAGCGAGGCGGCCGATGAACGAGTAGCTCTCCTCGAAGATCCGCTCCGCATCGTGGTCCAACGTCGCCACGTGGTAGCTCTGTTCCAGCAGGATCTCGCAGACATCCGTGGAGGACACCCGGCTGAGGACGCGCGCCGAGTCGGCCGGCGGGACCACATGGTCCTGCGGGCTGTGCAGGACCACCAACGGCTGGGTCACCTGCGGCAGTTCACCGTCCACCAGCTGGAAGAAATTGCGCAGGGAGTGCGCCGCGTGCAGCGGCACCCGGTCGTAGCCGACCTCCTCGGAGCCCTCCTTGGCGATGTCGCTGGCGATGCCCTTCGTGGAGCGGACGAAGTGGCGGACCACCGGCAGCGCGCGGGCCGCCGCGCCGTGCACCTTGTTGCCCGGGTTGACGAGCACCAGGCCGCTGATCTCGTCGCCGTGCTTCGCGGCCAGCCGCAGCGCCAGCGCGCCGCCCATCGAGAGCCCGAAGACGAAGACCTGGGTGCAGCGCTCGCGCAGCTCGCGCAGGGCGCGGTCCACCTCCGCGTACCAGTCCTGCCAGCCGGTGAGCTGCATGTCCTGCCAGCGGGTGCCGTGTCCGGGCAGGAGCGGCAGCGAGACCGTCAGGCCGCGCTCCGCCAGGTATTCGGCCCAGGGGCGCAGCGACTGCGGGGAACCGGTGAAGCCGTGACAGAGGAGGACGCCGACCTCTCCGCCCTCGTGGCGGAACGGCTCGGCTCCAGGGAGGACCGGCACCAGGGGTCTCCTGTTCATGAGCAGGGGCGGGGTTGTGCGGGGGAGTCGTACTTCACGGTACGCGACCGGACTGACACCGACCAGAGCCGTCGCGCGGGAGGCCCGGCCCCGGCACGGGTTAAGGTCTGTTCGACAAGCACAGGAAGGCATCCGAGTTGATCTACGGCGCAATGAAGTTCTCCATCGGCGGGTCGCTGAAGCTCGCCTTCAGGCCGTGGGTGGAGGGCCTGGAGAACATTCCCGCCGAGGGTCCGGCGATCCTCGCGAGCAACCACCTCTCCTTCTCGGACTCGTTCTTCCTGCCGGCCGTCCTGGACCGCAAGGTCACCTTCATCGCCAAGGCGGAGTACTTCACCTCGCCCGGAGTGAAGGGCAAGCTGACGGCCGCGTTCTTCAAGGGCGTCGGCCAGCTCCCGGTGGACCGCTCGGGCGCCCGCGGCGCGGGCGAGGCGGCGATCAACGCCGGCATCGACGTCATCAAGGGCGGCGGCCTCTTCGGCATCTACCCGGAGGGCACGCGCTCGCCCGACGGCCGCCTCTACCGCGGCAAGCCCGGCGGCCTGGCCCGGGTGGCGCTGGCCACCGGCGCCCCCGTCATCCCCGTCGCGATGATCGACACCGAGAAGATCCAGCCGCCGGGGAAGGTCGTCCCCAAGCTGATGCGCCCCGGCATCCGGATCGGCAAGCCGCTCGACTTCAGCCGCTACCAGGGCATGGAGGGCGACCGCTTCATCCTGCGCTCGGTGACCGACGAGGTCATGTACGAGATCATGAAGCTCTCCGGCCAGGAGTACGTCGACATCTACGCGACGGCCGCCAAGCGCCAGATCGCCGACGAGGCCAAAAGGATCGCCGACGAGCACAAGGCCGCCGAGAAGGCGGAACGGGCCCGCGAGGCGGAGCAGGCCAAGCAGGCGGAACAGCCCGGCGACTAGCCGACCGTCCGTCCAGGGGTGGGGGAAGTGGCCAAGCGCGAACGGGTCGTACGGATGTCGGTGGAGCTGCCGCTGTGGCGGGCGCTGACCGGCTACCGGGTGCTCACCACGGTCTACGCGGTGGTGATCTTCGCCACCGGCTACGGAAAGTTCGAGCGGCCCTGGGTGGGCATCGGCTACCTCTCGGTGCTCACCCTCTGGAACTTCGCCACACTGCCCAGGGTGGCGAACGCGGCCGCCTGCACCAAGCGCTTCCTGGCCGTCGACCTCACCGTGGTGATCGTCGGCATCCTGCTGACACCGGTCGCCGACGTGGACGCCCAGCACTTCGACAGCCCGACGCTGCCGACGATCGCGACGGCCGGATCGGTCCTGGCCTTCGCCATCAAGGGCGGCTGGCGCTGGGCCGGATTCGCCTCCTCGCTGGTGGCCGTCGCCAACATCGTCGAGCGCGGCAGCCCCACCCGGGACACCTTCCACAACGTGATCCTGGTGTGGATCGCCTCCATCGCCGTCGGCTACATCGTCGAGGTGGCGCGCGCCAGTGAGGCGACCCTCGCGCGCGCCCTGGAGATCGAGGCGGCCACCCGCGAGCGCGAGCGCCTCGCCCGCGACATCCACGACAGCGTGCTCCAGGTGCTCGCCATGGTGCAGCGCCGGGGCACCGCTCTGGGCGGCGAGGCCGCCGAGCTCGGCCGGATGGCCGGCGAGCAGGAGGTCGCCCTGCGCACCCTGGTCTCCAGCGGCCTGGTGCCGCCCACCCGGGCCTCCGAGGACGCCGCGAACGGCGCCGTCGTCCGCGCGGTGGAGGTTGACGACGAGCCCGGCGACGGCGCCGGGACCGATCTGCGCTCGCTGCTCGCCCCGCACGCCGGGTCGAGGGTCTCCTTCGCGGAACCGGGCGCTCCGGTGCTGCTGCCGCCCTCGGCGGCCAAGGAGCTCGCGGCCGCTGTCAGTGCCGCGTTGGACAATGTGAGCAGACATGCGGGGGAGCTGGCTCAGGCCTGGATCCTGGTCGAGGACTGGGGGGACGAAGTGATCGTGACGGTACGGGACGACGGTCCCGGCATCCCGGCGGGCCGGCTCGACCAGGCCGAGGGGGAGGGGCGCATGGGCGTCGCCCTCTCGATCCGGGGCCGGCTGCGGGACCTGGGCGGCACGGCGGAGCTGATCTCCGTGCCGGGCCAGGGCACAGAAGTCGAACTGAAGGTTCCACGGGGGAAGGCGGGACGGCGCGGATGACGGAGCAGCAAGCGGTGCGGGCCGATGCGACGGTGAAGGTGATGGTGGTCGACGACCACCCGATGTGGCGCGACGCGGTGGCCCGGGACCTCGCGGCCGCCGGCTTCGACGTGGTCGCCACGGCCGGCGACGGGCCGCAGGCGGTGCGCAGGGCCCAGGCCGTGGCGCCCGACGTCCTGGTCCTCGACCTCAACCTGCCGGGCCTGCCCGGCGCCCAGGTCTGCAAGGAACTGGTCGCCGCCAACCCGGCGTTGCGGGTGCTCGTCCTGTCGGCCTCGGGCGAGCACGCGGACGTACTGGAAGCGGTGAAGTCCGGCGCGCTCGGCTACCTCCTCAAGTCGGCCAGCACCGAGGAGCTGACCGACGCGGTCCGCCGCACGGCCGTCGGTGACCCGGTGTTCACCCCGGGCCTGGCCGGCCTCGTCCTCGGCGAGTACCGCAGGCTCGCCAGGGACCCGGCGTCCGCCACCGCCGACGAGCCTAAGGCCCCGCAGCTCACCGAGCGCGAGACCGAGGTGCTGCGCCTGGTCGCCAAGGGCCTGAGCTACAAGCAGATCGCCGAGCGCCTGGTCATCTCGCACCGCACGGTGCAGAACCACGTGCAGAACACCCTGGGCAAGCTCCAGCTGCACAACAGGGTGGAGCTCGTGCGGTACGCGATAGAGCGCGGCCTCGACAGCGTGGACGACGCCTGACCGGGGCGTCCCCCGTGCGGGTGAACGACGGTCCGTCAACTCCCGCCCCCGTCCCGCGAATTGACCTTTCGCCCCATCCCGGAGTGACGTACGTCACCACTAGCGTGGACCGCGTACGTCACTCCCAGGCGAAGGGACCATTCCATGCGGGTCGGAGTACTGACCGGAGGCGGTGACTGCCCCGGGCTCAACGCCGTCATCCGGGGCATCGTCCGCAAGGGTGCGCAGGAGTACGGATACGAGTTCACCGGGTTCAAGGACGGCTGGCGCGGCCCGCTGGAGGGCGACACCGTCAAGCTGGACATCCCGGCGGTGCGCGGCATCCTGCCGCGCGGCGGCACCATTCTCGGCTCCTCGCGCACCAACCCCCTGAAGGCGGAGAACGGCGTCCGCCGCATCAAGGAGAACCTCGCCAAGTACGAGATCGACGCCGTGATCGCGATCGGCGGCGAGGACACCCTGGGTGTCGCGGCCCGCCTCAGCGACGAGTACGGCATCAAGTGCGTCGGCGTACCGAAGACGATCGACAACGACCTGTCCGCCACCGACTACACCTTCGGGTTCAACACCGCCGTCGGCATCGCGACGGAGGCCATCGACCGGCTGCACACCACGGCCGAGTCCCACATGCGGGTGCTCGTCGTGGAGGTCATGGGCCGGCACGCGGGCTGGATCGCCCTGCACTCCGGTCTGGCCGGCGGCGCCAATGTCATCCTCATCCCCGAGCAGCGCTTCGACGTCGACCAGGTCTGCGGCTGGATCACCTCCCGCTTCAAGGCCTCGTACGCCCCGATCGTCGTCATCGCCGAGGGCGCCATGCCGAAGGACGGCGAGCTGGTGCTCAAGGACGGCACGCTCGACTCCTTCGGGCACGTCCGGCTGTCCGGCGTCGGCGAATGGCTGGCCAAGGAGATCGAGAAGCGGACCGGCAAGGAGGCCAGGACCACCGTCCTCGGCCACGTTCAGCGCGGCGGCACCCCGAGCGCCTTCGACCGGTGGCTCGCCACCCGCTTCGGGCTGCACGCCATCGAGGCGGTGCGCGACGGCGACTTCGGCAAGATGGTCGCGCTGCGCGGCACCGACATCGTGCGGGTGCCGATCTCCGAGGCGACCTCGAAGCTGAAGACCGTGGACCCCGCGCTCTACGCCGAGGTGGGCGTCTTCTTCGGCTGATCCGGCCGGGCGGGTCCGGGCTGTGGGCCGTATATTCGCGATATCCGGCCCATAGCCCGTATATCTCGCTGATCGGTCGGAAAAGCCATGGACGCCAATAAGGGGAAAGTCGTGGAAATCCTGGCATTCGGCGTGCAGGCCGATGAGAAGCCGCTGATCGAGAAGGCCTTCGAGGGACACCACGACGTCCGCTGCCTGGACGTCTTCCTCACCGAGGACACGGCCCCCATCGCCGCCGGGTACGAAGTGATCTCCACCAGCGTCAACGCCAACCTCAACGCCCGGGTGCTGCGGAGCCTGGCGGCCGGCGGGACCCGGATGATCGCCCAGCGGTCCACCGGCTTCAACAACATCGACCTGGACATGGCCGAACGCCTCGGCCTGACCATCGCGCGGGTCTCCTACTACTCCCCGTACTCCGTCGCCGAATTCGCCTGGACCCTGGCGATGGCGGTGAACCGCCGGATCGTGCGGGCCTCCAACCGCACCCGCGACTTCGACTTCCGCCTCGACGGGCTGCTCGGCCGCGACATGCGGGGCCGCACGGTCGGCGTGCTCGGCACCGGAAAGATCGGCGAGGCGTTCACCCGGATCGCCCACGGCTTCGGCATGACCCTGCTCGGCTGGGACGTGGCACAGAACCCGGCCTGCCTGGAGCTCGGCATGAAGTACGTCGAGAAGGACGAGCTCTTCGCGAACGCGGACCTGATCAGCCTGCATGTGCCGCTGCTGCCATCGACGCAGCACCTCATCGGGCGCGCGGAACTCGCGGCGATGAAGGACGACGCGATCCTGGTGAACTCCAGCCGGGGTGGACTCGTCGACACGGACGCGCTGGTGGGGGAGTTGCGCAAGGGGCGCTTCGCCGGGATCGGCCTCGACGTGTACGAGGCCGAGGCGGGCCTGTTCTTCCTCGACAAGTCGCTGGAGGTCGTCGAGGACGACACCCTGGCCCGGCTCGTGACGTTCCCGAACGTCGTGGTCACCTCGCACCAGGCGTACTACACCCAGGACGCGGTGGGCCAGATCGTCGCGACGACGGTGGAGAACGTGGCGGCCTATGTGGCGGGCCGCCACACCGAGAACGTCCTGGTCCCGACTGCCCCCTGACCTCGGGGGCGCGACTCAGCGCACCGCCGCCACCCCCGCCAGCAGGTCCCGGACCAGCTCCGGGCCGCGCAGGGTCAGCACCGATTCCGGGTGGAACTGGATGCCCGCGAAGCCCGCACCCCGCAGGGCGTGCACCTCGCCCGTCGACGCGTCCCGGGCCAGCTCCACCCCCGCCGCCGCCCCCTCGCACCGCGCCACAAAGCTGTTGTAGAAGCCGACTGTCTCCTCCTGCCCGAACAGGTCGATCCGCACCTGCGCCCCCTGATACGGCACCCGCTTGCGCACGATCTCCAGGCCGAGCTCCGCCGCGATCAGCTCGTGCCCGAGGCAGACACCGAGCAGCCCGTGCCGGTGCGAGCGCAGCAGCTCCGCCGCCAGCGGACGCAGCAGCCCCATCTTCGGGTCGGCCGCGTCCGAGGGATCGCCGGGACCGGGACCGAGGATCACCGGCCCCTCGTGGCCGAGCACCCGCGAGGGCAGCTCCGGGGCGTCGTAGCGGAGCACGGACACCGACAGGCCCACCGAGCGCAGCACATGCGCCAGCATCGCCGTGAAGGTGTCCTCGCCGTCCACCACCAGCGCCGAGCCGGCCGGCTCGGCGGGCCGGTCCTGCATCCGCAGCCAGAACGGCGCGAGGTCCGCCCGCCGGGCGTCGAGGGCGGCCCGCACCCGGGGATCGTCCGCGAGCCGGGGCCGCCCGGAATCGGTGTGCGGGCGGCCGGGGCGCACCCCGAGCGCCGCCAGGACGCCGGCTGCCTTGGCATGGGTCTCGGCGACCTCGCCCGCCGGGTCCGAGTGCCGTACCAGGGTGGCCCCGACCGGCACCCTGAGCCGCCCGTCCGGGGAGATGTCCGCCGTGCGGATCAGGATGGGCGAGTCCAGCGTCTGGGTGCCGCCCGTGTCCCGGCCGAGCAGGGCGAGCGCGCCCGCGTAGTAGCCGCGCCCGCCGGGCTCGTACCGCTCGATCACCCGGCAGGCGTTCTGCACCGGCGACCCGGTGACCGTCGCCGCGAACATCGTCTCGCGCAGCACGTCCCGTACGTCGAGCGACGAGCGGCCCCTCAACTCGTACTCGGTGTGCGCGAGATGGGCCATCTCCTTGAGGCGGGGGCCGATCACGACGCCGCCCATGTCGCCGACCGTGCACATCATCTTGAGCTCCTCGTCGACCACCATCGACAGCTCGTCGGTCTCCTTGCGGTCGGCGAGGAAGGCCAGCAGGTCCTCGGGGGCCGGGCCGCCCGCCGGGTAGCGGTAGGTCCCGCTGATCGGGTTCATGACGACCGTGCCGCCGGTCATCCGCACATGGACCTCGGGGCTCGCGCCGACCAGGGTACGGGTGCCCGTGTGCACGACGAACGTCCAGTACGCGCCCCGCTCGCCGGTCAGCAGACGCCGGAACAGGGCCAGTGCGTCGGACCGGCCGAAGCCCGGGATCTCGCCGGTGAAGGTGCGCCGGATGACGAAGTTCGCGCCCTCGCCCCGGCCGATCTCGTCCTCGATCACCCGCCGGACGATCTCCGCGTACGCGTCGTCGCCGACGTCGAAGCCGCCGCCCTCGACCCGTACGTCGTGCGCGGGCAGCTCGGCGAGCACGTCCGCGAGCGGCAGTTCGTACGTCTCGTCCGCGACGAGCACCGCGAGCGGGGTCCCGTCGTCGCGGACGTCGAAGCCGCGCTCCCTGATCTGCCGGAACGGCACCAGGGCGAGCGCGGGCCGGTCGCCGACCGGGAGATCACCGAGCCGTTCGGCCTCGTGGACCTCGCCGATCAACAGCTCCACGGTGTCGTGGTCGCGGCCCGGGGTGCGCCTGCGGAGCAGCGCGAACGGCGGGCATGATTCGTCCAACAGCCTCTGGATGAGCATGAGTTGGGGTTCCTTCCGATGGTGAGCGGGAGGAACGGCCCGGGAAACACCGAAGGCCGCCCCTCGGGGCGGCCTTCGCGAGTCTGAGTACGCGCAGAGATCAGCGGGCCGCCGGATGAGCGGTCCACCACCAGTTCTGGGTCGAGTGCGCGAACATGCCCGGCACCTTACCCCATGGGACAGCCCGGCCCGGCCGGGGTGATCTGCTCGACGTCGGCCGCCTTCACCCAGGCGATCCGGTGGTTGTAGCGGATCGGGTAGAAGGTCTGGGCGCCCTTGACCAGGGTGCCGAGCGTCGTGCCGCCGTAGTAGTAGTCACCCGCGACCGGGGCACCGGCGGCGACGTACGCCTGGTCGGCCGGGACGCTGTACTTCGTCAGCGACGCCGAGTTGCTGCCCTGCACCGGGACGCCGGTGCCCGCGTACGCCGAGTCCTCGGGGTAGGAGCGCCCGTAGACCGGGATCGCGGCGCCGCCCTTCGCCTTCAGGACGACCGGGGCCGAGGGGTCCACCGCGGCGGTGTAGCGGCCGTCCGGGTTGTAGAACCAGGCCTTCTGCCCGCCGTACCAGATCGCCGTCCAGTCGTCCTGCCGGTCGGCGACGACGTACTGGCCGCCGGCCACGACCTTGTCGGCCCAGTTCGGGCCCTCCGTCGCGAGCTGCGAACCCAGGTACGGGTCGGACAGCGGGGCGCCGTCGGCCGACGGGGAGGCGTACAGGTAGCCGAAGCTGACCGGCTCGTCGAACGTGGCGCGGACCTTGGTGGCGGGGTCGAGGTACGTCGTCGTCTGCGGGCTGAAGGGCGGCACGACCTTGACGACCTGCCCGGCCGTCAGCGGCCGGCCGGTGTCCCCGGCGTCGGCGCCGAGCAGGGACATGTAGTGGTTCCAGTCCCAGAACGGGCCCGGGTCCCAGTGCTGTCCGGCCACGTACGCGTCCAGCGGACCGGGCACCTCGTCGTGGCCGATGATGTGCTCGCGGTCGAGCGGGATGCCGAACCTGCCGGCCAGGTACTTCACCAGCGTGGCGGACGACTCGTACAGCGGCTCGCCGTACCAGCTGCCCGCCTTCATGGCGAAGCCCACGTGCTCGATGCCGAGGGCGTGCATGTTCACGGTCTTGTTGCCCGCGTGGTACGACTCGTCCTTCGTCGCCACCAGCTGCGTGACGAGGCTGCCGTCGTCCTTGACGACGTAGTGCGCGCTGGCGCTGCTCGTCGGGTTCCGGAAGGTGTTGACGGCGTTCTGGTAACCGGTCTCCGTGTCGTGGATCACGATCTGCCGGATGTCGAAGCCGTTGTCCGGCCGGTTCGCCACGTTGTAGTTGTTCGGGTCGGCCGGCTGGAAGTCGCAGGCGAGGCCCGCCGGGCACTCGGGTGCCGGGGCCGCGCTCCCGGACGGTGCCGCCAGCGGCGCCTTCGACGCCTTGAGGGGCTCGACCGTGCGGTCCGCGGGCAGCGTCAGGCGCTGGCCGCCGGAGGTGACCCGGCTCTCGCCGGAGCGGACCGAGTCGAAGACGCGCCGCGCGAAGAGGTCGGCGCCCTTGGCGTCGGCGGCCTGGCTGAAGCGGGCCACCGCCGGGTACCAGGCGCCCGGGGCGGCGGGCAGCGAGCCGGTGGCCGCGCGCTGGTACCGGGCGAGCAGCGCCGCGCCCGCCCGGATACTCTGCCCGGCGTCGTCGCGTACCGCCTGCACCGGCTTGCCGATGAGCCGGGCGGCCGCGTCCAGGGTGTGCAGCCGCGCCTCGCTGGTGTCGACGCCGGGCGCGGCGGCGGCGAGCGCCCGCCGGGCGTCGAACTTCTTCATGACCGCCGGGTCGCCGCTCTGGTCGAGATGGGTGAGCCGCTCCTGGTCGCCGGGCCGCTCCACGTCGGCGGGCGTGACCCGGGTCAGCCCCATGACGTTGTACGCGCCCGACGTGCTGGGCTTTCCGCCGTGGTCCTCCCAGCGCGTCTGCCGGTAGGAGACCGCCATCAGCACGCTCTGCGGAACCTTGAACTCCTTGGCCGCGTCGGCGAATCGGGACTGGAGGGACGACCCGGCACCCCGCCCCGCACCGTCCGTCGCCGTCGCCGTCGCCGTCGCCGTCGCCGTCCCCGCGGCGCGCGGCGACGCGACGGCCACCGAGCCCATCGCGGTCATGGCGACCGCGCCGGCCACCCCGTAGGCAAGGAGCTTCCTCGTCGCGTTCCTCTGCTGCCTGTGCCTACTGCTCACGCTTCGGCTCACACCCACCCCTGGTCGCTTTGCCCGCTATTGAAATAAGTGGCGTGAGATTATCAGGAGTTGGAGGGGGCGAAGGTGACGGCCCTGACCCGCGGACCCGCTGCTTCCGCGTGGCCGGTGTCTCATTTGGTGGTCGCAGGGGTGGATGGCATACCGGACCCCGTAATGTGGGTCGGGTGACCGTGAACGTAAACACCTGGCGTGACCTTCCCGCGGCGCAGCAGCCCGAGTACCCGGATGCCGAGGCTCTGCGCGATGTGATCGCGGACCTCGAGTCGTATCCGCCGCTCGTCTTCGCGGGCGAGTGCGACCAGCTGCGTGCCCGTCTGGGAGCCGTCGCCAAGGGCGAGGCGTTCCTGCTCCAGGGCGGCGACTGCGCCGAGGCCTTCGACGCGGTGTCCGCAGACCACATCCGGGCCAAGCTCAAGACCCTCCTCCAGATGAGCGCCGTCCTCACCTACGCGGCCTCCGTGCCCGTGGTGAAGGTCGGCCGCATCGCCGGCCAGTACTCCAAGCCCCGCTCCAAGGGCACCGAGACCCGCGACGGCGTGACCCTGCCGACCTACCGCGGCGACTCGGTGAACGGCTTCGCCTTCACGGAGAAGGCCCGCGTCCCGGACCCCGAGCGCCTGAAGCGGATGTACAACGCGTCCGCCTCCACGCTCAACCTGGTCCGCGCCTTCACCACCGGCGGCTACGCCGACCTGCGCCAGGTGCACGCCTGGAACCAGGACTTCGTCAAGCAGTCGCCGTCCGGCCAGCGCTACGAGCAGCTCGCCCGCGAGATCGACAACGCGCTGAACTTCATGAAGGCCTGCGGCACCGACCCGGCCGAGTTCAAGGCGGTCGAGTTCTACGCCTCGCACGAGGCGCTGCTGCTCGACTACGAGTCGGCGCTGACCCGCGTCGACTCGCGCACCGGCAGCCTGTACGACACCTCCGGCCACATGGTCTGGGTCGGTGAGCGCACCCGGCAGCTGGACGGCGCGCACATCGAGTTCGCGTCCAAGATCCGCAACCCGATCGGGATCAAGCTGGGCCCGACGACGACCGTGGACGAGGCGCTCACCTACGTCGACCGCCTCGACCCCGACCGCGAGCCCGGCCGGCTGACCTTCATCGTCCGCATGGGCGCCGACAAGGTCCGCGACAAGCTCCCGGACCTGGTCGAGAAGGTCACCGCTTCCGGTGCGACCGTGGCCTGGATCACCGACCCGATGCACGGCAACACCTACGAGGCGGCCTCCGGCCACAAGACCCGCCGCTTCGACGACGTCCTGGACGAGGTCAAGGGCTTCTTCGAGGTCCACAAGGGCCTCGGCACCCACCCGGGCGGCATCCACGTCGAGCTCACCGGTGACGACGTCACCGAGTGCGTGGGCGGCGGCGACGAGATCTTCGTCGACGATCTGCACCAGCGCTACGAGACGGCCTGCGACCCCCGCCTCAACCGCAGCCAGTCCCTGGACCTGGCGTTCCTGGTCGCCGAGATGTACCGCGACCAGTAGTTTCTCCGCCGTACGCACAGGTGGGGCGCGGATCGATGTGATCCGCGCCCCACTGGCGTATCAGGGACTGTCGCGCACCCGGAGCGCCGGGTAAGGTTAGGTTAGCCTCACCGATCAATCGGAGCGGCCGTGACCTATCGATCCCGCGTTGATCGCTCCGGGAGGTGAACCGCGTGTACGTATGCAACTGCTTCGGCGTCACCGAGGAGCAGGTCAAGAAGCACGCGGAGGGCGGGGCCTGCACCCCCCGCCAGATAGCTTCCGCCTGCAAGGCCGGCACCGACTGCGGTTCCTGCGTACGCCGTATCCAGTCGCTGCTCGGACGCGGCGCCTGCCCCCGACGGGAGCTGGTGGAGCAGGGCGAGCCCGCGCTCACCGCCGTCGCCCCACAATCGGCCCCGCAACTCGAAGAGGCCGCCTAGCTCTCCGGCTGCTCGATGAGCTGCGCGATGTAGAGCGCCTCGCCGAGCTTCTCGACCAGCTCCAGCTGGGTGTCGAGGTAGTCGATGTGGTGCTCCTCGTCGGCCAGGATCGACTCGAAGATGTTCGCGGACGTGACGTCGCCCTTGGCGCGCATGACCTCGATGCCGCGCTTGAGGCGGTCGATCGCCTCGACCTCGATCTGCCGGTCCGCCTGGAACATCTCGGTGACCGTCTGCCCGATGCGCACATGGAAGAGCCGCTGGAAGTTGGGCAGACCGTCCAGGAACAGGATCCGGTCGGTCAGCACCTCCGCGTGCTTCATCTCGTCGATCGACTCGTGACGCGTGTACTTGGCCAGCTTCGTCCAGCCGAAGTTGGCCTGCATCGCGCTGTGCAGCCAGTACTGGTTGATCGCCGTCAGCTCGGCACTCAGCTGCTCATTGAGGAATTCGATGACCTCGGGGTCGCCCTGCATCGCAGAGGCTCCTTCCAAGCGGTAAC
This sequence comes from Streptomyces sp. NPDC094147, assembly GCF_044764265.1. NCBI lineage: Bacteria > Bacillati > Actinomycetota > Actinomycetes > Kitasatosporales > Streptomycetaceae > Streptomyces > Streptomyces sp. NPDC094147. The sequence goes on along the minus strand of NZ_JBIWHT010000001.1, from coordinate 362,921 downwards.
TGGGCAGGTTCCGCGCATCCTCGCACCGTGATCGGAGACCGTCCAGTAAGTGCACGCTTAGTAGGAGTTGCCCGATTCCGGTCGTCCCTGGTCATCACCACCCCTCCAGGTCTGTCACCATGGAGTCATGGGTCAGCCGGAGAGCCGGGAGCGGCAGGAAGCAGCGCAGTCGGAGCTTCCACCGGGGCAGCGGCTCCAGCGCGGCTGGCCGGTCACCCACTACGGCCCGGTGCCCAAGTTCAAGCCGGAGCGCTGGGAGTTCCGGGTCTTCGGGGCCACCGCCGACGGCGACAAGCACTGCTGGAACCACGAGGAGTTCTCGGCGCTGCCGTTCGAGACCGTGGTCGCCGACCTCCACTGCGTCACCAAGTTCTCGATGCTGGGAGCCGAATGGGGCGGGGTAATGGCCCGCACGATCGCCGAACTCGCGCCGCCCGCACCCGAGGTCACCCATGTGATGGTCTGGGCCGAGTACGGCTTCAGCTCCAACCTGCGCCTGGCCGACTTCCTCTCCGACCGTACGGTCTTCGCCACCCACAACGGTGGTGAGCTGCTCACCGCCGAACACGGCTTCCCGCTGCGCCTGGTCGTACCGCACCTCTACGCCTGGAAGGGCCCCAAGTGGGTCCGCGGCATCGAGTACATGACCGCGGACCGCCGGGGCTTCTGGGAGGAGCGGGGTTACCACAACATCGGCGACCCCTGGCGCGAGCAGCGCTACTCCTACCAGGAAGAGCCCGGGGACGGCCCCGAGCTCTGACCGCCGGGGCTACGCCCGCAGCGACTTCAGCCGTGCCACGTCCGCGGCGTGGCCCTCCTTGCCGCCCGGCGTCTCGATGACCAGCGGTACGCCCTCGGTCGACGGGTGGGCGAGCAGTTCGCGGAACGGCTCGGCGCCGATGTGCCCGGCGCCGATGTTCTCGTGGCGGTCCTTGTGCGCGCCGACCACATCCTTGGAGTCATTGGCGTGGATCAGCTTCAGCCGGCCCTCGCCCACGGTCTCCACCAGGAGGTCCAGGGTCTGCTTCATCCCGTCCGGCCCCGCGAGATCGTGCCCGGCCGCGTAGATGTGGCAGGTGTCCAGGCAGACGCCCAGCTTGGGGTGGGAGTCCAGGGCCTCGAAGTACGGGCCGAAGTCCCAGGTGCGCGAGCACAGCGAGAAGCCCTGCCCGGCGGTCGACTCCAGGAGCAGGAACGGGTCGTCGTCGTGGGTCAGTTCGTCGAGCAGCGGCAGCAGATGGGTGCGGACCTGCGCCAGTGCCTCGGCGCGCGGCCGGCCGCCGGTGGCCGAGCCGGTGTGCACGACCACGCCGAGCGCGCCGATCTCGCGGCCCCTGCGCAGTGAGTGCCGCAGCGACTCCACCGACTTCTCCGCGGTCTCCTCGGTCTGCGAGCCGAAGTTGATCAGGTAGGGGGCATGGACGTACGCCGGGATCGAGGCCTCGGCGCACTCGGCCCTGAACTGCTCGTCCTGGGCCGGGTTTCCGACGGGGGTGGCCCAGCCGCGCGGGTTGGCGGCGAAGACCTGCACCGTCTCGGCGCCGATCTCGCGCGCGTAGGAGAGTCCGGTCGTGGCGAGGCCGCCGGCCACGGGGACGTGGCCGCCGATGGGGTTGCGCATGGGGTGGCTACCTACAGTCCCTTGGTCGTGATGGTGATCGTGGAGCCCTCGGGGGCCTGGGCGCCGCCGTTGACGGACTGGCCGGAGACCTCGTCGCTGAGGAACGGGAAGCTGCGGTCGACCTTCACCTTGAAGCCCGCGCCCTCCAGCGCCTTCTGGGCGTCGGCGGCCTTCTCGCCGGTCACCTTGGGCACGGTGATCATCCGGGGGCCCTTGGAGACGGTCAGCGTCACCGTGTCGCCCTTGGCGAGCTGGGCGTGCTCGGCGGCGGACTGCGCGGCCACCTTGCCCGCGTCCTGCGGCGAGTTGACCTGGTCGGGCGCGACGACGACCTTGAGCCCGGCGCCCTGGAGGGCGGAGGTGGCCACGTCCACGGTGTCGCCGACGACACTCGGCACATCGACCGGGGCGCCCTTGCTGACGACCAGCGCGACGGCCGTGTCCGTGTGGCGCTTGATGCCCGCCGCCGGGCTGGTGCGGATCACCGAGCCCTGGGCGACGGAATCGCTGAACTCGGTCGTGGTGTCGCCGGGCGCGAAGCCCGCCTTCTGCAGCTCGCTCTTCGCCTGGTCGAGCGGCATCCCGTCCAGCTTGGGCACCTGTGCCGTCGCCGGGCCGCGCGAAACGATCAGCGTCACCGAGCCGTTGCCGCGGATGCGGGCCCCGGTGGCCGGGTCGGTCCCGATGACCTGGCCGCGCTCGACGGTGTCGCTGAACTGCCGGTCGACCTTCTTCACATCGAGCCCGGCGTTCGACAGCTTCTTCTTCGCGGCGTCCTCGCTCTGACCGATGAGGGCCGGAACGCGGGTGAACTGGCCGGAGTTGATGTACCAGACGCCCGCGCCGACGCCGAGGATCATGACGAGCGCGGCCACCAGGGCGATCACCCCGCGCCGGTTGTCGACCCTGCGGGGCCGGCGCGGCCCGCGGGGTGCCGGCTCCGGCTCGTCCTCGATGCGCGGCGGCATGATCAGCCGGCTGGTGCGGTGGACGGGCTCGGACCGGGCCGACTCGGGCGGCAGCGGCCGGGCCGCCGGGCCGGCCGGCGTCGTCACGGCCCGCGGGATCACACTCGTACGGTCCTCGGAACCGGGGCCCGCGGCCGGGGTGTGCGCGCCCGGCGGGACCGCGTCCAGCTGCTCGTCGCCGAGCGCGGCGCGGGCCGCGCGGGTCTGCGCGAGCAGGGCCACCGCGTCGTGCGGGCGGACGTCGGGGTCGCGGGCGGTCGCCGAGGCGACCAGTTCGTCCAGCTCCAGGGCGAGGCCCGGCACGGCCGCGGACGGCGCGGGCACGCCCTCGTGGAGGTGGGCGTACAGGATCTGGGCGGGGGTGTCCCCGCTGTGCGGCTTGGCGCCGGTCAGCATCTCGTACAGGACGACACCGCAGGCGTACACATCGGCGCGGGTGTCACAGGTGCCGTGCTCGATCTGCTCGGGGGCGAGGTAGGAGACCGTGCCGAGGATCGAGCCGGTGGTGTTCGTGACCGAATCCACCGCCCTGACCAGGCCGAAGTCGGCGACCTTGACCCGGCCGTCGTCGCCGATCAGGACGTTCTCCGGCTTCATGTCCCGGTGCACGAAACCGGCCCGGTGCGCGGCGCCGAGCGCGGCGAGCACCGGCTCCAGGATGTCGAGGGCCGCGCGCGGCTGGAGCGCGCCGCGCTCGCGCAGCACATCGCGCAGGGTGCAGCCCGCGACGTACTCCATCGCGAGATAGACGTACTGGCCCTGCGCGCCCTGGTCGAAGACGCCGACCACATTGGGGTGCGCGAGCCGGGCGACCGACTTCGCCTCGCGGATGAAGCGCTCCACGAAGGAGGCGTCGGCGGCGAGGCCCGGGTGCATCACCTTGAGGGCGAGCACCCGGTCGAGGCGGGTGTCGACGGCCCGGTAGACCGTGGCCATACCGCCGGCGGCGATGCGCGCGTCGACGCGGTAGCGGCCGTCGAGCACCTGCCCGACGAGGGGGTCATGAAGGGTCGTGTCCACGGGGAGAGTTTACGAGCGGCGCCCGGGGACCCGGACGCCGCGGGCGGACCCGGGCCCGTACTGAAGCCGAGCTGTGACGCGGATCCGCTAAAAAGCGGGGCGTTCGGGGTCCAGCGCCGCCCGGCCCGCCATCGTGGAGGACGCCTCGGCGAAGTGGCGGCGCGGGATGCGGCCCGCGCGGTGGGCGAGCCGTCCCGCCTCCACCGCGTGCCGCATCGCCTCCGCCATCAGGACCGGCTCCTGGGCCCGGGTCACCGCCGAGGCCAGCATCACCGCGGAGCAGCCGAGCTCCATCGCCAGCGAGACGTCGGAGGCGGTGCCCGCGCCCGCGTCGAGGATCACCGGGACGCCCGCGCGGTCCACGATCAGCTCGAAGTTGTGCGGATTGCGGATGCCCAGGCCCGAGCCGATGGGCGAGCCGAGCGGCATGATCGCCGCGCAGCCCACGTCCTCCAGCTTGCGGGCGAGCACCGGGTCGTCGTTGGTGTAGGGCAGCACCGTGAACCCGTCGTCCACCAACACCTCGGCGGCGTCGAGCAGTTCGATCGGATCGGGGAGCAGGGTGCGCTCGTCGGCGACGACCTCCAGCTTCACCCAGTGGGTGCCGAGCGCCTCGCGGGCCAGGCGCGCGGTCAGCACGGCCTCGCCCGCGGTGAAGCAGCCCGCGGTGTTGGGCAGCACCCGGATGCCCAGTTTGTCCAGTACGGACAGGACCGAGCCCTGCACGGTGGGATCGAGGCGGCGCATCGCCACCGTCGTCAGCTCGGTGCCGGACGCGACGAGCGCGCGTTCCAGGGTGCCGAGGCTGGGCGCCCCGCCCGTGCCCATGATCAGGCGTGAGCCGAAGGCGGTGTCGGCGATGGTCAGCGGGTCGTCGGCCATGGCGGCTCAGCCTCCCTGCACGGCGGTGAGGACCTCGACGCGGTCGCCGTCGTCGAGCGTGGTCGTCGGCCAGGCGCTGCGCGGCACGACCGCCTCGTTGACGGCGGCGGCGACACCGGAGCGGGCCGGGGTGAGGGTGGCGACGAGGGCGTCGAGGGTGGTCCCGGAGGCGAGCGCGCGGGGCTCGCCGTTGACGGAGATGGTCATGCGGTCGTCAGCTCCTGAGGTGCACAGGTGAAGCGTCGGGGGGTGAACGGGCGTGCCTCGTCGGGCAGTTCGCCGGTGGTCAGGACGTGCGCCATGACATCGCCGGTGACCGCGGTGAGCAGCACGCCGTTGCGGTAGTGGCCGGTGGCGAGGTGCAGGCCGGGCAGCGCGGTCGGGCCGAGCAGGGGCGCGTTGTCGGGGGAGGCGGGGCGCAGTCCGGCCCGGGTCTCGGTGAGCGGCAGCTCGGTGATCCCCGGCACCAGCTCGTGCGCGTCGCGCAGCAGCTCGTAGACCCCGCCCGCGGTGACCGTGGTGTCCCAGCCCAGCTCCTCGCTGGTGGCGCCGACGACGAGTTCGCCGTTCTCCCGCGGTACGAGATAGACCTCGCCGCCCCGCACCACCGCCCGCACGGTCCGGGACAGGAAGGGTGCGTACGCGGGCGGCACGGTCAGCCGCAGGACCTGGCCCTTCACGGGACGCACCGGCGGAAGCAGTTCTTTCGGTACGCCCGCCAGCCTGCCGCTGAGGCTGCCCGCGGCGAGCACGACCTGGTCGGCGACGAGCGCGGTGCCGTCCGCCAGGACGACGCCGGCGGCCCGGTCCCGTACCACCGAGAGCCGCTCGGCCCAGCCGTACGCGAACCGCACCCCGGCCCGCGTACACGCGGCGACCAGCGCCTTCGCGAGTCTGCGCGGGTCGATCTGGTGGTCGCCGTCGACCCGGAGCCCGCCGCGCACACCCGGCGCGAGCATGGGTTCCAGGCGGCGGCAGTCGCGCCCGGAGAGCCACTCCGACTCCAGGCCGGAACGGACCTGAAGCGCGTGCAGGTCCCGCAGGTGGGCGCGGTCGTCGGAGTCGAGCGCCACGGCGAGGGTGCCGCAGGCGCGGTAGCCGGTGTCCAGGCCCGTGACCTCGGTCAGCTCGGCCGCGAAGGCCGGGTAGCGGCGGGCGGACTCGACGTTGAGGGCGAGCAGGGTCTGCTCGCCGTAGTGCAGTTCGGTGACGGCGGCCAGCATCCCGGCCGCGACCTGGGCGGCCCCGCCGCCCGGTTCGGGGTCGGCGAGCACGACACCGAGGCCGCGCTGGGCGGCCCGCCAGGCGGTGACGAGCCCGATGATGCCGCCCCCGACCACGAGGACGTCGGACCCTTCGGGGGATCCGCTTCGAGAAGAACGCATGGGCGTCCAGCCCCTCCCTTCGCCGGCATGACCCGGATCAGGTTCGTACGGTCGGAGGCCGCCCAGCCTCCCTCTCAGCCCGGTGCGTCCGGGCTCCCGCGAGTGCTTTACTCCTGCCACCATAGCCCTAGCCCCCAATCCGCAGTAGGGAGCGTCGGGGTGGTGGAGGAGCGTGTGCGATGACGGGACCCCTTACCTGACGAAACGTCAGATGCTTATGGTGATCGGGTGAGCGAACAGCAGACGCATTCCGAAGCGCGGCACGTGGTCGTCGTCGGCGCGGGCATGGCCGGCGTGCAGACCGCGGTGGCCCTGCGCGAACAGGGCTTCGCCGGAGCCATCACCCTCATCGGCGCCGAACCCCACCAGCCCTACGACCGGCCCCCGCTCTCCAAGGCGGTGCTGCTCGGCAAGGCCGAGGGCTCGGCCTTCGAGGTGGACTTCGAGGCACTCGACGTGGAGCTGCGCCTCGGCCTCGAAGTGACCGGGGTGCGCCCCGCCGAGCACCGGGTGGTGACGGAAGGGGGCGAGGTCGCGTACGACACCCTGGTCATCGCCACCGGCGCCGAACCCCTCACGCTGCCCGGCAGCGCGGGCGTCCCCGGCGTCCACCTGCTGCGCACGCTGGACGACGCGCGGCGGCTGCGCCCGGTCCTCGACCAGCGGCACCGGATCGTGGTCGTGGGAGCCGGGTGGATCGGCGCGGAGTTCGCCACCGCCGCACGCGAGGCGGGCTGCGCGGTCACCGTGGTCGAGGCCGCCGACCGCCCGCTGGCCGGGGTGCTCCCCGCCGAGGTCGCCGCCCCCATGGCCACCTGGTACGCCGAGTCCGGCGCCGAACTCCTCACCGGCGCCCGGGTCCAGGCGGTCGTGCCGGGCGAGGTGCTGCTCGCCGACGGCCGCAGGCTGGAGGCCGACGCCGTGGTCATCGGCATCGGCGCCCGCCCCGCGACCGGCTGGCTGGCCGGCTCGGACATCGCGCTCGGCCCCGAGGGAGCGATCACCGCGGACGCCCGGCTGCGCACCTCGCTCCCCGACGTGTACGCGGTCGGCGACTGCGCCTCGTTCCCCTCGGCCCGTTTCGGCGAGCGATTGCTCGTCCACCACTGGGACAACGCGCTGCAGGGCCCGCGCACCGTCGCCGCCGACATCGCGGGCGAGGCGGCCGCCGACTACGACCCGGTCCCGTACTTCTGGTCCGAGCAGTTCGGCCGCTTCGTCCAGTACGCGGGCCACCACACCGACGCCGACGAGCTGGTCTGGCGCGGCGACCCGACGACGGCCCCCTGGTCCGTCTGCTGGCTCCGCGACGAGGCGCTGGTGGCCGTCCTGGCGGTGGGCCGCCCCCGGGACCTGGCCCAGGGCCGCAAGCTGATCGAGTCGGCGACCCCCCTCGACCGCGAGAGGGTGGCGGACCCGTCGGTGCCACTGAAGTCGGCGGTGCGGGTGGGCTGAGGGGTGTCGCGCGAGTCGGTCCCGGCTGGAGTACCGGCCGGCAAAAAAATCAGCCTCTGCGGCGCTGCTGGTCAGCAAAAAACCAGCCCCTCATGGGGGTCCCCCCTGGACCTTTGGTCCTTGGGGGAGTTCGAGGAGCGGGGGTCTGGGGGGGAGCCCCCGGCGCGCGGCCCGCGGGCGAAGGCGGACGGACGGGAAACGGCGGGGGCCGTGGGCGCGGCCCCCGGGTAGCCGGACGGGACCACCCGGGTACCGACTGTCAGTGGGAGGTGGCACGCTTGGACCGTGACCGAGATTGACGCAAAGATTGATGCTCTCGTCCCCGCCTGGCTCTACCTCCCCGACATCGCGGAGATGCTGGACGTGGAGGTGACGCGCGTACGGCAGCTGGTCAAGGAGGGCCAGCTCATTGCCGTACGCCGCGGTGAGAACCGTGCGCTCCAGGTGCCGGCCGCCTTCATCGACACCGACAAGGTGGTCAAGGGGCTCGCCGGCACCCTGACCCTGCTGCGGGACGACGGCTTCTCCGACGAAGAAATGCTGGAGTGGCTCTTCACTCCGGACCCGACGCTGCCCGGCACCCCCGCGCAGGCCCTCAGCGAGAATCGCGGCACGGAGGTGAAGCGCCGCGCCCAGGCGCTCGCCCTTTGATCTGAACGAGCCCACCGACCAGCCTCGACAGGCCGCGGTGTACGGTCCGGTTCCGAACCGGCCCGTGCACCTCGGCGCGGCCGAACACGAACACAACGGGGGACTTCCATGCCCACGGCCCGTGAGCAGCTCGCCGACGCCCGGCTCTACCTGTGCGTGGACGCGCGCAAGCGCCAGGGCGACCTGCCCGAGTTCCTGGACGCCGTGCTGGCGTCCGGCGTGGACATCGTGCAGCTGCGGGACAAGGGCATGGAGGCCGCCGAGGAGCTGGACCATCTGGCCGTCTTCGCGGACGCCTGCCGACGGCACGGCAAGCTGCTCTCGGTGAACGACCGGGCCGATGTGGCGCACGCCATCGGTGCGGACGTGCTGCACCTGGGCCAGGGCGATCTGCCGGTGCCCGCCGCGCGGGCCATCCTGGGCGAGCGGGTGCTGATCGGCCGGTCCACCCACGCCGAGTCGGAGGCCGCCGCGGCCGCCGCCGAGCCGGGCGTGGACTACTTCTGCACGGGCCCGTGCTGGCCCACCCCGACCAAGCCGGGCCGCCACGCGCCGGGCCTGGACCTGGTGCGTCACACCGCCTCGCTCGGTACCGACCGGCCCTGGTTCGCGATCGGCGGCATCGACGCGGGCAACCTGGACGAGGTCCTGGACGCGGGCGCCGACCGGGTCGTGGTCGTACGGGCGATCACCGAGGCCGACGACCCCGCCGCGGCCGCCGCCGACCTCGCCAAGCGGGTCAGGGAGCGGCTCGGCTAGCCCGGTCCGCCGCACCGGGCCGGACCGGCGGCACCCCGGGATGGGGCCGGATGTCCGAGCGCTGTCCGAGGGGTGGACAAGAATCCGACAATCTGGACAAATTACCCCGGTCCTGTTGGGGGACCGGACACCCCTGGCTAACCTGCGAGTATGGCCCTTGGCACAGCTTCCACCAGGACGGATCGCGCACGAACCGTGCGCGACATGCTCGCGACCGGCGAGACCATGTACTCCTTCGAGTTCTACGCGCCCAAGACCGAGAAGGGTGAGCGGAACCTCTGGAACGCGCTGCGCCGGGTAGAAGCGGTCGCCCCCGACTTCGTCTCCGTGACGTACGGCGCCGGCGGCTCCACCCGCACCGGCACCGTCGAGGCCACCCAGCAGATCACCGAGGACACCACCCTCACCCCGGTCGCCCACCTCACCGCCGTCGGGCACTCGGTGGCCGAACTGCGCCACACCGTCGGCCAGTACGCCGACGCCGGGATCCGCAACATCCTCGCGGTGCGCGGCGACCCCAAGGGCGACCCGATGGGCGAGTGGGTCAAGCACCCCCAGGGCGTGACGTACGCGGCCGAACTCGTCGCGCTCATCCGGGAGTCCGGAGACTTCTGCGTCGGCGTCGCGGCCTTCCCCGAGATGCATCCGCGGTCACAGGACTGGGATTCCGACATCCGGCACTTCGTGGACAAGTGCCGCGCGGGCGCCGACTACGCCATCACCCAGATGTTCTTCGAGCCCGAGAACTATTTGCGCTTGCGCGACCGGGTCTCGGCGGCCGGCTGCGAGACCCCGATCATCCCCGAGGTCATGCCCGTGACCAGCGTGAAGCAGCTGGAACGACTGCCCCAACTCAGCACCGCCGTCTTCCCGGAGACCCTCCGGGACCGGATGCTGGCAGTCAAGGACGATCCGGCCGCTGTACGCTCCATTGGAATCGAGTTCGCCACGGAGTTCTGTTCGCGGCTGCTCGCCGATGGCGTACCCGGGTTGCACTTCATTACCCTCAACAACTCCACGGCGACGCTCGAAATCTACGAGAATCTCGGTCTGCACCAGCGGGCGTAGCCGGTAAGCGGTTCCGGGTCGGGGGACGGCCGCACCCGGGACAGGAGAAGAGGGACGTACATGGGCTGGACGGTCCTCTACATCGCGTTCGGAATCGTCGCGCTGTGGCTGCTCGGTGAGGTGCTGCTGCAGTACAAGGCAAGGCTGCGCTGGCGGCTGCTGGCCTTCACCGGATTCCTCGGTGTGGTGATCGGTGTCCTGATCCCGTCGGTCTTCGTGATCATCCTGGGTGCGATCGCCTTCGCCGTCGGCCAGGTGTACGTCACCCTCTCCTTCCGGCGCGGCTTCTCCACCGGCTGGGCGCTCGGCGGCAGGCCGGGCGCGAGCCGCCGCCGCAGGTCGGGCCGGAAGTCCGCCCCCGCGCCCGAACCGGTCCTGGAAGTCTCCGACCTGCAGTACGGGGACACCGCCGCGGCCGGTTCCACGGATGCGAACGGCGAGACCCTGCACGCCGATCATGCCGATCACGCCGAGTCGGTGTACGAGCCGCAGCCGCTGCCCGACGACACCGGTCAGTACGGCGTCTACAGCCCAGCGCCGCAGCCCGAGGCGCAGCCCCAGTACGGCGCGTACGACCCGCAGCAGCCGTACGCCGATCCCTACGCCCCGCAGTACGACACGGGCGCCGGGCAGCAGCAGTACGCCGCCTACTCCGACCCGTACATCGGCAACGGCGGCCAGGCCTACGGCACGTACAGCGGCTACGACAGTTTCGGCGGCCAGCAGCAGCACTATCCGGACCCGCTCACCGCGCAGTACGGGACGGACACCCCGCCCGGCGGGGTGTGGGTGCCCCAGCAGCGCGACGGGGAGCAGATGTACGCCCCGTACGAGCAGCAGCAGCAGGTCCAGCAGCCGTACGCCCCGTACGACCCGAACCACCCGGACCTGCCCCACCACCCCGAGCAGCAGCCGTACCGCTACTGACCGTGCCCGGGGCCGAGGCTGGGAACGGGGTTCGGACCGGGAATCACTGCGAGCCCCGGAAGTCCTCCCCCTCCACGATCAGCCCGGCCACCAGCGCGCCCGACATCCCGCAATGCGCGAGCCCGCCGCCGGGATGCGCCCAGCCGCCCGCCAGATGGAGCCCCGGCAGAGCGGTGGTGTTGGACGGGTGCAGGAATCCGGCCCCGGCCCCGGCCAGTGAGGGCGCGGGCACCGAACCGCCCCGGGCGCCGGACGCCCGCGCCATGTGCACCGGCGTGCGCGCCTCGTGCCACAGCAGCCGCTCCCGCAGATCGGGCACGGCCCGTACGGCGGCCGCGATCAGATCGTCCGTGTACCGCCGGACCAGGGTGTCGTCGCTCCAGTCGACCGGCCCGTGCGGTGCGACCGTCGCCGTGAGCGTCACCGCCTCGTGGTCGTCGTCGGGCCGCACCGTCGGATCGTCGGGGCGCAGAACCGTGACGGTGGGGGGCTCGGTGTGCGGGCCCGCGAAGGCCGCGCGGGCCTCGGCCGTGGCGTCGGGGGAGTGGACCACCGTGCGGTGCACGGCGTCACCCGGGCGCCCGCCGCGCAGTGCCAGCAGCACCGAGAAACGGCTCGGCACGCCCTCGGCGGAGGGCCGCACCCGCCCGGATCCCCACAACTCCCGGCCGGGCAGCATCGGTTCGAGGGCCCGGGGATCCACCCCGCACACCACGTGATCGGCCTCCACCACGGTGCCGTCGGCGAGCTCAAGACCAGCGGCCCGGCCGTCCTTCTCCCGTACCCCCCGCACCTCGGCGCCGAAGACGAACCCGACCTTCCTGGCGGCACAGCGTTCGTACACCGCGCGCGCCAGCTCGCGCATGCCGCCGCGGACGTACCAACTGCCGAAGGTCTGCTCCATGTACGGCAGCACGGCCGCGGACGCCGGGGCCGTGCGCGGATCCAGGCCGTACTCCAGGGCGTAGCTCTCCAGGAGCGCGCCGAGCCGGCCCCCGCCCAGCTCCCACGCGGCGACCTCGCCGAGCGTGGCCGCCTGCCGGGGCGGACGGAGCAGCCTGCGCTGCTTCGGCGCCGGGTAGGGATCGCGGGCGAGCACCTGCCAGTCGGGCCACAGCGGCTCCTCCAGGAGCGGCCGGCGCGTGCGGTCCCAGGCCTCCCTGGCCCGCCCCAGGAACTCGCCCCAGCGCTCGCCCGCGCCCGCCCCCAGAGCCGCGTCCAGCGCCGAAACCACGCCCGCGCGCGAGGCGTTGGGCAGCGACACCTCCGTACCGTCGGCGAAGAGGTGGCGCGAGGCCGGGTCCACCGGGGCGAGCTCCACGCAGCTCTCCAGCGGCTCCTTGCCGGTCTTCACGAACAGGTCGCGGTAGACCGCGGGCAGCCGCAGCAGACCGGGGCCGGTGTCGAAGACGAACCCGTCCCGCTCGAACCGTCCCAGCGCGCCGCCGTACGTCGACGAGCGCTCGTACACCGTCACCCGGTGGCCTGCCACGGCCAGCCGGGCAGCAGCCGCCATGGCGCCCGCACCGGCGCCGATCACCGCAATCCGTGCCATGTCTGCGACCTTAACCGCCGCCACTGACAACTCACTCCGGTGGCTGGTGGACCCCCGCCGCGGCCAGCCGCTTCTCCTCCCGGCGCTGCGCCCTGCGCCGCCGGAAACGGCGGATCTTCCGCCACAGCACGACCAGTATCACGAGGCCAAGTGCCAGCAGCGTGCCCGCGATCACGGCCGCCGCGAGCGGGTGGAAGATCGCGAAGACTATGATCCCGGCGACGCCCAGGTCCTCCGCCGTGCTCAGCGCGATGTTGCTGAACGGCTCGGGCGAGGTGTTCACCGCCATCCGCGTCCCGGCCTTCACCAGATGGCTCAGCAGCGCGGTCGAGCCGCCCACTGCGCCCGCCGCCAGGTCCGGCAGCGAACCGTTCTGCCCGGCGAGCAGCGCCCCGACCACGGCGCCGGCGACCGGCCGGATGACCGTGTGCACGGAGTCCCAGACCGAGTCGACGTACGGGATCTTGTCCGCGACCGCCTCGCAGAGGAACAGGACGCCGGCGACGATCAGGACATCGGGCCGCTGGAGCGCTCCGGGCACGTCGTCGGTGAGACCGGTGGCGCCGAAAATGCCGAGCAGCAGGACCACCGCGTACGCGTTGACCCCGCTTGCCCAGCCGCTGGTGAACACGAGGGGGAGTACGGACACGGGCATGATCGTAACCAGCCCCGGCCGCTTCCCGCTGAGGTTGAGCGCGGACGTCTGAGTATCCGTACCTAGAAGGCGAGATGAGTAGGTGCGCGGATGGGTTCCCACCTGCGCGGACGGGAGAGTGGAGGCCACGGAAGGGGCGCGGCGCGGGCACCGCCGGCACGGGGCGGCGGAACCGGCGCGGCTCCCCGGACGTGAGGAGGTACGGGGGGAGCGTACGGGGGAAGCGCCGGGCCGGTGCGGTTCTGGGGGATCGAACCGCACCGGCCCGGCGCACTTTTGTCGTTCCGTACAGCGTTCGCGGTACGCGCTAGCGTCCGCTGACCCGCCCGTGCAGCAGCCTTGACAGTGCCGCGTGGACATCGTCGAGGGAGCGCTCGCTCTGGAAGGCCTGCCAGTCGAGCGCGGCCACCAGGACCATCCCGACCAGCGCGGCCGCCGTCAGCGGAATGTCGATCTCCTCGCTCAGCTCACCCGCCGCCACCGCGTCCCGCAGCACCGTCTCGACCACGGCCACCGCCTCCCGGCGCACCACCAGGAGGGTCGACTGCCAGGCGCGGTTGGTGCGCCACAGCTCGGCGACGTACAGCTGGGTGAAGGCCGGATAGCGGTGGATGAAGCCGAGACCGGCCCGGATCATCGCGTCGAGGGCCTCGACCTTGGTGCCACCCCGCTCGGCGGTTTCGTCCGCCGCCGCCTGCAAAGACGCGGTCAGCAGACCCACGCCGTGCCGCAGCAGCTCCTCGAAGAGCTCGGTCTTGCTCTTGAAGTTGTAGTAGACCGTCCCCTTGGCGACGCCGGCCCGCTCCGCGATCTCGTCCACGGTGGTGGCCGAGAACCCCTGCTCGGCGATCAGCGTCACGGCGGCTTCGTAGAGCTTCTGCCGGGTCGCCTGCCGTCTGGTGCTGCTGCTGTCCATGGCGTCGATTCTCACAGGCTCAGCTCGGGGTGCAGCCGGTCCAGGGACCACACCTGCTTCTGCCGGGCGGAGAGCGCGGTCAGCGCGAGGGCGCCCGCGGTGAACGCCACCAGGACGGCGCAGCCCTGCCAGACCACTCCCAGGTCGCCGCCGGTGATCAGCCTGCGCAGCCCGTCGACCACGTAACTCATCGGCAGGTAGGGGTGGATGGCGTTGAAGAAGGCCGGGCTCGTCTGGACGGGATAGGTGCCGCCCGCCGACGTCAGCTGGAGCATCAGGACGGCGAGCACCAGGATGCGTCCGGCCGCCCCGAACTTGGCGTTCAGCCACTGAACGATCGCCGCGAAGCAGCAGGAGGTCAGGGCCAGATAGCCGAGCGTCCCGGCGGTGCGCTGCATTTCGAGCCCGAGCCCGAAGTGCAGGACCGACATCAGCGCGGCGATCTGGAGCACCCCGACGGCCGCCACCGGCAGCCAGCCCGCGAACGCGATCCGCCAGGCCGAGGCGCCGGCCGCCAGCGCCCGCCGGTTGAGCGGCTGGATCAGCATGTACGCGACCATCGCGCCCACCCACAGGGAGAGCGGGATGAAGTAGGGGGCGAATCCGGTGCCGTAGTTGGGGGCCTTGTGCAGCGCCTGCGAGGCCAGCTTGACCGGGTCGGACATCACGTCGGTGCGCTGGTCACGGGCCTGCTTGTCGTAGTCGGGGATCTGCCCGACGCCGTCGTGCAGGCCGGTCGCCAGCTGGACGGAGCCGTCGGAGAGCTTCAGGATCCCGCCGTCCAGGGCGCCCGCGCCCTTCTTCAGCTTGCCGACGCCCGAGTCGAGGTCGGTGGAACCCGTCTTGGCGCTGCCCAGACCGGCGTGGATGTCGGCCGCGCCCTTGGCGACGTCGTGCGCGCCCTTGTTGAGCTTGTTGATGTCGGCGATCTTCGTCTCCAGGTCGCCGGAGAGCGCCGGTGCCTTCGCGGCCAGGTCCCTGGCCTTCGTCTGGAGGTCTTCGAGGCTCTTGTCGAGCTTCTTGAAATCACCGCCCTGGTCCTTGACGAGGTTGTTGACGTCGTCGGTAAGGGTCGCGCCGGTGGCCATCGCCTTCTTGGCCTCCTTCAGCTTCGGGCAGACCGGTCCCGTCGTGGCCGTGTCCACGCAGAGCTGCTGGTAGAGGGCGTCGAGGTCCTTGGAGGCCTGGCGCGTGCCGGTCGCGGCGGCGGGGGCCAGCCTGATGATCTCGGCGAGGTTGTCGCGCACCGGCTGGATCGAGTCCGCCAGGAGCTTCGCCGAGTCCCCGACGGTCTTGCCGTGGTCCTTCAGGTACGGACGCGCCTGGCCGGCCGCCCCGTTGGCCTCGTCCGCGAGCCGCTGGGTGCCGTCGGCGACCTGCTGGGCGCCGCTCGCGAGGGTGCCAGCACCCGTGTCGAGCGCCGAGATGCCGCCCGCCAGCTTGCCGCTGCCGTCCTTGGCGTCCTTGAGCCCGTCGGCCAGGCTCTTGGAGCCGTCCTTGGCCTTGCCGAGCCCGTCCTCCAGGTCGCCCGCACCCTTGGCGGCCTTCTCGGTCGCGTCGTGGAGATCGGCGAACGAGATGAAGATCTTGTCGAGGAACGACCGCGACGCCTTGGTGGAGGCGGCGGCGCGCACCTCGGAGAACACCGTCCGGGAGATCGAGCCGACGATGTAGTTGTTCGCGTCGTTGGTCCGCACCTGGAGCGCGCCCGTCTCGGGGGAGTCCCCGGAGCTGGACGCGATCCTCTTGCTGAAGTCGGCGGGCATCGTCAACGACAGGTAGTACGTGCCCTTCTCAAGGCCCTTGCCCGCCTCGGCGGCACTGACCTCGTGCCACTCGAAGGTCCTGCTGGCCAGCAGCTTCTTGCTGATCTCGTCGCCCGCGCGGAGCTGCTGCCCGGCGGCGCTCGCCCCCTTGTCCTCGTTGACCAGCGCCACCGGGATCCGGTCGAGACGGCTGTAGGGGTCCCAGAACGAGCACAGATAGAGCGCGCCGTACAGCAGCGGCAGCAGGAGCAGCGCGACCAGCGCGGCCCGCGGCAGCTTCCCCCTGCCGAACCGCTTCAGCTCAAGCGCTGCCAGTCGTGGCGAACGCATCGGCCGCCCCCTCCTCGTTCGTGGCCCCGTCCTCGGCGGCCGCCTCTGTCGTCCGTACGGTGATGTCGGCCTCGGCGGGCGCCTGGCTGCACACCGCGAGCACGGTGGTGCCCGTGTCGGCGACCGAGCGCAGCAGCGCCCAGGCGGCGGTGCGCTCGGCGTCCGACAGCTTCAGGTCGGTGTCGTCGACGGCCAGCAGCAGCGGCCGCCCGATCAGCGCGAGCGCCACCGAGAGCCGCAGTGCCTCAAGCCGCTCCAGGTCGCGTACGGAGGTGTGCTCGCGCTTGGGCAGCGAGGCGAGGTCGAGCCCGGCCGCGGCCAGCGCGTCGGCGATCCGGGCCCGCGCCTCGGAGCGGCGCTCGGCGGGGGAGCGCAGCAGCGCCCGCACCGAACCGTCGTAGCGGCGCTGCAGCATCACCCGCTCGCGCAGGTGCTCGGCGACGGTGAACGCCGGGTCGAGTTCGCTGACCCCGGGCACATGGCCCAGCGCGCTGATCCGCCGTACCGCCGCCATCTTCCGGGGCAGCGGGAGCCCGCCGATCTCGGCCCGGCCCTCGGCCGGCTTCATCCGGCCGGTGAGCGCGAGCAGCAGGGCGGTCCGGCCGGAGCCGGACGGTCCCGCGACGGCGACGAGCGAGCCGGGCGCCGCGTCGATGCCGACCCCCCGAAAGGCCCAGCCTCGCGGCCCCTTGAGGCCGAAGCCCTCGGCGCGTATCGCCGCGCCGGTCGCGTCCGCATGCGGGCTGTCCACATTCCCCCCTGCTCTGCGCGTCCCCCGGGCCGGAACCCCGGCCCCACTTTTGAACTGACTGGTCAGTACAAAAGATTAGCCCGAACCTGTATGCGAGGCAAAGCAGCATGTCGGGTCGCGCGTGATGTGGCGCTTTCGCGTGAGTTCTGGCGAAGGCGGTGGCGAGTTCTCATCTGACCTGGCGAGCCTGGACGGGTGAGCACACGAATGCGAAGCGTGGTGGGCGGGGCTCCGGCGCGGGTCGAGGGCTTCGAGGTGAGCTACATGGGAGGGGACGGGGTGGAACGTCGGCTGCCGTTGGCCAGGGCCGCGCGGGTGCGGTTCGAGGACGGGCGTCCGGTACGCGAGTTCCCCTCGTACCGCGGGCAGCGGAACTATCCGGGGCTGTACTGGTCGGCGACCGTGGGCGCGCATGTCGGCTATGAGTCGTGGCTGGAGCGCGACCATGCGATGGCGCTCGACTTCGATCCGCAGGTGTCGGCGCTGGCCTCGCAGCCTCTCTGGCTGTTCTGGGAGGACGAGCGGGGCAGGACCGTCTCGCACGCGCCTGACTACTTCGTACGCCGTGACGACGGCTCGGTGCTGCTGGTGGACTCCCGTCCGGAGGACCGGCGGCCCGCCCGGGACATGGCGAAGTTCAAGGCAACTGAGCGGGCCTGCGACGAGGTTGGCTGGCGCTATGCCCTGTGGGGCGAGCTCGATCAGGTGGTGTCCGCGAATCTGCGGTGGCTGGCCGGCTACCGGCATCCGCGGTGCTTCCGCGCCGAAGCGGCCGGGCGGTTGCGGGGGTTTTTCTCCCGGCCGGGACTGCTGATGGAGGGTGCTGAGGCAGCCGGTGACCCGATCGCCGTGCTGCCGGTGCTGTTCCACCTGCTGTGGTGCCAGGAACTGGTGACCGACCTGTCGGTGCTGCTGGGTGACCGCAGCGTGGTCCGGCTGGCTGCCGGGGAGGCCGAGTGATGCGGGGCCGTCCGCTGCTGAGGGTCGGGGACCGGGTGGTCTTCGGCGGCCTGGAGCACACCGTGGTGGCCGTCGCTGGCACGACTGTGCGGTTGCTGTCAGCCTCGGGGGAACCGTCCATGGTGCTGGCGGCCTACCTGTTCGCGGCCGCTGACTTCGAGGTCATCGGCTCGGCGCCGGTGGCCCCGCTGACCTCTCAGGGTCTGCTGGACGGGCTGCCGAAGAAGGTCGCGGACGCCGCCTGCCGGTGGGAACGCCATCTGATTGAGGTGGAGACCGGTCTGCCGCCGGACGCTGCGGAGGGAACAGCCCCGCGCCCGGAATACGACCCGGATTCCCGGTCCCTGGCGGAGCGGGAGAAGGCGAAGGCCGCCGAGCTGAAGGCCGGGCTCCGGACGGTTCAGCGGATGCGCCGCCGCTACCGGGAACAGGGACTGTGGGGTCTGGTCGACGGCCGGTACGCGCCCCGGCCGAGGCCGACGGGGAACGTCGACTCGCGGATCGTGCGGGCCACGGTCGCGGCGATCGAGGCTCAGACCGGCACGTCGACGGGCACCAAGGCCCGGATACTGCGGCAGGTCGAGCGGTTCCTGACCGAGGAGTACGGCGAGGGTGTGGTGGCGATGCCGTCCCGTGCGACGTTCTACCGGCTGGTGGTCGCGCTGTCGGCAGGCCGTCATACCTTCGGCTCGGCCGTCACACGCCGTCAGATCGCCAACCGGCCCACCGGGGTGTTCACCGCGACCGTCGCGGCGAGGCCGGGTGAACAGGTGCAGATCGACACCACGCCGCTGGACGTGATGGCGGTGATGGACGACGGGGTGCTCGGCCGCACGGAGTTGACGATCGCGGTCGACATCGCGACGCGGACGATCTGCGCGGCGGTGCTGCACCCGGCCGGGACGAAGGCGGTGGACGCCGCTTTGATACTGGCTCGCATGGTCGTTCCCGAGCCGGTGCGGCCCAACTGGGACGCGTCGTTGCGCATGTCCGCGTCCCGGATTCCGCACGCGCGCCTGGTCAACATTGACACCCGGCTGGAGCTGACGGCCGCCAGGCCGGTCATCGTCCCGGACACCATCGTCATCGACCGCGGCAAGGTCTACCTGTCCGAGACGTTCCTGCGGGCCTGCCGCACGCTCGGCATCTCGGTGCAGCCTTGTCACCCTCGCTCACCTGCGGAAAAGGGTGTCGTGGAGCGGACATTTTCCTCGATCAACTCGCTGTTCACCCAGCACCTGGCGGGTTACACCGGCCGCGACGTCACCCGCCGCGGCAGCGACGTCGAGAGCCGGGCGGCCTGGCCGGTCGCTGACCTCCAGGATCTGCTGGACGAGTGGATCGTCGCCGGGTGGCAGATGCGCCCGCACGAGGGCCTGCGCCACCCGCTCACCCCGGACCGGCCGCTCTCGCCGAACGAGGCGTACGCCGCGATGGTCGCGGCCGCCGGATACGTGCCCGTCACCCCCACCGGCGAGGACTACATCGAGATGCTGCCCGCGCTCTGGCGGGGCATCAACGACTACGGCGTCCAGATCGACTACCGCACCTACAACAGCTCTGCCCTCGCCCCTTACCGAAGGCGAGGCTCCGGGGTTGCCGCTCAGCGCGGGGCCTGGGAAGTCCACTACGACCCTTACGACCTGACCCGGGTCTGGGTCCGTGACCATCACAAGGGCGGATGGATCACCGCGGAGTGGACCCAACTCCCGCTGATCCGGCAGCCGTTCGCTGACTTCACTTGGCGCTATGCCCGCACAATCGCGGCGGCCCGGGGCGTCGACGCCACCAAGGAGTCCTCGGTCGCCGTGGTCCTGGCGGGCATCCTCAAGCGCGCCGAGGAAGGCCCCGGGCCCGAGCGTCGGGCCACAGCTAAAGCCCGCGCGGCGACCGCGATGCCCCGCCGTCTGCCGGTTCCCTTGCAGGCCCCGCCCGTCGGCGACGAACCGGACGACGAGGACTCCGCGGCTGCCGAGGCAGCTGCCGGCGGAGAGGTCGTTCCCTTCGGGCTCTACGACCCCTTCGCGGAAGGGGACGAGCAGTGAGTCGGGACATCGAGGGGATGCCGCCGCTGGCCAGCCTGGACGGCTGGCGCGCGTTCATGTCGCAGAGCCTGCCCGAGCCGCCCCCGCTGCTGCCGGACGGGGCATGGCAGGGCCTCAGCCGCGTCGAGAGAAACGTCTACGACCAGGCCCGCACCGCCTACCACGATGAACTCCTGCTGGTCAGCACCCCCGCGATCCGCAGGATCACGACCACCGGAATGAAGCTGATCGCCCGCAACGCGCGCCGCCAGACCGGCCGCAAGGGGCTGATCGTGTCCGGGCCGTCCGGCACCGGCAAGACCACCTCGGTCTCCCAGCTCGGCAAACGCCACCAGCTCAAGGTCGAGCGCAGTACGCCCGTCGACGTCACCGGCGAGCGCATCCCGGTCGTCTACATCGTCACCCCGCCCGCGGTGAGGCCCCGAGACCTGGTGGTCGAGCTGGCCGCATTCCTCGGCCTGCCCTACGCCTACCGGGAGAGCCCGCAGGTGATCACCCACAACGTGATCTCCGTGCTTCACAAGGTCCGCTGCCGACTGATCGTGGTCGACGAAATCCACAATCTCGACCTCACCACCCGCAACGGTCAGGACGCTTCTGACCAGCTCAAATACCTCTTCGAGCAGATCCAGGCGACGTTTATCTACGCGGGTGTGAACGTCAGCGAGAACGGTCTGTTCTCCGGGCTGCGGGGCCGCCAGCTGGCCGGACGGTTCATCACCTTGCACACCGGCCCGTTCGAGCACGGCACACCTCAGCAGCGCGAGGACTGGGAACGGGTGGTCATGACCATGGAGGCCACCCTCCGACTGCACCGCCAGACCCCCGGCACCCTCCTGCGGCACGAGTCCTACCTGCACAACCGGACCAGCGGCATGATCGGCAGCCTTGACCAGCTGATCTACGAGGCCGCCAACGACGCCATCGCCGACGGCGCCGAGAAGATCACCAAACGGCACCTCGAAGCCGTCGTCCTCGACACCGCTGCTGAGGAGGACCGCCGGTGAAACGCTGGGAGAGACCAGCCCGCCCGCTCCCGCTGCGGGCACGGCCCATGGCTGGCGAGACCGTCGTGTCCTTCGTCGCCCGGCTGGCCGCCGCGAACGACTTCCCCGCCACGTTGCTGTTCCGCACGATCGGGGACTGCACCCCGGGCAAGCACGTCCTGCACCGTGATGCCTACCTCAACGACCCCGCCCAGAAGCGGCTCAGCGTTCTTGCCAGCACCCCGGTCGCCCACCTCCGCAAAGCCCTTCCCGTCCTGAGCCGCTCACCCCTCTACGTGGCGCTGCCCCGCCGGCGGCCCTACGCGCGATTCTTCCGCGGCTCCCCGCATCCCGTCCTGGCCTGCCGCAGCTGCACGCTGCGGCACAGTCCGGCTACCGCCGTCGGATGGGAGTACCGCGACCGGGACCGCTGTGTCTGCCTCGCACACGGCCGCTGGATCAACAGCGATCCCCAGTTCGACCTCGCGGCTGCCCCCGAGGTCGTCACCGCCCAGGCCGAGTACAACGAACTGGTCGCCCGCTACGGCCGCGACAAGGCCTCCGCAGCCCTCTTCCAGGCGTGGAACATGACGACCCGCTGGGCCAGCGAGAAGCGGCACCCCGCCCTGCTCGACCGCTGGGACACCCGGGCCGGAGCCATCGGCGCCAAGGGGCACGGCAAGGCAGCAGTGAGGTTCCCAGAAATGGTGCAGCTCGCCCAGGTGCTCACCTACCCGGACTGGCGCCGCCATGTCTCCATGGTGGAGCTGCACCACCTCAACAACTTCTACCGCTACACCGCTGGAGTCCTCGGCGCTGATCGCGAGGGGTTCATCACCGATCGCGGCCGAGTGGACCCACTCTGCGAATGGGCCCAGGATCTGCGCGCCCGCCACGCTGCCGCCCGCCTCGCGTTCTGGGCCGACCTCCAGAAAAACCGCCCCCGCTACGGGAGCATCCCGCAGCCGTTCCCCGAAAGTCGCCACTTCGAATGAGAAAGACAACGAATGGATGTCTCACGCCGAATGGCGAAGAACCGCTCACAACAACCGCCGTCTCGCCAGGTCAGGAGAGAACCAACACAGCAGGTCAGGCCTGGGGCCGGGTCGATTGTCAGTGGTGCCCCTCACGATGGACACATACGGCCACAGCGCCGTCACACGACGACAGGAGGTTCGTCATGGCCAGCTCCCCCGCAGCAGCCGCACCCCGGCGCCGCGCAAGCAGCCCTGCCCCCTCACTGAACGGTCCGGCGGGCGGTCCCGCGAACGACGTCCATCCCGTGCCGCGCCGGGCGGGCGCACCGCCCGCGGCCCTCGATCTGCTCGCCCAGGCCCGCGGCGGCCTGGACGAGGCGGCCGTCCTCGACGCCCCCAATGAGCGGTACGCGACGGCCCATCTGGCCGCCCTGCGCACCGCGGCCGCCGTCCTCGCCGCCCGGGGCCGCCCCGAGACCAACCCGCGCCGCCGCCAACGCATCCGCAGTGCCTGGGAAGTCCTGCCGGAAATAGCGCCCGAACTGACCGAGTGGAGCGCCCTGTTCGCCTCGGGGGCGCACAGGCGGGCCCGCGCCGAGGCCGGCATCCCGGGCGCGGCCACCACCCGGGACGCCGACGACCTGCTCCGCGACGCGGGCATGTTCCTGCGCCTGGTCGAGCGGATGCTGGTCCTCCAGCCGGTGCTGCCCCAGCCCAGGCCCCGGGCGCCGGAGGCGGAACGGGGGACGGGCTGACGGCGACGGTGCCGCCCCGGCCGCGACGGCCCGCGGCTGATCCGGAGCGGGCCGGGGAGGCAATAGGGTGGACGCGTCTTCACCTTTCCCGCCCCGCCGTCCGCGGCGGCACCGCGCCGAGGAGTCAACTGCCGTGTCGGACCCCATGCGCCCCCGCGCCTCCCTCCGTACCGCTGTGGTCTGGGAGGTCCTCAAGGAAGCGCTCGACCGTCGGGTCAAGGCGACCGGGCGGGAGGCCCTGGACGTCCTGGACACCGGTGGCGGCTCCGGCAACTTCGCGGTGCCGCTGGCCGCCCTCGGCCACCGGGTCACCGTGGTCGACCCCAGCCCCAACGCGCTCTTCGCGCTGGAGCGCAGGGCAGCCGAGGCGGGCGCCGCCGAGCTGGTGCAGGGAGTCCAGGGCGACATCCTCGGCCTCTTCGACGTGGTCGAGCGGGGTGGCTACGACGCGGTGCTGTGTCACGGCGTCCTCGAGTACGTCGAGGACCCGGCGGAAGGCGTGCGCAACGCGGTGGACGCGCTGCGGCCCGAGGGCGCGCTCAGCCTGCTCGCCGCCGGGCTCGGCGGCGCGGTGCTCTCCCGGGCGCTCGCCGGGCACTTCACCGAGGCCCGCCACGCGCTCTTGGACCCGGCGGGCCGCTGGGGCGCGGGCGACCCGGTGCCGCACCGGTTCACCGCCGAGCAGCTCGTCGAGCTGGTCGGCGCGGCCGGGGCCACCGCCGGGGCGGTCCACGGGGTGCGGGTCTTCGCCGACCTGGTTCCCGGTGTCCTGGTGGACACCGAGCCCGGCGCCCTGGACGCGCTCCTCAAGCTGGAGGCCGCCGCCGCCGAGCTGCCCGCCTTCCATGCCGTAGCCACCCAACTGCACGTACTGGGCGAGAAGCGCGGCTGACCCCGCTCGCGCGGCCGTCGGCGGGCTGATCAGGGACGCTGTGCCGCATGGAGTACGCCACAGGCCCCCCGATCGGCGGCTTCGCCCCGTATGATCGGTGGACACCGTCCGGCATGACGGATCGGCGCACGGGGAATTGAATCTCCACAGCCGAACCGCCGTGGCGGCCCGGCTGGCGATTTGGCGTAGAGGGCGGGTTTCACGGGGGCGATTCCCTGCCTATCCTGAAGGGGCCGCATCCGGTCGCCCCCCGCGACCGACGAGTAGGAGGACTCCGTGCCGCTCTCGGAGCACGAGCAGCGCATGCTCGAGCAGATGGAGCGAGCGCTGTACGCCGAAGATCCCAAGTTCGCGACAGCGCTTGAGGGAAGCGGGCTGCGTACGTACACCCGGCGACGGGTCTACCAGGCGGTCGTCGGCTTCTTGGTGGGTATCGCGCTCCTCATGGCAGGAATGGTCGCGCAGCAGATCTGGATCAGCGTGGTGGGTTTCCTCGTCATGCTCGGATGTGCGGTGCTCGCGGTCACCGGTTGGCGCAAGGCGCCGCGTCCCGGTGAACAGGCGCGTGCGGGCGGTTCCGCCGGACCTCGGCAGGCCCGGCAGCGGCGCTCGGTGATGGACCGGATCGAGCAGCGCTGGCAGCGGCGCCGCGATGAGGGGCGCTAACCCCGCCCCGTTCTGACCTGAATTGAGGGGCGGTCACCCGCTAGGTGACCGCCCCTCAGGCATGTCCGGTGCGGTCCGGAGGCATGTCCGATGCCGGCCGGGCTGGCCTTGCCCCGGTGCCGGCCGGGGTGGCCGGTCACCCAGCACCGCCCGGGGGCTCCGCCCCCGGACCCCCGTTCCTCAAACGCTTCTCAAGCTCCCCCAAGGACTAAAGGTCCAGGGGGGACCCCCATGACGGGCTGGATTGTGGCGTCCCGGGGCTGTCACCCGCACCCGGGTCGCCATCTCGACGACCTCCACGGGACCGCAGTGCCGATCCCAGCCCCCGGACCCGCTCACCCCAGTGGGCCGTAGCCGTCTCCCAGCGGAGCGACAGGGTCCAGATCACCCGGACAGCTGAGCGCGGGGCGAGAATCGCGCGCAGGGTGACCCAGCGGCTCGCCTCCGCGCGGAGCCCCGCCGCAACCCGGGCCACGTCGTCCACCAGGCCCGGCGTGGGCTGGGGGCGGGGTGCGTACAGCACCTGCTCCACCGCGCCCGCGGCACGGTGGACGGAGTCCGCCGCGGGGCCGTCGAGCCGGCCGAGCCGGACCACCCGCGCCGCCGCCTTGCGGGGCGTCTGGGACTCGTCGGGCGGGATGCCGTGGTCCCAGGCCGTGTCGGTGATCTCCTGCCAGGCGGCGAGCGTACGGGCCACCGCGTCGGCCGGGGTCCGGCCGCCGGAGCCGAGGCGCCGGGCCCGCACCCGGCTGCGCCACAGCATGGGCAGCAGCGGCAGCACCAGCAGCGCCGCCACCCCGAGGGCCGTACCGACCAGCGTCGATGCCGAGGGGCCGCTGTCCGTGGGGCCCGCCACCCCGGCCGCCGCCGACGGCCCGCAGTCGCCGAGGCGGCGTGCGCTCGGCGGGCAGGACTCCGCGGCGGACGGCCTGGCCGAGGGCTCGGCCGAGGCGCTCCTGGACGGCTGGGCCGGGCTGCTCGGGTTGCCGGACGGAGCCTGCCGGCGGGTGTAGTCGGGGACGGAGCCCCGCGTCGGCGTCGGCTCGAAGCGGGTCCAGCCCACGCCCTCGAAGTACAGCTCGGGCCAGGCGTGCGCGTCGCGCAGGCCCACCGACATCGTGCCGTCCGCGCGCGGTACGCCCGGCGTGAAGCCGACCGCGACCCGGGCCGGGATGCCCAGCGTCCGGGCCATCGCGGCCATCGAGAAGGAGAAGTGGACGCAGAAGCCCTCCTTTTCCTTCAGGAAGTTGGCTATCGCCTCGGTGCCGCTGCCCGACTGGACCTGGGTGTTGTAGGTGAAGCCGCCACTGGTGGAGAACCAGTCCTGGAGCTTGACGGCCTTCTCGTAGTTGTTCGCAGTGCCGCTGGTGACCTGCCGCGCGGTGGCGCTCACCACGGAGGGCAGCGAGTCCGGGACCCGGGTGTACTCCGCCAGGAGAGCGGCGGGCGGTGCCGGGGCGTTGGCCAGCTGGGCCGCCGTCGGCTGCACCAGGAGGCTGCCGACGGTGTACTGCGCACCCCGGGTCGTCTGCTTCCGGTCGCCGACCAGGGTCCGGCCGACCGGCTCGAACCGCCAGTCGCCCTTGATCTTGACCTGGGTCGCGGGGAACGGCATCGGCAGCCAGTTCTGCGCGTACCAGCCCGCCGCCGAGATGCTGGTCTGCACCTCGGTGGTGCTGACCGACGGGCTCAGCCCGTCCGGCCTCGGCAGCGGATCGGGCACGTCCTTGATGCGGCGCTCCGAGGACTTCCAGGACGCCCCGTCGAACTCGTCGAGCGCGACGATCCGCAGGTACATCCCCTTGGTGTCCCGGGCGTTGGTGTTGTACCGCAGCACCTCGCGGTCCTGGGGCTGGTTCAGGCTGTTCTGCAGCGACACCAGCGGGTTGACCGCGGAGATGGTGCCGCCGTTCCCGTCACCGTCCCCGGTGCCGCCGCCGGAGCCGAGCAGCCCGTTGTCCAGCGCGGGCAGCATCGCCGGGATCACCAGGGCGATGCCGAGCGCGAGCACGCCGATGCGCCGCCCGGTACGGACCGGGGCCAGCGGCGCCGCACTCTCGAACACGCCCTGCTGAGGCCGGCCGGGCGCCCGCGCGGCCCCGCCGAAGACCCGGCCCCACTGCGAGAGCCGGTCGCGGCCCTCGGCGAGCAGGAGCAGCAGATAGCCGGCGGCCGCCAGGACGAACCAGAGCCAGCTCGCGCCGCCCTCGGAGAGCCCCGCGGCCACCGAGTACAGCGCGAGCAGCGGCAGACCCGCCGGGGCCGCGCTGCGGAACGTCACCGCGAGCGCGTCCACCGCGAGACCGACGATCAGCACCCCGCCCACCAGCATCAGCCGGATGCCCGGGGTGGCCGGCGCCGGGATCGCGTACTGGCCCACGTCCGAAGTGCCCTGCTGGAGCAGGGTGTTGAAGTGGTCGAAGACGTCGGGCCCCGGCAGCACCCCGGCGATCGCCTGCTCGCGCGCGAACACCACCGTCAGCGCGAGCAGCGCCACCACGGCCTGCGCGAGCACCGTCAGCGGCCTCGCCAGCGGCACCCGCCGGGCCAGCGCGCCGACCCCGCTCAGGATCGCGAGCAGGAAGGCGGCCTGGAGGATCCAGGGCGCCGGGTTGACCAGCGGCAGCATCGAGCACGCCGCCATCACCGTGGCCGCGTAGGCGCACAGCGCCAGCCGTCCGCGCCCGCTCATGACCATCCCCCTGCCGTGCCGGGAGCGCCGCCGGGCGCCGCTCCCGCGTTCGTACGTTCCTGGCCCGCGAGGCGCCACAGCTCGGGCAGGGCCGCGCCCGGCTCCACCGCGAGCGCCGTCCAGCCCCCTTCGCGCAGCAGCCGCAGCCGCTCCTCGACGGGGCCGCGCTCCGTGGCGCCGGGCATCCACCGCCCGCTGTCGAGCACGAAGGCGACCGCTGCGCCGCTGCGCCGCCGCATCTTCGCCGCGACCGCGGCCTGTTCCTCGTCGAGATCGCCGAAGAACCCGATGAGCAGCCCTTCGTTGCCGCCGCGCAGCACGTCGTACGCGCGCGACAGTCCGCCGCCGTCGGAGTGGTCGACGACCGCGAGGGTGTCCATCATCAGCCCGGCCGAGTCGGAGGAGTCCTGGGTGGAACCGGCGAAGCCGCCGGCCCCCTCGCCCGGCACCGAACTGCCCGTGTCGGTCAACAGCCGTACGGAGAAGCCCCGTTCCAGCATGTGCGCCAGCGCGGAGGCCGCGCCCGAGACCGCCCATTCGAAGGCCGAGTCGGGACCCGCGCCCGCGTACGCGATCTCCCGGGTGTCGAGCAGCACCGTGCACCGGGCCCGCTGCGGCTGCTCCTCGCGGCGCACCATCAGCTCGCCGTAGCGCGCGGTGGAGCGCCAGTGCACCCGGCGCAGGTCGTCGCCGTGCCGGTAGCCGCGCGGGATGACGTCGTCCTCACCGGCGAGCGCCAGCGAGCGGTGCCGTCCGTCGCCGTACCCGGCGGCCTCGCCGGACAGCCGCACCGGCGGCAGCGGCTCGGTCCTGGGGATGACGGTGAGCGTGTCGTACGCACTGAAGGCGCGGGTCAGCTCGCACATCCCGAAGGGGTCGGTGAGCCGCAGCTGCAAGGGACCGAGCGGGTAGCGCCCGCGCAGATCCGAGCGCACCCGGTAGGACACCTCGCGCTTGCCGCCCGCCTCGACCCGGTCGAGCACGAAGCGCGGGCGCGGGCCGAGGACGTAGGGCACCCGGTCCTGGAGCATCAGCAGACCGGTGGGCAGCCGGGAGACGTTGTCGACCCGCAGCTGGACCCGGGCCTCGGCGCCGGCCGGGACCCGGCCGGGGGCCAGCCGGCGGCTGCCGGCCACGCGGTAGCGGGTCCGGTAGAGCACCACCGTGCAGACCAGCGGGAGCACGGCGAGCAGCAGACCGACCCGGAGCAGGTCCTCCTGGCCGAGCACGAAGGCGCAGACGGCGGCGGCGACGCCCGCCGCGAGAAAGGAGCGGCCGCGGGTGGTGAGTCCGGACAGGGCGGCCCACGGCCCGCCCCTGGCCTGCTCCTCCGCGGCAGGCCCCCCGGCCGCCATCACAGCCGCCGGGCGCCGGGCGGCTGCTGGCCGTACAGCGGATTACCGGCCTGCGGAACGGGCGTGCGCTGGAGGATCTCCAGGACGACCTGCTCGGCGGTGCGCCGGTTGAGCTGGGCCTGGGCGGTGGGCAGCAGCCGGTGCGCGAGGACCGCGACGGCCAGCGCCTGGACGTCGTCGGGCAGCGCGTACTCGCGGCCGCTGAGGGCGGCGGACGCCTTCGCCGCGCGCAGCAGGTGGAGCGTGGCGCGCGGCGAGGCGCCGAGTCTGAGATCCGGGTGGTTGCGGGTGGCGCCGACCAGCTGCACCGCGTACCGCCGCACCGCGTCGGCGACGTGCACGCCGCGGACCGCGTCGATCAGCTTGACGATGTCATGGGCGTGCGCCACCGGCTGGAGGTCGTCGAGCGGGGAGACGGCGCCGTGCACGTCGAGCATCTGGAGCTCGGCCTCGGGCGTGGGATAGCCCATCGACACGCGGGCCATGAACCGGTCGCGCTGTGCCTCGGGGAGGGGGTAGGTGCCCTCCATCTCCACCGGGTTCTGGGTGGCGACGACCATGAAGGGGCTGGGCAGTTCGTAGGTCTGCCCGTCGATGGTGACCTGCCGCTCCTCCATGGACTCCAGGAGCGCGGACTGCGTCTTGGGCGAGGCGCGGTTGATCTCGTCGCCGATCACGATCTGCGCGAAGATCGCGCCCGGCTTGAACTCGAAGTCCCGCCGCTGCTGGTCGTAGATCGACACACCGGTGATGTCCGACGGCAGCAGGTCCGGCGTGAACTGGATGCGCCGGACCGAGCAGTCGATGGATCTGGCCAGCGTTTTGGCCAGCATGGTCTTGCCCACGCCGGGCACGTCCTCGATGAGGAGGTGCCCTTCCGCGAGCAGTACGGTCAGCGAAAGCCGTACGACCTCGGGCTTGCCCTCGATCACACTCTCCACCGACCTGCGGACGCGCTCCGCTGTGGCGGTCAGATCTGTGAGGCTCGCTCGATCGTCATAGGTCGTCACCCGGCCCTCCTCGGCCCTTGCATACGGGCCGATGCGCCTTCGACGGCCCGGCCCACCCCGGAATACGGACACCACGGCCGAACGGTTCGGACCGGTGTCACATCCGCATTCTTGTTGGCGTTCGCGCGCCGTGTCACTCGCCTGTGGACAACTGAGGGGGATTGGCCATGCGTTGCCCCCTTTTTTCCGTTCCGACGGTTGTCAGTCCGCCGGATCGATTTCCCGCAGCAGTCCCGTCGTCACATCGAAGACGAAGCCGCGGACGTCGTCGGTGTGCGGCAGGAACGGCGAGGTCCGGACCCGCTGCATGGACTGGCGTACGTCCTGGTCGACGTCGCGGAACGACTCCACCGCCCAGGCGGGCCGCTGCCCGACCTCGTCCTCCAGCTCGTGCCGGAAGTCCTCGGTGAGCGATTCGAGACCGCAGCCGGTGTGGTGCACCAGCATGATGCTGCTGGTGCCGAGCGCGCGCTGGCTGATGGTGAGGGACCGGATCACGTCGTCGGTGACCACGCCACCCGCGTTGCGGATCGTGTGGCAGTCGCCGAGCTCCAGACCGAGGGCGGCGTGCAGGTCGAGCCGGGCGTCCATGCAGGCCACGACGGCCACGTGGAGCACCGGGCGGGCGTCCATGCCGGGATCGCTGAACGCGTCGGCATACGTGCGGTTCGCCTCGACCAGCCGGTCTGTCACCGTCCCGCCGCTGCGGACGGTCAGGTGCGGACGGGACGCAGGAGGCTCTGCGGGTATGTGCGCAGGAGTCGACATGTCTATGACGGTAGTCGCCGCTGATCGTTCGGTCTCGCCATGGGGGCGGAAAAAGACTGTCAACTCGGGCGCTTGTGAGCTAACCCACAACCCCCGCCACGTGTCACCCGTACGAGTGAAAAAAGTGCTCGGCGGCGCGCTGGAGGGTTGATTGACCCAAGGGACGAGTGGACTAAAGTGGCGCGAAGCGGGAGGCGTGACACACGGTCCTCCCCTTTGCACAATCCCAAACCTCCGGGAAGCACGGCCTCCCGGACCATACGTTTACCCGCGAGCCCGGCGCACGTACGGCTCGGCCTCCTCCCGCTCTCCGGTCGGCTGACGCCCCTTCCCCGGCGCCATCCGTTCGTCCCCCCTTCTCCCGGGGGAGCGGGGATCCGGCACGTATGTGCGGCGGTGCACCGGATCCTTGAGAGGGCGGCTTTGAGCCAGCGACACGTCCCGGTGATGCTCCAGCGATGCTTGGACATGTTGGCACCGGCCCTGACCGGGCCGGGGGCGGTCGTCGTCGACTGCACCCTCGGTCTCGGCGGCCACAGCGAGGCCCTGCTCACCCAGTTCCCCGAGGTGCGCCTGATCGGCCTCGACCGCGACAAGGAGGCCCTGCGCCTGTCCGGTGAGCGTCTGGCCCCCTTCGGCGAGCGCGCCACCCTGGTGCACGCCGTCTACGATGAGCTGCCCGACGTGCTGGAACGTCTCGGCACCCCCCGCGTCCAGGGCGTCCTGTTCGACCTCGGTGTCTCCTCCATGCAGCTGGACGAGGCCGACCGCGGCTTCGCCTACGCCCAGGACGCGCCGCTGGACATGCGCATGGACCAGTCGACCGGAATGAGCGCCGCCGAGGTGCTCAACACCTACCCGGCCGGTGAACTGGTGCGGATCCTGCGGGCGTACGGCGAGGAGAAGCAGGCCAAGCGGATCGTCTCGGCGATCGTCCGCGAGCGGGAGAAGGAGCCGTTCAGCAACAGCGCCCGGCTGGTCGAGCTGATCCGCGACTCGCTGCCGCAGGCCGCCAAGCGCACCGGCGGCAACCCCTCCAAGCGCACCTTCCAGGCGCTGCGCATCGAGGTCAACGGCGAACTCGCCAGCGTGGAGCGGGCGATCCCCGCGGCGGTCGAGGCCATCGCGGTGGGCGGCCGGGTCGCGGTGCTCTCCTACCAGTCCCTCGAAGACCGCATTGTCAAGCAGGTGTTCGCGGCCGGCGCCGCCAACACCGCGCCGCCCGGCCTTCCGGTGGTGCCCGAGCGCTACCAGCCGCGGCTCAAGCTCCTCACCCGCGGTGCCGAACTCCCCACGGAGGAGGAGGTCGCCGAGAACCGGCGGGCGGCCCCCGCCCGGCTCCGGGGGGTCCAGCGGATCAGGGAGGACGTGTGAGCAAACCGGCCAGGCAGCTGCGCGGCACCGCCGCGCGGCTCGGCAGGCTGATGCCTTCACAGGGACCGAACAGCGCCGCCCGCACGCCGTTCGTACTCCTTGTCGTGACTCTCCTCGGCGGCGGTCTCATCACCCTGCTGGTGCTGAACTCGGCGCTCAACGCGGGCTCGTTCCAGCTCAGCGAATACCGCAGGCAGACCACCGAACTCACCGACGAACAGCAGGCCCTCCAGCGCGACGTGGACGACCTGTCCGCCCCCGACGCGCTGGCCCGCCGGGCCGCGGACCTCGGCATGGTCCCCGGCGGCAGTCCCGTCTTCCTCGGCCCCGACGGCACCGTCAAGGGCGTCCCCAGCTCCGTCGGCGACCCCTCGCCCGCCGAGGCCGCCGAGCCGGCCCCGCTGCCGGCGGCGGCGCAGAACCCGGGTGCCGGCTCACCGCAGCCCAAGCACCGCACCCCGGCCACCCGGCCCCGGCAGCCCGCGAAGACCTCCCCGACCCCCGGCAGGTGACGCAGTGAGCCCCAAGGAACCCGTCCGGCGCCGGGTGCCCCCGCCCGCGCGGCCGAGGCCCCCGGCCCGCCGCCCCGCGCCCGCCAAGAAGCTCAAGCTGGGCAGCCACCGGCCCCGGCTGCGCCTGGTCAGCCTCGGGCTCACCCTGGTCATGCTGGCCTTCGTCGCACGGCTGCTCCAGGTGCAGGCCGTGGACGCCAGCGCGTACGCGGCCAAGGCCGAAAAGAACCGGTACGCCAGCTACGCCCTGCCCGCCGAGCGCGGCCGGATCACCGACCGGGCCGGCATCGCGCTCGCCACCAGCGTCGACGCGTACGACATCACCGCCGACCCCAGCCTGTTCACCCCCGAGGCCACCAAGGTCCCGGACGCCGCCGAGCAGGCGGCCGCGCTGCTCGCGCCGCTGGTCGGCAAGGACCAGGGCGACCTCGCCAAGAAGCTCAAGACCCCCAGGACCCGCTATGTGGTGCTGGCCCGCCGGCAGACCCCGCAGGTCTGGAACCAGATCAAGGACCTGAAGAAGGTCTTCGCCGAGAAGGCGTCCGCCGACCGCGCCAAGGGCGGCCCCGGCACCAATGTGCTGGCCGGGGTGCTGAACGAGTCCAGCACCAAGCGCGTGTACCCGAACGGCGACCTCGCCGCCGGGATACTGGGCTACGTCAACGCCGACGGCAAGGGCGGCGGCGGCCTGGAATCGTCCCTGAACGGGGAGCTGGCCGGCACCGACGGCAAGATCACTTACGCCCAGTCCGGCGGCCGCCGGGTGCCCACCGCGGGCACCCACGAGACCCCGGCCGTGCCCGGCTCCGACGTCGAGCTGACCATCGACCGGGACATCCAGTGGATGGCCCAGAAGGCGATCTCCGACCAGGTCGCCGAGTCCAGGGCCGATCGCGGCTACGTCGTAGTGCAGCGGTCCGACACCGGCGAGGTCCTGGCCATGGCGAACGCCCCCGGCTTCGACCCGAACAACCTCGCCCAGGCCGACTCGGCCGCCATGGGCAACGCGGCGCTCCAGGACGCCTTCGAACCCGGTTCCACCGCCAAGGTCATGTCCATGGCCGCGGTCCTGGAGGAGGGCGTGGCCACCCCCGAGACCCATGTGGTGGTGCCCAACCGGCTGCAGCGCGGCGACCGCCTCTTCAAGGACGACATCGACCACGCCACCTGGAACCTGACCCTCAACGGCGTGCTCGCCAAGTCCAGCAACATCGGCACGATCCTCGCCGTCGAGCAGCTGGGCAAGACCGACGCCCAGGCCGACGGCGTCCTGTACTCGTACCTGAGGAAGTTCGGCATCGGCTCGCCGAGCGGTCTGGACTTCCCCGGTGAGACCCCGGGCATCCTGGCCCCCGCGAGCAAGTGGTCCACCTCGCAGCAGTACACGGTCAGATTCGGCCAGGGCCTCTCGCTCAACGCCATGCAGGCCGCCTCGGTCTACTCGACCATCGCCAACGGCGGCGTACGCGTCGAGCCGACCCTGGTGCGCGGCACCAGGGGACCGGACGGCCGGTTCACCCCGGCGCCCGCGCCCAAGCAGACCCGCGTGGTCAGCGAGAAGACCGCCAAGAGCGTCGCCCAGATGCTCGAATCGGTCGTCGGCGACGCCGAGGGCACCGGAACCAAGGCCGCCATCCCCGGCTACCGGGTCGCGGGCAAGACCGGCACCGCCAACCGCATCGACCCCAAGACCGGCACCTACCGGGGCTACACCGCGTCCTTCGCGGGCTTCGCCCCCGCCGACAACCCGAAGATCACCGTCTACTGCGCCATCCAGAACCCCACCAAGGGCAGCTACTTCGGCGGCCAGATCTGCGGACCCATCTACAAGCAGGTCATGGAGTTCGCCCTCAAGACCCTGCAGATCCCGCCGACCGGAGCCCAGCCTCCCAACCTGCCCGTCTCCTTCGGCAGCAACGACTGAATCCGGAAGCCTCAGTGACAACCATCACCCAGGGTCCTGGGAACCAGGACGGGACCCAGGACGCCCCGCCCCCCTCTTTTGGCGACCCGGCGGGTGCGCCCGGTACGCTCACCGCCGTGCCACACGCTGATCAGTACCGAACCGCCCCGAAGGACGCCCCCGCGAAACAGCCGGGAGCGCCCCGACCGGAACAGGCCCGTCCGACCTCGCTCAGCGAGCTGGCAGAGCGACTGGGGACGAGCGACCCAGGGCCGGGAGAGGTCACCGGCATCACGCACGACTCCCGCGCGGTACGCCCCGGGGACCTGTACGCCGCCCTGCCGGGCGCCCGGCTGCACGGCGCGGACTTCGCCGCCCAGGCCGCGAGCCTCGGCGCCGTCGCCGTCCTGACCGACCCGGCCGGCCGGGACCGCGCCGCCGCGACCGGACTGCCGGTCCTGGTCGCCGGTGACCCGCGCGGCCGGATGGGGGAGCTCGCCGCGGAGATCTACGGTCACCCCGGCGAGGGCCTGCTCCAGATCGGCATCACCGGCACCTCCGGCAAGACCACGACCGCCTACCTCGTGGAGGGCGGCCTCCGCGGCGCCGGGCACGCCACCGGCCTGATCGGCACGGTCGAGATGCGGATCGGCGACGAGCGCATCAGGTCGGAGCGCACCACCCCCGAAGCGACCGATCTCCAGGCGCTGTTCGCGGTCATGCGCGAGCGCGGAGTCGACGCGGTCGCCATGGAGGTCTCCAGCCACGCCCTGGTGCTCGGCCGGGTGGACGGCTGCGTCTTCGACGTCGCCGTCTTCAACAACCTCAGCCCGGAACACATGGAGTTCCACTCCGACATGGAGGACTACTTCCGGGCCAAGGCGCAGCTCTTCACTCCGCACCGGGCCAGGCGCGGCGTCGTCAACTACGACGACGAGTACGGCCGCAGGCTGGTGAAGGAGGCGGGCATCGAGGTCACCACCTTCTCCGCCGAGGGACACCCGGACGCCGACTGGCGGGCCGAGGACGTCCGGGTGCGCCCGGACAGCAGCACCTTCACCGTCGTCGGGCCGCGGGGCGAGCGGATCTCGGCCACCGCCCCGCTGCCGGGCCCGTTCAACGTGGCGAACACCCTCGCCGCCGTCGTCACGCTGGCCACCGCCGGCCTCGACCCGCAGACCGCCGCCGACGGAGTGGCCGCCGTACCCGGCGTGCCCGGCCGCCTGGAGCGCGTGGACGAGGGACAGCCCTACCTCGCCGTCGTCGACTACGCCCACAAGACGGACGCCGTCGAATCGGTCCTCCGCTCGCTGCGCAAGGTCACCGAGGGCAGGCTGCACATCGTCCTCGGCTGCGGCGGCGACCGCGACCAGACCAAGCGGGGCCCGATGGGCGCCGCCGCGGCCCGGCTCGCCGACACCGCCGTACTGACCTCCGACAACCCCCGCTCCGAGGACCCCCTCGCGATCCTCGCCGCGATGCTGGCGGGCGCCGCCGAGGTGCCCGCGCACGAGCGCGGCGACGTGCTGGTGGACGCCGACCGGGCCGCCGCCATCGCGGCGGCGGTGGCCCGCGCTCAGCCGGGCGACACCGTCCTCGTCGCGGGCAAGGGCCATGAACAGGGCCAGGACGTCAACGGAGTGGTACGCCCCTTCGACGACCGCCTGGTGCTCCGCGCCGCCATCCAGAAAAGTCAGGGATGAAGTAGTGATCGCCCTCTCCCTCGCCGAGATCGCCGAAATCGTCGGCGGGCAGCCGCACGACATACCGGATCCGTCCGTCCGCGTCACCGGACCCGTCGTCATCGACTCCCGCCAGGTGGCGGCCGGTTCGCTGTTCGTGGCCTTCGCCGGTGAACACGTCGACGGCCACGACTACGCGCAGCGCGCCTTCGAGGCGGGCGCGGCGGCGGTCCTGGCGGCCCGCCCGGTCGGCGTGCCCGCGATCGTCGTGGACGACGTGCAGGCCGCGCTCGGCGCGCTCGCCCGCGACGCGGTACGCCGTCTCGGCACCGAAGTCGTCGCCCTCACCGGCTCGTCCGGCAAGACGTCCACCAAGGACCTGATCGCGCAGGTGCTCCAGCGCCATGCGCCGACGGTCTTCACACCGGGCTCCCTCAACAACGAGATCGGTCTGCCGCTCACCGCGCTCACCGCCACCGAGGAGACCAGGCACCTGGTCCTGGAGATGGGCGCGCGCGGCGTCGGCCACATCCGCTACCTCACCGGTCTGACCCCGCCCAGGATCGGTCTCGTACTGAACGTCGGGACCGCCCACATCGGCGAGTTCGGCGGCCGGGACCAGATCGCCCTGGCCAAGGGCGAGTTGGTGGAGGTGCTGCCGGAGCACGGCTGCGCCGTCCTGAACGCGGACGACCCTCTCGTACGGGCCATGGCCCCCCGCACCAAGGCGCGCGTGCTGCTCTTCGGCGAGGCCGAGGACGCCGACGTACGCGCCGAGAATGTCCGGCTCACAGCGTCCGGACAGCCCTCCTTCAGGCTTCACACACCCTCCGGGTGCAGCGATGTGACGTTGCGCCTGTACGGTGAGCACCACGTGTCGAACGCGCTCGCCGCGGCCGCCGTCGCCCATGAGCTGGGCATGTCCGCAGACGAGATCGCCCGCGCGCTCTCCGAGGCGGGCACCCTCTCCCGTTGGCGTATGGAGGTCACCGAGCGTCCGGACGGTGTGACGGTCGTCAACGACGCCTACAACGCGAACCCCGAATCCATGCGAGCCGCTCTTCGCGCGCTCGCGGCCATGGGCAAGGGGCGCCGTACGTGGGCGGTGCTCGGTCCGATGGCCGAGCTCGGCGACGAGTCGCTCGCCGAGCACGACGCGGTCGGACGGCTCGCCGTCCGGCTCAACGTCAGCAAGCTCGTGGCAGTCGGGGACCGGGAGGCGTCCTGGCTGCAACTGGGCGCATATAACGAGGGTTCGTGGGGTGAGGAGTCGGTGCACGTGTCCGACGCACAGGCGGCCGTCGACCTGCTGCGCAGTGAACTGCGCCCGGGAGACGTCGTGCTGGTGAAGGCATCCAGGTCGATCGGCCTGGAGCGGGTGGCACTGGCGCTGCTCGACAACGCCGTCGAGGGTGAGGTCGCCGCCCGATGAGGCAGATCCTCTTCGCGGGAGCCATCGGTCTCTTCCTGACCCTGGTCGGAACCCCGCTGCTGATCAAGCTGCTCGCCCGCAAGGGCTACGGCCAGTTCATCCGCGACGACGGCCCGCGCGGCCACGCCGGGAAGAAGGGCACACCCACCATGGGTGGCATCGCCTTCATCCTGGCCACGCTGATCGCCTACGCGCTGACCAAGGTGATCACCAGCGAGTCCCCGACCTTCTCGGGTCTGCTCGTGCTCTTCCTGACCGCCGGCATGGGCATGGTCGGCTTCCTGGACGACTACATCAAGATCGTCAAGCAGCGTTCGCTGGGCCTGCGGGCCAAGGCGAAGATGGCCGGACAGCTGATCGTCGGCATCGCCTTCGCGGTGCTCGCCCTCCAGTTCGCCGACGCCCGCGGAAACACCCCGGCCTCCACCAAGCTGTCGTTCATCAACGACTTCGGCTGGTCGGTCGGCCCGGTCATCTTCGTGGTCTGGGCGCTGTTCATGATCCTGGCGATGTCGAACGGCGTGAACCTGACGGACGGTCTGGACGGCCTGGCCACCGGTGCGTCCGTGATGGTCTTCGGCGCGTACACCTTCATCGGCCTGTGGCAGTTCCAGGAGTCCTGCGCCAACGCGCAGACCCTCACCAACCCCAACGCCTGCTTCGAGGTGCGCGATCCGCTCGACCTCGCGGTCGTCGCCTCGGCCCTGATGGGATCCTGCTTCGGCTTCCTGTGGTGGAACACCTCGCCCGCCAAGATCTTCATGGGCGACACCGGTTCACTGGCCCTCGGCGGCGCGCTCGCGGGTCTGGCGATCTGCTCCCGTACGGAGTTCCTGATCGCCCTGCTCGGCGGCCTGTTCGTGCTGATCACGATGTCCGTGGTCATCCAGGTCGGCTCGTTCAAGATGACCGGCAAGCGGGTCTTCCGGATGGCGCCGCTCCAGCACCACTTCGAACTCAAGGGGTGGTCCGAAGTCCTTGTCGTGGTCCGGTTCTGGATCATCCAGGGCATGTGCGTGATCGTGGGCCTGGGTCTCTTCTACGCGGGATGGGCAGCCGACAAGTGAGCACCAGCTGGCAGGGCAAGCGCGTGACGGTGGCCGGTCTCGGCGTCTCCGGGATGCCGGTGGCCCGGGTCCTCAAGGGACTCGGTGCCGTCGTCACGGCCGTCAACGAGGGCGCCGACGAGCGCTCCCGCGCGCAGGCCGCGGAGCTTCGGGCGCAGGGCATCACCGTGCGCCTCGGCGACGGGGACACCCTGCCTCAGGGAACCGAACTGGTCGTCACCACGCCCGGCTGGCGGCCCGGCAAGCCGCTGTTCGCGGCGGCCGCCGCGGCGGGCGTGCCCGTCTGGGGCGATGTCGAACTGGCCTGGCGGCTGCGGGACCTGGACGGCCGCACGCCCGCGCCCTGGCTCGCGATCACCGGCACCAACGGCAAGACCACCACGACCCGGATGCTCGCCTCGATCCTCAGCGCGGCGGGCCTGCGCACCGCCGCCGTCGGCAACATCGGCGTCTCGCTGCTCGACGTGGTCCTCGGCGAGGAGCAGTACGACGTGCTCGCGGTCGAGCTCTCCAGCTACCAGCTGCACTGGGCGCCCTCGCTGCGCGCCCACTCCGCCGCCGTGCTCAACCTGGCCCCGGACCACCTCGACTGGCACGGTTCCATGGAGGCGTACGTCGCCGACAAGGGCCGCATCTACGAGGGCAACACGGTCGCCTGCGTCTACAATGCCGAGGACAGGGCGACCGAGGACCTGGTGCGGGATGCCGACGTCCAGGAGGGCTGCCGCGCGATCGGCTTCACCCTCGCCACCCCCGGCCCCTCCCAACTCGGCGTGGTCGACGGCATCCTGGTCGACCGGGCCTTCGTGCACAACCGGCAGAAGAACGCCCAGGAGCTCGCCGAGGTCGCCGACGTCAACCCGCCGGCCCCGCACAACATCGCGAACGCCCTGGCCGCCGCCGCCCTGGCCCGTGCCTTCGGCGTCGAGCCCAAGGCGGTACGCGACGGACTGAGGGCGTTCCGCCCCGACGCGCACCGCATCGAGCACGTCGCCGACGTCGCCGGGGTCTCCTACGTCGACGACTCCAAGGCCACCAACACCCATGCCGCCGAGGCCTCCTTGGCGGCGTACGACCCGATCGTCTGGATCGCCGGGGGGCTCGCCAAGGGCGCCTCCTTCGACGAGCTCGTCCAGAAGTCGGCGAAGCGGCTGCGCGGGGTCGTCCTGATCGGCGCCGAGCGCCACCTGATCGCCGAAGCCCTGGCGCGACACGCCCCCGAGGTCCCGGTGGTCGACCTCGACCGGACCGACACTGGGGCGATGTCCGCGGCGGTCCGCGAGGCGGCAGGGCTCGCCGAGCCGGGGGACACCGTACTGATGGCCCCGGCCTGCGCCTCGATGGACATGTTCGCGAACTACAACAAGCGCGGCGAGGCCTTCGCGGAAGCGGTCCGCGAACTCGCCGCCGGCCGCGCCTAGCCGGACCACCCGTTCCACGGACCGGCGGCGCCGGGCACGACTGGAGGGGACAGCACACATGGCGGCCGATGTTCTTGGCGGCTCCGGCGCGGCCGGGCGCGGCGCGCGCGGGGTGCCCGCACTCGCCGGTCTCGTCCTGCGCAGCCGTACCGCCGCATCCGTGCGGCGCCCGGCCGTCCGCCGCGGCGGCACGGGCACGCCCCGGCCCCGCGGACCGCGCGGCCCCCGGCGGCTCGTCGAACAGGCCAGGAGGGCCTGGGACCGGCCGCTGACGGCGTACTACGTGATCCTCGGCAGCGCGATGCTCATCACCGTGCTCGGCCTGGTGATGGTGTACTCGGCCTCGATGATCAAGGCCCTGGAGCTGTCGCTGCCGGGCTCGTACTTCTTCCGCAAGCAGTTCCTCGCCGCCGCCATCGGGTCGGGGCTGATGATCGCCGCGGCGAGGATGCCCGCCAAGCTGCACCGGGCGCTGGCCTACCCGATACTGGCCGGTACGGTCTTCCTGCTGGTCCTCGTGCAGGTGCCGGGGATAGGGAAATCCGTCAACGGCAACCAGAACTGGATCTACCTGGGCGGTCCCTTCCAGCTCCAGCCCAGCGAGTTCGCCAAACTGGCGCTGCTCCTGTGGGGCGCCGACCTGCTGGCCCGCAAGCAGGACAAGCGGCTGCTCACCGAGTGGAAGCACATGCTGGTGCCGCTGGTGCCGGTCGCCTTCCTGCTGCTCGGGCTGATCATGCTCGGCGGCGACATGGGCACCACGATCATCCTGACCGCGATCCTCTTCGGACTGCTCTGGCTGGCCGGCGCCCCCACCCGGCTCTTCGCGGGCGTCCTGGGCATCACGGGCACGCTCGCCGCCCTCTTCATCAAGATCAGCCCGCACCGGATGGGCCGGCTGAACTGCATCGGCGCCACCGACCCGGGGCCGCAGGACCAGTGCTGGCAGGCGGTGCACGGAATCTACGCGCTGGCCTCCGGCGGATGGTTCGGATCCGGCCTCGGTGCAAGTGTGGAGAAATGGGGCCAACTCCCCGAGCCCCACACCGACTTCATCTTCGCCATCACCGGCGAGGAACTGGGTCTGGCGGGGACGCTGTCGGTCGTCGCCCTCTTCGCGGCTCTAGGCTATGCGGGTATCCGCGTGGCCGGACGCACGGAGGACCCCTTCGTGAGGTACGCCGCGGGAGGTGTGACCACCTGGATCGTGGCCCAGGCCGTGATCAACATCGGTGCGGTGCTCGGCCTGCTGCCGATCGCCGGTGTCCCGCTCCCGCTGTTCTCCTACGGTGGGTCCGCCCTGCTGCCGACCATGTTCGCCGTGGGGCTGCTCGTCGCGTTCGCGCGGGACGACCCCGCGGCGCGGGCGGCGCTGGCCATGCGGCAGCCTCGGGTGAGTTGGAAGTCGATGAGACGGCGCGTCAAGAAGCGTCCGTCCGGAGAGCGGTGAATTTCGGTGCATGTCGTACTCGCCGGTGGGGGGACCGCCGGCCACATCGAGCCCGCGCTCGCCCTCGCGGACGCCCTGCGCAGGCAGGACCCCACCGTGGGGATCACGGCACTCGGTACGGAGAAGGGCCTGGAGACCCGGCTCGTCCCCGAGCGCGGCTATGAGCTCGCGCTCATCCCGGCCGTCCCGCTGCCACGCAAACCCACCCCCGAACTGATCACCGTCCCCGGGCGGCTGCGCGGCACCATCAAGGCCGCCGAGCAGATCCTGGAGCGCACCAAGGCCGACTGCGTGGTCGGCTTCGGCGGCTATGTGGCGCTGCCCGGCTACCTCGCCGCCAAGCGGCGCGGGGTGCCGATCGTGGTCCACGAGGCCAACGCCCGCCCCGGCCTGGCCAACAAGATCGGCTCGCGGTACGCGGCCGGGGTGGCCGTCGCCACCCCCGACAGCAAGCTGCGCAACTCCCGCTACATCGGCATCCCGCTGCGCTACTCGATCGCGACCCTGGACCGCGCCCGGGTCCGCCCCGAGGCGCGCGCCGCGTTCGGGCTCGACCCCAACCTGCCGACGCTGCTGGTCTCCGGCGGCTCGCAGGGCGCCCGCCGCCTGAATGAGGTGATCCAGCAGATCGCCCCGGTGCTCCAGCGCTCCGGCATCCAGATCCTGCACGCGGTCGGCCCGAAGAACGAACTGCCGCGTGTCGAGCACATGCCCGGAATGCCGCCCTATGTCCCGGTACCGTACGTGGACCGGATGGATCTCGCGTACGCCGCGGCCGACATGATGCTCTGCCGCGCGGGCGCGATGACCGTCGCCGAACTCTCCGCCGTCGGACTGCCCGCCGCCTACGTACCGCTGCCGATCGGCAACGGCGAACAGCGGCTGAACGCCCAGCCGGTGGTCAAGGCCGGCGGCGGACTGCTCGTGGACGACGCCGAACTCACTCCCGAGTGGGTGCAGGGCAACGTCCTTCCGGTGCTCGCCGATCCGCACCGGCTGTACGAGATGTCGCGCTCCGCCGCCGAGTTCGGGCGGCGCGACGCCGACCAACTCCTCGTACAGATGGTGTACGAGGCCATCGCAGGACGCTGATCAACTGACGGAAGGCAGGGACCGTGG
Source organism: Streptomyces sp. NPDC094147 (assembly GCF_044764265.1). NCBI lineage: Bacteria > Bacillati > Actinomycetota > Actinomycetes > Kitasatosporales > Streptomycetaceae > Streptomyces > Streptomyces sp. NPDC094147. Next base: position 321,146 of record NZ_JBIWHT010000001.1, on the reverse strand, counting down.
CCGGACAGGCGACCGCCCAGCGCGGTGGCGGACGGATCAAGAAGTCCGCGAAGTCCGGCCGGTCCGGCCCCCGTCCCCGGCGCGGCGGCCGGCTCCGGCTGCCCCGCCGCCGCGGTCTGCTGCTCGTTCTCATCGGCGCCGTCCTGCTCGGCGCGGGCGCCATCTGGGTGCTTTACGGCTCCAGCTGGCTGCGCGTCGAGCATGTGAAGACCACCGGGACACAGGTTCTGACGCCCGGCGAGGTCGAGGCGGTCGCCGCGGTGCCGATCGGTTCGCCGCTGATTTCCGTCGACACAGGGGCGATTGAGGCGCGATTGCGCCAGAAGCTGCCGCGCATCGACACCGTCGAGGTCGTTCGTTCATGGCCGCACGGGATCGGTCTGAAAGTGACCGAACGCAAGCCCGCTCTGGTCATGAAGAATGGTGCGAAGTTCGACGAAGTGGACGTGAAGGGTGTGCGTTTCGCCACGGTCCAACAGCCCGCGAAGGGCACCCCGCTGCTCGAATTGGCGGTGTCCCAGTCCCCGAGTCTGCGCCGCTTCGGCACCGACCGACTCGTCCTGGAAGCCGTGCGGGTGGCGGGCGAACTCCCGCCCGCCGTCGCCAAGGAGACGCGTTCCGTCAAGATTTCCTCGTACGACTCCGTCACGCTGGAGTTGAACGACGGACGCAGCGTGGTGTGGGGAAGCGACGAGGAGGGTGGGCTGAAGGGACGTACCCTCAGTGCACTGATGAAAGCCCGGCCGAAGTCGACCCGCTTCGATGTGAGTGCGCCCACCGCCCCTGCGGTATCGGGTAGTTGACGGACATATGCGCTGGCCAGCACCCTGGTTGGTCAGCGACATGGGTGATCACATAGGGTGAAAAGAAAAACGGGAGGTTCGGCGTGTTCGTTGAACGTGCGCCACTTGTCGACTTAGTGTCCTGTTCGGAAGAGTCCAGCGAACAGACACACTGGTAACCCTAAACTTCAACGTTAGGGTTCGGGTCGGCGATACGGACCGTCCCAATCGGCATTCGTCGTCACCTTGCGGCAACCGCGAAGTGACGACCCGTAACTCGAGGCGAGAGGCCTTCGACGTGGCAGCACCGCAGAACTACCTCGCAGTCATCAAGGTCATCGGTGTCGGCGGCGGTGGTGTCAATGCCATCAACCGAATGATCGAGGTCGGTCTCAAGGGCGTCGAGTTCATCGCGATCAACACTGACGCACAAGCACTGTTGATGAGCGACGCCGACGTCAAGCTCGACGTCGGCCGTGAACTCACCCGCGGCCTCGGGGCCGGAGCCAACCCGGCAGTCGGCCGCAAGGCGGCAGAGGACCACCGCGAGGAGATCGAGGAGGTCCTCAAGGGGGCCGACATGGTCTTCGTCACCGCCGGCGAAGGCGGCGGCACCGGCACCGGCGGCGCCCCCGTCGTCGCCAACATCGCGCGCTCGCTGGGCGCCCTGACGATCGGCGTGGTCACCCGCCCGTTCACCTTCGAGGGCCGGCGCCGCGCGAACCAGGCGGAGGACGGCATCGCCGAGCTCCGCGAAGAGGTCGACACCCTCATCGTCATCCCCAACGACCGGCTGCTGTCCATCTCGGACCGCCAGGTCAGCGTGCTCGACGCGTTCAAGTCGGCCGACCAGGTGCTGCTGTCCGGCGTCCAGGGCATCACCGACCTCATCACCACCCCGGGCCTGATCAACCTGGACTTCGCCGACGTCAAGTCGGTCATGTCCGAGGCCGGTTCGGCGCTCATGGGCATCGGCTCGGCCCGCGGCGACGACCGCGCGGTGGCCGCCGCCGAGATGGCGATCTCCTCGCCGCTCCTGGAGGCGTCCATCGACGGCGCGCGCGGTGTGCTGCTCTCGATCTCCGGCGGCTCGGACCTCGGTCTCTTCGAGATCAACGAGGCGGCCCAACTGGTCAGCGAGGCCGCCCACCCCGAGGCCAACATCATCTTCGGCGCGGTCATCGACGACGCCCTCGGCGACGAGGTGCGCGTCACGGTCATCGCGGCCGGCTTCGACGGCGGACAGCCGCCGGCCCGCCGGGACACCGTGCTCGGCGGCAACGCCAACAAGCGCGACGAGCCCATCTCCTCGCGCCCGACCGAGACGTCCCGCCCGCTCGGCGGACTCGGCGCCGTCGGCACCCGCGAGGAGCCCCCGGCCCCGGTGCCGGTCGAGCCCGCCCCGGTCAAGGAGGCCCCGGCCCCCTCGTCCATCCCGACGGCCCGTCCCTACCCGGACAGCCAGGCCGAAGAGCTGGACGTCCCGGACTTCCTCAAGTGACCGAAGTGACGTTTCGAAGCGATCTCTTGAAGTGATACGAGAGCAGGGCACTGTGAGCGGCGCGCACTTCGCTTTCACCGACCGGTGGGGCGGGGTGAGCGCCGTTCCGTACGAGCAGCTCAACCTCGGTGGTGCGGTCGGCGACGACCCCGAATCCGTACGCACCAACCGCGAGCTCGCCGCCAAGTCGCTCGGGCTCGACCCGGCGCGGGTGGTCTGGATGAACCAGGTGCACGGACGCGAGGTCGCCGTGGTCGACGGACCCTGGGGTCCAAACGGCGCGGCCGCCGTGGACGCGGTGGTGACGGCGCGTCGGGGGACCGCCCTCGCCGTGCTCACCGCGGACTGCACCCCGGTCCTGCTGGCCGACCCGGTGGCCGGGGTCGCGGCCGCCGCCCACGCGGGGCGGCCCGGAATGGTCGCGGGCGTGGTGCCCGCCGCGGTCTCCGCGATGGTCTCGCTCGGCGCCGACCCGGCCAGGATCCTGGCCCGTACCGGCCCCGCCGTCTGCGGGCGCTGCTACGAAGTGCCCGAGCGGATGCGGGCCGAGGTCGCCGAAGTCGAGCCCGCCGCCTGGTCCCGGACCAGTTGGGGCACGCCCGCGGTGGACGTCACCGCCGGGGTGCTCGCACAGCTCACCGCGCTCGGCGTCACGGACCTGGCGGCCTCGCCGGTCTGCACGCTCGAATCGAGTGACCACTTCTCGTACCGCCGCGACCGCACCACTGGGCGGCTCGCCGGATATGTCTGGCTGGACTGACGACTCATGACGGATCGCAAGAGCGAACTCGCCGCAAACCTGGCACAGGTGGAGGAACGTATCGCCTCCGCCTGTGCGTCGGCCGGGCGTAAGCGGGCGGAAGTGACCCTGATCGTGGTCACCAAGACCTACCCGGCGAGCGATGTGCGGATGCTGCACGAACTGGGCGTACGCCACGTCGCGGAGAACCGGGACCAGGACGCGGCCCCCAAGGCGGCGGCCTGTGCGGACCTTGATCTGAGCTGGCACTTCGTGGGCCAATTGCAGACGAACAAGGTTCGTTCTGTTGCCAGTTATGCCGATATGGTGCAGTCGATCGACCGACCGAAGCTGGTCGCCTCGCTCTCCGCCGCGGCGGTCGGAGCGGGGCGGGAGCTGGGCTGTCTCATCCAGGTCGCGCTTGACGCGGAGTCCGGCGCCCGGGGCGAGCGCGGAGGCGTCGCGCCGGACGGAATCGGCGAGTTGGCCGCACGGGTCGCCGAGGCGCCCGGACTCCGGCTCGACGGTCTGATGACCGTGGCGCCGCTCGCGGGCGAGTACGCGGGCCGCCAACGGGCCGCCTTCGAGCGGCTGATGGAATTCTCATCCCGCCTGCGCGCGGACCATCCGGCTGCGAACATGGTGTCAGCAGGGATGAGTGCGGACCTCGAAGAGGCCGTGGCGGCCGGAGCGACACATGTACGCGTCGGAACGGCGGTACTCGGAGTCCGACCCCGGCTCGGGTAACGTCGCGAAGCAAGTCGGACCACAGCAGAAAATATGGTCATTCCCACTTTTGGTGGGCAGGCCGCGTGGATCGTGGGCACTTGGTGACGCTGCTAGTTGGCGACAGGAGCGATCCACCACAGAGCGGAGGAATCTGAGCATGGCCGGCGCGATGCGCAAGATGGCGGTCTACCTCGGCCTCGTGGAGGACGATGGGTACGACGGCCGGGGGTTCGACCCCGACGACGATTTCGAACCCGAGCCCGAACCGGAGCGCGACCGTCGGCGGCATCAGCCTCCGCATCAGTCCTCGCTCCAGGACGAACGGGACGAACCGGTACGAGTAACTCAGCCTCCGGCTCCGAGAGAACCGGTTCAGCTACCGGTAGAAAGCGGACGTCCGGCACGAATCGCCCCCGTGGCGTCCATCACACCTGAACGTCCGAACCTGGAGAAGAACGCACCGGTGATCATGCCCAAGGTCGTGTCAGAGCGGGAGCCGTACCGCATCACCACGCTGCACCCGCGGACCTACAACGAGGCCCGTACCATCGGGGAACACTTCCGCGAGGGCACTCCGGTGATCATGAATCTCACGGAGATGGACGACACGGACGCGAAGCGACTTGTCGACTTTGCCGCCGGACTCGTCTTCGGGCTGCACGGCAGCATTGAGCGGGTGACGCAGAAGGTGTTCCTGCTGTCTCCTGCTAACGTCGATGTCACGGCGGAGGACAAGGCCCGCATCGCAGAGGGCGGTTTCTTCAACCAGAGCTGAGACACGACACCGGGAACAATCCGGCCGATACCAGGCCGGGGGCTTTGAAGCAAGGGGAGAGGGAAGCGCGAAATGGGCGTCGCACAACAGGTGGTCTACATCGCGCTGATGTGCTTCCTCATCGTGCTGATCTTCCGGCTCGTCATGGACTACGTCTTCCAGTTCGCCCGTTCATGGGAACCCGGTAAGGCGATGGTGGTCATTCTTGAGGCCACCTACACTGTCACCGATCCACCGCTCAAGCTTCTGCGGCGGTTCATTCCGCCGCTGCGTCTCGGGGGCGTGGCACTCGACCTGTCCTTCTTCGTTCTGATGATCATCGTTTCCGTCCTGATCAGCATCGTGGTCAGGTTGTGAACGATACGGTCCTGCCGACTGCCGACGACTACGTAGAGGTGAAGAAGAGATGCCGCTGACCCCCGAGGACGTGCGGAACAAGCAGTTCACGACCGTCCGCCTCCGAGAAGGCTATGACGAGGACGAGGTCGATGCCTTCCTCGACGAGGTCGAGTCCGAGCTGACGCGACTGCTCCGCGAGAACGAGGATCTGCGCGCCAAGCTGGCCGCCGCCACCCGCGCCGCCGCGCAGAACCAGCAGCAGGGAATGCGCAAGCCGGAGCCGCAGGACGGCCGAGGCCCGGGTGCTCCCGTGCCCGCCGCCATATCTGGCCCCCCGCAGGTCCAGCAGCAGCCGCAGATGGGCCCGCCCCAGCTGCCCAGCGGTGCGCCGCAGCTGCCCGCAGGACCCGGCGGTCACGGCCCGCAGGGCCAGCACGGTCCGGGCCAGATGGGCCAGGGCCCCATGGGCCAGGGCTCCATGGGTCAGGGTCCGATGGGCCAGAACCAGCTCGGTCAGGGCCCCATGGGCCAGAACCAGCTCGGTCAGGGCCCGATGGGCCAGCCGATGGGCGGCCCCATGGGCCACGGTCCGCAGATGGGACAGCCGGCCCAGGCGCCCGGTGGCGACAGCGCCGCTCGTGTGCTCTCGCTCGCCCAGCAGACCGCCGACCAGGCGATCGCGGAGGCCCGTTCCGAGGCCAACAAGATCGTCGGCGAGGCCCGTTCGCGCGCCGAGGGTCTTGAGCGCGACGCCCGTGCCAAGGCGGACGCCCTGGAGCGGGACGCGCAGGAGAAGCACCGCGTCGCGATGGGCTCGCTGGAGTCCGCCCGCGCCACGCTGGAGCGCAAGGTCGAGGACCTGCGCGGCTTCGAGCGCGAGTACCGTACGCGGCTGAAGTCCTACCTGGAGTCCCAGCTGCGCCAGCTGGAGACCCAGGCGGACGACTCGCTCGCGCCGCCGCGCACCCCGGCGACCGCCTCGCTGCCGCCGGCTCCGCAGATGAGCGGGTCCATGGCGTCGGCCGGTGCCGGTGCGATGGGGCACCCGATGGGTGGCAACCCGTCGATGGGCGGCCAGCCGTCCATGCCGAGCGCGCCGTCCTACGGTGGCCAGCAGCAGATGTCGCCGGCGATGACCCAGCCGATGGCGCCGGTGCGGCCGCAGGGGCCGTCGCCGATGCAGCAGGCTCCGTCGCCGATGCGCGGCTTCCTGATCGACGAGGACGACAACTGACGGGCTCTGCGCGCGTGACACGCGCGTAGCCGTCGGCAGGCTGCAAGGGCCGGGCCCCTGGTTTTCCAGGGGCCCGGCCCTTTTGCCGTGCGTGGCCGCAGACGGGCGCCTCCGGCGAGGATCCCCCCACCCCGCCCCTTCCCAAGTTCTCCGGGGATGGGACGGGGCGGGGGAGAGTGCTTTCTCCGGGGCTGCGCCCCGGGCCCCGCGGGGGCTGCGCCCCTCGGCCCCGGGGCGGCTTCGGCTTTCCGCCCGGGGCAAAAAATCAGCCCCTCGTGGGGGTCCCTCCCTGGCCCTCAAGGCCTTGGGGGAGATCGAGGAGCGGGGGGCTGGGGCGGAGCCCCAGGGGCCACCGGCCCGCCCTTTCCCCCACCCCACCCCCGGACGGGGTGGGGTGGGGGAAAGCGGCCGGGGCCAGCGTTTACGCCTTGCGGAGGCGGAACGTCAGGGACAGGGGCTCGTCCGTGAAGGGGGTGCCGTAGGCGGCGTCCGCCTCGCCGGACGCGTAGTCCGTGGCCAGGACCTCGTCCGCGATCAGGTCCGCGTGGGCCGTCAGCGCCGAGGAGACCTCCGGATCCGTCGACTGCCAGCGCACCGCGATCCGGTCCGCCACGTCCAGGCCGCTGTTCTTGCGCGCCTCCTGGATCAGCCGGATCGCGTCACGGGCCAGGCCCGCCAGACGCAGCTCGGGGGTGATCTCCAGGTCGAGGGCGACCGTGGCGCCGGAGTCCGAGGCCACCGACCAGCCCTCGCGCGGCGTCTCGGTGATGATGACCTCGTCGGGGGCCAGCGTCACCGTCTCGCCGTCGACCTCCACCGAGGCCTCGCCCGTGTCGCGCAGGGACGCCGACAGCGCCGCCGCGTCGGCGGCCGCCACCGCCTTCGCCACATCCTGCACGCCCTTGCCGAAACGCTTGCCCAGCGCGCGGAAGTTGGCCTTGGCCGTCGTGTCGACCAGCGAGCCGCCGACCTCGGAGAGGGAGGCCAGCGAGCTGACGTTCAGCTCCTCCGTGATCTGCGCGTGCAGTTCGGGCGAGAGCGACTCGAAGCCCGCCACCGCCACCAGCGCGCGGGACAGCGGCTGCCTCGTCTTCACGCCGGACTCCGCGCGCGTCGCGCGGCCCAGCTCCACCAGGCGACGTACCAGCGTCATCTGGGAGGAGAGCGTCGGGTGGATCGCCGTCTGGTCCGCCTTCGGCCAGGACGACAGGTGGACCGACTCCGGGGCGTCCGGGGTCACCGGCACGATCATGTCCTGCCAGACGCGCTCGGCGATGAACGGCGTCAGCGGGGCCATCAGCCGGGTGACCGTCTCCACCACGTCGTGCAGGGTGCGCAGCGCCGCCTTGTCGCCCTGCCAGAAGCGGCGGCGCGAGCGGCGTACGTACCAGTTGGAGAGGTCGTCGACGAAGGAGGAGAGCAGCTTGCCCGCCTTCTGGGTGTCGTACGACTCCAGGGCCGAAGTGACCTGGTCCACCAGGGAGTTGAGCTCGCTCAGCAGCCAGCGGTCCAGGACCGTGCGGTCGGCCGGGGCCGGGTCCGCCGCGCTCGGCGCCCAGTTGGATGTCCGCGCGTACAGGGCCTGGAAGGCGACCGTGTTCCAGTAGGTGAGGAGGGTCTTGCGCACGACCTCCTGGATGGTGCCGTGACCCACCCGGCGGGCCGCCCACGGGGAGCCGCCGGCCGCCATGAACCAGCGCACCGCGTCCGCGCCGTGCTGGTCCATGAGCGCGATCGGCTCCAGGGTGTTGCCCAGGTGCTTGGACATCTTGCGGCCGTCCTCGGCCAGGATGTGGCCGAGGCAGACGACGTTCTCGTAACTGGACTTGTCGAAGACCAGGGTGCCCACGGCCATCAGCGTGTAGAACCAGCCTCGCGTCTGGTCGATGGCCTCGCTGATGAACTGCGCGGGGTAGCGGGACTCGAAGAGTTCCTTGTTCTGGTGCGGGTAGCCCCACTGCGCGAACGGCATCGAACCCGAGTCGTACCAGGCGTCGATGACCTCGGGCACGCGGACCGCTTCGAGGGAACAGCCCTGGGCGGTGCAGGTGAACGTCACGTCGTCGATGTACGGGCGGTGCGGGTCCAGGGCGGACTGGTCCGTGCCGGACAGCTCGCTCAGCTCGGCGCGCGAGCCCACGCACGTGAGGTGGTCCTCCTCGCAGCGCCAGATGGGCAGCGGGGTGCCCCAGTAGCGGTTGCGGGACAGCGCCCAGTCGATGTTGTTGTTCAGCCAGTCGCCGAAGCGGCCCTGCTTGACCGACTCGGGGAACCAGTTGGTCTTCTCGTTCTCCCGCAGCATCGCGTCCTTGACGGCGGTGGTGCGGATGTACCAGGACGGCTGCGCGTAGTAGAGCAGCGCGGTGTGGCAGCGCCAGCAGTGCGGGTAGCTGTGCTCGTACGGGACGTGGCGGAACAGCAGCCCGCGCTCGCGCAGGTCCTCGGTGAGCTTCTCGTCGGCCTTCTTGAAGAAGATGCCGCCGACGAGCGGGACGTCCTCCTCGAAGGTGCCGTCGGGGCGGACCGGGTTGACGACCGGCAGTCCGTACGCCTTGCAGACCAGGAGGTCGTCGGCGCCGAAGGCGGGCGACTGGTGGACCAGACCCGTACCGTCCTCGGTCGTCACGTACTCCGCGTTCACCACGTAGTGGGCGGGCGCGGGGAACTCCACGAGCTCGAACGGGCGCTGGTAGGTCCAGCGCTCCATCTCGGCGCCGGTGAAGCTCTGGCCGGTGGCCTCCCAGCCCTCGCCGAGCGCCTTCTCCAGAAGCGGCTGGGCGACGACCAGCTTCTCCTCGCCGTTGGTGGCGACGACGTAGGTGACCTCCGGGTGGGCGGCGACCGCCGTGTTGGACACCAGGGTCCACGGGGTCGTCGTCCACACCAGGAGGGCCGCCTCGCCCGCGAGGGGGCCGCCGGTGAGCGGGAAGCGGACGAAGACCGACGGGTCGACGACCGTCTCGTAGCCCTGCGCCAGCTCGTGGTCGGACAGGCCGGTGCCGCAGCGCGGGCACCAGGGGGCGACGCGGTGGTCCTGGGTGAGCAGGCCCTTGTTGAAAATCTCCTTCAGGGACCACCACACGGACTCGACGTACTGCGGGTCCATGGTGCGGTAGGCGTCGTCCAGGTCGACCCAGTAGCCCATGCGGGTGGTGAGCGCGGCGAAGGCGTCGGTGTGGCGGGTCACGGACTCGCGGCACTTGGCGTTGAACTCGGCGATGCCGTACGCCTCGATGTCCTTCTTGCCGTTGAAGCCGAGCTCCTTCTCGACCGCCAGCTCGACGGGCAGGCCGTGGCAGTCCCAGCCGGCCTTGCGGGCCACGTGGTAGCCCTGCATCGTGCGGAAGCGGGGGAAGACGTCCTTGAAGACGCGGGCCTCGATGTGGTGGGCGCCCGGCATGCCGTTGGCGGTGGGCGGGCCCTCGTAGAAGACCCACTCGGGGCGGCCCTCGGACTGTTCGAGGCTCTTGGCGAAGACCTTGGACTGCTCCCAGAATTCGAGCACGGCGTGCTCAAGAGCGGGCAGGTCTACCTGGGCGGGCACCTGGCGGTACTGCGACATCCGTTCATCCTCCGGCGGATCGTCGTGCGGTTCCGTCGGAGGGACGAGAGGCCGCCCTCGTGGGGCGCTCCCGCGGTACCACCCTCCTTGGCGGTGTGGGAACACACCGCCCCCTCATTGGGGTCGCGAAGCCGGGTCTACTCGGTCCCGCCGCATGCGGGGTCTTTCTTCCGGCGGCTCGGGGGTGATCTTCGCCGCGCGCTCGCCTCCGGGCTCACACCGTCCCCGGATCGCTCTTGGCTGCGTACGCCGCTACTCGTCCCGTCCACGCCTCTCGCTGGGGCCAGTGTACGGGGCCCGGCGGAGGGCGGCAGACCGGTTTTCGGCGGGCCGGGCCGGGGGTGCGCCCATGACCCGAATGGCCATACGGGTCATGGCGGAGTCCGGCTCCGCCCGTCCGGCGGATTCACCGGGGCGGGAGCTGGGCACAACGGATGCAGGTTCGTCTTGCCGCCGCTCCGGGGCGGGGCGAACCGGCGGCGTGCCCCGTTGCCGCGGGCCTGGGGTCGACTTATCGTCCCAGCACGATTCGCGAGCAAGATCACAATATGTGAAGGGGCCGCGGCCATGGTGGCGAAGAAGACCGCCGTAGAGACCACAACGGCGTCCAAGAGAGCCAGTGCCACAAGTGCTGCCGCAGGTGCCTCCACGGGCTCGGCGGCCGAGGAGACCCACGGGAAGAAGTCCGCCGTCGCCAAGAAGGCGGCGGCCGAGAAGACCACCCCGGCGAAGAAGGCGACGGCCAAGAAGGCGACCGCGAAGAAGGCGGCGGCCGAGGACGCGGCGGGGGGCGGGGAAGCGGGTGCGAAGGAGGCGGCGCCCGCCAAGAAGGCCGCCAGGAAGAGCGCGGCCGGGAAGACGGCGGCCGGAAAGGCAACCGGGACGGCGCGAGCCGCGTCCGACAAGGCGACCGACAAGACGGCGCCGGTGAAGTCGGCCGGGGCGGGCGCCAAGAGGGCCGCGACCGCGGCCCAGGGGGCGGCTGCGGCCGCGCAACAGACGGGAGCCAAAAAGGTGGTTGCGAAGAAGACTGCGGGAGGGGTGGCGGCGGCCGGGAAGACCGCCGCGGCGTCGGCGGTGCCGGCGGCCCGTGCGGTCGCCACGGCTCCCGGGGAGCTTCCGGTCCGGCCGGGCGAGGATCCGTGGACCCCGGCCGAGGTCGCCGAGGCCCGCAACGAGCTGTCCAGCGAGGTCCTGCGGCTGCGCAGCGAGATCGAGGCCTCCGAGGCGGCGCTGACCGGCCTCATGCGCGACTCCGGGGACGGCGCGGGGGACGACGACGCCGACACCGGCACCAAGAACATCACCCGCGAGCACGAGATGGCGCTGGCCGCCAACGCCCGCGAGACCCTGGAGCAGACCGAGCACGCCCTGGAGCGGCTCGACGCCGGGACGTACGGCTACTGCGAGATCTGCGGGAAGCCGATCGGCAAGGCCCGGATGCAGGCGTTCCCGCGGGCCACCCTGTGCGTCGAGGACAAGCAGAAGCAGGAACGCCGGGGCTGACTCCGTACGGGTGTGCCGTACCCTCGTGCTCAGTCAGGCACCTAGTCGTTGAGGGACTCACGTGGCAGAGGCGGAGCGCATCATCGGTACGCCGGATGTGGAAGGGGCCGACGACTCGGCGGCCCCTGACGAGCGGCCCAAGGGCAAGCGGAAGATCCCCGTGCTGTTCTCGGTGGCGGTCTTCGCCTACCTGCTCGACCTCGGCAGCAAGATGCTCGTGGTGGCCAGGCTGGAGCACCACGAGCCGATCAGGATCATCGGTGATCTGCTGCAACTGAACGCGATCAGGAACGCGGGCGCCGCCTTCGGGATCGGCGAGGCGTTCACGGTGATCTTCACGATCATCGCGGCCACGGTCATCGTGGTGATCGCGCGCCTGGCGCGCAAGCTCTACAGCCTGCCCTGGGCGATCGCGCTCGGCCTGCTGCTCGGCGGCGCCCTCGGCAACCTCACCGACCGGATCTTCCGTTCGCCCGGCGTCTTCGAGGGCGCGGTGGTCGACTTCATCGCGCCTGCCCACTTCGCGGTCTTCAACCTGGCCGACTCCGCGATCGTCTGCGGCGGCTTCCTGATCGTGATCCTGTCCTTCCGCGGCCTCGACCCGGACGGCACCGTCCACAAGGACTGAGGCACCGGCCGCGGGGCCGGGCCCGCTGCGAGGTCCGGCCGCCGGTCACCGCGGCGGGGGATGTCGGTGGGGCAAGGCATACTCGACGGGTGAGTACGATTCCCGAGATCCGCACCCTGCCCGTTCCCGACGGCCTCGAAGGCGAGCGCGTCGACGCCGCCATCTCCCGCATGTTCGGGTTTTCCCGTACCAAGGCGGCCGAGCTTGCCGCGGCGGGGAAGGTGCAGGTCGACGGCGCCCTGGTCGGCAAGTCCGAGCGGGTGCACGGCGGCGCCTGGCTGGAGGTCGAGATGCCGCAGGCGCCCGCGCCGGTGCAGATCGTCGCCGAGCCCGTCGAGGGCATGGAGATCGTCCACGACGACGACGACATCGTGGTCATCGTGAAGCCGGTGGGCGTCGCCGCCCACCCGAGCCCCGGCTGGACCGGCACCACGGTCATCGGCGGCCTCGCCGCGGCCGGTTACCGGATCTCCACCTCCGGCGCCGCCGAGCGCCAGGGCATCGTGCACCGCCTGGACGTCGGCACCTCCGGCCTGATGGTGGTGGCGAAGTCGGAGCGGGCGTACACCCTGCTCAAGCAGCAGTTCCGCGAGCGGGTCGTGGACAAGCGCTACCACGCCCTGGTGCAGGGCCACCCGGACCCGATGAGCGGCACCATCGACGCCCCGATCGGCCGCCACCCCAATCACGACTACAAGTGGGCCGTGACCGCCGAGGGCAAGCCGTCGGTCACGCACTACGACCTGATCGAGGCCTTCCGCGCCGCCTCGCTGCTCGACATCAAGCTGGAGACGGGGCGCACGCACCAGATCCGCGTCCACATGTCGGCCCACCGCCACCCCTGCGTCGGCGACCTGACCTACGGCGCGGACCCGACCATCGCCAAGCGCCTCAAGCTGACCCGCCAGTGGCTGCACGCGGTGAGGCTGGGCTTCGAGCACCCCTCCGACGGCCAGTGGGTCGAGTTCGAGAGCGCCTACCCGGCCGATCTGCAGTACGCCCTCGACACGATCCGGGCCGAGAGCGAGTGACCGGCTTCCGGGTCCGCCTCGCCGCGGACGAGGCCGACCGGGAGGCCTGCTTCGCCGTGCGCCGGCAGGTGTTCGTGGTCGAACAGCGGGTGCCCGAGGAGCTGGAGTACGACGCGTACGACGCCATCGCCCTGCACGTCCTGGCCGTGGGCGCCGAAGGCCCCCTCGGCACCGGGCGGCTGCTGCACGGCCCCGAGGCGCTGGCCAAGACCGGTGACGCGGGCGTCGGCTCGCTCGGCCGCCTCGCGGTCACCGAGGCGGCCCGGGGCCTCGGCGTCGGCGCGGCGCTGGTGCGCGCCATCGAGGACACGGCCCGCGAGCACGGCCTGACCGCCGTTGACCTGCACGCGCAGACGCAGGCGCTGGGCTTCTACGAGCGGCTCGGGTACGAGGCGTACGGACCGGAGTTCTCGGACGCGGGGATGGCGCACCGGGCGATGCGCCGGGTTCTCTGACCCTGTCCGCCTCATGCGGTTATCGCCCCCGATGGGCGGTTCGGGCGGAGTGCGTGGCACGCTGGAGGCCTTGATCGTCAAGGCCGTTCCGGCCCGCACCGCCCCGGAGGGCATCCGTGGATCAGCTGGCCCTGCTGCTCGTGCTTCTCCTGGGCGCGGTGGTGATGGTCCCGTTGGGCAACCGGCTCGGTCTGCCCGCGCCGGTGCTCATGACGCTCGCCGGGATGGTCATGGCACTGCTGCCGTTCGTGCCGAACGTGTCCATCCAGCCGGAGTTCATCCTGCCGCTGGTGCTGCCCCCGCTGCTCTACGCCTCCGTACAGCGCACCTCCTGGCGGCAGTTCACGGCCAACGTCCGGCCGATCTTCCTGCTCGCGGTGGCGCTCGTCTTCGTGACCACGGCCGCCGTCGCCGCGGTGGCCAACTCCATCGTGCCGGGGCTGCCGATCGCCGCCGCCGTCGCGCTGGGCGCGCTCGTCGCACCGCCCGACCCGGTCGCGGCGACCGCCGTCGCGGGCGCGCTCGGGCTGCCGCGCCGGCTGGTGTCGATCCTGGAGGGCGAGGGCCTGTTCAACGACGTCACCGCGATCGTGCTCTACCACGTGGCGATCGCGGCGGCCGTGAGCGGCAGCTTCTCGTGGGCGTCGGCCGCCGGTGAACTGGTGCTCTCGGCCGTGGTCGCCGTCGTGGTCGGCCTCGCGCTCGGCTGGGCCGCCAACAAGCTGATGGGACTGCTCGGGGACGCGACCCTGCAGATCGGCCTCACGCTCCTGGTCCCGTTCGTCGGCTACGTACTGGCCGAGGAGTTCGGCGGCTCCGGGGTGCTCGCCGTGCTCACCGTGGCGCTGTTCCTCGCCGAGCACACGATGGACGCCGACGACGTGCAGGGGCGGCTGGCCGGGGCCACGTTCTGGGAGATCGTCGACACCCTGGTCACCGGGGTCGCCTTCGGCCTCATCGGACTCGAACTGCACAACGTGTTCGGCACCGCGACGGGCCGCGAACTGCACATGTTCGGCTGGGCCGGAGCCGTGGTGGGCGTCGTCGTCGGCGTACGGCTGCTGTGGCTGCTGCCCGCCACCTGGCTGGCCAAGCGGCTGCACACCAAGCGCGACTACGACGAGGAGATCCCGGTGTCCTGGCGGGAGACCGTCGTGATGTGGTGGGCCGGGATGCGCGGGGTGGCCTCGGTGGCCCTCGCGCTGGCCATCCCGCTGAAGACGGACGACGGCTCGCCCTTCCCCGGCCGCGACGAGATCGTCTTCATCGCCTTCGCGGTGATCATGACCACCCTGGTCTTCCAGGGGCTCACCCTGCCCTGGCTGGTCAGGAAGCTGGGCGTACGGGCCGACACGGACGCCGAGCGCGGCCTGGAGCGGGACCTGGCGATCCGCGCCGCGAAGGCGGCGAAGCGGCGCCTGAAGGAGATCGAGGAGGTCGAGGAGCTGCCCGAGGACGTCATGGAGCAGCTGATGCGACGGGCGTACGACGTGGGCGCGCGGATCAGCCCCGACATGGTCGACGAGGAACGCCGCGAGTCGTACGCGAAGCGGGTGGAGCGGATCAGGGCGGTGCAGCGCATCCAGCGCGAGATGATGTCGGCGGCCCGGCACGAGGTGCTCTCCGCCCGCAGCGAGCCGGGCGCCGACCCGGAGATCGTGGACCGCGTGCTGCGGCAGCTGGACGTACGAAGCCTGCGCTGACCGCGGTCCGAACGCCTGCCCACGACGGGGAGGGCGTCACTCGGGTCGAGGAGGCGGGGCCGACGGACCCGTGCTGATGCGCGGCAGGGCGTACGGATGGTGCTCGTACAGCCACGCCACCATCTGCTCCCGCACCGCGCAGCGGACCGTCCAGATGTCGTTCGCGTCCTTGGCGGTGACGGCCGCCCGCACCTGGATCGTGGACGGCGTGGTGTCCGTCACCGCCAGCGAGAAGTCCCGCCCGTCCCAGGCGGGGCACTCCTTGAGGATCAGGGCGAGCCGCTCCCTCATCAGCGGCAGCGGCGCCGAGTGGTCCAGATGGAAGAAGACCGTGCCGGTCATCTGGACGCCGCCGCGCGACCAGTTCTGGAACGGCTTGCTGGTGAAGTACGACACCGGCATGGTGAGGCGCCGCTCGTCCCAGGTGCGTACCGAGAGGAAGGTGAGCGTGATCTCCTCCACGACGCCCCACTCCCCGTCGACCACCACCGTGTCGCCGATCCGCACCATGTCGCCGAACGCGATCTGGAATCCGGCGAAGAGGTTGCCGAGGGTGGACTGCGCGGCGACACCGGCGACGATGCCCAGGATGCCGGCCGAGGCGAGCAGCGAGGCACCGGCCGCGCGCATCGGCGGGAACGTGAGGAGCATCGCGGCGGCCGCCACCACGCCGACGATCGCGGTGACCACCCGGTGGATGAGCGTGACCTGCGTGCGCACCCGGCGCAGCCGTGCCGGGTCGCGGCCGGCGACCGCGTAGCGGGCGTACGAGGACTCCACGACCGCGGCCGCGATCCGCACCGCCAGCCAGGCGCTCGCGCCGATCAGGACGAGCGTCAGGACCTGGCCGAGGGCCGCCCCGTGGTCCCGCACCGGACGCCAGGCAATCTGCCGGTAGGAGCCTCTGAGCAGGGCGGTGAGCAGGACGACCCGCAGCGGTGCGCGGCAGCGGCGCAGCAGGCCCCACAGCGGGGTCTCGCGGTGCCGGGAGCCGGCTCGCCGGACCAGGCGGTCGACCAGCCACCCCAGCAGCAGCGTGAGCACGACCGAGCCGCCGATGACGATCAACGGACGCAGCACGTTCTCCATGCTTCCGACCGTAACTGGCACGATGGTCCTATGAACATCATGCTTTTCCATTCGGCCTACGGCCTGCGTCCCGCCGTGCACGAGTCGGCCGAACGGCTGCGCGCCGCGGGTCACGAGGTGCACGTCCCCGACCTGTACCGGGGCCGCACCACCGAGACCGTGGAGGAGGGCATGGAGATCAAGGACGAGATCGGCAAGGACGAGCTCCTCAAGCGCGCCATCCTCGCCGCCGCCCCCTACTCGGAGCGCGGCCTCGTCTACGCCGGATTCTCGCTCGGCGCGTCCATCGCGCAGACCCTGGCGCTCGGCGACGAGAAGGCGCGCGGTCTGCTGCTGCTCCACGGCACCTCGGACATGGCCGAGGACACGGCCGTGGACGAACTGCCCGTACAGCTCCATGTCGCCGACCCCGACCCGTTCGAGCCGGGCGACTGGCTCAACTCCTGGTACCTGCAGATGCAGCGGGCCGGCGCCGACGTGGAGATCTACCGCTACCCGGGGGCCGGCCACGTCTACACCGACCCCGAGCTCCCGGACTACGACGAGGCGGCCGCCGAGCTGACCTGGCGCACCGCGCTGGGATTCCTGGAGACCCTGGAGCCCGCCGCGGACTAGGGGGTGTCCGGTGGGTCATGGCCGGGGTCACGGCGGCTGGCACGGCACCTCGCCGCGTTGCCGAAACGTCCCCATAGCTCCGCTATGAAGACGCTCCGGCGCCTTGCGATGCACCGCACCAGCCGCCGCGCCCTGTCCGACCCTGACCCACCGGACACCCCCTAGAGACGCCGAACGGGCAGCGCGGACCCGGGAGTCCGTACTGCCCGTTCGCCGGCGGCAGCCGCCGCGATCAGCCCTTGAGGGCCTTGTCGATCGCCGCGGCGTACGAGGCCGGGTCCATCGGGGCGTTGTCCGAGGCGCCGTCGGTGATCTTCTTGCCGTCCATCTTGAGCGTCGGGGTGCCCGTGACGCCGCTCTTGTTGAACTTGTCCGACATGGTCAGCGCCCACTTGTCGTAGGTGCCGTCCTTCACGTCCTTGTCGAACGCCGCGTTGCCCTTGAGCGCCGGAACGGTGTCCGCGATCGTGATGAGGTAGTTGCGGTCCTTGAACTTGTCCTGGGTCTCGTCCGGGTGGTACTTGGCCGAGTACAGCGCCGACTTGTAGTCCAGGAACGCCTGGGGGCTGACGTTCAGCGCCGCGCCGAGGGCGCTCAGCGCGGTCTTGGAGCCCACACCCGGGCTGCCGTTGTCGATGAACGTGGCACCGATGAACTGCATCTTGTACTTGCCCGCGTCGACGTCCTTCCTGATCGAGGGGCCGACGGTCTGCTCGAACTGCGAGCAGATCGGGCAGCGCGGGTCCTCGTACATTTCGAGGGTCTTCTTCGCGTCGGCCTTGCCGATGACGACGGTCGTGCCGTCGGTGCCCGTGGTGTTGGCGGGCTTCACCAGCGTCTTGTCCTTGGCGGCCTCCCACGCGGTGGGCTTCATGTTCTGCATCACCAGGTAGCTGGCGCCACCCGCGATGGCGAGCACGCCGACGATGGAGGCGGCCACGATGATCTGCCGACGCGCCTTGTCCTTCTTGGCCTGGCGCTCGCGCTCCGCCCGCAGCCGATCGCGGGCGGCAGCCTTGTTGGCCTGGCTGTTGCGGGAACTCATGATTTTTTTCTCCGGATGGCAGGTGGGGAAAGTGACGGGGGACTGCTGTGCTCAGGCGAGGCCGAGCGACGGGCAGGGAGGTCCCCTCCGCGCCACGGAGTGCACCAGGAGGCGGGTGTGCGAGAGGTCCGGGCTCCGGTGCGCCGGGCATCCGCGCGGGCGCAGGCCGTCGGCGGCGCCGCCCACCACGGCCGCCGCGATCAGCAGCGGCCGGAAGGCGAAGGCGGCCACCGCGCGCAGCAGCCGGGCCAGCGCCGCCTCGCCGCGGCGCAGCCACAGGGCGGCGAGCAGTCCGACGGCCAGGTGGGCGGCGAGCAGCAGCCAGGGAACGGCCGGGCCGGGGTGGGTCAGCAGGGTGGCCGCGTTCGCCGGGGTGCGCATGCCCCCCAGCGTGCCGCCGCCGCACAGCACGTCGACGCCGACCGCGCGCAGGGCGCCGGCCACGGGCCCGCCGGCCGGTCCGTAACAGACGTGCTGGCCGGTGGTGAACACCGTGTCGGCGGTCAGCTCCAGCGGAACCAGCGCCCCGGCGATGGCCCAGAAGCCGCGCTCGCGCCCGGCGAGCGCGTACGCGATGACGAACACCGCGCCGGCCGCCGAGGCCACCAGCGTGAGCGGCAGCGGAACCCGTGAGAGCAGCACATGGGACGCGGCGGAGAGCGTCACGACGAGCGCCGTGAAAAGCGCCGCGCGTGCCGCTCTGAGCTGCGTCCCTGATATGTCCATCGCGGAGGAGTGTGTCATGTCCCGCCGTATGCCGTGCCCAAGAATTCGGCTAAGAGTTCGGCCCGGAGTCCGGCTGCGGCTTCGGTGACCCTAAAGACCCGGAATCCGGCCGTTGCGGAACAGGTCCACGAAGATCTGGTGGTCGGCCCGGACCCGCGTCCCGTACGAGTGCGCGAAGTCCACCAGGAGGTCGGCGAAACCCTCCTCGTCGGCCGCGATCGCCGCGTCGATGGCCCGCTCGGTGGAGAACGGCACCAGCTCCGAGTGGCCGCTCTCGTCGTCGGCCGCCGCGTGCATGGCGGCGGTGGCCCGGCCCAGGTCGGCGACGACCGAGGCGATCTCGTCGGGGTCGTCGATGTCCGACCAGTCCAGGTCCACCGCGTACGGCGAGACCTCGGCGACCAGCTGGCCCGCGCCGTCCAGCTCGGTCCAGCCCAGCCACGGGTCGGCGGCGGCCTGCAGCGCCCGCTGCGAGATCACCGTGCGGTGCCCCTCGTGCTGGAAGTAGCCGCGCACCGCCGGGTCCGTGATGTGCCGGGACACCGCCGGGGTCTGCGCCTGCTTGATGTAGATCACCACATCGTTCTCCAGGGCGTCGCTGTGCCCCTCCAGAAGGATGTTGTACGAGGGCAGCCCGGCCGAGCCGATCCCGATGCCGCGCCGCCCCACGACGTCCTTCACCCGGTAGGAGTCCGGGCGCACCAGGCTCTCGTCGGGCAGCGTCTCCAGATAGCCGTCGAAGGCCGCGAGGACCTTGTAGCGGGTGGCCGCGTCCAGCTCGATCGAGCCGTCGCCCTCGGTGAACCGGCGCTCGTACTCCCGGATCTCGGTCATCGAGTCGAGCAGCGCGAACCGGGTCCGGGCGCGGGCGTCGCGCAGCGCGCCCAGCAGCGGGCCCTCGGCGGTGTCCAGGGTGAAGGGCGGCACCTCGTCCTCCTTGGCGCCGGTGGCCAGCGCGTGGATGCGCTCGCGGTAGGCGGCGGCACAGGTGCGCACCAGCGCGGTGATCTGCTCGTCGCTGAACGCCTTGGTGCAGCCGATCAGCGCGAGCGAGGCGGCGAGCCGCTTCAGGTCCCAGGTGAAGGGGCCCACGTACGCCTCGTCGAAGTCGTTGACGTTGAAGATCAGCCGGCCGTTGGCGTCCATGTACGTGCCGAAGTTCTCGGCGTGCAGATCGCCGTGGATCCAGACCCGGCCGGTGCGCTCGTCCAGGTAGGGACCGCCGGTCCGCTCCTTCTCCAGGTCGGCGTAGAACAGGCAGGCCGTGCCCCGGTAGAAGGCGAACGCCGAGGCCGCCATCCTGCGGAACTTGACCCGGAAGGCGGCCGGGTCGGCGGCCAGGAGCTCGCCGAACGCGGTCTCGAAAACGGCGAGGATCTGCTCGCCGCGCTGCTCGGCGCTGGGCTGCGGGACCGACATCGCTGGTGCCTCCTGGTGCGTACTGCGTGCGTCACGGTCGGGACGGTGTCCGTGCCCCTTCCAACGCGTGACCGTACCCCGGAGTGCCCCGCGGCTGTCAGTGGGGCGACGTAGACTCCGAGGCTGTCCCCCTCGCTCTGCGAACCCCCTGCCGCTGGAGGCCACAACCGTGTCCAAGCCGCCGTTCACGCACCTTCACGTACACACCCAGTACTCGCTGCTTGACGGTGCCGCGCGGCTCAAGGACATGTTCAACGCCTGCAACGAGATGGGCATGACGCACATCGCCATGTCCGACCACGGCAACCTCCACGGCGCCTACGACTTCTTCCATACGGCGAAGAAGGCGGGCGTCACGCCGATCATCGGCATCGAGGCGTACGTCGCCCCCGAGTCGCGGCGCAACAAGCGCAAGATCCAGTGGGGCCAGCCGCACCAGAAGCGCGACGACGTGTCCGGTTCGGGTGGCTACACCCACAAGACGATCTGGGCGGCCAACGCGAAGGGCCTGCACAACCTGTTCCGGCTCTCCTCGGACGCGTACGCCGAGGGCTGGCTGCAGAAGTGGCCCCGGATGGACAAGGAGACGATCTCCCAGTGGTCGGAGGGGCTCATCGCCTCCACCGGCTGTCCCTCCGGCGAGCTCCAGACCCGGCTGCGCCTGGGCCAGTTCGACGAGGCGCTCAAGGCGGCCTCCGAGTACCAGGACATCTTCGGCAAGGACCGGTACTTCCTGGAGCTGATGGACCACGGCATCGAGATCGAGCGCCGGGTCCGCGACGGGCTCCTGGAGATCGGCAAGAAGCTCGGCATCCCGCCCCTGGTCACCAACGACTCGCACTACACCTACGCCCACGAGGCGACCGCGCACGACGCGCTGCTGTGCATCCAGACCGGCAAGAACCTCTCCGACCCGGACCGCTTCCGCTTCGACGGCACCGGCTACTACCTGAAGTCCACGGACGAGATGTACGCCATCGACTCCTCGGACGCCTGGCAGGAGGGCTGCGCCAACACGCTTCTGGTGGCCCAGCAGATCGACACCACCGGGATGTTCGTCGAGAAGAACCTGATGCCGAAGTTCGACATCCCCGACGGATACACCGAGGTCACCTGGTTCCGCGAGGAGACCATGCGCGGGATGAAGCGGCGCTATCCCAACGGAATCCCCGACGACCGCCTCAAGCAGGTCGAGTACGAGATGGGGATCATCCTGGAGATGGGCTTCCCCGGGTACTTCCTCGTGGTCGCCGACTTCATCATGTGGGCCAAGAACAACGGCATCGCGGTCGGTCCGGGCCGTGGTTCCGCGGCCGGTTCGATCGTCGCGTACGCCATGGGCATCACCGACCTCGACCCGATCGAGCACGGCCTGATCTTCGAGCGGTTCCTCAACCCCGAGCGCGTCTCCATGCCCGATGTCGACATCGACTTCGACGAGCGCAGGCGCGTCGAGGTGATCCGGTACGTGACCGAGAAGTACGGCGCCGACAAGGTCGCCATGATCGGCACCTACGGAAAGATCAAGGCGAAGAACGCCATCAAGGACTCGGCCCGCGTCCTCGGCTACCCGTACGCCATGGGCGACCGCCTCACCAAGGCGATGCCCGCCGACGTCCTCGGCAAGGGCATCGACCTCTCCGGCATCACCGACCCGAGCCACCCGCGCTACAGCGAGGCGGGCGAGATCCGGGCGATGTACGAGAACGAGCCGGACGTGAAGAAGGTCATCGACACCGCCAAGGGCGTGGAGGGCCTGGTCCGGCAGATGGGCGTGCACGCGGCCGGCGTGATCATGTCCAGCGAGCCGATCGTCGACCACGCCCCGATCTGGGTCCGGCACACCGACGGCGTGACCATCACGCAGTGGGACTACCCGCAGTGCGAGTCGCTCGGCCTGCTGAAGATGGACTTCCTGGGTCTGCGCAACCTGACCATCATGGACGACGCCGTCAAGATGGTGAAGGCCAACAAGGGCATCGAGCTCGACCTGCTGTCCATCCCGCTCGACGACCCCAAGACGTACGAACTGCTCTGCCGCGGTGACACGCTCGGCGTCTTCCAGTTCGACGGCGGACCGATGCGGTCGCTGCTCCGCCTGATGAAGCCCGACAACTTCGAGGACATTTCCGCCGTCTCGGCCCTGTACCGGCCGGGCCCGATGGGCATGAACTCGCACACCAACTACGCCCTGCGCAAGAACAAGCAGCAGGAGATCACTCCGATCCACCCGGAGCTGGAGGAGCCCCTCAGGGAGGTCCTCGACATCACCTACGGCCTGATCGTGTACCAGGAGCAGGTGCAGAAGGCCGCCCAGATCATCGCGGGCTACTCGCTCGGCGAGGCCGACATCCTGCGCCGCGTGATGGGCAAGAAGAAGCCCGAGGAACTGGCGAAGAACTTCGTCCTGTTCCAGGAGGGCGCGCGCAAGAAGGGGTACAGCGACGAGGCGATCCAGGCGCTCTGGGACGTCCTGGTGCCGTTCGCGGGCTACGCCTTCAACAAGGCGCACTCCTCCGCGTACGGCCTGGTCACGTACTGGACGGCGTACCTCAAGGCGAACTACCCCGCCGAATACATGTCCGGACTGCTGACCTCGGTCAAGGACGACAAGGACAAGTCGGCGACGTACCTGAACGAATGCCGCCGCATGGGCATCAAGGTGCTGCCGCCGAACGTGAACGAGTCCGAGTCGAACTTCGCGGCGCAGGGCGACGACGTGATCCTGTTCGGCCTCACCGCGGTCCGCAACGTCGGCACCAACGTGGTCGAGTCGATCATCAAGTCCCGCAAGGCGAAGGGGAAGTACAGCTCCTTCCCCGACTTCCTGGACAAGGTCGAGGCGGTCGTCTGCAACAAGCGGACCGTGGAATCCCTCATCAAGGCCGGCGCCTTCGACGAGATGGGCCACACCCGCAAGGGCCTCACCGCCCACTTCGAGCCCATGATCGACAACGTGGTGCAGGTCAAGCGCAAGGAGGCCGAGGGGCAGTTCGACCTCTTCGGCGGCATGGGCGAGGAGGACACCAGCGAGCCGGGCTTCGGCCTCGACGTCGAGTTCGGCGACGTGGAGTGGGAGAAGTCGTACCTGCTCGCCCAGGAGCGGGAGATGCTCGGCCTGTACGTCTCCGACCACCCGCTCTTCGGCCTGGAGCACGTCCTTTCCGACAAGGCGGACGCGGGCATCGGGCAGCTGACCGGCGGCGACTACTCGGACGGCTCGATCGTCACCATCGGCGGCATCATCTCGGGCCTCCAGCGCAAGATGACCAAGCAGGGCAACGCCTGGGCGATCGCCACCGTCGAGGACCTGGCGGGCTCCATCGAGTGCATGTTCTTCCCGGCGACCTACCAGCTGGTGTCGACCCAACTGGTCGAGGACGCCGTGGTGTTCGTCAAGGGGCGCCTCGACAAGCGCGAGGACATCCCGCGCCTGGTCGCGATGGAGCTGATGGTCCCCGACCTGTCCTCGGCGGGCACCAACGCGCCGGTGGTCCTGACCATCCCCACCGTGAAGGTCACCCCGCCGATGGTCAGCAGGCTCGGCGAGATCCTGAAGCACCACAAGGGCAACACCGAGGTACGGATCAAGCTCCAGGGACCGCGCTCGACCACGGTCCTGCGCCTGGACCGGCACCGGGTCCAGCCGGATCCGGCCCTTTTCGGTGACCTGAAGGTGCTGCTCGGCCCGTCCTGCCTGGCCGGCTGAGTTCTCCGTACGTTCTGGCATGAGTAAGGGGCGCACCCCATGGGGGTGCGCCCCTTACTCATGCCAGAACGGCTAGTTGTGACCGAATCGACGCTGGTGCTTACGGGCAACATCCGCCGGGCTGCCCTGAGCCTGCGTCTGCGGCATGGCCTGGGACTCGTAGGCGGTGGACTTCGCCTGCTCCTGGCCGCGTTCGGCGGAGCTGGACTTGTCCTGCTGGGCCGACTTGCGGTTCTTGTTCTTGGCCATGGGGATGCCTCCTGTGGGGGAACTCGGGGCCAGGGCCGCTGCCAGACTCACACATCTCCACAAAGAGCGCATTTCGGACCATTACCGTGTGTGATGGCGCCGTCTCTTCCCAATCCGCCACGCCGATGATCGAGTTCCGGACGTCAACCCTTGCGCGGTCGGGCAGACTCGAAGGAAACCCCGAAGTTCATTCGGTGATCTCCCGCACCCCCGCTCCTGATTCTTTTTTCTTTGGCTTTTCGGTTCCCGAAAGAGGGTGGAACGCATGGACCGCTGCGTCGTCCTGGTGGATGCCGGTTACCTGCTCGGCGCCGCCGCGAGTCTGCTCGCCGGAGAACCGGCCCGTTCGCGCATCACCGTCGACCATGCCGCCCTGATCCAGGGGCTCCGAGAGCGCGCGGAGGCCGACACCCAGCAGCCGCTGCTGCGCATCTACTGGTTCGACGGCGCCCCCGACCGGGTGCCGCAGCCGGAGCACCGGCGGCTGCGCGTGATGCCCAGGGTGACGGTC
The DNA here is from genome assembly GCF_044764265.1 of Streptomyces sp. NPDC094147. Lineage (NCBI taxonomy): Bacteria > Bacillati > Actinomycetota > Actinomycetes > Kitasatosporales > Streptomycetaceae > Streptomyces > Streptomyces sp. NPDC094147. The sequence goes on along the minus strand of NZ_JBIWHT010000001.1, from coordinate 296,799 downwards.
CGCCTCGGTGCGCTGACCCGCAGCGACGGCCGCTGGGCGCAGAAGGGCGTGGACGCCGCCATGCACGCCGAGCTGACCGAACTGGCCCGCAACCGCGCCTGCTCCGACGTGGTCCTGGTGACCGGCGACGGCGATCTGCTGCCGGGTCTGATGTCCGCGAAGGAACACGGCGTCGCCGTGCACCTGTGGGCCGTGCAGGCCGCCGACGGCGACTACAACCAGTCCGAGGACCTGGTCGCCGAGGCCGACGAGCGCCGGGTGCTCGACCGCTCCTGGATCACCCAGGCGGTACGGGCCAAGGACCTCAGCGGCATCTGCTCCCCGGCCCCCGCGCCCCGCCCGGAGATCGCCGCGATCCTCTCCGCGCCGCTGCCCGAGTCGGCGCTCGCCGCATCGGCCGAGCGGGCCGCCGAGGCCCAGGCGGCGGCCACCCGCAACGGCACCGCGCAGTCCGTGGCCCCCGGCGAGAACGGTGCCGCGGTGCCCGCCCCGGGCGGCGTCAAGGGCGTACCGACACCGAAGGACCTCGCGGGTCTGCGCGCACCCGGCAGCACCCCCGCGCCGCCCCAGCCCGCATCGGCGACGCTGCGCTGGTCCTCCGACAAGGGCTGGGTGGAGCGCCCCGGCTCGGCGCTCGGCGAGTCCCCCGAGACGGCCTCCCTGCCGACGCTGGCCCAGCTCACCAGCGCCGAGCAGCGCTGGGCCGACCGCGAGGAGGACATCACCACGGTCGGCGGCGACCCCTACGAAGTGGGCCAGGTCTTCGCGCGGCGCTGGATGGAACGTCTCCCGGAGCCCTCGCACGTCCAGAAGCTGTCCACGATGTACCCGCGCATCCCGCACCGCATCGACGGCGAACTCCTGCGCTACGCGGCCCGGTTCGGCCTCCTCGCGCACAAGGACGACCAGATCGACGAGCACGACCGGTACGCGATCCGGGCGGGCTTCTGGCGCGAGATCGACGTACGCGCGGCGGCCGAGCGGCAGCCGGTCGGGGAGTAGCCGGACGGACAGCGTGGCTTAGAACCGCCCCCGGGGCGGGGCGGGTGCCTCGACCCCTTAGGCTCGTGCCCCGTGAGTACCGGCACAGCAGCGGCGCGGGCCGGCACCGTTTGCGCGGTGCGGGGCCTGGTCAAGACGTACCCCGCGGCGCGGGGCAGACGGGGCGCACCCGGTACGCCCGAGGTCAGGGCCACCGACGGGATCAGCCTGGAGGTGCGGGGCGGCGAGATCTTCGGCCTGCTCGGCCCCAACGGCGCCGGCAAGTCCACCCTCGTACGCCAGCTGACCGGGCTCATGCGGCCCGACGCGGGCTCCGTCGAGGTGCTCGGGCACGACCTGGTGCGGCATCCCGAGCGGGCCGCCCGCCTCATCGCCTACCTCGGCCAGGAATCCACCGCCCTCGACGAGCTGACCGTCTCGCTCGCCGCCGAGACCACGGGCCGGCTGCGCGGACTCACCCTGCGCGCGGCGCGCGCCGAACGCGACGACGTGCTGGCCGAACTGGGGCTCGGCGAGATCGCCGGGCGGCCGCTCAAGAAGCTCTCCGGCGGCCAGCGGCGGCTCGCCTGCTTCGCCGCCGCACTCGTCGGCGAACGCCCCGTCCTCGTCCTCGACGAACCCACCACCGGCATGGACCCGGTGGCCCGGCGGGCGGTGTGGGCCGCCGTCGACCGGCGCCGGGCCGAGCGCGGCGCGACGGTGCTGCTCGTCACCCACAACGTCATCGAGGCCGAGACCGTGCTCGACCGGGTCGCCGTGATCGAACGCGGCAGGGTCATCGCCTGCGACACCCCCGCCGGGCTCAAGGCGCGGGTCGCCGACGAGGTGCGGGTCGAGCTCGTGTGGCGCGACCGCGCCCCGGTCGAGGTGCCCGAGGTCGCGGCGCTGCGCGCGGCGGCCCAGGAGTCCGGGCGGCGCTGGACGCTGCGGCTCAGCCCCGAGCGGGCGCGGGCCGCCGTCGCCACCGTCACCGGAGGCCCGGCCTTCGCGGCCCTCGACGACTTCACCCTGGCCACGCCGAGCCTCGAAGACGTCTACCTCGCCCTGGGCGGCCGCACGGAAGGGCTGGTGAAGGCATGAGCGCCATTCCCCTGGAGAGCGGCGTCGAGCCGTTCGCCGACCTCGCGCCGGCGAACGGCCCCGCCCGGAACACCGCGCACGCCGCCGCCCCGCTCGCCCCCCGCGCCCGGCTGCTGCCCGCGCTCGCCGCCGTCTACCGCGCCCAGCTCTCACGGGCCCGGGTGGCCCGGATCCCGCTGCTGTTCGTCGCGACCTTCCAGTCCGTCGGGATCATGATCCTGATGCGCGGGGTGGTGGACGGCGGGAGCGAGGCACGGTCCGTGGTCGCCGGATCCAGCGTGCTCGTCGTCGCCTTCGTCGCGCTCAACCTGCTCGCCCAGTACTTCGGGCAGTTGCGGGCCGGCGGCGGTCTCGACCACTACGCGACGCTGCCGGTGCCGCCCGCGTCCGTGGTGCTCGGCGCCGCCGGGGCGTACGCCTCCTTCACCGTGCCCGGGACGGCCGTGACGGCCGTGGCGGGATGCCTCCTGTTCGGGCTGCCGATGGGGCACCTGTGGGTGCTCGCCGCGGTGATCCCGCCGACCGGCGCCGCGCTCGCCGGACTCGGCGCGGCCCTCGGACTGCTCGCGCCACGCCAGGAACTCGCCACGCTCTTCGGCCAGTTGGGGATGTCGGCGGCGCTGCTGCTCGGGGTGCTCCCGGCCGACCGGCTGCCCGGCCCCATCGCGTACGCACGTGATCTGCTGCCCTCCACCTACGGTGTGGAGGCCTTCGCGCACAGCTTCGACGCGCACCCCGACTGGGGCGTCGTCGGGCTCGACCTCGCGGTGTGCGCGGCCGTCGGCGTCGTCTCGCTGGCGGTGGCGGCGTGGGCCTACCGCCGGGCGGCGGTCCGGTGAGGCAGCGCACAGACACGCCTGGCACGATGTCAGGGTGACCGCACCTCTGACACCACCTCCTCACCAGCAGCCGCCGGACAACGATCCGTGGCGGACGCACACCGGGGGCTCGCACCCCGGGCCCGTCGAGGAGGCGCCCGCCGTGAAGAAGGACTTGCGGGACGCGGTGCTCGTCGCCCTCGCGGTGACGCTGGCCGGTGTGGTGCTCGGGCTCCTGTGGCTGTGGCTGGCGCCCCGGGTGCCGCTGATCGCCGACGACAAGGCCGTCTTCCTCAAGGACACCGAGGGGGAGGAGGCGATCGGCGGCGACGGAACGTTCATCTTGCTCGCGCTCGGCCTCGGCGCCCTCACCGCCACCGCGGTCTTCCTGTTCCGCAAGGCCGGCGGCATCGCGGTGGTCATCGGCCTCGCGGTCGGCGCCCTGCTCGGCTCCGTGCTCGCCTGGCGCCTGGGCGTCTGGCTCGGGCCCAACCAGGACGTGGTGGCGGCGGCGAAGGCGGCCGGCAAGGGCGTCACCTTCGACGCCCCGCTCAAGCTCAACGCCAAGGGCGCGCTGCTGGCCTGGCCGTTCGCGGCGATGGCCGTCCATCTGGGCCTGACCGCCGTGTTCGGGCCGCGCGACGCGGATCAGATGTGGCCGCCGGGACCGGCGGACGAGATCCCGTCGCTCGACTCCGGTCCGCCCGGGTCGCCGCAGCCGTAGTGCTACGCGGGCCGCCTCCCGTGGTTGGCCCGGCCCTTCTTGATGCGCCACTTCCGCTTGCGGGTCCGCTTCGACATGGGCGTACCTCCCGTCCTCGGGTTCTAGTCGAGGACGGGAGGTACGTCGAGACCCTGGACGCAGGCTTTTACCCGCGGCCGATCGGGGCCAGCAGGGCGCCGGTGAGGGCGGCCAGGTCGGCGGGGGACAGCTCGACCTCCAGGCCGCGGCGGCCCGCCGACACGCAGATCGTGGGGTGCGCGGACGCCGAGTCGTCCAGGACCGTGCGCAGCTTCTTGCGCTGGCCCAGCGGGGAGATGCCGCCCCGCACATAACCGGTGGTGCGCTCGGCGGCCGCCGGATCGGCCATCGCCGCGCGTTTGCCGCCGACCGCCGAGGCCAGCGCCTTCAGATCGAGCGAGCCCGCCACCGGGACCACCGCCACCGTCAGCTCGCCGTCCACGTCGGCGACCAGCGTCTTGAAGACCCGCTCGGCGCTCACCCCGAGGGCTTGCGCCGCTTCCTCCCCGTACGAGGCGGCCGCCGGGTCGTGCTCGTAGGCGTGCACGGTGAACGCGGTGCCCGCCGCGGTCAGCGCCACCGTCGCCGGAGTGCCCGCGGACTGCTTCTTCTTGGCCAAGGCGGCCCTCCGGTCGGTCAGTTGGGGCTCGTGGGGGCGCGGGTCAGGTCCACCGCGGGGAGCGAGGGGAGGTGGCGGATGACCGCGGTCTCCTGGCGCAGCAGGTGCAGTTCCTCGCGGAGCCGGGTCGCGGTGTCGGGGGCCTGGAGCAGCCGCTGCTTGGCCGGGACGTCGAGGACGGCGGCGGCGGCGACCAGATAGGACACCACCGAGGGCTCGTCGGGGAGCTCCGTGGTGCCGGCCAGCGAGCGCTCCCGGGCACCGGCGAGCCGCTTCTGGTACGAGCGGAAGGCCCGCAGGACGCCCTCGGCGAGCGCGCCCGCCTCCTCGCCCGGCTCCTCCGGGATCTCCTCGATCTCGGCGGTCAGATACGGCCCGCTCGCGTCGACCGAGAGCAGGCGCACCCGGGTCGTGCCGGTGGCGAGCACTTCGAAGCTGCCGTCCGAGCGCTCGCGGATCGTCGCCGCGTCCGCGACGCAGCCGACCCGGTGGAAGGCTTGGATCGGGTCGGGGCCGAAGCCGGCCGCCGGGCCCTTCTCGGGCTGCGCGGTCTGGTCGGGCAGACCGGGCGCGGTCGGCGCGACCTCCCGGCCGTCCCGGATCGCCACGACGGCGAAGCGGCGCGGCTCGTCGCCGGCCTCGTCCGAGGAGCCGGATGCGTCGGTGCCGGTCTTCAGCAGATCGCGCATCATGGCGCGATAGCGCTCCTCGAAGATGTTCAGCGGCAGGACGAGCCCGGGGAACAGCACCGAGTTGAGCGGGAAGAGTGGGAGGCGTGCGGTGGTCACAACGCTCAAGCGTAATGGCCGCCGGACCGGGCTCGTCCGGGCTTCGCCCGCTCCCGTCCCCACGGCATGCCCGCGGCGACCTCGGTCCGTGCGAACTCGCGCAGTTCGAGGAACTGGCCCAGCGGATCGGCGGCCAGATGCAGCCACGGAAAGGACGTCGCATACGGCCCGATACGCCGGAATTCCTCCAGCGTTTCCGGCCAGCGCCCCCGGACGGCGAGCACGTAGGCGAGCAGATTGCGGACCTCGGCCGGCCAGGGGTCGCCCGGCTCGTAGGCGGCGGACAGCTCGATGGCGAGGTCGGCCGCCGCGTCGATGCGCTCGTACGGGATCGCCCGGCCCGCGCCGCCCACCAGGTAGGCGAAGGCCGCACGGGCCGGGAGCGCGCGGATCAGGGAGCCCGGCAGCGAGTCCTCGGCGGCCCGCTCGGCGAAGTCGAAGCACTCGCGGTGCGAGCCGTACCACTGCGCGGAGAGGTACTGGAGTGCCGCCACATGGCAGCCGTAGTGGTGCGAGGAACGGTGTATGGCCTCGCCCCACAACTCCTCGAAGACGGTGTGCGGCGCATGGGTGCCGCGGGCGTGGTCGAGGGCGATCCGCCAGGGCACCGGGTCGGCCGGGTCGCCGTCCGCCGCCGAGAGGATCAGCGGGGCCACCTCACGCAGCCGCTCGGCGCGGGCGGGCGAGCCCCAGGCCCGGACGATCGCGAGTTCGGCCTTCACGAGCAGCGCGTCCGGGTCGCGGGGTGCCTCGGCCAGCCAGTTGGCGAGCCAGTCCGGTCTGCCGACCGCGAAGGCCGCGAGCCGCACCGTGTAGCGGTCGCGGTTCTCCCACTCGGCCAGCTCGCGGGTGACGGCGAGCAGCTTCGCCGCCGCCCCGTACTCGCCGAGCGCGGCCGAGACCAGCGCGGGGGCGAGCCGGGCGTCGGGGGCGTCGAGCAGCACTTCCCTGCCGTCCGGCAAGCCGGCGGTGAGGTGCGCGTGGGGCCTCCCCAGCTCGAACGAAGCCGAGAGCTTGGGGAAATGCCTGGCCCGCCGTGCGGTGCGGATCAGCGCGGATACGAAAGTCATGGTGCGGACCATTGAAATCCGCAGGTGGGGGCCGCGCCAGGGGGGCCGCTGTGAAGCTTCTGTATCGGTGGTGAGGGTTGTACGGCACGAGGTCAAGGCCCGGCAAATTCAGCCGCCGAAGGCCCGTCGGGAGGCCGGGCGGGAGGCCCGGCGAGGTGCCCGGCGAGGTGTTCGCGGGGGCCCCTCGCCGCCCCGCGAGAGGCCCCCGCGGAATGCCCCCGCGCCCCCCGGCTCACCCCCTCCGCAGCAGTCGCGAGGCCCCCGCCGCCACCGTCGTCGCCAGGATCCAGCCCAGCATGATCAGCAGGGCCGCCCCCCACTGCCACAGGCCGGTGAGCTTCCAGTAGCCGTCCTGGCCCAGGTTGACCACCGGGATCAGGAGGTCGAGCGCGTAGAGCGGCGCGTTCCACTCGGGGTGTTCGTCGGCCTTGAGCGGCTGGGGGTTGTAGCGCGAGAAGGCGAGGGCGCCCGCCGCCCACAGGACCGCCATCCACAGCGCGGCCCGGCCTGGCCGGTAGCCGTAGGCCACCGTCAGGTCCTGGAGCACGCCCCACGCCTTCGCCGCCAGCGGCAGCGTCTCGCGGCGCCGGCGCTGCTTGGCGAGCAGCACCTCGCGGGCGTCCGCGTCCTCCCCGCTGTTGCGCAGCACGGCGGCCAGCCGCTCGTACGGCTCCGGCGCGTACTCGGGCGTCGCCGCGGCCACCCAGTCGAGCCGCTCGGCCAGCGTGAAGGTGCCGATGGGGATGAGGTTCTCGTAGGCGAAACCGTTCATCGTCAGGCTGCCGGGTCCCGGCCAGCTGTCCGCCATGTCGACCAGGTTCACCACCCGGGTCCCGGACAGGATCACCTTGCCGCGCTCCGGGCGCTGCCCGGTGAAGCGCAGCTCCGGCGTCTGGATGCGGCGCAGCGACAGTTCCTGGGAATCGTTCATGACGATCCGGGACTGCGCCAGGTCCACCGCGTCCCCGAACCGCCCGTCGTCCAGGCGCAGTCCGCCCCGGCATTCGAACGGCTGGATCAGGGTGCCCCGCACGGGCGTGTTGGTGTAGTTCGTCCCGTACGGCGGTGTGGTGCCCGCCTGGCTGCCGCCCGGGTAGACGGCCGCCGAGGTGAGGTACAGGGTGCGCTCCACGGTCAGCTGCGGGGCGTTCAGCGCCCGCTGGCCGTCCGGGTTGATCAGCCTGCTGCCGCGCAGGCTCAGCGTCACGCCGACCTTCGCGGCCCGCAGGCTCACCTCCCCGTACGTCTCGATCAGATCGGCCTGCAGGTCCTGGGCGACGGAGAGCCCGTCGGCCGCGATCGCACGGCCCCTGCGGTCGGCGTGCACCACGACCTGGCTGATCAGGAGGTCGGTGCCGATGTGCGCGTCGGTCAGCCGGATACCCGCCGCGACCCGGCAGCGCGGCAGGTGCAGATCGCCCTCGGTGGTCAGCCGGGCCGCCTCGACCCGCGGAATCGCGCAGCTCACCAGGCGCACCGTGGTGAAGTGCGCCTCGGGGAGCAGGAGTTCGTTCTCGAAGCGGCAGTTGTTCAGCTCGACGTACGGGGTGATGGTGCCGCCGGACAGATTGAGGGTGCCGGTGATCTGCACCCCGTTGAGCTTCAGCGCGGCGACCCGGCCCGGCAGCGCGGGCGGCCCGCTGAGCAGCAGCAGCGCCACCACCCGGGCCCGCACGCTGCGCTCGGGGCCCCAGGGGCGCACCGAGAAGGGATCGTCGCGCACCGGATTGCGGGTGCGCAGATCGTACGTACTGCCGTTGCGGAAGGCCTGCCACAGGCCCAGCTCCGCCGGACTGAGCCAGTCCGGCGCATCGCCGACATCGGGCGCCTCGGTCAATGCCGTCCCCCTCGCCGTCCACCCTGACAGGAGTAACGCTAGTGCCCGGGGGTGACAGCGGGTGACGCCCGCGTTGCGTATCAGCCACTGATACAGGCGTCCAGTGCTCCGGAGGCGTCTGAGAGAATTGATGACGTGATCTCCCGAATCGATCTGCGCGGCAACACCCTCCCCGAGGGTGGCGCCCTGCGCGACCTGCTGCCCCGTGCCGAGTTCGACGTGGAAGCCGCCCTGGAGAAGGTGCGGCCCATCTGCGAGGACGTGCATCATCGCGGCACCGCGGCGCTCATCGAGTACGCGGAGAAGTTCGACGGCGTGCGGCTCGACCGGGTGCGGGTGCCCGCCGAGGCGCTCAAGGAAGCCCTGGAACAGCTCGACCCGCAGGTCAGGGCCGCTCTGGAGGAGTCCGTCCGGCGCGCCCGCATCGTCCACCGCGAGCAGCGCCGCGCCACCCAGACCACCCAGGTCGTGCCCGGCGGCACCGTCACCGAGAAGTGGGTGCCGGTCGAGCGCGTGGGTCTGTACGCCCCGGGCGGCCGCTCGGTCTACCCGTCCTCCGTGATCATGAACGCGGTCCCGGCACAGGAGGCGGGCGTCGAGTCGATCGCGCTCGCGTCCCCGCCCCAGGCCGACTTCGGCGGCCTTCCGCACCCCACGATCCTGGCCGCCTGCGCGCTGCTCGGCGTGGACGAGGTGTACGCGGCGGGCGGCGCCCAGGCCGTCGCGATGTTTGCGTACGGAACGCAGGAGTGCGCCCCGGCGAACATGGTGACCGGCCCCGGCAACATCTGGGTCGCCGCCGCCAAGCGCTACTTCACCGGCCGCATCGGCATCGACACCGAGGCGGGCCCCACCGAAATCGCGGTCCTGGCCGACGACACGGCCGACCCGGCGCACGTCGCGGCCGACCTGATCAGCCAGGCCGAGCACGACCCGCTCGCCGCCGCCGTCCTCGTGACGGATTCGCAGCGGCTCGCCGAAGCGGTCGAGAAGGAGCTGGCGCCGCAGGTCGCCGCCACCAAGCACATCGAGGACCGGATCAAGCCCGCCCTCGCGGGCCGCCAGTCCGCGATCGTCCTGGTGGATTCGATCGAAGACGGCCTGAAGGTGGTCGACGCGTACGGCGCCGAGCACCTGGAGATCCAGACCGCCGACGCCGCGGCCGTGGCCGGCCGGGTGCGGAACGCGGGCGCGATCTTCGTCGGCCCCTGGGCCCCGGTCTCGCTCGGCGACTACTGCGCGGGCTCCAACCACGTGCTGCCCACCGGCGGCTGCGCCTGCCACTCCTCGGGCCTGTCCGTCCAGTCCTTCCTGCGCGGCATCCACATCGTGGACTACACCCGCGACGCGCTCGCCGAGGTCGCCCACCACGTGGTGACCCTGGCCGAGGCGGAGGACCTGCCGGCGCACGGCGCGGCTCTCAAGGCACGCTTCGGATGGAAGGTGCCGAACTCGTCATGAACATCGACGACCTTCCCGTACGGGACGAGCTGCGCGGCAAGTCCCCTTACGGAGCGCCCCAGTTGGGCACTCCCGTCCAGCTGAACACCAACGAGAACCCGTACCCGCTGCCGGAGCCGCTGGTGGCGCGGATCGCCGAGCGGGTCGCCGAGGCGGCCCGGACGCTGAACCGCTACCCGGACCGGGACGCGATCGAGCTGCGCACCGAGCTCGCGCGGTACCTGACCCGGACGGCCGGGCACCCGGTCTCCGTCGAGAACCTGTGGGCGGCCAACGGCTCCAACGAGGTCATCCAGCAGCTGCTCCAGACCTTCGGCGGCCCCGGCCGCACCGCGATCGGCTTCGAGCCCTCGTACTCGATGCACGCCCTGATCGCCCGGGGCACCGGCACCGGCTGGATCCCGGGGCCCCGCAACGCGGACTTCACGATCGACCTCGCGACGGCCGAGCGGGCCATCGCCGAGCACGCGCCGGACGTCGTCTTCATCACCTCGCCCAACAACCCGACGGGCACGGCGGTCGCCGCCGAGACGGTCCTCGCGCTGTACGAGGCCGCGCAGGCCGCGAAGCCCTCGATGGTCGTGGTGGACGAGGCGTACGTCGAGTTCAGCCACCGCGACTCGCTGCTCCCGCTCATCGAGGGCCGCCCGAACATGGTGATCTCGCGCACCATGTCGAAGGCCTTCGGCGCGGCCGGGCTGCGCCTGGGCTATCTCGCCGCGCACCCGGCGGTGGTCGACGCCGTGCAGCTCGTACGGCTGCCGTACCACCTGTCCGCCGTCACCCAGGCGACCGCGCTCGCGGCCCTGGAGCACACGGACACGCTGCTCGGCTATGTCGAGCAGCTGAAGAAGGAGCGGGACCGGCTGGTCGCCGAGCTGCGCGCGATCGGCTGTGAAGTGACCGAATCGGACGCCAACTTCGTCCAGTTCGGCCGCTTCCAGGACTCCCACACCGCCTGGCAGCAGATCCTCGACCGGGGCGTGCTGGTCCGCGACAACGGGGTGCCCGGGTGGCTGCGCGTCACCGCGGGGACCCCCTCCGAGAACGACGCGTTCCTCGACGCGGTCCGTCAGCTGCCGTGTTTTACGGGGGACACCCCCGAACCCCCGAAGGAGCAGAGCGCATGAGCCGCGTTGGCAGGGTGGAACGCACCACCAAGGAGACCTCCGTCCTCGTCGAGATCGACCTCGACGGCACCGGCAAGGTCGATGTGTCGACAGGCGTCGGCTTCTACGACCACATGCTCGACCAGCTCGGCCGCCACGGTCTGTTCGACCTGACGGTCAAGACCGACGGCGATCTGCACATCGACACCCACCACACCATCGAGGACACCGCCCTCGCGCTCGGCGCCGCCTTCAAGCAGGCGCTCGGCGACAAGGTGGGCATCTACCGCTTCGGCAACTGCACGGTCCCGCTGGACGAGTCGCTCGCCCAGGTCACCGTCGACCTCTCCGGCCGCCCCTACCTCGTGCACACCGAGCCCGAGAACATGGCGCCGATGATCGGCGAGTACGACACCACGATGACCCGGCACATCTTCGAGTCCTTCGTGGCCCAGGCGCAGGTGGCCCTGCACATTCACGTACCGTACGGACGCAATGCGCACCACATCGTGGAGTGCCAGTTCAAGGCGCTGGCGCGCGCGCTGCGCTATGCCTCGGAGCGTGACCCGCGCGCTGCCGGAATCCTTCCTTCCACCAAGGGTGCGCTGTAAGCATGAACGGTCTCAACACCATTCTGATCGTGGTCGGCCTCTTCCTGATCGGCGGAGTGATCTCCTTCGTCAAGCAGGGGATGCCGAAGAGCCTGATCGTGCTGCTGTCCATCGGCGCCGCGATGTGCCTGGCCGCCGGAATCCTGCGACTGGACGTCTGGTCATGAGCGCAGCCGCCAAGAAGGTCGTCGTCTTCGACTACGGATTCGGCAACGTACGGTCCGCCGAGCGCGCCCTCGCCCACGTCGGCGCCGACGTGGAGATCACCCGCGACTACGACCGGGCCATGAACGCCGACGGACTGCTCGTCCCCGGCGTCGGCGCCTTCTCCGCCTGCATGAAGGGGCTGCGCGACGCCCGCGGCGACTGGATCGTCGGGCGCCGGCTGTCCGGCGGCCGCCCCGTCATGGGCATCTGCGTCGGCATGCAGATCCTCTTCGAGCGCGGCATCGAGCACGGCGTGGAGACCGAGGGCCTGGACGAGTGGCCCGGCGTGGTCGGGCCGCTGAAGGCACCGATCGTGCCGCACATGGGCTGGAACACCGTCAAGGCGCCCGAGGACAGCGAACTGTTCGCGGGCCTGGACGCCGAGGCCCGCTTCTACTTCGTGCACTCCTACGCCGTGCACGACTGGAGCCTCGAAGTCACCAACCCCAAGATCCGTGCGCCCAGGGTCACTTGGGCCACCCACGGCGAGCCGTTCGTCGCCGCGGTGGAGAACGGTGCGCTGTGGGCCACCCAGTTCCACCCCGAGAAGTCCGGCGACGCCGGAGCCCAGCTGCTGACCAACTGGATCGGAACCCTGTAATGGCTGCCAAGCTCGAACTCCTCCCCGCCGTCGACGTCCGCGACGGCCAGGCGGTACGCCTCGTCCACGGCGAGTCCGGCTCGGAGACCTCCTACGGCTCCCCCCTGGAGGCGGCCCTCGCCTGGCAGCGCTCCGGCGCCGAGTGGCTGCACCTGGTCGATCTGGACGCCGCGTTCGGCACCGGTGACAACCGCGCGCTGATCGCCGAGGTCGCGGGCGCCATGGACATCAAGGTGGAGCTGTCCGGCGGCATCCGCGACGACGCCTCGCTGGCCGCCGCGCTCGCCACCGGCTGCACCCGAGTCAACCTCGGCACCGCCGCCCTGGAGACCCCCGAGTGGGTCGCCAAGGTCATCGCCGAGCACGGCGACAAGATCGCGGTCGGTCTGGACGTACGCGGCACGACGCTGCGCGGCCGCGGCTGGACCCGCGACGGCGGCGACCTGTACGAGACCCTGGCGCGCCTGGACACCGAGGGCTGCGCGCGCTACGTCGTCACCGACATCGCCAAGGACGGCACGCTCCAGGGCCCGAACCTGGAGCTGCTGCGCAACGTGTGCGCGGCGACGGACAAGCCGGTCGTCGCCTCCGGCGGCGTCTCCTCCCTGGACGACCTGCGGGCCATCTCCGAGCTGGTCCCGGCCGGCGTGGAGGGCGCGATCGTCGGCAAGGCGCTGTACGCGAAGGCCTTCACGCTGGAAGAGGCGCTGCAGGCGGTCTCCGGATGAGCGGCGGGATCCGCAGGATCTCCTCCGGCTCCCCCCTGGAGGAGCGCTTCGGCTACTCCCGTGCCGTCGAACTGCCGGGCGGTCTCGTCCTGGTCGCCGGCTGTACGTCGACGGTCAACGGCCGCATCGACGAGGGCGGCCCGTACCAGCAGACGGTCACCGCGTTCGGCGTCGCCGTCAAGGCGCTGGAGTCCCTGGGCCTCGGCCGCGAGGACGTGGTGCGCACCCGGATGTACATCACGCACGCGCGCGACGTGGACGAGGTGGGCCGCGCCCACAAGGAGCTGTTCGACGATGTGCGTCCGGCAGCCTCGATGCTGATCGTGTCGGGCTTCGTCGACCCCAGCCTGGTGGTCGAGGTCGAGGTCGAGGCGTACCGAGGAGGTGCGTCGGCATGACGCTGGCGGTACGAGTCATCCCCTGCCTGGACGTCGACAACGGCCGGGTCGTCAAGGGCGTCAACTTCCAGAACCTGCGCGACGCGGGCGACCCGGTCGAGATGGCCAAGCTGTACGACGCCGAGGGCGCGGACGAGCTGACGTTCCTGGACATCACGGCGTCGTCGGGCAACCGCGAGACCACGTACGACGTGGTGCGCCGCACCGCGGAGCAGGTCTTCATCCCGCTGACGGTCGGCGGTGGCGTACGCAGCGCCGACGACGTCGACAAGCTGCTGCGGGCGGGCGCGGACAAGGTGGGCGTGAACACGGCCGCCATCGCCCGGCCCGACCTGATCCGCGAGATCGCGGAGCGCTTCGGCCGCCAGGTCCTGGTCCTGTCGGTCGACGCGCGGCGCACCGAATCGGGCTCCTTCGAGGTGACGACGCACGGCGGCCGCAGGTCCGCCGGCATCGACGCGGTCGAATGGGCGCACCGGGCGGCCGAGTTGGGGGCGGGGGAGATCCTGCTCAACTCGATGGACGCGGACGGGACGAAGGACGGCTACGACACGGAGATGATCGCGGCGGTCCGCCGCCATGTCACCGTGCCGGTGATCGCGTCCGGCGGCGCGGGCCGCCTGGAGCACTTCCCGCCCGCGATCGCGGCGGGCGCGGACGCGGTGCTCGCGGCGTCGGTGTTCCACTTCGGCGACCTGCGCATCGCGGAGGTCAAGAACGCGCTGCGGGAAGCGGGCCACCCGGTCCGCTGAGGCGCCGAGCCCGCTCAAGGCCCGGGGGTCCGCCCCCGGGCCTTTCGCATGCCCAGACGCACAGGATTAATTGCGCAACAGTTATTGCGCAAGTTTTCTTTCGTATCTACTCTGAGGGCATGACAGCGAAAGAGATCCGCAGGATCACCGACATGGACACGCTGAAGGCGTTCGGGCACCCCCTGCGCATGAAGCTCTACCGGGCCCTGTTCGTGGCGCGCACGGCCACCGCCTCCCAGTTGGCCGAGCAGATGGACGAGGCGGTCTCGCTGGTCAGCTACCACCTGCGCAAGCTCGCCGACCACGGGCTGATCGAGGAGGCCGAACCGCAGAGCGCCGACGGCCGCGAGCGCTGGTGGCAGCCGAGTTCGAAGGGCGTGAGCTTCCGCCAGGAGGACTTCCGCGACGCACCCGAGAAGGCCGCCGCGCACGCCTCGGTCACCCGGCTGATGTTCCAGCAGCGCAGCGACCTCTACCTCCGCTACCTGGACGAGGCACAGACCTGGGGCACCGAGTGGAAGGACGCCGCCTCCAGCTCCGAGTCGGTCACCCGGCTCAGCCCCCGCGAACTCTCCTCGCTCACCGCCGAGATCCTCGCCCTCATCAGGAAGTACGACGACGAGGCCATCGCCGCCGAGGCACAGGGCGACACCGAGGGGCGCGAGAACGTCGCCCTCCACGTGTACGCCTTCCCGTTCCGCGCCTGACCCCGCCCGCCCCTTCCCGCCCCGCCCGAGAGGACCCGCCCCTCCCATGAGCGCCACCGTCACGGCCCCCATAGCCCCCGTCGAGCGCCCCGCGCACCGGGACGGCAACGTCCTGCGCTGGCTGGGCGCCTACACCTCCTCGCTGGTCGGCGACAGCGTGTACTACATGGCGCTCTCCTGGGCTGCCGCCCAGTCCGGCAGCGCCGCCCAGGCGGGCCTGGTGCTGGCGGTGGGCGCCGTGCCGCGGGCGATTCTGATGCTCGGCGGGGGAGTCGTCGCCGACCGGTTCGGGCCGCGCCGGGTCGTCATCGGCAGCGACGCGGTGCGCTGCCTGGTGATCCTGGCGATGGCCGCGACGCTGCTCCTCAGCAGCCCCGGCCTGTGGCTGCTCATCGTGGTGGCGCTGGTGTTCGGCGCGGTGGACGCGGTGTTCCTGCCGGCCGTGGGCGCCCTGCCGCCCCGCATCACCGGACCGGGCCAACTCGCCCGCATCCAGGGCCTGAAGGGGCTCGCCGCCCGCATCGCCAACATCACCGGCGCCCCGCTCGGCGGGCTCGCCGTGGCGCTCGGCGGCTCGGCCGCCACCTTCGCCGCCGCCGGTGCGCTGTTCGCCGTCTCCACCGTGCTCCTGCTCGGCGTACGCATCGCACCGGCCCCGTCCGACGGGGCCGGGCGGAAGGGCGCGGCGGGCCGTGAACTCGTGGCCGGGCTGCGCTACATCCGCAACCACCCCGTGCTCTTCCCGCTGATGCTGGTCATCGCCATCAGCGAGCTGGGCTTCGCGGGACCGCTCAACATCGGGCTCACCCTGCTCGCCCAGGAGCGCGGCTGGGGCGCGTCCGGCATGGGGCTGATCGTCGCCGCGTTCGGGGCGGGCGCCGGCATCGTGTCGCTGATCCTCTCGGTGCGCGGCCGGATCGGGCGCGCCGGGCTCGTGCTCCCGGTGTCGCTGCTCGGCGGCACGGCGGCCGTGGTCGG
This sequence comes from Streptomyces sp. NPDC094147, assembly GCF_044764265.1. Classification (NCBI taxonomy): domain Bacteria; kingdom Bacillati; phylum Actinomycetota; class Actinomycetes; order Kitasatosporales; family Streptomycetaceae; genus Streptomyces; species Streptomyces sp. NPDC094147. The sequence goes on along the minus strand of NZ_JBIWHT010000001.1, from coordinate 281,291 downwards.
CCTCGCCCAGGCCCCCTCGGCGCTGCTCGCGGCCACCGCCGGGCTCTTCATCGGTCTGCTCGCCGGGCTGAGCGGCGCCCTGTGCGGGGCGCTGCTCCAGCTGGCCACCGACCAGGCCTACCTCGGCCGGGTCAGCTCGGTGTCCGCCCTGTTCACCCTCGGCATCGCACCGCTCAGCTACCCGGTGACGGGTGCGGCGATCGGCGCCTGGGGGACGACACCCGTCTTCCTGGTGAGCGCGGGGGTGTGCGCGGCGGGCGCCCTGATCGGCCTGGCGTCCGGGAACCTGCGCCGCGCGGAGCTCCCCGAGTAGCCGAACCGCCCGAGCGGCGGCCGGGGTTCAGAACCCCAGCTTGGCCTCGATCGCCCGCGTCGAGGCCTCCTTGTCGCCGTCGAGCTCCACCTGCGCCGCGTCCTGCCGCCCGGACGCGAACAGCGTCAGCTCGCCCGGCTCGCCGGTGACCGTGACCACCGGGGTGCCCTTGTGCGCCACCGCCGTCTGGCCGTCCGGGCGGCGCAGCACGATGCCGACCGGCGACTTGCGGCCCATCAGCCGGGCCGTCTTCTCCAGGCGGGACCACAGCGCGTCCGAGAACACCGGGTCGAGCTCGCGGGGCGTCCAGTCCGGCTGGGCCCGGCGGACGTCCTCGGCGTGGACGTAGAACTCCACCGCGTTGGCGCCCTCGTCCACCTGCTTGAGGTTGTACGGGGAGTACTTCGGCGGGCCGGTGCGGATCAGCTGGATCAGCTCCTCGTACGGCTTCGCGGCGAATTCCGCCTGGACCCGGTCGAGGCGGTTCTTCAGCGCGGGGATCAGGATCCCGCCCGCCGCGTCGAGGCGCCGCTCGCGCACCACGACATGGGCCGCGAGCTCACGGGCCGTCCAGCCCTCGCAGAGGGTCGGTGACTCGGGGCCCGCGGCCTCCAACAGGTCGGCGAGCAGAAGCCGTTCACGCTTGGCATGGGTCGACATGTCCGCCAGCGTACGGGCGCCGGAGTCGTCCGGACAGTGGACGCACCGCCCGGAAGGTCCGCGGGCCACGGCAGAATGGGGGCATGACCAGCAATCTCGACCCCGCCATCGCCGCCCGCCTCAAGCGCAGCGCCGACGGTCTGGTCCCGGCCATCGCCCAGCAGTACGACACCGGCGAGGTGCTCATGCTCGGCTGGATGGACGACGAGGCCCTGCACCGCACCCTGACCACCGGCCGCTGCACGTACTGGTCGCGCAGCCGCCAGGAGTACTGGGTCAAGGGGGACACCTCCGGGCACGTCCAGCACGTGAAGTCGGTCGCCCTGGACTGCGACGCGGACACGATTCTGGTCAAGGTCGACCAGGTGGGCGCGGCCTGCCACACGGGCGACCGCACCTGCTTCGACGCCGACGTACTCGACCTCGGGAAGTAGCCCACATGGATCTGGAGACGTTCCGCAAGCTCGCCGTCGACCGCCGGGTCATCCCGGTCCACCGCCGCCTCCTCGCGGACGGCGACACCCCGGTCGGCCTCTACCGCAAGCTCGCCGCCGAGCGCCCCGGCACCTTCCTGCTGGAATCGGCGGAGAACGGCCGCTCCTGGTCGCGCTACTCCTTCGTGGGCGTACGGTCCGCGGCGACCCTCACCGCGCGCGACGGCGAGGCCCACTGGATCGGCACGCCGCCGGTCGGGGTCCCCACTTCGGGTGATCCGCTCCGGGCGCTGAAGGCCACCGTCGAGGCCCTGCACACCCCGCGCGACCTGGCCGCCTCGCTGCCCCCGTTCACCGGCGGCATGGTCGGCTACCTCGGGTACGACATCGTGCGGCGCCTGGAGAAGATCGGCGAGCACGGCGGCGACGATCTCCGGCTGCCCGAGCTGACCATGCTGCTCACCTCGGACCTCGCGGTGCTCGACCACTGGGACGGCTCGGTCCTGCTGATCGCCAACGCGATCAACCACAACGACCTCGACACCGGCGTCGACGAGGCGTACGCGGACGCCGTGGCCCGCCTGGATGCGATGGAGACCGACCTGGCCAAGCCGGCCGAGTACGCGCCGGTCGCGCTGCCGCGGTCGGAGCTTCCCGAGTACACGGCGCTGTGGGGCGGCCCGGCCTACCAGGCGGCCGTCGAGGACATCAAGGAGCGCATCCGGGCCGGCGAGGCCTTCCAGGTGGTGCCCTCGCAGCGGTTCGAAACCCCTTGCACGGCAAGCGCGTTGGACGTCTACCGGGTGCTGCGGGCCACCAATCCGTCGCCGTACATGTACCTCTTCCGCTTCGACGGCTTCGACGTCGTGGGCTCCAGCCCCGAGGCGCTCGTCAAGGTCGAGGACGGGCGGGCGATGGTGCACCCGATCGCCGGGACCCGGCCGCGCGGCGCCACCCCGCAGCACGACCAGGCGCTCGCCGACGAGCTGCTCGGCGACCCCAAGGAGCGCGCCGAGCACCTCATGCTCGTCGACCTGGGCCGCAACGACCTGGGCCGGGTCTGCGAGCCCGGCTCGGTGGAGGTCGTGGACTTCATGTCGATCGAGCGCTACTCACACGTGATGCACATCGTGTCGACCGTGACCGGCCGGGTGGCCGGGGGACGCACCGCGTTCGACGTCCTGACGGCCTGCTTCCCGGCCGGCACGCTCTCCGGGGCCCCCAAGCCCCGCGCGATGCAGATCATCGAGGAGCTGGAGCCCAGCCGCCGCGGGCTCTACGGGGGCTGTGTCGGCTACCTCGACTTCGCGGGCGACCTGGACACGGCGATCGCCATCCGCACCGCACTGCTGCGGAACGGCACGGCGTACGTGCAGGCCGGAGCCGGTGTGGTGGCCGACTCCGACCCGGTGGCGGAGGACAACGAGTGCCGCAACAAGGCGGCCGCCGTCCTGCGCGCCGTCAACACGGCCAATCGGCTGGGAGCCGACGGCTGAGGCTCAGCCGGTGAACGCGGCGGTCCCGTTCGGGGTGCCGAGCCCCGACGGGCCGTCGTAGCCGGTGCCTCCGGTGCACAGGTAGGCCGGGGAGCAGCTGCCGTTCGAGCCGCTCGTCACATCGTTGAGCGAGCCGGTGTGGGCGTACGGGAACGAGGCCGGGGTGGAGCCCGAGGACGGGGCGCCCGCCAGTGCGTACACCGCGGCGATCAGCGGCGAGGAGGCGCTGGTGCCGCCGAACACCTCCCAGCCGGTGTCGCTGCCGTAGGTGTCGTACACCGAGACACCGGTCTGCGGGTCGGCGACCGCCGAGACGTCCGCGACGGTCCGCTTGGCGCAGCCGGTGTCCTTCTGCCAGCTCGGCTTGGCGTCGTAGCCGGAGCAGCCGGAACCGGCGCCGCTCCACACGCTGTCCACCCAGCCCCGGCTGTTGGACGAGGTGCTGAGCGAGGTGCCGCCGACGGCGGTGACGTAGCGGGACGCCGCCGGGTACTCGACGCCGTAGCCGCCGTCACCGGAGCTCACGGTGATGGCGACGCCCGGGTGGTTGAAGTACGAGGTGTCGTACGAGGAGTCGGAGGACGACTCGCCGCCGCCGTAGCTGTTGGAGACGTACTTGGCGCCCAGCTTCACGGCGGTGTTGACGGCCGTGCCGAGGCTGGTCATCGACGTGGACGACGCCTCGACCAGCAGGATCTTGCAGTTGGGGCAGGCCGCGCTGACCATGTCGAGGTCGAGGGATATCTCCTCGGCCCAGCCCGCGTCGGCGCGCGGCAGCTTGCTGGTGCCGCTCTGACCGACCTTCTTGAAGCAGCCGTTGGCCGTGGTGCAGGCCGAAAGGCCGTACTGCGCACGGTACTTGCCGAGGTCGGACTCCGCGTTGGGGTCGTCATAGGCGTCCACGATCGCCACCGTCCGGCCCGAACCGGCCGACGCGGACGGGAGTTTGTACGCCGCCTGGAGCGAGGCGGGTCCGTAGCCGGAGGGCGCGGCCGCGGTGGTCAGCGCGCGCTCGGCGTTGGCGGACTTCACCGTGCCGCCGGTCACCTTCAGCGCCTTGCAGGCCATGACGTCCTTGTGCGTCGGGGCCGCGCAGGAGCGGACGGTGGTGACGTGCGCCGCGGTGGAAGGAGCGGCCGCCTGGGCGAGGGGAGTTGCCAGGGCGAGCGCCGCCGCGGCCAGTGTGGCGGCCGCAGCTGTGGGGGAGAGGGTTCTGCGCAACTTACTGCCTCCGTGAGGTGGGTTAACCAGGAGTACGGGCGGGTGCGCTGTGCAGGACGTGACGCGTGGTGCGCGACACGGACCGGCGGTGAACCTACGAGTGACCAGGGCATGCCAACAAGATCGGGGCTGGAATCTCTATAGCCGCTTTGCCTTCGCGGGCGGTTCAAGGACATTTCGCAGGCCGTTCACGGACATTCGATGGCCGATCTCTTGCCCGCTCTTGGTTCCCGCGGGCGGTGCCGTGTGGGAAGCGCGCGGGCCCCGGGTGACACGCCGTGCCGCGCGCAGGCGATAGTGGAGTACGTGAGTGCCGCATCCGTACCCCAGCCCCGCGCCGAAGCAGCCGCGCCGTCCGCCCGCGGCGGGCGCCGCAGTCTCGCCGCCGCTCTGCTCGCCGGCGCAGTCGGCGCCGCCGTCGTCCTGCTGGCCTCCGGGCAGACCTGGGCCAACGGCGCCGCGGCCGTCGGCGGCGGCACGCTGCCGCTCAAGGCGTCCGGCGGCGACATCACCGGCGTGCCCTCCGCCCTCGCGATCGTGGGCCTCGCCGCGCTGGTCGCCGTCTTCGCCGTCCGCGGCGCGGGCCGCGTCCTGGTTGCGGCGCTGCTCACCCTGAGCGGCGCCGGAGCCGCGGCGACCGCCTGGCTCGGCGTCGGCGACAGCGCCGCCCTGGACGAGAAGGCGGCCAGGACCAGCGGCGACGCCGCCGCCACGATCGGCGCGCTCACCCACACCGGCTGGCCGTACGTCGCCGTCGCGGGCGGCGCCCTGCTGCTGCTCGCCGGAGTCCTCGCCCTGCGCTGCGGCACGGCCTGGCCCGCGATGGGCGGCCGCTACGAGCGCGACGGCACCCCTCGCCCCCGCAAGGCCCGCACCGCCCCCGACCCGGAGCGCCCCGAGGAACTCTGGAAGGCACTGGACCGCGGCGAGGACCCGACGCGCGAGAGCTGACCCCCGCACTCAGGCACCCGCCGCGGTGCGGGACAATGGCACGGAGCGTCGGGTCCGGCGACGGCGACAACGGCGACGACAACACGGAAACACCTACGAGGAGCAACCCCATGGCGAAGAGCGGCCACGGCCACACCCCGGCAGCCTGGACCGGTGTCATCATTGCCTTCATCGGATTCTGCGTGACCTGCGTCTTCATAGTGGCCGCCAACCCGGTGGGCTTCTGGGCCGGCATCGCACTCCTCGGCATCTCCGCCGTCGTCGGCGGCGTCATGAAGATGGCCGGCCTCGGCACCCCCAAGGACACGCCCGAGATCCAGCGCATGCGCGAGGCCGCCGCCGCCGCGACCCGCGCCCGGCTTGAGGCCCAGGCCGGCTGAACCCGGCAGCCACCCTGCAAGGCGCAGCCCCGTCCGGGCTGCGCCTTTCCATGTGAACGGGGACAATCGCCAAGTGGACGCAGCCCAGCCGAACCCCGCCCCCGCCCCGGTGCACGCGACCGGCGCGGGCACCGCGGCCCGCAGGCTCCTGGTGCCGCTGGGCACCCTCGGCGCGGTCGCCGCCGCCTTCGCCTACGTGGGCCTGGTCGACCCGAACCACCCCGGCCACTACCCGGTCTGCCCGCTGTTCCGGCTCACCGGCGTCTACTGTCCGGGCTGCGGCGGGCTGCGCAGCGCCCACGACTTCATCACCGGCCACTTCGCCGCGGCCGTCGGCTCCAACGTGCTCGCCGTCGCGGGCTATCTGCTCTTCGCCGCGGGGTGGATCCTGTGGGCGGTGCGCTCGGCCCGCGGACTGCCCTTCAAGATCGTGCTCGGCGACCGCCACTGGTGGATCATCGGATCCGTCGTGCTGATCTTCTCGGTGGTCCGGAACCTGCCGTTCGGATCGGCTCTCGCACCATGACGCGCTCGGTGAATCCCCAGGTGACGTCCCAATTGCTGGGACGCCCGTCAACCGGATGCGATCCCTTCGCCCCGGTGCGGATACCATCGACATGGCTGATCGTGACCGTTCTTGACGGTCACCCTTGTCCTGACCGACATCACCGTCCCGGAAGGGGGCCGCTCGCGTGAGTGTGCTCGACGAGATCATCGAAGGCGTCCGCGCCGACCTCGCAGAGCGGCAGGCGCGCGTCAGCCTCGACGAGCTCAAGGAGCGCGCCGACAAGGCGCCCCGGGCCCGTGACGGGGTCGCCGCGCTGCGCGGCGACGGCGTGAAGGTCATCTGCGAGGTCAAGCGCTCCAGCCCCTCCAAGGGCGCGCTCGCCGCCATCGCGGACCCGGCCGCGCTCGCCGCCGACTACGAGGCGGGCGGCGCGTCCGTCATCTCCGTACTGACCGAGCAGCGCCGCTTCGGCGGCTCGCTCGCCGACCTGGAGGCCGTCCGCGCCAAGGTCGACATCCCCATCCTGCGCAAGGACTTCATCGTCACGGCCTATCAGCTGTGGGAGGCCCGTGCGTACGGCGCCGACCTGGCGCTGCTCATCGTGGCCGCCCTGGACCAGCCGGCCCTGGTGTCGCTGATCGAGCGCGCCGAGTCGATCGGGCTCACCCCGCTGGTCGAGGTGCACGACGAGGACGAGGTGGACCGGGCCGTCGACGCCGGCGCGAAGATCATCGGCGTCAACGCGCGCAACCTCAAGGACCTCAAGGTCGACCGCACCACGTTCGAGCGGGTCGCCCCGGAGATCCCGAACCACATCGTCAAGATCGCCGAGTCGGGCGTGCGCGGACCGCACGACCTGATCGCGTACGCCAACGCCGGTGCCGACGCCGTGCTCGTCGGCGAGTCCCTGGTCACCGGCAAGGACCCGCGCGCGGCCGTCGCCGACCTGGTCGCCGCGGGGGCCCACCCGGCCCTGCGCCACGGACGGAGCTGACCCGCACCATGGCCATCTCCGTCCGCCTCGCCCCCGGCTGCCGCCCCCGCGGCTGCCGGGCCCCGGCACGCCGGGTGCACGGACGGCGCGTGCGGTACGTCATCGGCTCGGAGCCGGGCCAGGTCAACGGCATGCGATGGCGCGGTGCCCTGAGCGCCGCCTGAGCAGAGCGCCCCGAAAGGGGCGCGGGGAACTGCGCGACCAGCCACGACGGCTCGCAGTCGCGCACTCGGCTCATCACCTACGGCGCCTGGGCGTACCCGCCACAACACCCAACCCAGGACCGGGGCCGCAAACGCCCCTGCGAGGTAACCGCATGTCCAACGAGTTCTTCATTCCCGACCCCGAGGGTCAAGTCCCCAGCGCCGAGGGCTACTTCGGCGCCTTCGGCGGCAAGTTCATCCCCGAGGCGCTGGTCGCCGCGGTCGACGAGGTGGCCGTCGAGTACGAGAAGGCCAAGCACGACCCCGCCTTCGCCGCCGAGCTGGGCGACCTCATGGTCAACTACACCGGCCGGCCGAGCGCGCTGACCGAGGTGCCCCGGTTCGCCGAGCACGCGGGCGGCGCCCGGGTCTTCCTCAAGCGCGAGGACCTCAACCACACCGGCTCACACAAGATCAACAACGTCCTCGGCCAGGCGCTGCTCACCAAGCGCATGGGCAAGACGCGGGTCATCGCCGAGACCGGAGCCGGCCAGCACGGCGTCGCGACCGCCACCGCCTGCGCCCTGTTCGGCCTCGAATGCACCATCTACATGGGCGAGATCGACACCCAGCGCCAGGCGCTGAACGTCGCCCGCATGCGGATGCTCGGCGCCGAGGTCATCCCGGTCACCTCCGGCAGCCGCACCCTCAAGGACGCCATCAACGAGGCGTTCCGCGACTGGGTCGCCAACGTCGACCGCACCCACTACCTCTTCGGCACGGTCGCGGGACCGCACCCCTTCCCCGCGATGGTCCGCGACTTCCACCGCGTGATCGGCGTCGAGGCCCGCCGCCAGATCCTGGAGCGCGCCGGACGGCTGCCCGACGCGGCCGTGGCCTGCGTCGGCGGCGGCTCCAACGCGATCGGCCTGTTCCACGCCTTCATCCCGGACACCGGTGTACGCCTCATCGGCTGCGAGCCCGCCGGGCACGGCATCGAGACCGGCGAGCACGCGGCGACCCTGACCAAGGGCGAGCCCGGCATCCTGCACGGTTCCCGCAGTTACGTCCTCCAGGACGAGGAGGGCCAGATCACCGAGCCCTACTCGATCTCGGCGGGTCTGGACTACCCCGGCATCGGCCCGGAGCACTCCTACCTCAAGGACACCGGCCGCGGCGAGTACCGCGCGGTCACCGACGACGCCGCGATGCAGGCCCTGCGCCTGCTGTCGCGCACCGAGGGCATCATCCCGGCCATCGAGTCGGCGCACGCCCTCGCGGGCGCCCTCGACGTCGGCAAGGAGCTCGGCAAGGACGGACTGATCCTGATCAACCTGTCCGGGCGCGGCGACAAGGACATGGACACGGCGGCCCGCTACTTCGGCCTGTACGACACGGAGGACGCGAAGTGAGCGGGAACGTACAGCTCCTGAACGACACCCTCGCCAAGGCGAAGGCCGAGAACCGGGCCGCGCTGATCGCCTACCTCCCGGCCGGCTTCCCGACCGTCGACGGCGGCATCGAAGCGGTCAAGGCCGCCTTCGACGGCGGCGCCGACGTGGTCGAGGTCGGGCTCCCGCACAGCGACCCGGTGCTCGACGGCCCGGTCATCCAGACCGCCGACGACATCGCGCTCAAGGGCGGCGTGAAGATCGCCGACGTGCTGCGCACGGTCCGCGAGGCCCACGCGGCCACCGGCAGGGCCGTCCTGGTCATGACGTACTGGAACCCCATCGACCGCTACGGCGTCGAGCGCTTCACCGCCGAGCTGGCCGAGGCGGGCGGCGCCGGCTGCATCCTGCCCGACCTGCCGGTCGAGGAGGCCGGGGTGTGGCGCGAGCACGCCGAGAAGCACGGTCTCGGCACGGTCTTCGTGGTCGCGCCCAGCAGCAGGGACGAGCGCCTCGCCAAGATCACGGCGGCCGGTTCCGGCTTTGTGTACGCGGCCTCGCTGATGGGCGTCACGGGCACCCGCGAGTCGGTCGGCGCCTCGGCCGAGGACCTGGTGCGCAGGACCAGGGCCACCACCGAACTCCCGGTCTGCGTGGGCCTCGGCGTCTCCAACGCGGCCCAGGCCAAGGAGGTCGCGGCCTTCTCCGACGGCGTGATCGTCGGCTCGGCCTTCGTCAAGCGGATGCTGGACGCACCGGACGAGGCGGCGGGCCTGACCGCCGTACGGGAACTGGCGGCCGAGCTCGCCGAGGGCGTTCGCCGGGCTCGCTAGCGCGCCGATCACACAGATCGCCCGAACGGGTGGAACTGGGACCGGGGAGGCACGACCGTGCCTCCCCGGTTCGTTGCTGCGGGTGTGAGTGACAACCGTGATGCGAAGCGGGCCGCGCGAGACCGGCTCATCCAAGAACGCGAGCAGCAGAAGGCGGGCGAGCGGCGGCGGCGACAGCTGATCGTGGGCGGCGCCGTGGTGTGCGTGCTGGGCCTGGCCGCCGTGATCGGCGTGATCGCCGCCAACACCGGCGGCGACAGCGGCAAGAGCACCACCGCGAGACCGGCGGTGCCCCCGGCCGGGGCCGACGACAAGGAAAGCCTCGCCATCCCCGTGGGCGCCGCCGACGCACCGTCCACGCTCACGGTGTGGGAGGACTTCCGCTGCCCGGCCTGCGCGGCGTTCGAGAACGCTTTCCGGACCACCGTCCACGAGCTGGAGAACAGCGGCCAGCTCCGCGTCCAGTACCACCTGGCCACCCTCATCGACGGCAACATGGGCGGCAGCGGCTCGCTGCGCGCGGCCAACGCGGCGGGCTGCGCGCAGGACGCGGGCAAGTTCTCGGCGTACCACGACGTCCTCTACACCAACCAGCCGGAGGAGACGGACGACGCCTACGCCAAGAACGCCAGGCTGATCGAGCTGGCCGGGAAGGTCCCGGGCCTGGACACGCCCGCCTTCCGCTCCTGCGTCAACAACGGCACGCACGACAGCTGGGTCGTGAAGTCCAACGCTGCGTTCCAGGCGGGCAAGTTCAGCGGGACACCGACCGTGCAGCTCAACGGCGAGTCGGTCTTCCCGAAGAAGGGGAACGAGAACATCACCCCGGTCAACCTGAAGAAGTGGGTGACCGAGGCCAACAAGGGCAAGCAGCCGGGCAAGGCCACCCCCGCGGCCACGCCTCCGGCGTCCTGAGCACGCGGTCTCCCGTTACTCATAAGTTGCCGGGCGAGTTGCCGCTGCGCCCGCCCGGCACGGTAGCGTCGACCCTGCCATGACACTTGCCTTCATCCCCAGCCCGTCGACCGGGGTGCTCCACCTCGGACCGATCCCGCTGCGCGGCTACGCCTTCTGCATCATCATCGGTGTCTTCGTTGCCGTCTGGTACGGCAACAAGCGGTGGGTCGCCCGCGGCGGCCGCTCCGGCACCGTCGCCGACATCGCCGTCTGGGCCGTCCCCTTCGGGCTCGTCGGCGGTCGGCTCTACCACGTCATCACCGATTACCAGCTGTACTTCAGCGAGGGTGAGGACTGGGTCAACGCCTTCAAGATCTGGGAGGGCGGCCTCGGCATCTGGGGCGCGATCGCGCTCGGCGCGGTCGGCGCCTGGATCGGCTGCCGCCGCCGCGGCATCCCGCTGCCGGCCTGGGCCGACGCGCTGGCCCCCGGCATCGCCTTCGCCCAGGCCATCGGCCGCTGGGGCAACTGGTTCAACCAGGAGCTGTACGGCAAGCCGACGGACGTGCCGTGGGCGCTGAAGATCAGCGAGGGCCCGAACCGGATCGCGGGCACCTACCACCCGACCTTCCTGTACGAGTCGCTGTGGTGCGTGGGCGTGGCGTTCCTGGTCATCTGGGCCGACCGCCGCTTCAAGCTGGGCCACGGCCGGGCGTTCGCGCTGTACGTCGCCGCGTACTGCGTGGGCCGGTTCTGGATCGAGTACATGCGGGTGGACGAGGCCCACCACATCCTGGGTCTGCGCCTGAACGACTGGACGGCGGGCGGCGTCTTCCTGCTGGCGGTCGCCTACATCGTGATCTCGACGAAGCTCCGCCCCGGCCGCGAGGAGATCGTCGAGCCGGGCGCGCAGGAGGCGGAGGGCGAGGGCCCGGAGAAGACCGCCTCCGCCGAGCAGCCCGACTCCACCGAGCCGACCGGCGACACCGAGACCGACGCCAAGGCCGACTCGGCGCCGCGCCACCCGGAGCCAAAGGAAGCCTGAGGCTTCCGCGCCGGGCGGGGCAAATCCAGCCCTACCCGGCGATTGCCGGGCGGAGCAAACTCAGACCCTTACGGTGGGTGCCGGGCGGGGCAAAATCAGGCCTCTCCGGTGGGTGCCGGGCGGGCCGAAATCCAGCCCCTCATGGGGGTCCCCCCTGGACCTTTAGTCCTTGGGGGAGTTTGAGGAGCGGGGGTGCGGGGGCGGAGCCCCCGCGGTACCGGCCCCCCGCGCGACGCGGGGCAGTCAGCGACCCCCACGCCGCAACCTCACGCGTCGATCTCCGCCCGGTACGGCATGGACGTAGCCGCCCCCGGCCGCTGAACGGACAGCGCCGCCGCACCCGACGCCCAGGCCAGCGCGTCAGTCATCGGGCGGCCCTCGCCCAGCGCGACCGCCAGCGTGCCCACGAAGGTGTCGCCCGCCCCGGTCGTGTCCACGGCGGTGACCGGCGGGGCGAGCACGGCGACCGGTTCCCGCTGCGCCCTCGACGCGTACAGACAGCCCCGCGCGCCGAGCGTGATCACGACCTCGGGCACGGTGGCGAGGAGCGCCGCGGCGGCCCGCTCGGGGTCGCCCGAGATGCCGGTGAGGGCGGCCGCCTCGTGCTCGTTGGGCACCAACAGGTCGGTGGCGGCGAGGAGTTCGGCGGGCAGCGGCTGGGCGGGCGCGGGGGTCAGGATCGTACGGACGCCGTTGCGGCGGGCCGTTTCGGCGCCCGCGACGACGGCGCTCATCGGCAGCTCCAGCTGGAGCAGCAGGGACTGGGCTTCGGCGATCATCGCCCGGTCGGCGTGGCTGAGCGAGGTGACCGAACCGTTGGCGCCGGGGATGACGACGATCGCGTTCCCGCCGTCGCCGTCGACCACGATGTGGGCGGTGCCCGAGGGGCCCTCGGTGGTGCGGAGCAGATCGATGTCGACGCCGGCGCTGTCGAGCGCGGTGCGCAGCCGGTCGCCGAAGTCGTCCGTGCCGACCGCGCCGATCATCGACACCTCCGCCCCGGCGCGGGCGGCGGCGACGGCCTGGTTGGCGCCCTTGCCGCCGGGGGCGGTGCGGAACTCGTGCCCCGTGACGGTCTCGCCGCTGCGGGGCGCGGTGGTGACGTACGCGACGAGGTCCATGTTGGTGCTGCCGAGCACGGCGATGCGGGTCATGCGGGAATTGTCCACCCTGGGCGGCCGCTTCCGCGGGTGCCGGCGGCCCGGCGAGTTCACCGGGACCGCCCCGACGCCCCGGGCCGTGACTGAGCCCAGCCTCACTAAGTAAGGCCTTGCTTGCTGGCGCGGGCCTTACATCGAGCGTAATTTCAACTCTGTTGAGGGGCGCGGGACGCGAACGGTGCCCGCTGCTGAACGCAAGGGGATAGCTGTGTCCATCATCGATACCGAAGCGACGCTGCACGAGGCGCACCGCGACAACCACACCCACCGCGATGTCAACGGTGGCTGGCTGCGCCCGGCCGTGTTCGGCGCGATGGACGGTCTGGTCTCCAACCTCGCCCTCATGACCGGTGTCGCCGGTGGCGCGGTCGCGCAGCAGACCATCATCATCACCGGCCTCGCCGGACTCGCGGCCGGCGCCTTCTCGATGGCGGCTGGAGAGTACACCTCGGTCGCCTCGCAGCGTGAGCTCGTCCAGGCTGAACTCGACATCGAGCGGCGGGAGTTGCGCAGGCACCCGGCCGACGAGGAGCGCGAGCTCGCCGAGCTGTACATGTCCCGGGGCGTCGAGCCCGACCTCGCCCGCGAGGTCGCCCGCCAGCTCTCGCAGGACCCCGAGCAGGCGCTGGAGATCCACGCCCGCGAGGAGCTCGGCATCGACCCGTCCGATCTGCCCTCGCCCCTCGTGGCCGCCGTGTCGTCGTTCGCCTCCTTCGCGCTGGGCGCGCTGCTGCCCCTGCTGCCGTATCTGCTGGGCGCGACCGCGCTGTGGCCGGCGGTGCTGCTCGCGCTGGTGGGGCTGTTCGGCTGCGGTGCGGTGGTCGCCAAGGTGACGGCCCGCTCGTGGTGGTTCAGCGGGCTGCGCCAGCTGGTCCTCGGCGGTGCGGCGGCCGCGCTGACCTTCGGGCTCGGCGGCCTGTTCGGTGCGGCCATCGGCTGACGGACACCGCGGCACTTCACACGGGGCGGGGCCGATGGCCCCGCCCCGTGTGACGTACGTCCTGCGCGCTTTCCGGCTCCGCGCCGTAGGATGGCGGAGTATGCAACCGGCCACATAAATAACCATTACTCGGCGGTTTCGCGTCTTTTACCGCCGGGCATAGGCCGTACACACCCGAGAATCGCACCCTTGTGCGCCCCCGTGGGCAATGGAGCCCGCACCCCTGGGTGTCCGCATGCTGGAATGGTTCTATCCAGTTCCCGAGATGCGTTCCATCATGTAACCTGCACGAAATTTCGCAGAGGGCCAACGTCGTCCCTCGGCACTGCTTCCCCAAATTCTCGACTTCGCTCGAACAGGGGAGGCCCCAATGCCACGACGACGACGGGAGAGCCGATGCGTTCCGACGCCTGGTCGCCCATGGACGGTCGCCCCGCCCAGCAGGGGATGTACGACCCCCGTAACGAACACGACGCCTGCGGTGTCGGGTTCGTGGCCACCCTCACCGGTGTTGCCAGCCATGAGCTGGTCGAACAGGCGCTGACCGTACTGCGCAACCTCGAACACCGGGGTGCCACCGGCTCCGAGCCCGACTCCGGTGACGGCGCCGGCATCCTGCTCCAGGTCCCGGACGCGTTCCTCCGCGAGGTCACCGACTTCGAGCTGCCCGAGGCGGGCTCGTACGCCGTCGGTATCGGCTTCCTGCCCCTGGAGGAGACCGCCGAAGCCGTCTCGAAGATTGAGACGATCGCCGGCGAAGAAGGTCTCGCCGTGCTGGGCTGGCGCGAGGTTCCCGTCACGCCCGCACTGCTCGGCAACGGCGCCCGCGCCACCATGCCCGCCTTCCGCCAGCTGTTCGTCGGCGACGGCACCTCGTCCGGGATCGCGCTCGACCGCAAGGCCTTCGTGCTGCGCAAGCGCGCCGAGCGGGAGGCCGGTGTGTACTTCCCGTCGCTCTCCGCCCGGACCATCGTCTACAAGGGCATGCTGACCACGGGCCAGCTGGAGCCGTTCTTCCCGGACCTCTCCGACCGCCGCTGCGCCACCGCGGTCGCCCTCGTGCACTCGCGGTTCTCCACCAACACCTTCCCCAGCTGGCCGCTGGCCCACCCGTACCGCTTCGTCGCGCACAACGGCGAGATCAACACGGTCAAGGGCAACCGCAACTGGATGGTGGCCCGCGAGTCCCAGCTCGCCTCCGGCCTGTTCAACTCCGGCGCCGGCAAGCTGGAGCGGATCTTCCCGGTCTGTACGCCGGACGCCTCCGACTCCGCGTCCTTCGACGAGGTGCTCGAACTCCTCCACCTCGGCGGGCGCTCGCTGCCGCACTCGGTGCTGATGATGGTCCCCGAGGCGTGGGAGAACCACGAGTCGATGGACCCGGCACGCCGTGCCTTCTACCAGTTCCACGCCACGATGATGGAGCCCTGGGACGGCCCGGCCTGCATCACCTTCACCGACGGCACCCAGGTCGGCGCGGTCCTCGACCGCAACGGTCTGCGGCCGGGCAGGTACTGGGTGACGGATGACGGACTCGTGGTTCTCTCGTCCGAAGTCGGTGTTCTCGACATCGACCCCGCGAAGGTCGTCCGCAAGGGCCGCCTCCAGCCCGGCAGGATGTTCCTGGTCGACACCGCCGAGCACCGCATCATCGAGGACGACGAGATCAAGGCGGCCCTCGCCGCCGAGAACCCGTACAAGGAGTGGCTGGAAGCCGGCGGGATCGAGCTGGGCGACCTGCCCGAGCGTGAGCACATCGTGCACACCCACGCCTCGGTCACCCGCCGCCAGCAGACCTTCGGCTACACCGAGGAAGAGCTCCGCGTCATCCTCGCGCCGATGGCCCGCACTGCGGGCGAGCCGCTCGGCTCCATGGGCACGGACTCGCCGATCGCTGCGCTCTCCGAGCGCCCCCGGCTGCTCTTCGACTACTTCACCCAGCTGTTCGCGCAGGTCACCAACCCGCCGCTGGACGCGATCCGCGAAGAGCTGGTGACGAGCCTGCGCTCCACCCTCGGCCCGCAGGGCAACCTGCTTGAGCCCACCGCCGCGTCCTGCCGCAGCGTCACGCTCCCCTTCCCGGTCATCGACAACGATGAGCTGGCGAAGCTGATACACATCAACGCCGACGGCGACATGCCGGGCATGAAGGCCGTCACGCTCTCCGGTCTCTACCGGGTCTCCGGCGGCGGCGACGCGCTCGCCGCCCGCATCGACGCCATCTGCAAGGAGACCGACGCGGCGATCGAGGGCGGCGCCCGTCTGATCGTCCTGTCCGACCGGCACTCCGACGCCGAGCACGCGCCGATCCCCTCGCTGCTGCTCACCGCGGCCGTCCACCACCACCTCATCCGCACCAAGCAGCGCACCCAGGTGGGCCTGCTCGTCGAGGCCGGTGACGTCCGCGAGGTGCACCACGTCGCGCTGCTCATCGGCTACGGTGCCGCGGCGGTCAACCCGTACCTCGCGATGGAGTCCGTCGAGGACCTGGTCCGGGCCGGCACCTTCATCGAGGGCCTGGAGCCCGAGCAGGCCATCCGCAACCTGATCTACGCGCTCGGCAAGGGCGTCCTGAAGGTCATGTCCAAGATGGGCATCTCCACGGTCGCCTCCTACCGCGGCGCCCAGGTCTTCGAGGCCGTCGGCCTCGAAGAGTCCTTCGTGCAGAAGTACTTCATCGGTACGGCCACCAAGATCGGCGGCGCCGGTCTCGACGTCGTCGCCAAGGAGGTCGCCGCCCGGCACGCCAAGGCCTACCCCGCCTCCGGCGTCCCGTCCGCGCACCGCGCGCTGGAGATCGGCGGCGAGTACCAGTGGCGCCGCGAGGGCGAGCCGCACCTGTTCGACCCGGAGACGGTCTTCCGCCTCCAGCACGCCACGCGCACCAAGCGGTACGACATCTTCAAGAAGTACACGGACCGCGTGAACGAGCAGTCCGAGCGCCTGATGACGCTGCGCGGTCTGTTCGGCTTCAAGAGCGAGCGGGGCCCGGTCCCCATCGACGAGGTGGAGCCGGTCTCCGAGATCGTCAAGCGCTTCTCGACCGGCGCCATGTCGTACGGATCGATCTCGCGCGAGGCGCACGAGACGCTCGCCGTCGCCATGAACCAGCTGGGCGGCAAGTCCAACACCGGTGAGGGCGGCGAGGACGCGGACCGCCTGTACGACCCGGCGCGCCGCTCCGCCATCAAGCAGGTCGCCTCCGGCCGCTTCGGTGTGACGAGTGAGTACCTCGTCAACGCGGACGACATCCAGATCAAGATGGCGCAGGGCGCCAAGCCCGGCGAGGGCGGGCAGCTGCCCGGCCACAAGGTCTACCCGTGGGTCGCCAAGACCCGGCACTCCACCCCGGGTGTCGGCCTCATCTCGCCGCCGCCGCACCACGACATCTACTCCATCGAGGACCTGGCTCAGCTGATCCACGACCTCAAGAACGCCAACCCGGCCGCCCGCATCCACGTGAAGCTGGTGTCCGAGGTCGGCGTGGGCACGGTCGCCGCGGGTGTCTCCAAGGCGCACGCGGATGTCGTCCTGATCTCCGGCCACGACGGCGGTACCGGCGCCTCCCCGCTGACGAGCCTCAAGCACGCCGGTGGACCCTGGGAGCTGGGCCTCGCCGAGACCCAGCAGACGCTGCTGCTCAACGGCCTGCGCGACCGCATCGTCGTGCAGACCGACGGCCAGCTGAAGACCGGTCGCGACGTGATCATCGCGGCGCTGCTCGGCGCCGAGGAGTTCGGTTTCGCGACCGCGCCGCTCGTCGTCTCCGGCTGCGTCATGATGCGCGTCTGCCACCTGGACACCTGCCCGGTCGGCATCGCCACCCAGAACCCGGTGCTGCGCGACCGCTTCTCGGGCAAGCCCGAATTCGTGGTGAACTTCTTCGAGTTCATCGCCGAGGAGGTCCGCGAGATCCTGGCCGAGCTCGGCTTCCGTACGATCGAGGAGGCCGTCGGCCACGCCGAACTCCTCGACACCGACCGGGCCGTGACGCACTGGAAGGCCCAGGGCCTCGACCTGAAGCCGCTCTTCTACGTCCCCGAACTGCCCGAGGGCGCCGTGCGCCACGCGGTGATCGCGCAGGACCACGGCCTGTCGAAGGCGCTCGACAACGAGCTCATCAAGCTCGCCTCCGACGCCCTGGAGGCCGAGTCCGCCGAGGCCGCCCAGCCGGTCCGGGCCCAGATCGCGATCCGGAACATCAACCGGACCGTCGGCACCATGCTCGGCCACGAGGTGACCCGGAAGTTCGGCGGTGCGGGCCTGCCCGACGACACCATCGACATCACCTTCACCGGTTCGGCCGGCCAGTCCTTCGGCGCCTTCCTCCCCAGCGGCGTGACGCTGCGCCTGGAGGGCGACGCCAACGACTACGTCGGCAAGGGCCTCTCCGGCGGCCGCGTCATCGTCCGCCCGGACCGGGGCGCCGACCACCTCGCCGAGTACTCGACCATCGCGGGCAACACCATCGCGTACGGCGCGACCGGCGGCGAGCTGTTCCTGCGGGGACGGACCGGCGAGCGGTTCTGCGTCCGCAACTCCGGGGCGACGGTCGTCTCGGAGGGCGTGGGCGACCACGGCTGCGAGTACATGACCGGCGGCCACGCGGTGGTGCTTGGCGAGACCGGCCGCAACTTCGCTGCGGGCATGTCCGGCGGCATCGCCTACGTGATCGACCTCGACCGGGACAACGTCAACTCCGGGAACCTGAACGCCGTCGAGGCCCTGAGCGACACCGACAGGCAGTGGCTGCACGACGTCGTGCGCCGCCACTTCGAGGAGACCGGCTCGACCGTCGCCGAGAAGCTGCTCGCCGACTGGTCCGTGCACGTGGACCGCTTCAGCAAGATCATCCCGACCACGTACAAGGCAGTGCTCGCCGCCAAGGACGCCGCTGAGCTCGCCGGTCTCTCCGAGCAGGAGACCACCGAGAAGATGATGGAGGCGGCGACCAATGGCTGACCCCAAGGGCTTCCTGACCACCGGGCGCGAGGTCGCCACGACCCGCCCGGTGGGCGAGCGCCTCAAGGACTGGAACGAGGTCTACGTTCCCGGTTCGCTGCTGCCGATCATCAGCAAGCAGGCCGGGCGCTGCATGGACTGCGGCATCCCGTTCTGCCACAACGGCTGTCCGCTGGGCAACCTCATCCCCGAGTGGAACGACTACGCCTACCGCGAGGACTGGCAGGCCGCCTCCGAGCGCCTGCACGCCACGAACAACTTCCCCGAATTCACCGGGCGGTTGTGCCCGGCTCCCTGTGAGTCGGCGTGCGTGCTCGGCATCAACCAGCCCGCCGTCACGATCAAGAACGTCGAAGTCTCGATCATCGACAAGGCGTGGGACACGGGCGACGTCAGGCCCCAGGCGCCCGAGCGCCTCTCGGGCAAGACCGTCGCGGTCATCGGCTCGGGCCCGGCGGGCCTGGCCGCCGCCCAGCAGCTGACCCGGGCCGGACACACGGTCGCCGTGTACGAGCGCGCCGACCGCATCGGCGGTCTGCTCCGCTACGGCATCCCCGAGTTCAAGATGGAGAAGGTGCACATCAACCGCCGCATCGAGCAGATGCGCGCGGAGGGCACCAAGTTCCGCACCGAGGTCGAGATCGGCCGCGACATCGACGCCGCGAAGCTGCGCAAGCGGTACGACGCCGTGGTCATCGCCGCGGGCGCCACCGTCTCCCGCGACCTGCCGGTCCCGGGCCGCGAGCTGAACGGCATCCACTTCGCGATGGAGTACCTGCCGCTCGCCAACAAGGTCCAGGAGGGCGACTTCGTGGCCCCGCCCATCACGGCGGCGGGCAAGCACGTGGTCGTGATCGGCGGCGGCGACACCGGCGCGGACTGCGTGGGCACCGCCCACCGCCAGGGCGCGGCCTCGGTCACCCAGCTGGAGATCATGCCGAAGCCGGGCGACGAGCGTTCGGCGGGCCAGCCCTGGCCGACCTTCCCGATGCTCTACAAGGTCACCTCCGCGCACGAGGAGGGCGGCGAGCGGGTCTACTCCGTCTCCACCACCCACTTCGAGGGCGACGAGGACGGCAACGTCCAGTTCCTGCACCTCGTCGAGGTCGAGTTCGTCGACGGCAGGCTGACCCAGAAGCCGGGCACCGAGCGGAAGATCCCCGCCCAGCTGGTCACCCTCGCCATGGGCTTCACCGGCACCGACCAGTCCAACGGCCTCGTCCAGCAGTTCGGCCTGGAACTGGACGAGCGCGGCAACGTGGCCCGCGACGCGGACTTCGCGACCAACGTCGACGGCGTGTTCGTCGCCGGTGACGCGGGCCGCGGCCAGTCCCTGATCGTGTGGGCGATCGCCGAGGGCCGCTCGGCCGCCCGCGGCGTCGACCGCTACCTGACGGGCGCGAGCGACCTGCCCGCCCCGATCCGCCCGACGGACCGGGCCCTGACGGTCTGAGGTCCGCTCCCCACAGACGTCCCGTACAACGAGGTACGGAACTGAGCACGGCGCCTGCCCAACTGTCCCCGACCGGACGACAGGGCGGGCGCCGCGCGCGTTCCGGCCCGGCCGCGGGCCACCCCCGCCCGCTCTATTGACTAAAAGTCAAATCCGCTCCACTCTCGGGACGAGCCGCCGTCCGCCACCGGGAGGTCCCGTGAGCAACGAAGCGCTGTCGCAGTTGAGTACGGAGCTGGGGGCGGCGCCCCCGGCCGGATTCGCCGAGCTGACGGAGGGTCAACTCGCCTTGCTCTGCGGCGCCTTGCGCGCGGAGCGCGAGGCGCGGGCCGCCGGGCTCGAAGAGGCCGCCGAAGAGGCGCTGGGGCTCGTGCCCGCCATCGCCCGCGGTCCCGTCCGCCGCATCCTCTTCAAGTGAGCCGGGTGATCCAGATGGACAAGCTCCGCAACCGCGCCGAGACCCAGAAGATCGCCGCGCTGCTCGGCGCGGACCCCGGCCGCCTCGCCTTCCTCGACGACCTGCCCGCCGACGACGTACGCACCCTGCGCGAGCAGGCCGTCGCCGCGCTGTTCGACGGTACGCCCGACATGCTCGACCGGATCGCCAAGGCCACCAAGCTGGTCCCGGCCGGCGTCGCCGCCGCCATCTCGCAGAAAGCCCTCGGGCCGCGCCTCGCCGCCGCCGTCGCGGGCAAGCTGGAACCCGCGCGGGCCGCCGACATCATCGAGAAGCTCCCGGTGTCGTTCACCGCCGAGTCCTGCGCGCACCTGGACCCGCGGCGCATCGCCGGGATCGTGGACCGCCTGGACGAGAACCTGCTGGTACGGATCTCGGTCGCCCTCGCCGAACGCGGCGACCACCTCACCATGGGCCGTTTCGTCGGCCATCTGCGCGACTCGGCGCTGACCCGCATCCTGCCCCAGGTCGCCGACGCCGTCGTCCTGAAGACCGGCTTCGCCATCGACAGGCCCCAACGCCTGGGCAGGATCATCGAGTTGATGGGTGAGGAGCGCCTCGCCGAAGTCGTCGCCTCGGCCGCCGACGGGCTGTGGCCCGAGGCGCTCGCCGTCGCCGCGATGGTGCCCGGGGAGCAGCGCGGACAGATCGCCGCGCTCGCCGCCCGGCAGCCCGAGGACCGGCTCGACTCGCTGGTGCGGACGGTCGCCGAGCAGGACCTGTGGGAGTCGCTGCTCCCGCTGGTGGCGCTGCTCGGCGAGGAGGACCGCCGGGCCGTCGCCGTACTGCCGTCCCTCGCGGATCCATCCGTGCTCACCGGGATCGTGCCCGCGGTCGTGGCGACCGCGCTGTGGGCGGAGTTCCTGCCGCTGGCCGAGCTGCTGCCCGAGGAGTCCCGCAAGGTCGTCGCCGACGCGGCGGGCGCCCTCGCGGACGAGGACCTGGACGCGCTGGCCCGCGAGGTCGACAAGCAGAACCTGTGGGAACCGGTCATGCCGCTGGTCGAGTTGATGGACGACGCCGCCAAGGAGCGGGTTTTCGCCCTGCCCGCCTTCCAGGACCAGGTGGGGTAGCGGCCGCGGCGGCCCGGTGGCGTAACCTCACCACTCCACCGGCCGCTACGGAAGGGATCGTACGGTGAGGATGCTGCGGGCCGCCGACAGGACGGCCGTGCCGTGGAAGAACGGCGGCGGTGTGACACGGGGCGTCGCCGCCCACCCCGAAGGCGCCGGGACCGCCGACTTCGAATGGCGGGTGAGCCTCGCCGAGGTCGGCGCGGACGGCCCCTTCTCCGGCTTTCCCGGTGTGGACCGGATCCTGACGCTGGTCGAGGGCGCCGGAATGGACCTCACCGTCGCCGGTCAACGGCGGCTGGTGGACGAGCCGTTCGCGCCCCAGGGCTTTGCGGGCGACGCCCCCACCGAGTGCCGTCTGCTGGCCGGGCCCGTCGTCAACTTCAACGTGATGTACCGCCGGGGGCGCCCCGCGCCGTCGGTCGCCGTGGTGCGGGGCGCCCTGACGGTCGCCGGGCCCGCGCTGGTCGTCGCACTCGACGCGCCCGCACAGGTCGACGGCGTCACCCTCGACCGGTACGACGCGGTCCTGACCGACGAGGGCGGTGCGACCGTACGGGCCGAGGGGCGCGCCGCAGTCGTCACGCTGCCGCGGTAGGGAGACGGCACGCCGAGGGGCAATCAGGACAGAATCTGTCCGGTATCTGGGGTTTGCTGGAGCCATGGCATCCAACGAGACAGCGCGCACAGCGGTCGGCTGGTCGGGCTTCCGCGGCGCGGAGCCGCGGTTCGCCGAGGCCGTCGAGGCGCGGTTCAAGCAGTACAAGCACCACGTCCTCGCGACCCTCCGCAAGGACGGCTCGCCCCGGGTGACCGGCCTGGAGGTGGAGTTCCGGGACGGCGAGCTGTGGCTCGGCATGATGCCGAACTCGATGAAGGCGCTCGACCTGCGCCGCGATCCGCGCTTCGCCGTCCAGGCGAACCCCGGCCCGGACGCCGAGATGGCCGACGGCGACGTACGCGTCAGCGGGCGCGCCGTGGAGGTCACCGACCCCGCGGTGCTGGCGCGGTTCGCCTCCCAGGTGGAGCCGCCCGAACCCTTCCACCTCTTCCGCGCCGAGCTGACCGAAGTCGTCCGCACCGGCGTCGAGAACGGCGAACTGGTCGTACGGGCCTGGCGGCCCGGCGCCGCCCTGCGCACCCTCAGGCGCGGCAACGGCGACGAGGGAGTCCGCGAGGACGCCTGAGCCCCCGGCGCCCAAGGAGCGGCGAGCTCAGCCTGCCAGCACCTCCGCCCGGCACTCGCCGGGCGACCCCCACGTCTCCCGCAGCGCCCGCGCCTTGCGCAGCCACAGCGACAGGTCGAGCTCGTCGGTGTAGCCCACCGCGCCGTGCAGTTGCAGTGCGGTGCGGGCGGCGGCGTACGCGGCCTCTCCCGCCGTCACCTTCGCCGCGGCGACATCGCGCGGAGCGAGCGACAGCGCCGCCCCGTAGAGCAGCGGCCGCGCGAACTCCACCGCGACCAGCGTGTCCGCGAGCCGGTGCTTGACCGCCTGGAAGGAACCGATCGGCGTACCGAACTGGGTGCGCTGCTTGACGTAGGCCACCGTCCGGTGCAGCAGTGCCTCGGCGACCCCGAGGCACTGCCCGGCCGCCGCAAGCCGCGCCCACCGGGTGGCATGCGTGACGGCATCCCCCAACTGCGGCACCGCTACGAGGAGTTCACCGCCCCGCGAGGGCCGGGACAGCCGCCGGGCCGGGTCGAGGGAGGGCTGGACGGGCCCGTGTCCCGGGGCGAGCCGCACCTCCTGGCCGCTGACGGCCAGCACCGCGTCCGACGCGTCCGCGTCGAGCGCGTACGGGCCCCGGCCCGGGAACAGGACGCTCGCCGCGCACTCGCCCGCGACGATCCCGGGCAGCAGCCGCTTGGCCGGGCCGCTCTCGCCCAGCTGCGCGAGCCGGGCGAGCAGGGCCGTCGCGGCCACCGTCTCGACCAGCGGTCCCGGCACCGCGTGGCGCCCCAACTCCACGAGGGCGACGGCCAGTTCGACGGGCAGTGGCCCGACGCCCTCGTACGCCTCGGGCGCGGCAAGCGCGAACACCCCGGCCCCGGCGAGGCGGGACCACAGGGCGCGGCCGGGCCCGGCGTTCCCAGCACCCCACTCCCGTACCACCGAAGGCGTGCCGGCGGCGGTCAGCATCGCGTCCAGGGAGCGCGCGAAGTCGAGCTGTTCCGCATCGAGCAGGAACCTCATCAGCGCCGGCCCTTCGGGAGGCCGAGCAGCCGCTCGGCGATGATGTCGCGCTGGATCTCGTTCGTACCGGCGTAGATCGGACCGGCGAGTGAGAAGACGTAGTTCTCGGCCCAACTGCCGTGCTGCGGCGCCTCGTCGGCCTCGTCGGACAGTTCGCCGTACGGGCCGAGGAGGTCGAGCGCGGTCTCGTGCAGGGCGATGTCGTAGTGCGACCAGAACACCTTGTTGAGGCTGGACTCGGCGCCGATCGACTCGCCCGCCGCGAAGCGGGAGGCGTTGGCGCAGGTGAAGAGCTGGTAGGCGCGCGCCCCGATCACCGCGTCCGCGACCCGGTCCCGCAGCGCCGTGTCGGCCGGATCGCCACTCGCGCGCCACAGGTCCACGAGGCGCTCTGCGGCGGCGAGGAAGCGGCCGGGGGAGCGCAGCATCAGGCCCCGCTCGTTGCCGGTGGTCGACATGGCGATCCGCCAGCCCGCCCCGGGCTCGCCGATCACGTCCTCGTCCGGTACGAACACCTCGTCCAGGAAGAGCTCCGCGAAGGCCGGTTTGCCGTCGAGGCGCCCGATGGGCCGGACCGTCACCCCGGGCGCCCGCAGGTCGAACATGAGGTAGGTCAGGCCCTGATGGGGTGGGGCCGCGTCCGGATCGGTACGGAAGATGCCGAAGGCGCGGTCGGCGAACGCGGCCCGTGAGGACCAGGTCTTCTGCCCCGAGAGCAGCCAGCCCCCTCGGGTGCGCACGGCCGTGGACCTGAGCGAGGCGAGATCGGAACCGGCCTCCGGCTCCGACCAGGCCTGCGCCCAGATCGTCGCGCCGCTCGCCATGTCCGGCAGGATCCGCGCCCGCTGCTCGGGCGTCCCGTGGTCGAAGAGGGTGGGCGCGAGCAGATTGACGCCGTTCTGCGCGACGCGGCCGGGGGCGCCCGCCGCGAAGTACTCCTCCTCGAAGACCAGCCACCTGAAGATGTCGACGCCCCGGCCCCCGTACTCCCTCGGCCACGACACGACCGACCAGCGGTCCGCGGACAGCTCTGCCTCCCATGCGCGGTGGGCGGCGAAACCGGCCTCGGTCTCCAGAGAGGGGAGCGGGGCGGCGGGGACGTGCGCGGCGAGCCAGTCCCGCGCCTCGGCCCGGAAGGCCTCCTGGTCGGGGGTGGGGTCCAGGTCCATGGTTGCGGTGCACCATCCTTCCCTAACAAGTGTTTGGTAGGTTAGCGTGGCGCCGTGACGGACAACAAGGCTCGGTACGTGCCGGGACACCGGCTGCTCGACGGCCGCACCGCCGTCGTCACGGCGGCGGCCGGCGCCGGAATCGGCGGCGCCACCGCCCGCAGGTTCCTGGAGGAGGGCGCCCGGATCGTCATCGGCGACGCGCACGCGCGCCGCCTGAAGGAGACCGAGCAGGCCCTCGCCGGGGAGTTCGGCCCGCACAACATCGCCTCCCTGCCGTGCGACGTGACCGACGAACAACAGGTCGCCGCCCTCTTCGCGCTCGCCGCACGCGAACACGGCGGACTCGACATCGTCGTCAACAACGCGGGCCTCGGCGGCACTTGCCCCCTCGTCGACATGACCGACGAGCAGTGGTCCAAGGTCCTCGACGTGACCCTGAACGGCACCTTCCGCTGTACCCGGGCGGCCCTGCGCGCCTTCCAGGACTCCGGCCGCACCGGCGTGATCGTCAACAACGCCTCCGTCGTCGGCTGGCGCGCCCAGGCCGGCCAGGCCCACTACGCGGCGGCCAAGGCGGGCGTCATGGCGCTCACCCGGTGCGCGGCCGTCGAGGCGGCCGGCTTCGGGGTCCGGGTCAACGCGGTCGCGCCGTCCCTCGCCATGCACCCCCACCTGGTGAAGGTCACCTCCGCCGAACTGCTCGAAGAGCTCACCGCCCGTGAGGCGTTCGGCCGGTACGCCGAGCCCTGGGAGGTCGCCAACGTCATCGTCTTCCTGGCCAGCGGCTACGCCTCGTACCTGACCGGCGAGGTGGTCTCCGTCAGCAGCCAGCACCCCTGACGGGGGGGCAGCACAATGGTCGGGTGCCAACGAACAAGAAGAAGACGCAGGTGACCGCCTCGCCCGAGCGGCGCCGTGAACTCCTCGCCACGGCGGCCGAAGTGTTCGCCGCCCAGGGGTACAACGCCACCACCGTCCGCAGGATCGCGGACGAGGCGGGCATGCTCGCGGGCAGCCTCTACTACCACTTCGACTCCAAGGAATCGATGCTGGACGAGATCCTCTCGGCCTTCCTGAACGAGCTCTGGGAGGGGTACGACACCGTGCTCGCCGCCGGGCTCGGCCCCCGGGAGACCATCGAGGCCCTCGTCACCGAGTCCTTCCGGGAGATCGACCGGCACCGCGCCGCCGTCGCGATCTACCAGAAGGAGGCCAAACACCTGGTGGACCAGGAGCGTTTCCACTACCTCGCCGACTCGCAGCAGAAGTTCGAGAAGGCGTGGCTGGGGACGCTGGAGCGCGGGGTGGCCGCCCACGCCTTCCGGGCCGACCTGGACATCCGGCTCACCTACCGGTTCGTGCGCGACACCGTGTGGGTGGCCGCCTCCTGGTACCGCCCCGGCGGCCGGCACAGCCCGGAGGAGATCGCCCGCCAGTACCTCTCCATGGTCCTGGACGGAATCGCCGTACGTACGTAACTCACTTACACGAATGGGGAGTTGGCATGGGCGAGGCCTACATGGTCGAAGCGGTACGCACCCCGGTGGGGCGGCGCGGGGGAGGGCTCTCGGCGGTCCATCCCGCGGACCTCGGCGCCCATGTGCTGAGGGCGCTGGTCGAGCGCTCCGGCATCGACCCGGCGGCCGTCGAGGACGTGGTCTTCGGCTGTCTGGACGCGGTGGGCCCGCAGGCCGGCGACATCGCCCGCACGGCATGGCTGGCGGCCGGACTCCCCGAGGAGGTGCCCGGCGTCACCGTCGACCGCCAGTGCGGCTCGTCCCAGCAGGCCGTCCACTTCGCGGCTCAGGGCGTCCTGTCCGGCACGCAGGACCTGGTGGTCGCGGGCGGCACCCAGAACATGTCGATGATCCCCATCGCCTTCGCCTCCCGGCAGGCCGCCGAGCCGCTCGGTCTCACCGAAGGCCCCTACCTCGGCAGCGCGGGCTGGCGGGCCCGGTACGGCGAGGCACCCGTCAACCAGTTCCACGGCGCCCAGCTCATCGCCGAGAAGTGGGGCATCTCGCGCCGCGACATGGAGGAGTTCGCGCTCGGCTCCCACCAGCGTGCGATCCGCGCCGTCGACGCGGGCCGCTTCGAGCGCGAGACGGTCCCTTACGGCGAGGTCGCGGCGGACGAGGGGCCGCGCCGGGACACGACCCTGGAGAAGATGGCGGGCCTGAAGCCCGTCCTGCCCGGCGGCGCGATCACCGCGGCCTGCTCCTCCCAGGTCTCCGACGGAGCCGCGGCCCTGCTCATCGCCTCCGAGCGCGCGGTCGCCGACCACGGACTGACCCCGCGCGCCCGCGTCCACCACCTCTCGGTACGCGGCGAGGACCCCGTCCGGATGCTGTCTGCGCCGATCCCCGCGACCGCGTACGCCCTGAAGAAGACCGGCATGAAGATCGACGACATCGACCTGGTCGAGATCAACGAGGCCTTCGCGCCGGTGGTGCTCGCCTGGCTCAAGGAGACCGGCGCCGACCCGGCCCGGGTCAACGTCAACGGCGGCGCGATCGCGCTCGGCCACCCGCTGGGTGCGACCGGAGTCAGACTGATGACGACCCTGCTGCACGAGCTGGAGCGCACCGGCGGCCGCTACGGCCTCCAGACGATGTGCGAGGGCGGCGGCCAGGCCAACGTGACGATCATCGAGCGGCTGTAACCGGCATCACGGCTGCTCCGCGCGGCGGCATGCTATCGTGGGGGCTGTTGCAGTTTTGGTACCCATATACTTTATGTGCGCCTGACGGGAATGCTCCTCAGGCGCATATTTGTTTTCCGGGTTTCTCCGGATGGGCTCAATGCGGCGACGAGGAATCCGTAAATCCGCGGATTTCCGGAACTGCCCCTGTCTTAGGAGAAATGACATGGCTACTGGCACCGTGAAGTGGTTCAACTCGGAAAAGGGCTTCGGCTTCATCGAGCAGGACGGCGGCGGCCCCGACGTCTTCGCCCACTACTCCAACATCGCCTCCTCCGGCTTCCGTGAGCTCCTTGAGGGCCAGAAGGTCTCCTTCGAGGTCACCCAGGGCCAGAAGGGCCTGCAGGCGGAGAACATTCTCCCCGCCTAATCGCCGACGAGGCGTATTTTGCAGCCGCGCACGCCGCGGCTCGCGAATTTCGCAGCCGGGGCCCGCACCCTCAGGTGCGGGTCCCGGCTTGTGCTGTCTTGTCCCAGGAAGGCAAAACCGTATGACGCGCATGACCAGCAAGCGCTCGGGCTCCGGTGCCGGCACCGGCTCCCGTTCCGGTTCCGGCACCGGTTCCGGTCCCCGCAGGGGCTCCGGCCGACCCTCCGCCAAGCCCGCCAAGGGCAAGACCATGGCGCCGCAGGGTGAATTCAAGCTGCCGGAGACCCTCACCCCCGCGCTGCCCGCCGTCGAGGCCTTTGCCGACCTGGACATGCCCGCGGCGCTCCTCAAGACGCTCGACGCGCAGGGCGTGACCGAGCCGTTCCCGATCCAGGGCGCCACCCTGCCGAACTCGCTCGCGGGCCGCGACATCCTCGGCCGCGGCCGCACCGGCTCCGGCAAGACCCTCGCCTTCGGCCTCGCGCTGCTCGCCCGCACCGCGGGCCGGCGGGCCGAGCCCAAGGCGCCGCTCGCGCTCGTCCTGGTACCCACCCGGGAACTCGCGCAGCAGGTCACCGACGCGCTCACGCCGTACGCGACGTCCGTGAACCTGCGCCTCACCACCGTCGTCGGCGGGCTCTCCATCACCAAGCAGGCGAACGCGCTGCGCCGCGGCGCCGAGGTCATGGTCGCCACCCCGGGCCGGCTCAAGGACCTCATAGAGAGGGGTGACTGCTCGCTGGAGAACGTGGGCATCACCGTCCTCGACGAGGCCGACCAGATGGCCGACATGGGCTTCATGCCGCAGGTCACCGCGCTGCTCAAGCAGGTCGAGCCGGACGGCCAGCGGATGCTGTTCTCGGCGACCCTGGACGCCAACATCGACCGCCTGGTCCGGATGTTCCTCACCGACCCGGTGGTGCACTCCGTCGACCCGTCGGCGGGCGCGGTCACCACGATGGAACACCACGTGCTGTACGTGCTCGACGAGACCGACAAGAAGGCCGTCACCACGCGCATCGCGGCCCGCGACGGCCGCGTCATCATGTTCCTGGACACCAAGCGCTCCGTGGACCGGCTGGTCAAGCGGCTGCTCGCGAGCGGGGTCCGCGCGGCCGGGCTGCACGGCGGGCGTTCCCAGCCGCAGCGCAACCGGACGCTGGACCAGTTCAAGAACGGCCAGGTCACCGCGCTGGTGGCGACGAACGTCGCGGCGCGCGGCATCCACGTGGACGACCTGGACCTCGTGGTGAACGTCGACCCGCCGACGGACCACAAGGACTACCTCCACCGCGGCGGGCGCACCGCGCGGGCGGGCGAGTCGGGCAGCGTCGTCACGCTCGTCCTGCCCGACGAGAAGCGCGAGATGACCAAGCTCATGTCGTTCGCGGGGATCCGGCCGCGGACGGCCGAGGTCAAGTCGAGCTCCGAGGAGCTCGTACGGGTCACGGGCGCGCGCGAGCCGTCCGGTGTCCCGGTGGTCATCGAGGTGCCGGCCCAGCCGGAGCCGAAGCGGGCGCCCTCCGGGGGGCGCGGCCGGGGTCGTCGCGGCGGCCAGGGTTCCGGCACGCCGCGTCAGTCCACGGGCCAGGGCGCCCGACCCCAGACCTCCGGCGCCCGCGCCCAGGGTTCCGGCCAGGGCGCCCGTGCGCAGGGCTCGGGCTCTGGGCAGGGTGCGCGTGCGCCTCGTGCGCAGGGCTCTGGGCAGGGTGGCCGTGCGGGTGGCCGCGGGCGCGGCCAGGGCGGCGCGAGCCGGGGCTGATCTTTTCCCCTACCCGCCCCTTCCCGAACCGGGGGCCCTGCCCCCGGACCCCCGCTCCTCAAACGCCGGAGGGGCTGGGCTTCTTGGCCAGCATCGCCAAGACCTCCGACGCCTCCCCCATCACCCTCCCGAGCAGCTCCTCGCAGCTCGGGAGGTCCTCGATCACCCCGGCCACCTGGCCGGAGGCCATGACGCCGAGGTCCGTGCGGCCCTCCACCATGGACGCCCGCAGCAGCATCGGGGTGTTGGCGGCCAGCAGGACCTGACTCCACGTCAGGTCCTTGCCGTGCTTCATCGCCAGGCCGTCCCGGACCAGTTGGGGCCAGGAGAGGCCGGAGAGCTTCCGGAACCCGGCCGCCCGCCGCACCGCCCGCGCCAGCGCCACCGCCCGCCCGGCCCCTTCGAGCGAGGCGACGAGTTCCGTACGGAGCATGCGGTGCGGCAGCCCGTCCACGGCCGTCGTGACGGTGACGTCCTTGACCGTCGCCGCCAGATACGCCGCCTTCACTGCGTCGGGCACGGTCGAGTCCGAGGTGAGCAGGAAGCGGGTGCCCATCGCGATGCCCGCCGCCCCGTACGCGAGCGCGGCCACCAGCCCCCGGCCGTCATGGAAGCCCCCCGCGGCGACCACCGGGATGTCCACCGCGTCCACAACTTGCGGGAGCAGTACGGTAGTTGCCACCTCCCCGGTGTGGCCGCCGCCCTCGCCGCCCTGCACGATCACCGCGTCCGCGCCCCACGCCGCGACCTTCTCGGCATGCCGCCTGGCACCGATGGAGGGGATCACGACGACGCCCGCGTCCTTCAGTTCGGCGATGAGCTCGCGGGAGGGGGCGAGCGCGAAGGAGGCCACTTTCACGCCCTCCTCGACGATGATCCGTACCCGCTCGCGGGCATCCCCGGCATCGGCCCGCAGATTCACCCCGAACGGCGCGTCCGTACGGGACTTGACCTCCAAGACCGCCTGCCTCAGCCGAGCCGTCGTCATCGTCGCCGAGCCGAGGATGCCGAGCGCGCCCGCGTTCGCCGTGGCCGAGACCAGGCGGGGGCCCGCCACCCAGCCCATGCCGGTCTGCACGACCGGATGCCGGACGCCGACCAGTTCGGTGAGTGCGGTCTCGATGAGGGGAGGAGCGGGCGGCGTCATGGCCTCACCTCGCGGTCGCGCAGGTTCTCCGGGTCGATCACGTCCCGGACGAGGCGGAGTTCCTCGGGGGTGGGGGCGCGGGTGTACGGGACCTCGTCGGCCACGGCGAGTTCGAACGCGGTCGCCTCCCGCACCTGCTCCACCGTCACGCCGGGATGCAGCGAGGCCAGCCGCATCGCGTGGTCCGGGGTCGCGAAGTCGAAGACGCCCAGATCGGTGACGACCCGCGGGATGCGGTGGAAGCGGGTCGCGGACGGGCCCGCGGCCGCCGCGCTGTCGTAGCCGACCCCGCTGATCATGTCGACCTTCGGCACGAAGACCCGGGTCGAGTGCTTGGGCACCCAGTAACTCACCGGATTGTTCAGGGTGTTGACCGGCGCGCCGCGTACCCCGAGGAGCTGGCGGGCGGGCCGGGACCAGTCGCCGATGCAGGAGATGTTCTGGTTGCCGAACCGGTCGATCTGGCTCGCGCCCATCATGACGTGCCGCCTGCCGCCGGTGACCATGGCGAGGTGCCGGCGGTACGGCAGCCAGCCCTCGGGCTCGCCGTCGGGGCCGACGAGCAGCGCCTCGCCGTCGGTGAGCAGCAGATCGGGGGAGAAGGTGCGCCGGGCGAGCCGGGCCCCGACCGAGGGGATCAGGCCCATCGGGCTGGCGAGCACCTCCCCGTTGTCGCGCCAGGCCTCGGCGCAGGCGATCACGCAGTACTCGGCGCGGGTCACGGCCGTCGCCTCCGCGGGCACACCCGTCCTCACTTCTGCTCCTCGTGCCAGGCCTGGACGGCCGACTGGTAGGACTTCTCGTCGGGCCCGGACAGGAAGCGTTCGGCGAACTCGGGCCAGGGCGTGGTCGCGTACAGCTTCTGGAAGGGCTCGTCGCGGCCGTAGTCGGGGCCGCAGGAGGTGAAGTGGGCGCCGTTCGGGGTCTCCACGACTCCGGTGACCGCGTACCGCCTGACGAGGAGGGTCTGCGGAACGGCTTCCCGGAAGCCGTCCACGACGTGCTCGCAGGAGGCGTACGCGCTGTCGGCGGCCTCGCAGAACAGGTCGTCGAAGTAGGGGTCGGGGCCCAGGTACTGGCCGTTGCCGAGCCGGTCGGCGCGGTTGAGGTGGACGAGGGCCGCGTCCATCCGCAGGGCGGGCATCGCCACGAAGCGCTCGCCGTCCTCATACGGTGAAGTGACCGTGCGCAGCTGCGGGTTGACCCGCATCACGTCGGAGCCGATGCCCGCGCGGACCGGCAGGAACGGCAGCCGGTTGGCGGCGGCGTGCAGCCCCCACATGAACATCGCCTCGTCCACCTCCATCAGCTCGAAGGCGCCCGCTTGGCGGGCGGTACGGAAGTGCGGCTCCAGGGGGATCGAGTCGAGCGTGGCGAAGGGCGCCACCAGCTTGCGGATCCGTCCGGCGGCGGCGAGCAGGCCGACATCGGGGCCGCCGTACGAGATCACGGTGAGGTCGGTGACCGGGGAGCGGAGCAGCGCCCGCACCAGCGCCATGGGTTTGCGGCGCGAGCCCCAGCCGCCGATGCCGATGGTCATGCCGCTGCGCAGCCGCGCGACGACGTCCTCGGGCGTCATGGTCTTGTCCGTCACCGGTCCGCCTCCTCGGTGCCCGCCGCGCCGAACGTGTCGCGGACGCGGTCGGCGACCCCGCTGAGGTTGGCCTCGAAGGTGAAGCCCTGCTCGAAGCGGTAGCTGCGGCGTACGTCGACGGGGTCGATGCCGTTGATGGCGGCTTTGGCGAGCCGGATGAGGGTGCCGTCCTTGCGGGCGATCTCGCGCGCCAACTCCAGTGCGGCAGAGGCGAGTTCGGCGCGGGGCACGACTTTCCACACCGATCCGTGGGCGTGCAGCTCCCGCGCCGTCGCGGTGCGCGAGGTGTAGTAGAGCGCGCGCATCAGGTGCTGCGGGACGAGCCGGGCGAGGTGGGTGGCGGCGCCGAGCGCGCCGCGGTCCAGTTCGGGCAGGCCGAAGGTGGCGTCCTCGCTCGCCACGATCGCGTCGGCGTTGCCCACCAGGCCTATGCCGCCGCCCAGGCAGAACCCGCCCACCGCCGCGACGACCGGCACCTCGCACTCGTACACCGCGGCGAAGGCCTCGTAGCAGCCCCGGTTCGCGCCGATGAGGGCGGTGTGGCCGCGGTCGCGCTGCATCTCCTTGATGTCGACCCCGGCGTTGAAGCCGCGGCCCTGTGCGGCGAGGACGACACAGCGGACCTCGGGGTCGCGGCCGGACGCGCGCACCGCGTCGGCGAGCTCGTACCAGCCCCGCACGGGAAGGGCGTTGACGGGCGGGAAGTCGACCGTGACGACGTGAATGCCCTTCTCGGGGCTTGCGGTGGAGACACCCATGGGCGGATCAGCTACCTTTCCACCAAACGTTTGTTAGGTGAGGAAGGTAGCAGCGGATGGAGCTGGCCGGGAAGGCAGTCGTCGTCACCGGTGGTACCCGGGGCGTGGGTGCGGGGATCGCGAAGGCGTTCCTCGGCGCGGGCGCGGACGTGATCGTGTGCGCCCGCAGACCGCCCGACGCGGCCGTCGAATCCGGCGGCCGCCAGGCCGAGTTCCGCCCGCTCGACCTGCGCGAACCGGACGCCGTACGGGACTTCTTCGCGGCGGTCGCGGCCGACCGCGGGCGGCTGGACGTGCTGGTGAACAACGCGGGCGGCACCCCGTACCGGCTGCTCGGCGAGGGCGAGGGCGAGGGCGAGGGCGAGGGCGAGGGCGAGGCGGAACGGCATGCGCGGGTCATCGCCCTGAACCTGACGGCCCCGCTCACGGCGTCGCTGGCCGCCCGGCCGTATCTGCGCGCCTGCCGCGGCTCGGTCGTGATGATCGGCAGCGTGAGCGGGGTGCGGCCCTCGCCGGGCACGGCCGCGTACGGCGCCGCGAAGGCGGGCCTGGAGAACCTGGCCCGTTCGATGGCGGTGGAATGGGCGCCCGAGGTCCGCGTCAACACCCTGGTCCTCGGGATGGTCCGCACCGAACTGAGCGCGCTGCACTACGGGGACGCGGAGGGCGTCGCCGCGGTGGGCAGGACCGTGCCGCTGGGCCGGCTCGCCGAGCCGGAGGACGTCGGCGCGGCCGCGGTCTTCCTCGCCTCCGCGCGGGCTTCCTACATCAGCGGCGCCTCCCTCCTGGTCCACGGCGGCGGCGAACGCCCCGCCTTCCTGGACGCCGCCACTGTCAACAAGCCTGAAGGGAACGGAAGATGAGCGGACTGTGCGAGGGCCGGGTCGTGGTCGTGACCGGCGCGGGGCGGGGGCTCGGCCGCGCGCACGCGCTGGCGTTCGCTGAGCAGGGGGCCAGGGTCGTGGTCAACGACCTGGGGGTCGGACTCGACGGGGCGGGCGTTCCCCAAGGTCTCGGCTCCGCTCGACCAGGGGAGACCCCAATCGGCGGCCCCGCGCAGTCGGTGGTGGAGGAGATCCGGGCGGCGGGCGGCGAGGCGGTGGCGCACGGCGGCGACATCGCCACCGCCGAGGGCGCGGCCTCGCTCGTCGCGACGGCGGTGGAGACGTTCGGCGCGCTGCACACGCTGGTCAACAACGCGGGGTTCCTGCGCGACCGGATGCTGGTCAACCTGGACGAGGACGACTGGGACGCGGTGATGCGGGTCCACCTCAAGGGCCACTTCCTGCCGCTGAAGTACGCCGCCGCGTACTGGCGCGCCGAAGCGAAGGCGGGCCGCGAGCTCGCTGCGCGGGTCATCAACACCAGTTCCGGAGCGGGCCTGTTGGGCTCGGTGGGTCAGGGCAACTACAGCGCCGCGAAGGCCGGGATCGTGGGTCTCACCCTGGTCGCGGCGGCCGAGACGGGCCGCTACGGAGTCCAGGTCAACGCCATCGCCCCGGCGGCCCGCACCCGCATGACCGAGCGGACCTTCGCGGACACCATGGCGGCGCCGGGCACGGCGGAGGCCTTCGACGCGATGGCCCCGGAGAACGTCTCGCCGCTCGTGGTGTGGCTGGGCTCGGCCGCGAGCGCGGGTGTGACGGGCCGGGTCTTCGAGACGGAGGCGGGCCGCATCACCGTGATGGAGGGCTGGCGCCCCGGGCCGAGCAGCGACAAGGGGGCGCGCTGGACCCCGCGGGAAGCGGGCGCGGCGGTACTGGAGTTGCTGGCCCAGGCGGAGCCGCCGGGGACGGTGTACGGGTCGCGGCAGAGCCGCTGATGATCTTAGGTTGCGTACGGCTTAAGGTCCGGCGGCGCTTGCGTTACGCACTCGGCCGTCTTGGTTAACAGGTAGAAAAATCAACGGACTTGGCGTTGACGGCCCCCGCTCTACGCGCGTCATCATGGTCCGCATGAGAATCCCCCCACGCATCGCAGCCCTCGGTGGCGCGGCCGCCATAGCCGCCGCCCTCCTCACCGGGCCGGTCGCCGGAACCGCGTCGGCCGCCCCCATGGCCACCGCCGCCTCCGTATCCGTGCAGTCCGTCGGCAGCGTCTGCTACTCCGCGCTGCCGTCCCAGGCGCACGACACCCTCGACCTCATCGACCAGGGCGGCCCGTTCCCGTACCGCCAGGACGGCGTCGTCTTCACCAACCGCGAGCAGGTGCTGCCGAGCCAGAGCAGCGGCTACTACCACGAGTACACCGTGATCACGCCGGGTGCGCCGACGCGCGGCGCCCGCCGGATCGTGACGGGTGAGCAGTCCCAGGAGGACTACTACACCGCCGACCACTACGCCACGTTCAGCCTCATCGACTTCGGCTGCTGAGCCGGCAGCCGCGGCAACCCGGGCCCGCTCCGTCCCCTGGCAGGGGGCGGGGCGGGCCCTCGTTGTGGCTCACTCCTCGCCGAACCGGCGTCCCAGCGCGCTGGTCGCCGTCGAGTTGTGCACCGTGAAGGCCACCGTCCCCGGCAGATAGCGGTCCTGCGACCACTCGACCGGGGTGCCCGCCGGGTCGGTGGAGCGCCGCCGCTCGCGCAGCAGCGCCTGACCGGCCGGGCAGCCGAGCAGCTCCGCGTCGTCCGGGTCGGCGGGAACCACGTCGATGGTGTGCTGGGCGTCGGTGAACAGGACGCCGTGCAGCTCCAGTTGGTCGGTGTGCGAGACCGCGTCGGGCGCCAGCGCAGCCACCAGCTCGCCGATCCGCTCCGGATAGGTCGTACGCTCCACCATCACCGGCGCGCCCGACAGGGTGCGCACCCGCAGCACCCTGAACACCCTTGTACCCGTTGGCAGTTGGAGGTGGAGGGCCTCCTCCTCGTCGGCCGCGGCCGGGTCGACGGCGACGGTCCGGCCGCCCGGCTCCTCGCCCAGCGAGCGCGCCCAGCGGGCGAACGAGCTCAGCTCCGCGAAACTCTGCAGCCGGGCCGACCCGCCGAGCACCACCCGGCGGGCGCCGCGCCGCGAGGTCACCAGACCGTCGACGCGCAGCGCGGCCAGCGCCTGGCGGACCGTTCCCCTGGACACGCCGTAGCGGCGGGCGAGTTCGTCCTCGGCGGGCAGCCGCGCCCCCGAACCGTACTCACCGGCCGCTATCGCGATCCGCAGGTCCGCGGCCACCTTCCGGTAGAGCGGCGACTTGCTGGACACCCCGACCCCCTCAACTGCCGATCAGTGAGCGGAGCAAGGTGAGGTCCGCCTCCTCCAGACTAGTCAGGACCGTGCGCCCGGGGGCGGGCGCTATGGGTTCGACGGACGGCACCGCGAGCACCGCGCAGCCCGCGGCCTCCGCCGACGCGATGCCCGTCGCGGTGTCCTCGACCGCCACGCAGCGCGCCGGGTCCGCGCCGAGCGCCGCGGCCGCCGCGAGGTAGGGATCGGGGGCGGGCTTGGTGCGTGCCGTGTCCTCGGCCCCGTACACCGCGTCGAAGCGGTGGCCGTCGAGGGAGGTCGCGACCCTGCGCACGACGGCGCTCGGCGACGCCGACACCAGCGCGGTGAGCACCCCCGACTCCCGCAGCGAGCGCAGGAGTCGCAGCGCCCCGGGCCGGGGCTCGGCGCCGTCGGCGAGGCGCGCCGTGAAGTCCGCGCCCAGTTCGGCGGCCAGCTGCTCGCGCGGGGCGCCCAGCACCTCGTGCAGCAGCTCGGCGGTGTCCTCGACGGAGCGCCCGTACACCGCGCGGCGGCTCTCGCCGGCCAGCTCGTGGCCGTGGCGGGCCGCGACCTTCTCGACCACCTCGACCCACGCCTCCTCGGTGTCGACGAGGGTGCCGTCCATGTCGAACAGGACCGCCCGCAGCCCGCTCACGCGTCCTCACCCGCCGCGAGCACGGGACGCGGCTGCGGCCGTACGGTGACGCGGGCGCCCGCGCCGAAGGAGCCGGCGGTGTGCGAGGGCAGGTCGGCCTTGACCTCGGTGCCGTCGGCGAGGCGGACGCTGAGCCGCGTACTCGCGCCGTGGAAGGAGCTCCCGGTCACCGTGTCGGGTCCGCCGTCCGTCACCTCCAGGGCCTCGGGGCGCAGCAGGAACACCGTGCCGGTCGCGGGGCCGTCCACCGGGAGGCGCACGCCGAGCACTTCGGCGAGGCCGTCGTCGGTGACCTTGCCCGGGACGCGGTTCATCGTGCCGATGAAGGACGCCACGAACGCGGTCGCCGGACGGTCGTACAACTCGGCCGGGGCCGCGCACTGTTCGAGCCGCCCGCCGCGCATCACCGCGACCCGGTCGGCCATCGAGAGGGCCTCCTCCTGGTCGTGGGTGACGAAGACGGTGGTGATGCCGAGTTCGAGCTGGAGGCGCCGGATCTCCTCGCGCAGCTGGACGCGGACCTTGGCGTCCAGGGCCGAGAGCGGTTCGT
This sequence comes from Streptomyces sp. NPDC094147, assembly GCF_044764265.1. Taxonomy (NCBI): domain Bacteria; kingdom Bacillati; phylum Actinomycetota; class Actinomycetes; order Kitasatosporales; family Streptomycetaceae; genus Streptomyces; species Streptomyces sp. NPDC094147. The sequence goes on along the minus strand of NZ_JBIWHT010000001.1, from coordinate 243,879 downwards.
CCAGGAGCAGCAGCCTTGGTTGGAGGGCGAGCGCGCGGGCCAGCGCCACGCGCTGCTGCTGGCCGCCGGACAGCTGGTGCGGGAAGCGGTCGCCGTGCTCGGGAAGGCCCACGAGCTCCATCAACTCGGCCGCGCGGGCGCGCCGTTGGGGAGCGGCGACCTTGCGCATCTTCATGCCGAAGGCCACGTTGTCGGCGGCGCTCAGATGCGGGAAGAGGCTGTACGACTGGAAGACCATCCCGGTGTCGCGCCGGTTGGCCGGCACCGGCACGATGTCCTCGCCGTCGAGCAGCACCTCGCCCGCGTCGGGGCGCTCGAAGCCCGCCAGGACCCGCAGTGCGGTGGTCTTGCCGCAGCCGGACGGGCCGAGCAGCGCCAGGAGCTCGCCCGGTGCGACATCGAGGTCGAGCCCGTCCAGGGCCACGGCGGACCCGAAGGTGCGGCGCAGCCCCCGGATCGTGAGGGCGGTGCCGGTGCGCGGCGGTGCGGTGGTCATCAGACGGCTTCCTTCTTCTTACGAGTCGTGCGGGTGCCGCGGGTGCGGGCGAGGCCGGTCAGCACCAGCAGCAGCCCCCACGTCAGCAGCAGGCTGAGCAGCGAAACCGCCACCGACAGCTGGGCGTTGGACCCGGAGGCCTGCACGATCCACACCGCGAACGGCTGGAATCCGAGCAGCGAGGCCACGGTGAACTCACCGAGCACCAGCGCGAGCGCCAGGAACGAGGCGTTGAGGAGCGCGGTGCGCAGATTGGGCAGGACGACGGCGAGCAGCGCCCGCGGCCAGGACGCGCCCAGGTCGCGGGCGGCCTCGACGAGGGTGCGCACATCGACGGCCCGCAGCCCCGCGTCCAGCGAGCGGTACACGAAGGGCAGCGCCATCACGACGTACGCGAAGACCAGGACCAGCGGGAAGCCGGGGTTCTGGACGGCGGCGAACGTCGCGTACAGCGGGGTCGTGGCGAGATGGTCCGGGCCCCATTTGAGGACCGTCCCCAATCCGGCCACCAGCGCCACCGGCGGCACCACGAGCGGCAGCGTGCACACCACTTCGAGCACCGCCCGCAGCCGCCCCGAACCCGAAAGCCGCACCGCGAGCGCGGCCGGCAGAGCCAGGAGCAGCGCGAGCGCGACCGTGCACAGGCCGAGCCCCAGCGACCGCAGCAGCGCGGCGGTGAAGCCGTCGGCGCCGAAGATCTGGGTGTACGAGGAGAGCGTGAGGCCCTGCCCCGGCACGTCCACCGTGAACACCAGGGAGGCGAGCAGCGGGACCAGGAAGTAGGTGCCCGCGACGAGCAGGACCGCCCCGCGCCACGGGCGCAGCGGATACGTCAGGCGAGCCATCGGGCGCTCCTTCGCTGAAGGGGCAGATGGACGGCCATCACCAGGAGGGCGACGATCACCATGTCGAGGCTGAGCGCGAGCGCCACGTTCTCCTGGCCCACCAGGACGTTGCCGGACAGCGCGTCCGCGATCTGCATGGTGACCAGCGGCACCGAACTGCCCACCATCGAGGCGGCCGTGGCGTACGCGGCGAACGCGCTGCCGAACAGCAGGACGAAGCCGCCGAGCAGGGTGGGCAGCAGCACCGGGATGCCGACGTGGCGCCAGTACTGCCAGGCGTTCGCCCCGTTGTCGCGGGCCGCCTCGCGCCACTGCGGGCGGAGCCCGTCAAGGGCCGGTGCCACGGTGAGCACCATCAGCGGGATGAGGAAGTACAGATAGGTCAGGGCGAGTCCCCAGAAGCTGTAGAGGCTCCAGCCGTGCTGGGCGAGACCCAGCTTGGTGGTCAGGACGCCCGCGTTGCCGAGGGTGGCGACGAAGGCGAAGGCGAGCGGGACGCCGCCGAAGTTGGCGAGCACCCCGGAAGCGGTGAGGACGGCCTCGCGCAGCGCCTTGCCGCGCGAGGTGACGACGGCCTGCGCGAGCAGCAGACCGAGCACGGCGGCGATGGCGGCGGTGGTGGCCGCGAGCTTCACGCTGCCGAGCAGGGCGGTCCAGTAGGCGCCCTGAAGGGACTGGCGCAGATTGCCGAGCCCGTACGAGCCGTCGACGGACAGCGCCCCGTTGAGCATCGCGAAGGCCGGCAGGCCGAAGGCGAGCGCGACGAAGGCGAGCAGCGGGACCGCGGCGAGCCAGGCGCCGGGGCGCCTGCGGGCCCGGCGCTGCCCGGTGCGCACAACTGCCTTGGTGGCGGCGGGGGTTGAGGTGGTGGCGACAGTCATGAGGTGATCAGCCCGAGATCGCCTTGGCCCAGCCGTCGGCGAGGGTCTTCTTCGCCTGGGTGTTCTGCGCCTCGGTCGGGAAGGTGGGCGTGCCGCTGACCTTGGGGAGCTTGGCCGCGGCGTCCTTGTCGAGCGAGCCGTCCTTCTCCATGGCGGGCATCAGCGCCGGGCGGGCGTACCCCTTGAGCCACAGGTTCTGGCCCTCGGCGGAGTACAGGTACTCCTGCCACAGGCGGGCCGCCGCCGGGTGCGGGGCGTCCTTGTTGACGGCCTGCGAGTAGTACTGGGCGTAGACGCCGTCGGCGGGGACGACGGTCTTCCAGTCCAGGCCCTTGGTCTTGAACTCGTCGGCGTAGCCCGCGTTCAGGTAGTCCCAGTCGATGGAGATGGGCGTCTCGCCCTTCTCGACGGTGGCCGGGGTCGACTCGACCGGGTTGTAGTTGCCGGCCTTCTTCAGCTTGGCGAAGAAGTCCAGGCCGGGCTGGATGTTGTCGAGCGAGCCGCCGTTGGCGAGGGCCGCCGCGTACACGCCCGCGAAGGCCGAACCGGCCTTGGTGGGGTTGCCGTTGAGCGCGACCTGGCCCTTGTACTCGGGCCTCAGGAGATCGGCGAAGGTCTGCGGGCACACCTTGACGCGCTTGGCGTCGCAGCCGATGGAGACGTAGCCGCCGTAGTCGTTGAACCAGCGGCCCTGCGCGTCCTTCTGCCCCGCGGGGATCTTGTCGAAGGCCTCGACCTGGTACGGGGCGGTCAGGCCCTGCTGGCCGGCGGACTGCGCGAAGGAGGCGCCGAGGTCGAGCACGTCGGGGGCGCGGTCCTGGCCCTTGCGGGTCTTCACCGCGTTGATCTCGTCGGCGCTGGTCCCGGCCGGGTTCTCGACGGACACCTTGACGCCGTACTTCCGCTGGAAACCGTCGATGACGGCGCCGTAGTTCGCCCAGTCGCGTGGGATGGCGATCGCGTTGAGCGTGCCCTCCTTCTTCGCGGCGGCGGCCAGGGCGTCCAGGCCGCCCGCGTCCTTCGCCGAGGCGGCGGTCGCGAGGTTCTTGCCGCCCTTGCCGGAGTCGGCCGCGGCGGTCGAGGCGCCGGGCTTGGCGCCGCAGGCGGCGAGGGCGAACGCGGAGGCGGCCAGGGTCACGGCGAGGCCTGCGGTGCGTATACGGGGGGCGATCACGGGAGCTCCAAGTTGTACGGACAACTGTTGTACAGACAACTCCATTACGAGGGTGGTTGATGGCCCGGCGGTGAACGCGGGGCGACGGGCGCGATGCCGTTGGCGTACGGATCCGGTCAGCTGATTTCGGCCACGCGGGGCGGGGTGCCCGGCGCGGGGCGGGCTCAGGAGGCGGGGTCGCTCGGGTGGCGGTCGCCGCCGCCGCGGCGCAGCAGCCCGTACGCCCAGCGTTCGTTCAGGCCCGCGAGGAAGCCGATCGTGCCCCAGAAGAAGAACGCCTTGATCAGCGCCTCGTGGTCGGCCAGCGACAGCGGGCCCGCGCCGCACAGGCCCGCCGGGGTGGCGGGCGGCGCGAAGATGGTGAGGACGCCGCCGTTGATGAGCAGGAACAGCGAGGTGGCCAGGAACCAGCCGACCACCACCCGGTACCAGCCCTCCTGCCGCATGACCTGGGCCAGTTGGCGCGGATCGGCGGGTATGTTCTGCACCCCGCCGCGGCCCGGCGCCCGCCGCATCAGCTGGTAGGCGTTGCGCAGCCGGACGATCACGCTGAACACCGCGCCGAGCGCCCCGCCCGCGAAGCAGACCAGGGCGTGCATCAGGCTCAGCTGCTCCGGGCAGGCCAGCGTGCTGTGGAACAGCGCGGGCACCGCCTCGCCCACGGCGAAGACCAGGACCAGCACGACCGGGCTGAGCACCATGCCGAAGGCGAGCCCGGTGTTGAGCCCGCGGCTGCTGGCCAGCGCCGCGTCGGAGTCCAGGCGCCGGGCCGCGGCGTCGGCCTCGTCCGCCAGGCGCTCGGCGCCGGCGGCGCGCGTCTCGGCGTGCTCGACCGCGGCCATCCGCACACCGCCCCGCACCGCCTGCTCCAGGGCCCGGCACACATCGTCGCGGGTGCGCCGCTCGAAGGCCCGCTGGGCGGCGGCGTACAGCTGCTCGATCCGGTCGAGCTGCTGCGGCTGCCAGCGCCACAGGCGCTGCAGATCGGGCGCGTTCTCGGCGAGGCCGAGCGCGTCGGGCAGCGTTCTCGGCTCGGGCGCGGGCGCCCCGATGAACCACTCCCTGATCCGCCGTGCCCGGACCGTCCGCTGTGCACCCATGCGTCCCACCACCCCGTCGCTCACGGGGCAGTCACCTCGTCACAAGCCCCCTGCCCGGAAGCCTAGTTGGCGGTCGGCCGGCTCCTCCCCGCGAGGGTGCCGCCCCCGGGGTCAGGTGTCGCACTCCAGGACCGTGCGGCACAGACCGCAGCGGGCCCGGACCCGGCCGCGCACCGGCACCCGGATCCGCTGGCGGCAGGTCGGGCAGGCGAAGCAGACCCGCAGGCCCTCCGGTCCCGGCTCGAAGGAGTAGGGGGAGCCGGACTCGGCCCAGGCGCCGCCGTGCTCCCGCGCGTACCTCCGGTCCTTGGCGTAGCGCCGCCGCCCCGCCCAGCCGGCCGCGACGAGCGGGGGCAGCTGCCCGTCGCCGCGCGCCCGCGCCGCGCCCGCCGTGTACGCGGGATACGCCTGCGGGCTGGTGAACCACGGCGAGGGGTCCTCGCCGAACAGCTCGGCCCGCTTGGCGAGCACGTACCCGAACTCCTCCGGGGTCAGATAGCCCAGCTTCTGGCTGGAGACCCCGTCCTCGCGGAAGGCGTCGAGCAGCAGCCAGCCCGCGCCGAGATACGTGGTCACGGTGTCGGTGAGGATCTCGTTGTCGCGGGTGCCCGGGAACGTCAGGTCCAGGCGGTGCAGCAGCACGTGGGTGATCTCGTGCGCGAGCGCGGCCCCGATGTCCCTGCGGTGGCGGCGGAACCGGTCGTTCAGCTCGATGAAGTACTCGGGCCCCGCGGCCAGTTCGACGCTCGCCGCGTGCTCCATCTCGCGGAAACTGACGATCATCCGGGCGTCCGGCAGATGCAGGTGCTGGACGAGCGCCCGAGCCACCCGCTGGGCTCCCGGATACAGGTCGTCGTGGTCGGCGAAGGCCACGTCCACGGGGAGCACGCTGGTCGCGTACCCCTGGAGCCCGTCGTAGGACAGGCGCCGGTGCAGCGCGGTGATCGCAGCGCGCACCGTGTCGAGATGCGGATAGCCGTGCACGACCGGGCTGTCGGCGCCCACGCTGCCACCCCCGTTCCGAACCGTGGACCGGATTCCACTGTAAGGGCGCCGGGCCCCGCGGGGGGCTGGCCGGAAAGGGGGCCTTGTGGCGGGCGCGGCGGCCTCCGGATAATCCCGGAACGCACCTTGACGCGCCCATGTCATGTTGAACGACGGGCGCGGTCCGTCGGTGCGTATGACAGTCAACCCCCCACGAGAGGCAGTCAGTTGAAGAAAATCATGCGCGCGCTCCGCAGATGCCTGGCCGTCACGGCCGTCCTCGCCGCCGCGTTCAGCCTGCCCGCCACCGACGCCTTCGCCTCACCGCGGCCCGTCGTCGGCGGCGACCTGGCCGCCCAGGGCGAGTTCCCGTTCATGGTCCGGCTCTCCATGGGCTGCGGCGGCGCCCTCTACACCCAGCAGATCGTCCTCACCGCCGCGCACTGCGTCGACGGCAGCGGCGCCAACACCTCCATCACCGCCACCGGCGGCGTCGTGGACCTCCAGAGCTCCGGCGCGGTCACGGTCCAGTCCACCCAGGTCCTCCAGGCCCCCGGCTACAACGGCCAGGGCAAGGACTGGGCGCTGATCAAGCTGGCCCAGCCCATCGACCAGCCCACCCTCAAGATCGCCACGACCGCCGCGTACAACAGCGGCACCTTCACCATCGCCGGCTGGGGCGCCACCAGCGAAGGCGGCGGACAGGAGCGCTATCTGCGCAAGGCGGCCGTCCCCTTCGTCCCCGAGGCCGACTGCCAGCAGGCGTACGGCGGCCAGCTCGTGCCCGGTGAAGAGATATGCGCCGGCTACCTGGCCCAGGGCGGCGTCGACACCTGCCAGGGCGACTCCGGCGGACCCATGTTCCGCAAGGACGACACGGGCGCCTGGATCCAGGTCGGCATCGTCAGCTGGGGCCAGGGCTGCGCCGAGCCCGGCTACCCCGGCGTCTACTCCGAGGTCTCGACCTTCGCCTCCGCGATCGCCCAGGCGGCCGCCACGCTGTAGCGGCCCCGTCCGGCCGGGCGCCCCGAATTTGCGGGCGTCCGGCCCAACCTGCTCATATAGGGGCATGTCTCTCACAGTGGTCATCGCGGACGACCAGGAAATGGTCCGGACCGGCTTCCGCATGATCCTGGAGAGCAGGGCCGACATCGAGGTCCTGGACGACGTGGTCGACGGGCTCGCCGCCCTCGAAGCCGTCGAACGCCTCGACCCGGACGTGCTGCTCCTCGACATCCGGATGCCCGGCCTCGACGGACTCGAAGTCACCCGCCGCCTCTCCGGCCGCGACCGCCCCCGCATCGTCATCTGCACCACCTTCGACCTCGACGAATACGTCCACGCCGCGCTGCACGGCGGCGCCTGCGGCTTCCTCCTCAAGGACGCCAGCCCCGAAATGCTGGTCGAGGCGGTACGCGCGGCGGCCGCCGGAGACGCCCTGGTCTCGCCCGCGATCACCGTCCGGCTCCTGAAGGAACTCGCATCCGCCCGCCCCGCCGACGGCGGGCGCCGCCCCTCGGAGCCCCTCACCGAACGCGAACGCGACGTCGTGCGCTGCCTGGCCCGCGGCGCCACCAACGCCGAGATCGCCGGCGAGCTGTACGTGTCCCTGTCCACCGTGAAGACCCACCTCGCCAACGTCCAGGGCAAACTCGGCGCCCGCAACCGCGTCGAGATCGCCGCCTGGGCCTGGGAGAGCGGACTCGCCACGAGCGCCGCGTGAGGCGCCGGTGAGCCCCGTACGCAGCTGGTTCGGGCGCCATCCGCGCGCCGCGGCCACCGCCCCGCTGCTGCTCGCCGCCGTCCTCGTCACCCTCGTCACCTACGAAGGGGTCGCGCTCGCCCGCCAGCCCACCCGGCCGCACGCCATCGTGTGGAGCGCCGGGATCATGGTGTGCATCTGCGCGGTGCCCTGGCCGAAGATCCCGCTGATCCCGCGCGCCTGGACCGCGGCCGCCATCAGCTGGACCGCGACCGGCCTGCTCTTCGCCGGACGGCCCGAGATCGTCTGGGGGATGGGCGAGGCGATCGCCCTCCTGGTGCTGCTGTCCTCCGTGCTCCTGTACACCCCGGCCCGCACCGCCGCCGTCCTCGGACCCGTCCTCGGCCTCGGCTGCACCGCCGTGCCGGTACGCGACGCCCAACCCGGCCGGTTCACCCTGCTGTTCGCCGTGCTGGCCGTCGTCGTCAGCGCGTACTCGCTGCTGATGCGCGCACAGTCCGGCCAGCGGGTCCGCGACCTGGAGGCCGTCCGCGCCGCGGAGCGCATCGAACTCGCCCGCGAACTCCACGACCTGGTCGCCCACCACGTCACCGGCATCGTCGTCCAGGCCCAGGCCGCCCGCTTCACCGCCGTCTCGGGCGAACGCGCCGCCGAGTCCTTCGCGCGGATCGAGGAGGCCGGCGGCGAGGCGCTCGGCGCGATGCGGCGCCTGGTGCGGGTGCTGCGCGAGGGCGCCGCGGAGACCGAGCCGGTGGCCGGCATCGCCCAGATCCGCGCGCTCGCCGAACGCTTCTCACGCGCCGGGCCGCCCGCCGTGCTCTACGTGGAGGCGGGCCTGGAGCAGCGGCTGCCCCGCGAGGTGGCGGCCGTCGCCCACCGGGTGGTGCGCGAGTCGCTGACCAACGTCCGCAAGCACGCGGCGAACGCCACGGCGGTACGCATCGGCATCCGCACCACGAACAGCGGACTCGAAGTGCGCGTCGCCGACGACGGGTCGAGCGCGGTGAAGCTCGCCGAACAGGCCCGCGGCGGAGGCTTCGGCCTGGCGGGCCTGACCGAACGGGTCACCGCGATGGGCGGCGAACTCACCGCGGGCCGCGCCCCCGAAGGCGGCTGGCAGGTCACGGCGGTACTGCCGCTGGACGCGGAGTAGGCACTCCCGCACCGCGCAGGCGCCCGCCCCCACCGCTGGACCCGGAGCCCGCCGGACCCCGTTAGTCCAACACCTGTCCCTCCTTTGTCCATGGGCGCACCCGCGCCCGTCGGCCCATCGTGGCGTGCACCCGAAGCCGTCACGAGGAGGAGCGAGCGTGAACGCCGAACTGCACGGGCCCAAGCGGAGGACGGTGGTCGCGGCCACCGCGCTCGCGGGAGCCGGAGCCGCCCTGGGCATCCCCTCGACGGCACTCGCCGCCGCACGCACGGCGGGAGAGGCCGTGGTGCGCTCCGCCGCACTCGACGTGCGCGTCGACACCGCGTTCCCGCGCATCGTCTCGTACACCGACCGCGCGAGCGGCGCCGTACTGCACGGCCAGGAGGACACCCTCACCGAGGTCCTCATCGACGGCACCCCGCACACCCCCCGGGTGACCTCGCGCCCCGGCACCGACCGCATCGCCTACACCCTCGCCTTCGACGGCGGCACCGAGATCGGCGTCGAGATCCGCGTCGACGGCCGCCGCACCGACTGGCGCGTCACCCGCGTCGACGACACCGCGGCCCTGCGCGTCGGCACCCTCCAGATCCCGGGCCTCGCCCTGCTGTCGGTACGCAGCGACCAGACGGGCGCCCAACTCCTGGCGGCCAGGCTCCAGTTGGACAAGTCCAAGAGCGGCGACACCCTGATCGCACCCACCGCCACCACCACCCCGGACGCCGCGCCCACCGGCTGCGCCTACGCGGTCCTCGCCCACCACGGGCTCGGCGGCGCCATCGAGACCAACACCGTCTACGACAAGCCGGACACCACCCCCGGGGCCACCTGGGAGAACGGCCGGCTGTGGCGCCAGACCCTCAAGAAGGACGGCTACGTCAAGGCACAGCTGGCACCCGGACAGTGGACCCACCGCGCCGCGACCGCCGCCACCGGCGACACCGAGCCACTCCCGTACGCCACCGTCATCGTCACCACGGACCGCAACGGCGACGGCGTGGTCGACTGGCAGGACGCCGCCATCGCGTTCCGCGACATCATGGTCACCCCGCTCGGCGCCGACGAACAGCACCTCAGGGTCGTCCCGCACATCCCCTTCAACTTCGCCTCGCAGGCCACCAACCCGTTCCTGGCCACCCTCGACAACGTCAAGCGGATCTCGCTCGCCACCGACGGACTGCGCCAGTACACCCTGCTCAAGGGCTACCAGTCGGAGGGCCACGACTCCGCCCACCCCGACTACGCGGGCAACTACAACCAGCGCGCGGGCGGCCTCGCCGACCTCAACTCGCTGGTCCGCGAGGGCAAGAAGTGGAACAGCGACTTCGCCGTCCACGTGAACGCCACCGAGTCCTACCCGGTCGCCCACGCCTTCTCCGACACCCTCGTCGACCGGACCGATCCGCAGTGGGACTGGCTCGACCAGTCGTACCGCATCGACCAGCGCCGCGATCTCGTCTCCGCGGACATCGTCCGGCGCTTCGCCGATCTGCGCCGCGACGCCGACCCGGCCCTGAACGCCGTCTACATCGACGTGTTCCGCGAATCGGGCTGGACCTCCGACCGCCTCCAGCGCGCCCTGCGCGACCAGGGCTGGCTGGTGGCCTCCGAATGGGCCCACGGCCTGGAGCGCTCCTCGGTGTGGTCGCACTGGGCGAACGAGACGGACTACGGCCCCGACACCTCGCGCGGCATCAACTCCCAGCTGATCCGCTTCATACGCCACCACCAGAAGGACGTCTTCGCCAACAAGTGGCCCACCCTGCTCGGCCACGTCCACATGGGCAACTTCGAGGGCTGGACCGGCAAGACCGACTGGAAGACGTTCTACGACCTGATCTGGACCGAGTCGCTGCCCGCCAAGTACCTCCAGGCGTACCCCATCCAGCGGTGGGCCGACCACGAAGTCACCTTCGCGGGCCCCACCCGCACCTCCGTCTCCGACGCCTCCGGCGCGCGCCGCATCACCACCGACACCCGCCTGGTGTACGACGGCGGGACCTACCTCCTGCCGTGGGAGCCCCGCGACGCCACCGACCCGGCGAAGCTCTACCACTACAACCCGGCGGGCGGCACCAGCAGTTGGCGCCTTCCGCGCGGCTGGTCGGGCCTGCGCAAGGTGGCCCTGTACCAGCTCACCGACCAGGGCCGGGCGTTCGTCCGCGACCTCCCGGTCCGCGCCGGCCGGATCACCATCGACGGCGCGGCGGCGGGCCGGCCGTACGTGGTGTACCGGGACCGGGCACCCGCCCAGGGCGACCCCGGCTGGGGCCGGTTCACGCCCGTGCACGACCCCGGGTTCAACTCCGGCTCCCTGAACGGCTGGCAGGTCACCGGCAGCGCGAAGGTCGCGCTCAGCCCGCTCGGCGACTACGAACTCGTCCTGGCCGGCGCGGGAGCGGCGGCCGTCTCCCAGCGCCTGGCCCGCCTCGCCCCCGGCACCTATGTGGCCTCCGTCCAGGTCGAGGTCGGCACAAGCGCGGGGGAGCGGCGCCGGGCCGCGCTCGACATCCGCACCGCGGACGGGGTGACCGCCACCAACTGGACGGACACCTCCACCGCCGGCAACTACGTCGCCGCCGACCGCAAGCACGACACCCGCTTCCAGCGCATGTCCACCCCCTTCACCGTCCCCTCCGGCGGCGGCCCCGTCACCCTCACCCTGCGCGCCGACGCGGGCGCCGCCCGGGTCCGCTTCGACAACGTACGCGTCGTCCCCGCCACCCCCACCACCAAGCCGGGCACGCTCGCCCACGAGGACTTCCAGAACGTCCCCCAGGGCTGGGGCGTCTTCGTCAAGGGCGACGCGGGCGGTTCCACCGACCCGCGCACCCACATCGCCCAGCGGCACGCCCCGTTCACCCAGCGCGGCTGGAACGGCAAGGCGATCGACGACATCGTGGACGGCACGCAGTCCCTGAAGTCGCGGGGCGAGAACGCCGGCGTGGTCTACCGCACGGTCCCGCACACCGTCCGCTTCGAGCCGGGCCGCCGCTACCGGATCTCGTTCCGCTACGAGAACGAGAAGGCGGGCCAGTACGCCTGGATCACGGCGGTGGACGCCCCGGACCCCCGCGAGCTGACCCGGTCCGCACTCCCGGTCGCCACCGAACCCACCGTGTTCTCCTACGAGTTCACGGCGCCGGGAGCGGGAGAGGCGTGGGTGGGCCTGCGCAAGGTGGGCGACGACGGGTCGGCGGAATTCACGCTGGACTCGTGGGAGGCAAAAGAGGTCTAACCCCACCCCGCCCCTTCCCCAAACCCTCCGGGGCGGGAAGGGGCGGGAAGGGGGAGAAATCAGCTTCTCAGCACCACCCCGTCCACCTCCCCCGCCCCCTCCAGCTCAAGAACCCACACCTCATTCACGCCCGCCCGCAACACCGGCCCCGGCACGTGCAGACCCCGCTGCGGCCCCACCCACCAGTACCGCCCCAGACAGAACCCGTTCACCCACACGAACCCCCGCCCCCATCCGGGCAGTTGAAGCTCCGCCCAGGAAGACTCGGCCGCGCCGGCCGGCAGCTCGACCCACCCCCGGTACAGCCCGGCCGCCCCCGCCCCCGACGGCTCTCGGAAGGGGACCTTCGCCACCGCCCCCACCCCGAACGCATCCAGCCGCACCCCCCGAGCCCGCACCCCGTGCAGGAACTGCCGCTCATGCAGCACCCCGCCCGTGATCCCCTTCGACTCCCCGCTGCGCGGCCCGTAGTTGACCCGCCCGAGCGACTCCACCCACAGCTCGACCACCGCACCCCCCGCCACCGGATCCGGCAGCGTCGCGTCCTCCCCGTCCAGCACCCCGGCCCGCTCCCCGTCGACGTACACCGTCGCCAGATCACGCAGACCGAGCACACTCAGCGGATACGGCTGCCGGGGCCCTGGAACGTCCAGGCGGTAGTGGACCAGGCCCCGGTCGACGTCCAGCTCCTCGAACGTCGGCGGGACCGGCGACTCGATCTCCTCGCCGCCCAGGACATCCAGGACGTCGCGCAGCGGTGCCCAGCCGTCCAGCCGTGCCGGGAAGGAACCCGCCAACTGCACCTGCTCCGGCGGGAGTTCGGGCAGCGGGCCCTCCTGATACTCCGCGAGCACCTCGCGGAAGCGCCAGAACTTCTCCGTGGGCCGGCCCGCCTCGTCGACGGGCGCGTCGTAGTCGTACGACGTTGCCGTCGGTTCGAGCGCGCCCACGTGCAGCTCACCGGCCCGGTTGGCGCCCGACCAGCCCGCGAAGTTGGTTCCGCCGTGCGCCATGTAGATGTTGACCGACGCCCCGCACTCCAGGATCTCCCGCAGCGTCGCCGCCGCGTCCCGCGCACCGCGTACGACATGGTCCGCACCCCAGTGGTCGAACCAGCCGCACCAGAACTCCATGCACATCAGCGGCCCCGACGGCTGATGGCGGCGCAGCACCTCGAAGGCCGCGCGGGCCCCGCTGCCGAAGTTCGCCGTGGCGAGCACACCGGGCAGTGAGCCCCCCGTCAGCATGTGGTCCTCGGGGCCGTCCGAGGTGAACAGCGGCACCGTGATCCCGCACTCGTGCAGCAGATCGGCGAGATGGCGCAGATAGCCCCGGTCACTGCCGTAACTGCCGTACTCGTTCTCCACCTGCACCATCAGGACCGGCCCGCCCCGGTCGCTCTGCCGCTCGGCGACCTGGGGGAGCAGGGTGCGGAACCAGCGGTCCACATGCACCAGGTACTCCACGTCGTCCGTCCGCACCCGCCGCCCCAGCCGCCCGGTCAGCCAGTGCGGAAGCCCGCCGTTCTCCCACTCGGCACAGATGTAGGGCCCCGGCCGCACGATCGCCCACAGGCCCGCCTCGTGCGCCGCGTCCAGGAACCGGCCGAGCGCCCCCACATCCTCGTACCGGCCGAGGAACGGCTCGTGCACGTTCCACGGCACATACGTCTCCACGCAGTTCAGGCCCATCGCCCGCAGCATCGCCAGCCGGTGCCCCCACTGCGCCTCGTGCACCCGGAAGTAGTGCAGCGCGCCCGAAAGCAGCCGCACCGGCCGCCCGTCGAGCAGAAAGTCCTCGTCCCCCACGGTGAAGTCGGCCACCGGCCAGCCCGCCCATCTCTCTCGATCACAACGCCCGGCCACTCTGGCCCCTGGCGTGCCGCCGGTCCATGGACAAAGATCGGCGCTGATTGGACACAAGGGGGACACCGGAGAGGGCGAACCGCCATGTATCACACCTGGATGCGGTATTTCACCCCGAGTCCGGCCCACCACCGGCTCGGCCTGGTCTGCCTCGGCGTGGGACTCCAGCACGGCACCCTGCCCACCGTCGGCCCCCGCACCCTCGACCACCACGTCGCCGTCGTCATCGGCGCGGGCAGCGGCTGGTTCCGCGGCGCCGACGGCCGCCGGATCACCGTCACCGCACCCGCCCTGATCTGGCTCACCCCCGGCGTACCCCACCACTACGGGCCCGACCCGGCCACCGGCTGGGACGAATCCTTCGTCGACTTCACCGGCCCCGCCACCACCACCTACACCGAACTCGGCTACATCGAACCCGACCGCCCCGTCGTCCCCCTCGGCGACACCGTCGGCGCCCGCGCCGCCGTCGGCCGCATAGCCAGAGCCGCCCGCCGCGGCAACCCGCTCCTGGAGGTCGAGACCGCGGCCGCCGTCCACGAACTGCTCGTCGCGCTGCGCCGGGCCCGCGCCGACGTCGCCCCCGACGGCGACCCGGTGCTCCAGGCCCTGGCCCGCGACGCCTTCCAGCCCCTGTCGGTCGCCGAACACGCCGCCCGGCACGGCATGACCCCCGCCGAACTGCGCACCGCGGTACGCAGGGGCGCCGGATGCAGCCCCAAGGACTACCTCCTCGGCATCCGGCTCGGCCGCGCCAAGGAACTCCTCGCCGCCACCGAACTGCCCGTCGCCGCCATCGCCCGCCGCGTCGGCTACGACGACCCCGCCTACTTCTCCCGCCTGTTCACCCGCCGCGTGGGCCTGGCACCCGTACGCTTCCGCGAGCAGCAGGGCCGCGCCGTACCCGGAGGCTGGAGCAACCGGATCCCGCATCCTGAACATCCACCGACCATCGCGGGCCACGCCACGTAAGCTCGACGACCATGACCACGATCGACCCCTCCGTGCAGGCGGAGCTGACCAGGCTCCGCGACAGCATCGACAACATCGACGCGGCCGTCGTGCACATGCTGGCCGAACGCTTCAAATGCACCCAGCAGGTCGGCCACCTCAAGGCCGCACACAAACTCCCCCCGGCCGACTCCTCGCGCGAAGCCGAGCAGATCGCCCGGCTGCGGCGCCTGGCCGAGAACGCCAAACTCGACCCGGCTTTCGCCGAGAAGCTGCTCAATTTCATCATCGCCGAGGTCATCAGACACCACGAGACGATCGCCAAATCCGCCTGACGGCACCACCGACCACGCCCCATGCCTGATGCCGGACCTGTCGCACGGAGTCCGCACCACCGCACCGCCCCCGGTGCCGTGACCGGCCCGTGACGACAGAACCGGTGGCGCAGCACCCCGGGCCGGCCGGCGACGCCATGGCCGGACACCTGGACCGCCCCGGTCTCGAACGTCCCCAACAGCCCACCGCCGAAGCCCTCTTCGCGCCCCCTGCCCCCCGCCCCACACCACATTCCACTGTGCGGAACCCGCCACGTCAGGCAGCATGGCCCCATGTCCGTACTGACGCGCGACGAAGCGCAGACCCGAGCCCGACTCCTCGACATCCAGCGGTACGAAGTCGACCTCGACCTCACCACCGGCGAGGACACCTTCGACTCCCACACCGTCATCCACTTCACCGCACGCACCGCCGGGGACACCTTCGTCGAGCTCAAGCCGGCCACCCTGCGCACGGTCACCCTCGACGGACACCACCTCGACCCCGAGACCCTCGTCGAGAACCGGATCCCGCTGACCGCACTCACCGCGGGCCCCCACGAGCTGCGCATCGACTGCGCCATGCGCTACTCGCACACCGGCGAAGGCCTCCACCGCTTCACCGACCCCGCCGACGGCGAGACCTACGTCTACACCCAGCTCTTCATGGAAGACGTCCAGCGGGTCTTCGCCGCCTTCGACCAGCCCGACCTGAAGGCCGTCTTCGACCTCACCGTCACCGCCCCCGACGGCTGGAGCGTCCTGGCCAACAGCATCACCGAGCAGCAGGGCGACGGCCGCTGGAAGGCCGCCCGCACCCCCCTGCTCGCCACCTACTTCGTCGCCGTCGCCGCGGGCCCCTGGCACTCGGTCACCACCGAACACGCCGGACTGCCCTTCGGCCTGCACTGCCGGCGCTCGCTCGCTCCCCACCTGGACGCCGACGCCGACGAACTCTTCGAGATCACCCGGCAGTGCTACGACCGCTACCACGAGAAGTTCGAAGAGCCCTACCCCTTCGACTCCTACGACCAGGCCTTCGTCCCCGAATTCAACGCGGGCGCCATGGAGAACCCCGGACTCGTCATCTTCCGCGACGAATTCATCTACCGCTCCGCCGTCACCGACACCGAACGCCAGACCCGCGCCATGGTCGTCGCCCACGAAATGGCCCACATGTGGTTCGGCGACCTCGTCACCCTGCGCTGGTGGGACGACATCTGGCTGAACGAGTCCTTCGCCGAGTACATGGGCTACCAGACCCTCACCGAAGCCACCCGCTTCACCGACACCTGGGTCGACTTCGCCATCACCCGCAAGTCCTGGGGCTACGACGCCGACCAGCGGCCCTCCACCCACCCCGTCGCCCCCGCCCCCGACGCCGTCCCCGACACCGCCTCCGCGATGCTCAACTTCGACGGCATCTCCTACGCCAAGGGCGCCTCCGCCCTGCGCCAACTCGTGGCCTGGCTCGGCGAGAAGGACTTCCTCGCCGGCATCAACACCCACTTCGCCCGCCACAAGTTCGCCAACGCCACCCTCGCCGACTTCATCGACAGCCTCGCCTCCGCCACCGACCGCGACGTCCACGCCTGGGCGGCGGCCTGGCTCGGCACCACCGGCGTCGACACCCTCACACCCTCCATCGGCGAAGCCGAAGGCTCCTGGCACCTCACCGTCGACCAGCAGGGCAGCCGCCCCCACCGCATCACCGCCGGCGCCTACGACACCGACCCCGCCGACGACAGCCGCCTGGTCCTGCGCGAACGCCTCGAACTCGACGTACCCCAGGGCGAATCCGCCGAACACCGCCCCGGCACCCGCCCCGCCCTGCTCCTGCTCAACGACGGCGACCTCACCTACACCAAGGTCCGCCTCGACGCCGACTCCTGGGACACGGCGCTGCGTTCCCTGTCCGGGCTGCCCGACCCCCTGACCCGCGCCGTCATCTGGAACGCCGCCCGCGACATGGTCCGCGACGGCCAACTCGCCCCCGCCGCCTACCTGGAGGCCGCCCGCACCCACCTCCCGCGCGAGAACGACCTCGCCGTCGTCCAGGGCGTGCTCCTCTTCGCCGGCACCCAGATCGCCGACCGCTACCTGCCCGCCGGCGAACGCCCCGCCGCCCTCGCCCTGCTCACCGACCTCACCCGCGACCTGATCCGCCGCACCGAGGACGGCTCCCACCCCGGCCTGCGCCTCACCGCCGTACGCCACTTCATCTCGGCGGCCGCCCAGCCCGACACCCTCCGCTCCTGGCTCACCGACGGCAGCGTGCCCGGCGGCCCCGAACTCGACCCCGAACTGCGCTGGCGCATCCTCACCCGCCTCGCCGTCCTCGGCGCCAGCGACGAGCGGGAAATCGCCGCCGCCCTCACCGACGACCCCAGCGCCACCGGCGAGGAAGGCGCCGCCCGCTGCCGGGCCGCGCTGCCCACCGCCACCGCGAAGGAAGCCGCCTGGTCCGCGATGTTCACCGGCGACGCCCTCTCCAACTACCTGTTCAACGCCACCGCCCAGGGCTTCTGGCAGCCCGAACAGGCCGAACTGCTCCAGCCGTACGTCGCCCGCTACTACCAGGACGTCGTCCCCCTGGCCACCCGCCGGGGCCCCGCGATCGCCGAGGCAGCGGGCCGCCACGGGTTCCCGCTGTTCGCGGTGGACGAGCAGACACTGGCCCTGGGCGAATCCTGCCTGGCCACGGACGACCTCCTCCCGGCCCTGCGCCGCAAACTGGCCGACCAGGTGGACGACCTGCGAAGGGCACTGAAGGTACGGGGCTAGGGGGTGTCCGGCGGATCATGGCCGGGGTCGCGACGCCTGGCACGGCACCTCGCCGCGTTGCCGAAACGCCCCGATAGCTCCGCTATCAAGACGCTCCGGCGCCTTGCGATGCACCGCACCAGCCGCCGCGCCCTGTCCGACCCTGACCCACCGGACACCCCCTAGCCACACACCCAGCCCCTCCCACAGGGGCCATAGCACCCCCCAGCCACCTCAACTCCCCCCAAACACAAGGCAGTACCACTTTCGGGTAGAGATCGTTGCGCACGACGGCTACACCAGCGGACCCCGGCGCACGCTGGTGTAGCCGAGACGCGCACACCCGAAGGATCCCCATGTACCCGCCCCTAGCCGGAGGCACCGCAGGCCCCACCGCCCTGCGCCCCCTCCTCGACGTCGTACTCGACGCCCTGCACCAGGGCGCGCGGGCCAGGGGCGGCCCGCTCCCCGTCGGCGGGGCCGAAGCCGTCGCCCAGCGCGTACGCGACGCGGCCCACGATGTGTTCCCCCCGCACGGCACCGGCGCCGAAGAAGCCCTCGCCACCCTCGTCCGCACCCTCGCCGAGGGCGCCGCCGACCCCGCCGAACCGCACTGCGCCGCCCACCTCCACACCCCGCCCCTCGCCCTCGCGGCCGCTGCCGACCTCGCCGCGTCCGCCCTCAACCCGTCCATGGACTCCTGGGACCAGGCCCCGGCCGCCTCCGCGCTGGAAGCCCTCGTCACCCGCACCCTCGCCGCCGAGATCTGGCCGGACGGCGACGCCCTGGTCACCACCGGCGGCACCGAGTCCAACCAGCTCGCCCTCCTCCTCGCCAGAGAACGACACGGCCCCGTCCACGTCGTGTGCGGCGCCCACACCCACCACTCCGTCCACCGGGCCGCCTGGCTGCTCGGCCTGCCCGAACCCGTCGTCGTACCCGCCCCCACCGGCACCGTCGACCTCGCCGCACTCGACACCGCCCTCGCCGGCCTCCACCACCCTTCCCCCGGCTCCGGGCTTCCCTCGGACAGGGGATGCCCCACCCTCGTCGTCGCCACCGCCGGCACCACCGACACCGGCGCCATCGACCCACTGCCCGCCATCGCCGATGTGTGCGCCGCACATGGCGCCGAACTCCATGTGGACGCCGCCCATGGCGGGCCCCTGCTCTTCAGCGACCGGCACCGACACCGGCTGGCCGGTCTGGAGCGCGCCCACTCCGTCACCCTCGACCTGCACAAACTCGGCTGGCAGCCGGTAGCGGCCGGCCTCCTCGTCGTCCCCGACCCGGCCCTTCTCACCCCCCTCGCGCACACCGCCGACTACCTCAACGCCGACGACGACACCGACGCCGGCCTGCCCGACCTCCTCGGCCGCTCCCTGCGCACCACCCGCCGCCCCGACATCCTCAAAATCGCCGTCACCCTGCGCGCGCTCGGCCGCGACGGCCTGGCGGCACTGGTCGACCGCGTCTGCTCAGCCGCGTACGAGCTCGCCCAACTCATCGAGCGGCACCCGCAGTTGGAGCTCCATCAAACCCCCGTCATCTCCACCGTCCTGTTCCGGCCGTACGGCGCCGACGACGACACCGTCGCCCGCATCCGGCGCACCCTGCTCACCGACGGCACCGCCGTACTCGGCCGGGCCCGCGCCGACGGCCAGCTCTGGCTCAAAGCCACCCTGCTCAACCCCCACCTCACCACCCACGACCTGCACACCCTCCTCGACGCGGCACTCAGCACCACCGCACCCCCCATCCACCCGGAAGGCAGCCCCCGATGACGCCCCAGCCCCCCACCGCCGAAGAACAGCCCCACCACCTCGTCGGCATCGGCATCGGCCCCTTCAACCTGTCGCTGGCCGCCCTCGCCCACGGCGTACCCGGCGGACTCGACACCGCCTTCTACGAACAGCGCCGCGCCTTCCGCTGGCACCCCGGCCTGCTCATCGAAGGCACCACCCTCCAAGTCCCCTTCCTCGCCGACCTGGTCACCCTCGCCGACCCCGCCAGCCCCTGGACCTTCCTCAACTACCTCAAGCACCGCGAACGGCTCTTCCCGTTCTACTTCGCCGAAAAGTTCCACATCCAGCGCACCGAATACGACGCCTACTGCCGCTGGGTCAGCGAAAACCTCACCGGCCTGCACTTCTCCCACCAGGTCGACGCCGTCCGCTGGAACCCCGAACGCGCCCTGTTCGAAGTCGACTTCACCCAGCTCGACCTCCACGGCGAAGCAGAAGCGCTCGGCCGCACCTACGCCCGCCACCTCGTCGTCGGCGTCGGCACCGAACCGTACGTACCCGACCCCCTCAAACCACTCGCCGACGCCCCGGCCGTCCCCGTCATCCACTCCGCCGACTACCTCGGCCACCGCGAACGGCTCCTGGCCGCCGAACACATCACCGTCATCGGCTCCGGCCAGTCGGGCGCCGAAGTCTTCCTCGACCTCCTCAGGAACCGGCCCGCCGGCGCCGAGAAACTCACCTGGCTGACCCGCACCGAAGCGTTCGCACCCATGGAGTACTCCAAGCTCGGCCTCGAACACTTCACCCCCGACTACACCCGCTACTTCCACGCCCTGCCCGAACCCGTACGCGACCAGCTCCTGCCCCGCCAATGGCAGCTCCACAAAGGCATCGACACCGACACCCTCGCCGCCATCCACGACGAGCTCTACCGCCGCACCCAGCACGGCGGCTGGCCCGACGCCACCCTCACCCCCGGCGTCACCGTGCGCACCGCCGGACGCGTCGCCACCACCAAAGTGGAACTCCACCTCGAACACGTCCAGCAGGGCACCCGCTCCCGCCTCACCACCGACGCCGTCGTCCTCGCCACCGGCTACCGCGAACGCCCCCTCGGCCGGATCCTCGCCGGACTCGACCCGTACCTGCGCTACGACGCCTGCGAACGCCCGTGCGTGGACGAGGAGTTCAAGCTCGTCCTCGACCCCTGCGTCACCGGAAACATCTACGTCCAGAACGCCGAGAAGCACACCCACGGCGTCGGCGCCCCCGACCTCGGCCTCGCCGCCTGGCGCAGCGCCGCCATCCTCAACTCCGTCACCGGCAAGGAGCCCTACCCGCTGCCGGCCCGCACCGCCTTCACCACCTTCGGCCTCGACAAAAAAGACCAGACCCGCCCGGCACAGCGGCCGGCGGGCCTGGTCCCGCTCGTCGAACAGCGGTGAAGATTCAGCGAGCTGCTCAGAACACGGGCACGCCGTTCTGCGTCAGCCTCCAGTCCACCGAAGCGAACTCCGCCTGATCGATGACACCCTTCGCCTTCACCCACGCGATCATCGTGTTACGGATCTCGTCGGAGCTCGCCCACAGCTGCTTGGCGGCGGCGACCCCCGGGAAGTTGCCGCCCCCATTGGCCCGGTAGTTGTTCACCGCCAGCACGAACTGCGCCTTGTCGTCCAGCGGCTTGCCCTGGAACATCAGCTTGCCCACCCGCGAACCGGCCGGCTTCGCGATGTCGACCTCGTACGAAACGCCGCTCACCACGTCGTAGTTGTAGTCCGGCGTGTTGTTCGCGTTGGTGATCGCCGCAGGATCGACCTTGCCCGTCGTCTGCACGTAGTAGTTCGCCGAGAACTCCAGATACGCCCGCACCTGAGCACCCGTCAGAAGTCGTGCCTCCAGCGTGTTCTCGTACACATACAGGCCCGCGACGTCCTTGATCGTCACCTTGCCCGCCGGAATCACCGCCGACCGCGAGAAACACGCCGCCTGCGACAGCACCGGCAGCGACGCGTACTGCGTCGACGCCAGCGCCGTCTTCACCGTCTCCGCCTGAATGTGATTGATCAGATCGATGATCGGCACATCCTTGTACGGAGCCTCGGTCGACCGCATCTCCGCGCCATTGGTGCCCACCACCTGGTTGACGTACGCCACGACCTTGTCGTGCTCCGCCTTCACCAGCTTCGCCACCACCGGGTCCTCGGCCACCGCGTTCGCGTTGCGCACATCCGCCGTCACCGACGTCACGTGCCAGCGCCCCTTCGAGAACTCCAGCGCGAAATCGAAGACGCTCAGCCGCATGCCCCACATGTACGGCTCCGACAGCACCACGGACTTCCCGGTCTCCTCGTTCACCACCGTCCGCGACGCCACCTCCTTGTGCGTGTGTCCCACCAGGATCGCGTCGATACCCGGCACCTGCTGCGCCACCAGCGACGACGCGTTCTCCGGATACGGCAGCGCGTCACCGTAGGACGTACTGCCGTCCAGACCCGAATGATCCGTACAGATCACCACGTCACAACCCAGCGCCCGCAGCTTCGGCACATAGATCTTCGCCTGCTCCACCAGACCCGGGAACGTCATCTGCCCCTGCACATTGGCCTTGTCCCAGATCGCGATCCCCGGATTCGTCAGCCCCAGGATCCCGACCTTCACATCCGGGCCGTGCGGCACCCTCAGACGGCGCACCGCGTACGGCGGAAACGCCGGCTTCAGCGTCTTGGCGTGCAGCGCGTTCGCACCGAGCAGCGGGAAGTCCAACTGCTCCTGGAACGCCCGCAGCGTCGGTATGCCGTAGTTGAACTCGTGGTTGCCCAGCGCCGCCGCGTCGTACCGCATGTGGTTCATGGCCAGCGCCATCGGATGCTTGGGACCCCGCTTGCCGCCCGAACCGGTGATCGGCTCCACCCGCGCGTAGTAGTACGACAGCTGGGTGCCCTGGATGATGTCACCCGCGTCGATCAACAGCGTGTTGCGGTGGCCCTTCTCCTTGCGGACCTGCTCCACCAGCGTCGAGATCTTCGCCAGACCGACGTCGTTGTGCGCGGCGTCGTCGTACTCCTTGTCCGTGAAGTAGTCCCAGTTGAAGACGTGACCGTGCAGATCCGTGGTGCCCATCACGGTGAACGCGTACCGCTTCGGCCCACGCCCGTGCCCGTGGTCCAGGTCACGGTCCTGGTCCCTGGCCTCGGCGGGCAGCGCGGTGCCCGTGGCGACGGCGACACCGGCCCCGGCGGCGGCCGTACGGCCCAGGAACGTCCTGCGGTTCAGCGGCATGGTCTCTCCCTGAAGTCGTGTGACGCGCGTAGAAGTTGCGCAGATACTGCGACGCGCGTAGACCCCCGGATTCTGACGCAGAACCGACCACCCGCAACACCCCCGGCAGGTTTCGATCTGATGACCGGACCCTGACAGAACCGGGTGCCACAGTGGACGCATGACCACCACCCAGCCCTACGGAACCCCCGACGCCCCCCGCCTCGCCGTCCACGGCGAAGCCCACCTCGAAGTCGACCCCGAAATCGCCCGCATCACCATCGCCGTCACCGCCCGCGGCACCGACCGCCGCACCGCCCTCGACGACCTCACCCGCCGCAACACCCACGTCATCGACCTCGTCAAAACCTACGGCGACGCCGTCGAGAAAATCGAAACCAGCGCCTTCTCCCTC
Source organism: Streptomyces sp. NPDC094147 (assembly GCF_044764265.1). Lineage (NCBI taxonomy): Bacteria > Bacillati > Actinomycetota > Actinomycetes > Kitasatosporales > Streptomycetaceae > Streptomyces > Streptomyces sp. NPDC094147. Next base: position 220,968 of record NZ_JBIWHT010000001.1, on the reverse strand, counting down.
AGCCCCCAGCTCACCCAACACGGCCGCGGCGAACGCGTGAAGACCTACCACGGCAGCGCCCACATCACCGCCGAACTCACCGACTTCACCGCACTCGGCGAACTCACCACCCGCCTCGCCGACCTCGAACTCACCCGCGTCGACGGCCCCTGGTGGTCCCTGCGCCCCGACTCGCCCGCCCACACCGAAGTACGCCGCCGAGCCGTCCACGAAGCCGTCGCACGCGCCCGCGAATACGCCGACGCCCTCGGCGCCACCCTCGCCGCCCTCGTCGAACTCTCCGACCCCGGCGCCGAGAACACCACCCCCCTCTACGGCCGACCCGCCCCAGGAGGCATGGCCTACCGAGCCGTAGCCGGCGCAGCCCCCGAACCCGCCCCCGCCCTCGACCTCGAACCCCAACGCCAATCCGTCCACGCCCGCATCAACGCCCGCTTCATCATGACCCCGCCCGCGCTGTAGGCCCCGTAGCGGAGGCCGTAGTGAAGGTCGGAGTGAAGCCGCGCGCTGGGCGCTCCGAAATGCTCATCGGAGCGCCCCCGCGCACAATTCAACACTTGTCAATAACCTTTCACGCAAAGGTTGTTGAGTAGTAACGCGCGACCAATTCTCTACCCACCGGTAAGCCCTAGGCTCGAACCATGCGCCGAGCCAAAATCGTCTGCACCCTAGGGCCAGCCACCGACACATACGACCAGATCAAGGCACTGGTCCAAGCCGGAATGGACGTAGCCCGCTTCAACCTCAGCCACGGCACCTACGCCGAGCACGAGGAGCGCTACCAACGCGTCCGCAAAGCCTCCGACGAAACCGGCCGCAGCATCGGCATCCTCGCCGACCTTCAAGGCCCGAAGATCCGCCTCGGACGCTTCCGCGAAGGCCCCGTACTCCTTGAACGCGGCGACGAGTTCACCATCACCGTCGAAGACGGCACCCAAGGCGACCGCCACCTCTGCGGCACCACCTACCCCGGCCTCGCCACCGACGTCACCACCGGCGAACGCATCCTCGTGGACGACGGAAAGGTCGCCCTCCAAGTCACCGCCGTCGACGGCCCCCGCGTCCACACCCGCGTCGTCGAAGGAGGCATGGTCTCCGACCACAAAGGCCTCAACCTCCCCGGCGTCGCCGTCTCCGTCCCCGCCCTCTCCGACAAGGACCAGGACGACCTCCGCTGGGCACTGCGCACCGGAGCCGACATCATCGCCCTCTCCTTCGTCCGCAGCGGACGCGACATCGAAGACGTCCACCGCATCATGGACGAAGAAGGCCGCCGGCTCCCCGTCATCGCCAAAATCGAGAAACCACAAGCCGTCGACAACATCGACGACATCGTCGCCGCCTTCGACGGCATCATGGTCGCCCGCGGAGACCTCGGCGTCGAAATGCCCCTCGAACAAGTCCCCATCGTCCAAAAACGCGCCATCAAGCTGGCCAAGCGGAACGCGAAGCCCGTCATCGTCGCCACCCAGATGCTCGACTCGATGATCGACAACTCCCGCCCCACCAGGGCCGAAGCAAGCGACGTCGCCAACGCCGTCATCGACGGCACGGACGCGGTCATGCTGTCGGGCGAGACCAGCGTGGGCAAATACCCCATCGAAACCGTCAAAACGATGGGCCGCATCGTGGAAGCGGCAGAAGAAGACGTACTGGCGAAGGGACTCCCACCCCTCACCGAACGCAACAAACCCCGCACCCAAGGCGGCGCCGTCGCCCGCGCAGCAGCAGAAATGGGCGACTTCCTCGGAGCGAAATTCCTCGTCGCCTTCACCCAGTCCGGCGACACCGTCAAACGACTGTCGAGGTACCGCTCCCCGATCCCCCTCCTCGCCTTCACCCCCGTCCCCGCCACCCGCTCCCAGCTCAACCTCACCTGGGGCGTCGAAACCTTCCTCGGCCCCCACGTCGAATCCACCGACGAAATGGTCGCCCAAGTGGACGACATGCTCCTCAAAGTCGGCCGCTGCCAAAAGGGCGACGTCGTCGTCATCACCGCCGGCTCCCCACCCGGAGTCCCCGGCTCCACCAACCTCGTCCGAGTCCACCACATCGGCGAGGACGACAGCCCGAAGTAGCCTCACCCGTACGGGAGTTGGGAGCGGCCCCGCGTAACTGGAGCGGCCGCATCCCCACTCCCGCACAACGCCACACCCCTACGGCGTGACAATCGCGAACGACGGATCCGGCTTGTCCAGCACACCCAGCAACACCGTCAACAACGAAGCATCACCCTGAACCCCGATCCCACCGAGCCCCTTACCGCCCAGCAGCCCGAGCAACTGCGGCTTGGTCATCGTCAACGCAACCCCGGCACCCTCGTCCGGCTTCGAAGAACTCCGATACGTCAACACCCCATTCCGCAACCGCAGATGCCACACCCGACCGAGCGACGGCAACACCCAGTCCATGGTCAGCGCCACATTCCACGCGCGAGGCCCATTGACACGTATGGCAACGGAATCAATGAGCTGATCGACGGACAACGCCATCAGCATGTCCGCACCCGTCGTGGACGCATCCGGAACCCTCACCCCATGACGCAACTCCTGCGCCCCGGTGAGATAGAAGTTCCGCCACACCGCATTCTCGCTGGCGTACCCCAACCGGTCGTAGATGGCCGCGAGTTGAGACTTGGCGTCCCGATCCTCCGGATCGGCGAACACACAGTGATTGAGCAGCGTCACGGCAAACCGCAGATCCCCCTCCGCCGCGAACCGCTCAGCCTTGACAACAGTGGCCCGCTGCCCACCCATGGCCCGCACATACCGCTTCGCCTCATCGACAGGAGTGTGCTCCCAGAGGTGCGCCGGGTTCCCATCAAACCAACCCATGTACCGCTGATAGATCCCCTTGACGTTATGACTCAGCGAACCGTAATAACCTCGATTCGCCCACACCCGAGACAGCGCCGGCGGCAACTCGATCTCCTCCGCGATCTCGCGGCCCGTCAGCCCTCGATTGATCATCCGCAAGGTCTGGTCATGCATGTACGCATACAGATCCCGCTGCACCCCCAGCAGCGAAACGATCGCCGCACCACCCCACGTCGGCCAGTGATGCGAAGCGAAGGCGACATCGACCCGCCCCTCGAACAGATCGATGGACTCACCCAGATAGCGCGCCCACTGCCGCGCATCACGCACCTGCGCACCCCGCAACGTGATGATGTTGTGCATCGTGTGCGTCGCGTTCTCCGCCATGCACACCGCCCGCAGCTCCGGGAAGAGGAAGTTCATCTCGGCGGGTGCCTCGGTGCCGGGCGTCATCTGGAACTCGATCTGCACCCCGTCGACGGTCTCCACCTGACCCGTCCGTGACACATACCGCGTCGGCGGGATCAACCCGATCGTCCCGTACGAAACGCTCTGCCCCAGCCCACAGCCGATCTGCCCCGCCGCGCCCTTGGGAAGCTGCGCGCCGTACATGTACACCGACCGGCGGGTCATCGCCGTACCGGCATACACGTTCTCGGACACGGCATGCTCCATGAACCCCTCGGGCGCGAGAACGGGCACACTGCCCGGCCCATCGGGCAGCACCCCCCGACAGCCCCCGAAGTGGTCGACGTGGGGGTGGGTGTAGATGAGACCGGTGACGTTCCGGGGCCCACGGTGCTCGCGGTAGAGCGCCAGCGCGGCGGCCGCCGTCTCGGCGGAAATGAGCGGGTCGATGACGATGACTCCGGAGTCTCCCTCAACGATGGTCATGTTGGAGAGGTCCAGCCCACGGACCTGGTAGATCCGATCCGTCACCTTGAACAGGCCCTGCTTCGAGACCAGTTGGCCCTGCCGCCACAGGCCGGCATTCGCGGTGCGGGGAGCCGCGCCCTGCTTCAGGAAGCCGTACGCATCGCTGTCCCACACCACCTTGCCTTTGGCGTCCTTCACGACACCGGGGGTGAGAGCGGCGATGAACCCCCGCTCGGCATCGACGAAGTCGTCCTCGGCCGTTTCGGAGGCGGCGGCGGTCTGCGGATTCAGCGCGATGGCCGCAGCGGCGGCCCCGGCGGCGGCGACGAAGCCGCGACGATTGATGGGGGTCATGCGCCGAAGATCGCGCGGCGGTGCGGGGCGCTTCAAGGGTTCTGGCGGTATTTGGAAAAGCTCCCTGGCCGGGGGCTGAGACGCTGTGACGGGTCACATTGCCGGGTGCCGGTCAGTACTTGGGGCCTATGTGCTGGTCCATGAGGGCGACGGATTCCTTGCGGGCGACTGAGATGTTCTGCGCGGTCCGGCTCTGGTTGGCCGGCCGCCACTCGACGCCGACCTTGTCGAGGGTGTCGGTGAAGAGGGCGAGGATGTCGCGGGAGGCGTTGGTGAAGAAGTACCGGGTGTACTCGTAGCGCTTCCGCTTGCCGCCGATTTCCTTCTCGGTCCAGTTGGTGATGCGGGAGCCGTCGGAGTGGATGAGGCCGCGGAGGAACGCCCAAGGGTGCTCGTCGACGATCTGCTGCTGCCACTCGGCGAGCGCGATCTTTCGCTGGTGCTTCTTGCCCGGCCCGTGCTGGGGGAAGAAGCACGGCCAATGCCGACCGTAGCTGGTCACCATGACGCACCCCTGCTTCTGCAGGACGTACGCCTGGTCTTCGGGGCGTACAGCCTTGATCGCGCTTCGGCACGCCTCGATGAGGCCGGGCCACGCGTCGGCGCACGCGATTCGCAGGTAGTGGCCGACGCCGCGCGGATGCGCGCTGATGCAGCCGTCGCCGAGGTAGAGCCCGAGCAGGTACGCGTACGCGGCGGTGTCCTCGGGTGCGCCCGGCGTGGGGCGGCATCTCGGGCAGGGGGCGATGTTGCCGAGCATGCGGGGCAGTGGCTCGATCCGGGTCTGCCAGGCGCGTATCGCGGTGCGGGATATCCCGGTCTGCTTGCTGACGGAGTTCAGGCTGCGGCCCTGGTTGAGGAGCGCCAAGGCATAGCGACGCTTTCCGATGTCGTACATGCCTGCGAGATTCGCCGTATGTGTGCCCTACGGCGGTGATTCGACCAAGTGTTCACTGGGTCGAGTGAAGATCGCCAACAGTCACTGAACCTTGGAATCGAAGGAGAAGTGCCCCGAGTCGGATTCGAACCGACGCTGGATGGGTTTTGAATCCATGGCCTCTACCGCTGGGCTACCGGGGCCCCTTCGAAACGAAGGATACTAGAAACCCCTCGTGTCTCAAAGATACAGGAGCTAGGTAGGCTCATGGGGCAGTACCTGCCTTAAGCAAGGAGCCCCCCGTGACCGCCCCCGAGTCGCCCCAGCCCGTCGCCGACGACGACGCGTCGCACGTTCCGCCGCTGACGACCCGTGTCGTCATCGCCGAGGACGAGGCCCTCATCCGCCTCGACCTCAAAGAGATGCTCGAAGAAGAGGGCTACGCGGTCGTGGGCGAGGCCGGTGACGGGCAGCGGGCCGTCGAGCTCGCCCGGGAGCACCGGCCGGACCTCGTGATCCTCGATGTGAAGATGCCCGTGCTGGACGGGATCTCCGCTGCCGAGTTGATCGCGAAGGAGTCCATCGCCCCGGTCCTGATGCTGACCGCGTTCTCGCAGCGGGATCTGGTGGAGCGGGCTCGGGACGCGGGGGCGATGGCGTACCTCGTGAAGCCGTTCTCGAAGAGTGACGTGGTGCCTGCCATTGAGATGGCGGTGTCGCGGTTCGCGGAGTTGAAGGCGTTGGAGAAGGAGGTCGCCGACCTCTCGCAGCGGCTGGAGACGCGGAAGTTGGTCGACCGGGCGAAGTCGATTCTTCAGACGCAGTACGGGTTGTCGGAGCCTGCGGCGTTCCGGTGGATTCAGAAGACGTCGATGGATCGGCGGATGTCGATGCAGCAGGTTGCCGAGGCGGTTATTGAGGACGCTGAGGAGAAGAAGGCGGCGAAGGGGGAGTAGCCCCGCGCCTGCGTATGTGAGTGTGGCCCGCATCCGGGTTTCCGGGGTGCGGGCCACAGTCGTATGTGCAGCGTCGTGTCAGTCTTCGCCGAGGTAGGCCTTGCGGACGGATTCGTCGTGGAGGAGGTCCTGGCCGGTTCCGGAGAGGACGATTTTGCCGATTTCCATGACGTGGCCCTGGTCGGCGAGGGAGAGCGCGGCTTGGGCGTTCTGTTCGACGAGCAGGATGGTGGTGCCTTGGGCTTTGAGTTCGGTGATGGTGGCCATGATTTTCTGCATCATGATGGGGGAGAGGCCCATGGAGGGTTCGTCCAGCATGAGGAGTTTGGGCTGGGACATCAGTGCGCGGCCCATGGCGAGCATTTGTTGTTCGCCGCCGGAGAGGGTGCCTGCGGCTTGTTTGCGGCGTTCGCCGAGGATGGGGAAGAGGTCGTAGGCGCGTTGGATGTCTTTTTCGATGCCGGGTTTGTCGTCGCGGAGGTAGGCGCCGAGGCGGAGGTTGTCCTCGATGGTCATGCGGGGGAATATGTGGCGGCCTTCGGGGGAGTGGGCCATTCCTAGGGCGACGATTTTGTGTGCGGGTACGTTTTTGAGTGGTTTGCCGTCGAATGTGATGCGGCCGGCGAGGGGTTCGAGGAGGCCGGAGAGGGTGCGCAGGGTGGTGGTTTTTCCGGCGCCGTTGGTGCCGATGAGGGTGACGACCTGTCCTGCTTCGACGCTGAAGGAGATGCCTTTGACGGCTTCGATTTTGCCGTAGGCGACCCGGAGGTCCTCGACTTCGAGGAGTGCGGTCACGGGGTGTCTCCTTCGGTGCTGGTGGTGCTTTGTGCCGTTTCGGCGGCTTCGACTTCGGCTATTTCCTCGTCTCCGGGGGCGCCTTCGAAGGGGGTGCCGAGGTAGGCGGCGATGACGCGTTCGTCGGCTTGGACGATGTCGGGGGTGCCTTCGACGAGTTTTTCGCCTTGGACGAGGACGGAGACGCGGTCGCAGAGGTTCATGATGAACCGCATGTCGTGCTCGATGACGAGTACGGCGATGCCTTGGTCGCGGATGGCGAAGATGAGTTCTTCGGCGGCGCGGGTTTCTTGGGGGTTCATGCCGGCGGTGGGCTCGTCGAGGAGGAGGAGTCCGGGTTCGCTGGCGAGAGCGCGGGCGATTTCGAGCTTGCGTTGTTCGCCGTAGGGGAGGTTGCGGGAGAGGTGTTCTGCTTTGTGGGCGAGGCCGGTGAACTCCAGGAGTTCCATGGCTCGTTCGGTGGAGGCCTTTTCGGCTTTTTTGAAGCCGGGGAGGCGCAGGAGGGCGGACCAGAGGCCTTCTTTGGTGCGGGTGTGGCGGCCGACGAGGACGTTTTCCAGGACGGTCATGTTGGGGAAGAGCCGGATGTTCTGGAAGGTGCGGGCGACGCCGGCTTGGGTGACGAGGTGGGGTTTGGGGGGGAGGACGGTGTCCTTGTAGGTCACCGTGCCTTCGGTGGGGACGTAGAGGCCGGTGAGGCAGTTGAAGAAGGTGGTTTTGCCTGCGCCGTTGGGTCCGATGAGGCCGACGATTTCGCCGCTGTTGACGGTGAGGTCGACGTTGCGTACGGCGGTGAGTCCGCCGAAGCGCATGGTGACGCCGCTGGCGTGGAGGACGGTGGTGGTCGTGGTGGTGGTCATGCTGGTCACGCCCCCGCCTTGGTGACGCCGACGGGTGTGTCGGTGAGGCCTTGTTCCGGGATGTCGAGTTGGCCGGTCTCGTGGAATTCGAGTTTCTTCCTGCGGTCGGCGACGATGCCTTCGGGGCGCAGGCGCATGAGGACGATGAGGGCGACTCCGAAGAGGAGGAGCTGGTAGTCCTGCATGAATTGGAGTTTGGCCGGGATGAGGTAGAGCAGTGAGGCGCCGATGAGGGGTCCGCTCATGGTTCCCATGCCGCCGAGGATGACGGCGGCGAGGAGGAAGGCGGAGTTGGGGGGTACGGAGCCGGCGAATTGGTACTGCTCGGGGGTGACGGTGCTGGTGAGGTGGCCTTGTACGGTGCCGGCGAGTCCGGCGAGGGTGGCGCCGAGTGCGAAGGCGATGAGTTTGACGCGGAAGCCGTTGATGCCCATGGCGGTGGCGGCGGTTTCGTCTTCGCGGATGGCGACCCAGGCGCGGCCGATGCGGGAGTCGGCGCTGCGTCGGAAGACGGTGACGACGATGAGGGTGATGACGAGCATCAGCAGGTAGTAGTTGCCGGGTTTGCCGAGGGTGAAGCCGGCGACGTCGTGGCTGATGCCGAGGTCGTATCCGAAGATGGTGATGTCGGGGATGGCGGGGATGCCTCGGGAGCCGTTGGTGACGTTGGGTCCGCTGTTCCCGTTGAGGTTGTTCATGGTGATGCGGAAGATCTCGCCGAAGCCGAGGGTGACGATGGCGAGGTAGTCGCCGCGTAGCCGCAGGGTGGGGGCGCCGATGAGGACGCCGAAGACGAGGGATGCGCCGGCTCCGGTCAACACGGCTGCCCAGAACGGGAATTGGACGCCGATGCTGGATTGGGTGGCGCCGGAGACGAGGGCTGCGGCGTAGGCGCCGACGCCGAGGAAGGCGACGTAGCCGAGGTCGAGGAGGCCGGCGAGGCCGACGACGACGTTGAGGCCGAGGGCGACGGTGGCGAAGATGAGGATGTTGGCGCCGATGAGGGAGTATTCGTCGCTGTTTTGGGTGAAGGGGAAGCAGATGGCGGCGACGAAGGCGGCGCTGAGGGTGACGGTGCGGTGTTGTGCGGTGAGTGCGGAGAGGCGGGCGAGGAGGCCTGCTTGGGTGAGTGCGGCGAACGCGAACACGGCGGTGATGAGGAAGCCGATGAAGAGTTCGGAGTATGCGGTGTCGATGCCGTAGGCGAAGGCGTAGAGGCCGATGGCGAAGGCGGCGACGATGATGAGGATGCCGGCCCAGTCGGGGATGGGTTGGGCTTGGCGGGGGGTGGGGGCGGTGAGGGTGTGGCGGATGCGTTGCCAGAGGTTGTCGCCGGTGGTGTCGGTGGCGGGGGTGTCGGCGGGGAGGGCGAAGGCGCCGGTGGTGGCGATCAGGGCGCCGATGCCGGATACCCAGGCGCCGGGTTCGAGGTTGACGATGCCGCCGAGTTCGGTGGAGATGGCGCCGAGGGTGTAGCCGGTGGTGCCGAGGGTGCCGAGGGCGAGGAGGCGGAGGGGGGCGTTGGTGGCGGCGGGGGTGAGCCAGCGCAGTCCGGGGATGCCGTATCCGGAGAGTGCGAAGACGATGGTGAGGGCGGCGCTGGTGAGGGTGAGGAGTTGGAGGCCGCCGGGGTAGCCGGTGACGGTGAGGTCGCCGGGGAAGTTGGCGGTCCAGGTCCAGGCCATGAAGGTGCCGATGAGGGCGAGGGCTGCGCCTGCGGTGGTGGTGTGGCGGGCGAGGGGGGTCGGCAGCGGGATGAGCGGGTTCGCGCTGTCGGTGCGGGTGGTGGTGTCGGTCATGGTGATCACGCCCTGTCCGCGACGCGTTCGCCGAGCAGGCCTTGGGGTCGCACGAGGAGGACGACGATGAGGAGGACGAAGGCCCATACGTCCTTCCAGGCGCCGCCGCCGAAGAGTTCCATGCTGGGGATGTTGCCGATGTAGCCGACGGCGAGGGATTCGGCGAGGCCGAGGACGATGCCGCCGAGCATGGCTCCGTAGATGTTGCCGATGCCGCCGAGTACGGCGGCGGTGAAGGCTTTGAGGCCCATGATGAAGCCCATGCGGAAGCCGACTTGGCCGTTGTGGAGGCCGTAGCCGACGGCTGCGATGGCTGCGAACGCGGCGCCGATGGCGAAGGCCATGACGATGATGCGGTCGGTGTTGATGCCCATGAGTTTGGCGGTGTCGGGGTCTTGGGCGGTGGCTTGCATGCCGCGGCCGGTGCGGGTTTTGGTGACGTAGAACCCGAGGGCGATCATGCAGACGGGGGCGGCGATGAGGATGAAGAGGTCGCCGCGCTGGATGTTGGCGCCGAGGATGTGGAAGGGGGCTCCGTCGAACTGGGGGAAGGAGCGGTCCTTCTTGGCGTCGGGATACCACTTCCATACGGCCTGCTGGAGGGCGAGGGAGAGGCCGATGGCGGTGATGAGGGGGGCGAGGCGGGGGGCGTTGCGCAGGGGCCGGTAGGCGAACCGTTCGGCTGCGGTGGCGACGAGGACGGAGACGATGACTCCGCCGATGATCATGAGTGGGATGGCGGCGAGGAGTGAGAAGCCGGCCGGGAGGGCGAGGAAGACGGTGAGGGCCCCGAAGCCCCCGACCATGAATATCTCGCCGTGGGCGAAGTTGATGAGCTGGACAATGCCGTAGACCATCGTGTAGCCGATCGCGATCAGTCCGTACATCGCGCCGAGGATGAGTCCATTGGCCAGCTGTTGCGGCAGTTCGTGCACCGCGGGGCCTCCGTGAAGTGATCGGATATGGCACCGCGCGGGAGCGCTGGTGGCGCTCCCGCGCGGTCCTTTGAGTGCGTGTGGCGGGATGTCGCCGGGTTACGGCTTGTAGGCCTCGCTGAGCTCGGGCTTCCAGGCGCCGCTGGTGACCTTGTAGGCGGTCATCATGGTGTTGGTGGTGTCGCCGTACTCGTCGAAGGAGACGGGGCCGGTGACTCCGTCGAACTTGACCTTGCCGACGGCGTCGAGGACCTTGGTGCGCAGGTCGCCGCTGGGGAGCTTGTTGTTGTTGGCTGCGACGACGTCCTTGACGGCTTCGATGATGGCCCAGGTGGCGTCGTAGGTGCCGCCCCCGTAGGCCTCGTAGGCGTCCTTGAAGTTGGCGGCCTTGTAGTTCGCGATGAAGGTCTTGGCGGAGTCGAGCTGTTCGACGGGCTTGCCGACGGAGGTGGCGAGGTCGCCTTCGGCCTTCTTGTTGAGCTTGATGAAGTCGGCGCTGTAGATGCCGTCGCCGCCCATGAGCGGGATGTTGGTGCCGCTGTCCTTGAGCTGCTGGGACAGGGGGCCTGCGGCGGGGTATTCGCCGCCGTAGTAGAGGGCCTTGGCGCCGGTGCTCTTGACCTTGGCGACGATGGCGTTGAAGTCGCGGTCGTCGGGGTTGATGTGGTCCGAGCCGACGATCTTGCCGCCGAGCTTGGTGAAGGTGTCCTTGAAGGAGGCGGCGAGGCCGGCGCCGTAGGTCTTCTGGTCGTCGATGAGGTAGACCGAGTCGAGCTTGGCGTTGTTGAACAGGTACTTGGCGGCGAAGGCGCCCTGGACCTGGTCGGTGGTGGCGGTGCGGAAGAACGTCTTGTACGGGCGCTTCTTGGTGCCGGTCTTCCAGCCGTCGCCCTGGGTCAGTTCGGTGCCCGTGTTGGCGGGGGAGATCTGGGTGAGGCCGGCGTCGTTGAGCGGCTTCTGCATGGACTGCGAGACGCTGGAGTTCAGGGGGCCGACGACGCCGACGACGGTTTTGTCGCCGATGAACTTGGTGGCGTTCTGCTGGCCGACGGACGGCTGGGCCTGGTCGTCCAGCGGCTGGGTCTTGAACTCTACGCCGGGCACGAGGTTCTGCTTGTTGGCCGTCTGCGCGGCGAGGTCGGCGGAGTTCTTGATGCCGAGGCCGAGGGCGGACAGGTCACCCGTGAGGGGTGCGTCGACGCCGATGACGACCGTCTGCTTCGTGCCGCTGCTGTCGCCGCCGCCCTTGTTGTCGCGCGACCCGCAGGCGGTGAGTGTGAGTGCGCCTGTGGTGAGCACTGTGGTGAGTATGAGCAAGGAACGGTGTCGCACGGTGGGTCCTTTCCCTGGCGCGGCCTCCTCGTGATGAGGTGCCGTTTCGTCGCCGGGCCGTACTGGGTGGTAGGGGCCGTGCAGCAGTCGCACCCGGCGGCGCGGTGACTGGCCGTGACTCTAAGCCCGGCCGGGGAGGGTGGGGAGCGGCCGGGACAGGATGTGACTTTCTTGTTATGCCAAGGCCAAACGTTGCCGGTGCAGTGCGGACAATTTGTACATTTTGGTACGTCCGAATTTCTCGCATGATGAGAACGCCCAGTTCCGCTAAGGGGCTTGAGGGGATCATGCTGCTGACAGGCCGCCGGGCGTCCGGATGTCGGTCGGTGGCCGGGAGGGCACCGGCCGGCGGCTGGTACCCGCCATCGGCGGTCGGCGTGAATGTTACGGAGTGTTACGGTGATCCGGATGGGCTGGGGAGCTTCGTCTGTGCCCAAGGGTCCGTCGTCGGGGTGCCGTTGCGGTAGCGCTCGGTGCAACCGCGCTGCGCCTGCTGCTCGATGAGCCGGTCCCCGGCGGCCGCGCCGTGGGCGGCGCGCTCCTTGCGGGCGGCGGCCAGTGCGGCCAGCAGGATCTCGTTCTGCCCGTCGGACAGCCCCTTCTCCTGGTAGTCCAGGCCGGAACCCCGCCCCTCGTCCAGCTCCTGCTGCGCCCAGTAGGTGATCAGATGGGTGCAGAGGTCCTGGGGTGAAGTGGCTTGTGCGGAGGGTGAGTTGGGGGAGCCGGAGGGGTGCGAGGGGGCTTCGCTCGTGGTGGAGTAGCCGGCCAGAGCGGCCGATACGGCCAGTGCGCCCGCCAGGATCAGCCGTGCCCGTGACCGCGTTGGGGTCCCCATGACACGAAGTTAGAACGCCGGGTGTGACATGACAATGGCCGGTGAGTCGTCAACTCACCGGCCAGAAAGCGGACTTGGGCGATCCGGGAGGCCCGGCGCAGGGGGTGGTCCGGGGCTCAGTCCTTGAGGCCCTCGGCGTCGCGCAGCAGGCAGGTCAGCCGGGCCGTGCAGACCCGCTTGTCCTGCTCGTCGGTGATGACGATCTCGTACGTCGCCGTCGAGCGCCCGCGGTGCACGGGCGTGGCCACCCCGGTGACCAGGCCGCTGCGCACCCCGCGGTGGTGGGTGCAGTTCAGGTCCACCCCGACCGCGATCTTGGTGAGGCCGCCGTGCAGCATCGAGCCGACCGAGCCGAGGGTCTCGGCGAGCACCGCGGAGGCGCCGCCGTGCAGCAGCCCGTAGGGCTGGGTGTTTCCCTCGACGGGCATGGTGGCCACGACCCGCTCCGCCGAGGCCTCGATGATCTGCACGCCCATGCGGTTGCCGAGGTGCCCGGCGGAGAACAGGGCGGGCAGGTCGACACCGAGGGCCGCGTACTCGTCGATGACTTCCTGCGGGAACTTCACGCTGCTCTGCTCGCCCATGGGCTCCGGCTCCGTTCATCTGCGGTGACTGCGCTGTGGGCACCGTCATACCAGATGCCCTGAGCAAACGCTTAGGACCCAGCTCTCATTGCGGATCACGGGCGTCTGCCCTTCCCGGCCACCCGCGTCGTGCGTTTCTGCTCCGTGTGTCCTCTCCCCGTGTCTACTCCGTGCGTTCGAAACGTACGACCACCGACTTGCTGGCCGGGGTGTTGCTGACGTCGGCCGTCGAGCCCAGCGGCACCAGGACGTTGGTCTCCGGGTAGTAGGCGGCGGCGCAGCCGCGCGCGGTCGGGTAGTGGACGACGCGGAAGCCGGGGGCGCGGCGCTCCACGCCGTCCTTCCACTCGCTGACCAGATCCGTGTACGAGCCGTCGGCCAGGCCCAGTTCGCGCGCGTCCTCGGGGTTGACCATGACGATGCGGCGGCCGCCCTTGATGCCGCGGTAGCGGTCGTCCAGGCCGTAGATGGTGGTGTTGTACTGGTCGTGCGAGCGCAGGGTCTGGAGCAGCAGCCGGCCCTCGGGCAGCGTCGGGAACTCGACGGGCGCGGCGGTGAAGTTGGCCTTGCCGGTGGCGGTGGGGAAGCGGCGCTCGTCGCGCGGGCCGTGCGGCAGCTGGAAGCCGCCGGGGTGCGCGACCTTCTTGTTGAAGTCCTCGAAGCCGGGCACGACGCGCGCGATGCGGTCGCGGATGGTGGCGTAGTCCTTCTCGAACGCGGCCCAGTCGATGGAGGACTTGGCGCCGAGGGTGGCTCGGGCCATGCGGACGACGATGGCCGGCTCGGACAGCAGGTGGGGGCTCGCGGGGGCGAGGTTGCCGCGCGATGCGTGCACCATGCCCATGGAGTCCTCGACGGTCACGAACTGCTTGCCGCTCTTCTGCACGTCCTTGTCGGTGCGCCCCAGGGTGGGCAGGATCAGGGCGCGGCGGCCGGTCACCGCGTGCGAGCGGTTGAGCTTGGTCGAGACGTGGACGGTCAGCGAGGCCTGCCGCATCGCGGCCTCGGTGACCTCGGTGTCGGGGGTGGCGCCCACGAAGTTGCCGCCCATGGCGAAGAAGACCTTCGCCCTGCCGTCCCGCAGCGCTTCGATGGACCGTACGACGTCGTAGCCGTGGTGGCGGGGCGGGGCGAAGCCGAACTCCTTCTCCAGGGCGTCGAGGAACGCGGGCGCGGGCCGCTCGAAGATGCCCATGGTGCGGTCGCCCTGCACGTTGGAGTGTCCGCGCACCGGGCAGACTCCGGCGCCGGTCCGGCCGATGTTGCCGCGCAGCAGGAGGAAGTTGACGACCTCGCGGATGGTCGGCACGGCGTGCTTGTGCTGGGTCAGGCCCATCGCCCAGCACACGATGGTGCGCTTGGAGGCGAGCACCATGGCGAGGGCCTGCTCGATCTCGGTGCGGTTCAGGCCGGTCGCGGCGAGTGTCTCGTCCCAGTCCGCTTCCTTCGCCGCGGCCTTGAACTCCTCGTATCCATGGGTGTGTTCGCGCACGAACAGCTCGTCGACGGCGCCTTCGGTTTCGAGGATCAGCTTGTTGAGGAGGCGGAAGAGGGCCTGGTCGCCGCCGATGCGGATCTGCAGGAACAGGTCGGTGAGGGCGGCGCCCATGATCATGCCCTGCGGGGTCTGCGGGTTCTTGAACTTCTCAAGTCCCGCTTCCGGCAGCGGATTCACCGAGATGATCTTCGCTCCGGCGGCCTTCGCCTTCTCCAGGGCGGACAGCATCCTGGGGTGGTTGGTGCCCGGGTTCTGCCCGGCCACCACGATCAGGTCGGCCTGGTGGAGGTCCTCCAGGGAGACGCTGCCCTTGCCGATGCCGATCGTCTCCGTCAGCGCCGAACCGGACGATTCGTGGCACATGTTGGAGCAGTCCGGCAGGTTGTTGGTGCCGAACTCGCGGGCGAACAACTGCAACAGGAAGGCGGCCTCGTTGCTGGTGCGGCCCGAGGTGTAGAAGAGGGCCTCGTCGGGGGAGCCGAGAGCGTTGAGCTCCTCCGCGATGATCCCGAAGGCGCGCTCCCAGGTGACGGCCTCGTACGTCTCGGTGCCCTCGGGTCCTGCTCCTCGTTCCAGGAGCATCGGCTGGGTGATGCGGCCCTGCTGGCCCAGCCAGTACCCGCTGCGGGTGGCGAGGTCGGCGAGCGGGTGGGCGGCGAAGAAGTCGGGGGTGACCCGGCGCAGGGTCGCCTCCTCGGCCACGGCCTTCGCCCCGTTCTCGCAGAACTCCGCGGTGTGCCGCTTGTCGGTCTCGGGCCAGGCGCAGCCCGGACAGTCGAAGCCGTCCTTCTGGTTGACCTTCAGCAGGGTCTGCGCGGTGCGGCGCAGGCCCATCTGCTGCTGGGCCATGAGCAGGGTGTGGCCGATGGCGGGGAGGCCGGCGGCGGCATGCTTCGGCGCGGCGACCTGCGGCGCGTCCTGGACCGGATCACCTGCGGGCGGCTTGCTGACCATGGCGCTGCTCCCCTTCGAGCGGACACGAGATGTGTACGTATCCGATCCTGTCACGCGGCACTGACAGCCGCGTCGGACAGGTCGGCCGGGTCCGGGACTGGCCAGGATTGTCAGTGGGGCGTGGCAGGATCGGGGGCATGGCTGAGACAGCATCGAAGAAGACCCCGGACAACCGACCGCGCCTGCTCCTCATGGACGGGCACTCCCTGGCGTACCGGGCGTTCTTCGCGCTGCCCGCGGAGAACTTCACGACCGCGACGGGGCAGCCGACCAATGCGGTCTACGGCTTCATGTCGATGCTCGCGAACACCCTGCGTGACGAGGCGCCCACGCACTTCGCGGTGGCGTTCGACGTGTCCCGCAAGACGTGGCGCTCGACGGAGTTCCCCGAGTACAAGGCGAACCGGTCGAAGACCCCGGACGAGTTCAAGGGCCAGGTCGAGCTGATCGGCGAGCTGCTCGACGCGATGCACGCCGACCGGTTCGCGACCGACGGCTTCGAGGCCGACGACATCATCGCCACCCTCGCCACCCAGGCCGAGGCGGCGGGCTTCGAGGTCCTGATCGTCACCGGTGACCGCGATTCCTTCCAGCTGGTCTCCGAGCACGTCACCGTCCTCTACCCGACGAAGGGCGTCTCCGAGCTGACCCGCTTCACCCCGGAGAAGGTCGAGGAGAAGTACGGGCTCACCCCGCAGCAGTACCCGGACTTCGCGGCGCTGCGCGGCGACCCGTCGGACAACCTGCCGGGCATCCCGGGTGTCGGTGAGAAGACCGCCGCGAAGTGGATCAACCAGTTCGGTTCGTTCGCGGAGCTCGTCGAGCGCGCCGAGGAGGTCAAGGGCAAGGCGGGGCAGAACTTCCGCGACCACCTGGACGCGGTGAAGCTGAACCGCCGCCTGACCGAGATGGTCAAGGACGTCGAGCTGCCCAAGGGCCCGGCCGACTTGGCGCGTGTCCCGTACGACCGCGCCGCGGTGACCGGCGTCCTCGACGTCCTGGAGATCCGCAACCCGTCGCTGCGCGAGCGGCTGCTCGCCGTCGACCCGGGCGCGGGCGAGGAGGAGGCGTCGGCGCCGGCCGCCGGGGTGGAGCTGGACGGCGCGGTCCTGGCCGCCGGCGAGCTGGCTCCCTGGCTGGCCGAGCACGGCGGGCAGCCGCTGGGCGTGGCCACCGTCGACAGCTGGGCGCTGGGCGCCGGCAGCGTCACCGAGATCGCGCTGGCCGCGGCCGCCGGCGCCGCGGCCTGGTTCGACCCGGCCCGGCTCGACCAGGCCGACGAGCAGGCCTTCGCCGCCTGGATCGCGGACGCCGCACACCCCAAGGTCATGCACAACGCGAAGGCCGCGATGCGGGTCTTCCCGGAGCACGGCTGGAGCATCGCGGGCGTCACGATGGACACCGCGCTCGCCGCCTACCTCGTCAAGCCGGGCCGCCGCTCCTTCGCGCTGGACGCGCTGTCCGTGGAGTACCTGGGGCGCGAGCTGGCCCCGGCCGCCGCGGACGGGCAGCTCGCCTTCGGCGCGGACGACGAGGCGGAGGCCGACGCCCTGATGGCTCAGGCGCGGGCCGTCCTCGATCTGGGCGGCGCGTTCACGGAGCGGTTGAAGGAGGTCGGTGCGGCGGACCTGCTGCACGACGTCGAACTGCCCACCTCCCTCCTCCTGGCCCGCATGGAGCGGAACGGCATCGCAGCCGACCGGGCCCATCTCGAAGCCATGGAGCAGCAGTTCGCGGCCGCGGTGCAGCAGGCCGTGAAGGAGGCGCACGCCTCGGTGGGCCACGAGTTCAACCTGGGCTCGCCCAAGCAGCTCCAGGAAGTCCTCTTCGGTGAACTGGCCCTGCCCAAGACGAAGAAGACCAAGACCGGCTACACCACGGACGCCGACGCGCTGGCGTGGCTGGCCGCCCAGACCGAGCACGAGCTGCCGGTCATCATGCTGCGCCACCGCGAGCAGGCGAAGCTGAGGGTCACCGTCGAGGGCCTGATCAAGACGATCGCGGCGGACGGCCGCATCCACACCACGTTCAACCAGACGGTCGCGGCGACGGGCCGCCTCTCCTCGACCGACCCCAACCTGCAGAACATCCCGGTCCGCACGGACGAGGGCCGCGCGATCCGGCGGGGCTTCGTGGTCGGCGAGGGCTACGAGTCGCTGCTCACCGCGGACTACAGCCAGATCGAACTGCGTGTGATGGCCCACCTGTCCGAGGACGAGGGCCTCATCCAGGCGTTCGCCTCCGGCGAGGACCTGCACACCACGGTCGCCTCGCAGGTCTTCGGCGTCGCCAAGTCGAAGGTCGACCCGGAGATGCGGCGCAAGATCAAGGCGATGTCGTACGGCCTCGCGTACGGTCTGTCGGCCTTCGGTCTCTCGCAGCAGCTCAACATCGAGGCGGGGGAGGCGCGTGGCCTGATGGACACGTTCTTCGAGCGCTTCGGCGGAGTGCGGGACTACCTGCAGCGGGTGGTGGAGGAGGCGCGCGCGACGGGCTACACGGAGACGATGCTGGGCCGGCGCCGCTACCTGCCCGACCTCAACAGCGACAACCGCCAGCGCCGCGAGATGGCCGAGCGGATGGCGCTCAACGCGCCGATCCAGGGCACGGCGGCGGACATCGTGAAGGTGGCGATGCTGAACGTGGACCGTGCCCTGACCGAAGCGGGCCTCGACTCCCGTCTCCTGCTCCAGGTCCACGACGAAATCGTCCTGGAAGTCGCGCCGGGCGAGCGTGAGCGGGTGGAGGAACTGGTCCGCCGCGAGATGGCCGGAGCGGTGGAACTCCGCGCGCCCCTGGACGTCTCGGTGGGCGCGGGCCACGACTGGGAATCGGCGGCGCACTGAGGGGCAGCGGGGGCAGGCGGGGCAGGCGTAGTCCGGCCGGACCGGGTTGGCCGAGGCGGGGGTCCGGTGGGGCTCGCCTCGGCCGAGGCGGCCTGATCTGGCGTTGCCGCACGGGCACGTCCGGCCGGGCCGATCGCGGCCGACAGCGAGAACCAGCCAATCGGGGGCCGGACTCCGGCCCGCTGTGAGGCCCCCGGCCGCGGACGCCTGCGTACACCCGTGCACGCCAGGAAGCTCTCAGTACCGGCGCGACCAGCGGTTTCCGCGGAAGCAGCCACATCGCGACGGGGGTGTACCTGGTCAGCACGTCCACGGTGACAGCGCCGAGCGGGGGAGTGCGTGACCCGGCCGAACGGCATCGCGGCGGGCACGGCCGTCGACCCGTAGACGGCACGGCACGTGGACGGGTTGTCGCGTCGGCTCCGGTGGCGGCTCGTTCGCGCCGGACCGCGACGTGCTACGCGACTTCAACTGCCAGCTGACGGACATGATTTATCCGTCAGCGATCAACAATGTTCGGTATCCGGCACCGGTTCCCCACCAGTCAACGGGCGACGCACAGATGGCGAATCAGTGAAAACCGGTCGGGCCGCGGTGTCATGGCGCCATCGGTTGCCGTAGTGTCACCTGAGTTCTCGCGCTGGGGAGCGCGGACAGCCGAGTACGGGGAGGGACTTGACGTATGGCACCGCACATGGGCCGACGACTGCGCAAGGGAGCGGGCACCACGGCGGTGGCCGCGGTGGCGGTGGCGGCGCTTTCCGCGTCGCAGGCGCCGGGGGTCGTGCACGCGAGCAGCTCGGGCGACCAGTCGGCCTCGGATGCGACGCCGACGCCCACCCCCAGCAACCCGGCCTCCGGCAACTCCCCGTACTACACGGACCTTCCGCCGCTCGTGTCGCCGACGCCGCCGAATCCGACGGCGACCAACCCCGTCGGCGGTGACCAGCAGGGCATACCTGCGACCGTCCTCGACGCGTACAAGAAGGCGGAGGCGGCGCTCGCGACGGACCGGCCCGGCTGCCACCTCCCCTGGCAGATCCTCGGGGCCATCGGAAAGGTCGAATCGGGACATGCCGACGGCGGTCGCGTCGACGCCAACGGCACCACCCTCACCCCGATCCTCGGCCCGGTGCTCAACGGCGTCGGGTTCGCCAACATCCCCGACACCGACAACGGCCGGTATGACGGCGACAAGTTGCACGACCGGGCGGTCGGGCCGATGCAGTTCATCCCGTCGACCTGGGTGACCTGGGGCAAGGACGGCAACGGCGACGGCGTCAAGGACCCCAACAACGTCTACGACGCGGCGCTCACCGCCGGGTTCTACCTCTGCGCGAACGGTCGCGACCTAGCGGTGAAGGCCGACCTGGACAAGGCGATCCTGAGCTACAACCAGTCGCAGGAGTACCTGACCACGGTCACGACGTGGTTCGACTTCTACCGGCGCGGCAGCTACCAGGTCCCCGACGGCACGGGTTCGGTGCCCGGCCGCCGCAGCGACCAGTCCGCCGGCACGCCGCCGGTCACACCGAAGGCGCCGCCGAAAACGAAGCAGACCCCCAAGCCGACCCCGCCCGCCCCGCCGGCGAAGCCGCCGGTGCCGCCGGCCAAGCCCGGTGGCGACGGCGGCACCCCGAACCCGACGCCCGTACCGCGGCCGACGACGTTCGAAGACGCGGGTACCAAGGAGCTGACGGCCTTCGCGGGCGGCGCGTTCGCCGTACAGCCGACCGCGCGGGTCAAGGACGCGTCCGGCAAGGCGATGGCGAAGGTCGCGGTGAAGTTCGAGATCGTCGGCGACACCGACACCCGCTTCACCAGCGGGGCCACCACCATGACCGTGGCCACCTCGGCGGACGGCACGGCCGCCGCCCCGGCGCTGACGGCGGGCGAGAAGACCGGCACGTTCACGGTGCGGGCCACCGTCGTTGACACGAACCTGTCCGCCGTGGAGTGGAAGGCGACCGTCGTCGCCCGTCAGGCCGACAAGCTGGCCCTCAGCGACACCAAGGAGCTGACGGCCGCGCCGAACGGCGAGTTCGCGAACCAGGTGTGTGTCAAGGCGACCTTCAAGGGCGCGGCCGCCTCCGGTGTCGCGGCCTCCGCGGCCATGATCGTGACCCCGGCCGTCGGCGCCGACCCGAAGGCCGAGCCCAAGGTCAACGACAAGGGCCCGTACTTCAAGGACGCCAAGGGCAACCCGGTCCGCGAGCTCAAGGACCTCAAGACGGACGCGAAGGGAGCGCTGGTCCTGCCGAAGATGTACGCGGACGGCCAGACCGGTACTTTCCTGCTCCGCCTCACCACCGACGGCGGCGCCACACTCACCGTCCAGCTCAAGGTGGCCGCCGCCTCCTGAGCCCGCCCGGGAGGTGTCCGGCCGCGATCCACCGGACACCCCCTGGTCCCCGCTCTTCCCAGCAGCCCCTCCGCCGACCGTCGGCAGAGGGGCTGTTCGACGTGTTCTCATCTTGGCCGGGCGTTGCTACGGTGCCCCCTCCTGACGACCCATCAGCTCCACGGAGGCCGAGCATGCGCGCCCTCACAGCCGCCGCGATCGGACTGGCCGCCGCCCTCGCCATCGTCCTGACCATCTCGGCCATCGGCGCCCCCGAGGGCAAGACCTCGCCCAAGCCGCTGCTCACCACCGTGCCGAGCGCCCCCGGGAAGATCACCCAGACCAAGTAGAGGGAGAGCAGGTCCATGCGACGCAAAGCCAGTCTCGTCCTGCTCGCCCTTGCCGTGTTCTTCGGCGCCCTGTCGCCCCTGCTGCGCTGGTACGCCTTTCCCCGGCTGGCGAAGATCCCGCCCAGCCAGTACCAGGAGGCCGTCCTCGAAGCGAAGGACGCCACCCTCATCGACTACGGCACCATGCAGTCCAAGCAGGTCCCCAAGGTCACCGTCGTCCAGACGCTCAAGGGCAATGTGGAGGCGGCCAAGGAGATCGAGAAGACCGCGGGCAAGGACGTCGTCGTCTGGGACACCCTCTCCTACATCCAGGGCCCCGACGGCAAGATGGTCTCCCAGATCCCCGAGCGCTACATCTTCGACGCGCACAGCCAGGCACCCGTCCACGCCACCGGCGAGATGGTCGACGGGGAGCCGGTGCAGCGCAAGGGCATCGAGTTCAAGTGGCCGTTCCTGACCGAGAAGCGGGACTACGAGTACTTCGACTTCCAGGCCCGCGCCTCCGCGCCCATCCACTACCAGGGGACCCAGAAGTTCCACGGCCTGGACGTCTACTACTTCGAGCAGACCATCCCATGGACCAAGGTGCCCTACCCCAAGAAGATGCCGCTGCCCGGCGTCGACTCCAGCACCCTGGAGAAGACCACCGGCACCACCCTCTGGTACACCACCCAGCGCAGGTTCTGGATCGACCCGGTGACCGGCGCTCCGGTCAACGGCGAGGAGATCAACCACGAGGAGCTGCGGGGCGGCACCCTGCTCGGCGGCCGGGACAAGGTCACCGTCTTCGCGGGGGACGTCAAGATGCGTGACGACTACGTCAACTACACCGTCGACCTGGTCAAGAAGAACCGCACCCTGGTCCTCCTCCTCACCTCCTACCTCCCCTGGGGCTTCCTCGGTCTCGGTATCGCCCTGCTCTCCCTCTCCCTCTGGCTGGAAGCGCGCAGCCGCCGCCCCAGCGACCCGCCCCCCGCCGTCACGGAGCGGCTCGAACCCGTCATTGCCTGAGCCGCG
Source organism: Streptomyces sp. NPDC094147 (assembly GCF_044764265.1). Taxonomy (NCBI): domain Bacteria; kingdom Bacillati; phylum Actinomycetota; class Actinomycetes; order Kitasatosporales; family Streptomycetaceae; genus Streptomyces; species Streptomyces sp. NPDC094147. The sequence continues at coordinate 198,943 of NZ_JBIWHT010000001.1, read as the reverse complement.
CCTTCGTGAACCGCGTCGCCTCCGCCCCCGTCGGATCCTGTGGCCACGGGTGTTTCGGGTAGCGGCCGCGCAGCTCGGCGCGGACCGCGCGGTAGCCGTCGCGCCAGAAGTTCGCCAGGTCGGCGGTGACGGCGGCGGGCCGCCCCGCCGGGGAGAGCAGATGGATCAGCACCGGCACACCGGCCACCTCCGGCGTGCCGTCCAGGCCGAACATCTCCTGCAACTTCACGGCGAGGACCGGTTGTTCACCCCCGTACTCCACCCGGATCCGTGATCCGCTGGGCACCTCGATGCGCTCCGGGGCCAGTTCGTCGAGCCGGGCCGCCTCTCCGGTCGCCCACGGCAGCAGCCGGTTCAGCGCCTGCCCCGCTTCCATCCGCCCGAGGTCGGCCCGGCGACGGGCCCGCGAGAGCTCGGGCTCCAGCCACTCCTCGGCCCGGTTGAGCAGTGCGGCGTCGGAGACTTCGGGCCAGGGCTCCCCGAGCACCCGGTGCAGAAACGCGAGCCGTTCCCGCAAACCCCGCGCCTCACGGGTCCAGCGCAGCAGGCCGAGCCCGTCACGCGCCAGGCCGTCGAGCAGCGCCTCGCGCACCAGGGCGGGGTCCGGGTTCTTCAGCGGGCGCAGAGATATGTCGACCGCGCCGAGCCGGGCCGCCCGGCGGGCCACGACATCGCCGTCCTCCCAGTGCACCTCCTCGCTCTCCGTCAGCAGATGCCCTGCGGCGAGCCGGGCGGTCGGCTCGTCGACGACGGCGGCCAGGCGCACCCGCGCGGAGGCCGCCTGCACGGGCCGGTCCGCGACGGCCACCGCCAGCCAGTCCGCGCTGCGCAGCCCGGACCCCGGCGCCACCTCGGCTCCGGTGCCGGACACCATCAGGAAGGAGCCACCACCGCGGGCCCGCGCCACCCGTTCGGGGAACGCCAGCGCCGCGATGAGCCCGGCGGCGGCCTCGGCGGATCCCTGCTCGGGGTGGGTCCCGGCGAACGAGGCGAGGCGGCGCACCTCCTGCAACCAGCGCGCCGCGTATGCGTCCGCGCCCCGGCGTGCCGCGCGCCAAGCCGCCGCCAGATCGTCCCCGTACTCCCGGGGCGGCTCCTCGCTCAGCAGCGCCACCACCTCGGCGGCGCGCTGCCCGCCGACCTCGGCCGCACCGTCAAGGAGGGCTCGGGCAAGCCGCGGGTGCAGGCCGAGCCGGGCCATCCGGGCGCCTCGGTCGGTGGCCCGGCCGTGCTCGTCCACCGCGCCGATCGCCGCCAGGACGGAACGAGCCGCGGCCATCGCGCCCGCCGGCGGCGCGTCGAGAAGGGCCAGGCTCCGCGCCGACGGGTCGCCCCAGCAGGCGGCCTGCAACGCGAAGGCGGCCAGGTCGGCGACCCGGATCTCGGGGGCCGGGAAGCGCGTCAGGCGGAGGTGTTCGGCCTCGGTCCAGCAGCGGTAGACCGCGCCCGGGGCCTCGCGCCCGGCCCGGCCGGCGCGCTGGCGGGCCGCCGCCCGTGAGGCCCGTACCGTCGTCAGCGCGCCGAGACCCCGGGCGTGGTCCACGCGTGGCTCGCGGGCCAGACCGCAGTCCACGACCACGCGCACCCCGGGCACGGTCAGTGAGGACTCGGCGACCGAGGTGGCGAGCACCACCCGCCGCCCGCCGGATCCGGCGAGCACCGCATCCTGCACGGAGGCGGGGGCCCGACCGTGCACCTGGAGCACCTCGATGCCGGGCAGATCTCCCAACTGCCGTGCCACGCGGGTGATTTCACCCACTCCGGGCAGGAAGCAGAGCACATCACCGTCCCGCTCGGCCAGCGCCCGCCGTACCGTCGAGGCCACGTGTGTGAGCAGGATCGGGTCCACCCGCATGCCGTGCGGCGGTCGGACCGGCTGCGCGGGCGGTGCCCACACGACCTCCACCGGGTGCGCGACACCGGCGGCCTCGACCACGGGCGCGTTGCCCAGCAGCCGGGCCCAGCCCTCGGCGTCCGTCGTCGCGGACGCCGCCACCAAGCGCAGTTCCGGCCGCAGGGCGGCCCGTACGTCCAGGAGGAAGGCGGCCACCGTGTCCGCGTCGAGGTGGCGCTCGTGGCACTCGTCGAGGACGACGACGTCGACTCCGCTCAACTCCTGGTCGCGCTGGAGGCGTTGGAGGAGTACACCGGTGGTGACGACCTCGACAACCGTGCCCGGCCCCACCGACCGCTCGCCGCGCACGGTGAAGCCGACCCGCTGACCGGTCCGCTCGCCGAGCAGCCACGCCATCCGGCGCGCGGCCGCGCGGGCCGCTATCCGGCGCGGCTCGGCGACAACGACCCGGCGCACCGGGCCGCCCCCGACGAGCCCGGCGAGCACGAGGGGTACCAGCGTGGTCTTGCCGGTGCCGGGCGGCGCGCACAGCACGGCCGTCCCGTGCCCGTCGAGCGCGGCGAGCAGCTCGGGCACGGCGTCGCGTACCGGGAGGACGTCGAGTGCGTCGGTTCGGATCATGCGTTCAGTGTCGTACGTCCCGCCGGTCGGCGTGACGCTCTGTCCACAAGGGCGGTGGATTGTATGACTAATGGGCTGTGTCGGTGGCGGGATGCCTGCTGTGCACGGCGTCCCGACCTCCAGAACCTAGTAACCGACGGTGAAGTGTCTGTCCTCGCCCGGATGCTCGAGTGCGTCGACCACGGCCAGGGCCAGGTCTTCGGCCGAGATGCGGGACGTGCCGTCGGGGCCGGTGATGAGCGTGGTGGTGCCGCGGCGGTACTTTCCGGTGCGGCGTCCGGGTTCGAGGACGGCGGGCGGGCTGAGGTAGACCCAGTTGGCCGGGTGTGTGCGGCAGACGTCCAGTTGCGCGGCGCTGGCGGCGGCGACGGTGCGCCATTCCTGCGGCACGTACTCAGGGCTGTCGACAACGAGCCGGCCGGGACGTCCCGGGATCTCCAGGGGGCCGGCGCCGCCGACAACGAGGATGCGTGTCCGGGCTGCCGCGGCCGCGTCGAGCAGCGCCGTCGTGGTCGTGACGGCGGTGTGTTCGTGCCCGGGGGCAGGGCGGGTGGCGGCCACGACCGCGTCGGTGCCGTTGAACAGCCGGCTCATGTGGTCGGGGTCGTCGGCGTCGCCCTGGACCGCGGTCACTCCGGGCGGCAGAGCGGCCGTCCGTACTGTCCGGAATACCGCGATGAGGTCGTGGCCCCGGCGTGCGGCTTCGTCGACGACGCGCGAGCCGACCATTCCTGCGGCTCCGACGACGGCGATCTTCATCGAGGTGTCCTCTCCGGTGTGCGTGTGGAAGCTGAGTCGTGCGAGCGAGCGGGCGGCGGGAGCTGCCCCGCGACGATGGCGGCGAGTGAGAGCCCGAACCCCACGAGTTGGACCGGGCCGAGCGTCTGGCCGAGCAGTACGGCGCCGAGAGAGGCGGCGACCAGCGGCGAGAGCAGGGTGAGAACCGCGACGGAGGTGACGGGCAGGGTGGTGATGCCGCGGAACCACAGGACGAAGGAGACCAGACCGCCGACCAGGCCCAGCCAGAGGTAGCCGAGGGCGGCGGTCGCGTCGATCGCGGGAGGCGGCCCCTCGACAAGGAAGGTGACGGGCACCAGGAAGAGGCCCCCTGCGGTGAGTTGCCAGCCCGCGAAGGCGGTGGGGCTGACCTCGGAGGGCCGGCCCCAGCGTTTGGTGAACGTCAGGCCGAGCGCCATGGAGGCCGCGCCGGCAAGGCCCGCCACGATCCCGGCGACGTCGAGTGCCGCAGCCGGCCCGATCACCACCAGGCTGACGCCCCCGACGCCCATGACGCCCCAGGCGAGGCGCCAGGCGGAGGGGCTCTCGTGGAGGACCGTCACGGCCAGGACGGCGACGATGAGCGGCTGGGCCGCCGCCACGGTGCCGGCGACACCGCCCGGCAGGCGTTCGGCCGCGATGAACAACAACGGGAAGAGCAGCCCGATGTTCAGCACACCGAGCACCGCGGCCTTTCCCCACCAGGCGCCGCGCGGCAGCGTCCGGGTGATCGCCAGCGCGATCAGGCCGGCGGGCAACGCACGCAGGAGTCCCGCGAACAGCGGGTGTCCCCGCGGGAGAAGCTCGGTGGTGACGATGTAGGTCGTGCCCCACGCCAGGGGAGCGAGCGCCGTGAGGGCGGTGCGAGGCAGATTTCCGCGGGGAGCACCTCTGCTGGTGCCGTGGGACCCCCTGATTGCTGCGGGACTTGTCATACGCGCAGTCTCATCGCCGTGCGATCAATGAGTCCAACACATGTTTGTCAGCTCATCAATCTCGATACAAGATGGATCGATGGAGCTCCAGCAGATGCGGTACGTCGTCGCCGTCGCCGAGACGAACAGCTTCACCAGGGCCGCCGAACGATGTCTGGTCGTCCAGTCCGCCCTCAGCCACCAAATCGCGCGCCTGGAACGGGAACTCGGCGCGAGACTCTTCGAGCGCACCAGCCGCCGGGTGCGGCTGACACCGGCCGGTGAAGCGTTCCTCCCGGCCGCCCGCCAGTGTTTGGACGCCGCCGAGCGCGCGGCCGCCGAGGTCGCCGCAGCCGTCGGAGAGGTACGCGGACGACTCGCCGTGGGCCTGATCCCCACCGTCGCCGCGGTCGACATCCCGAGTGCGCTGCGTGACTTCCGCCAGCAGTACCCGCACGTGCGCATCAGCCTGCGTGTCGGCGCGAGCGACGAACTCGCCGAGCAGGTCAGGCAGGGCTCCCTCGACGTGGCGTTCCTCGGGCTGCCGACCACGGCACGACCCCAGGGTGTCGCCGCCCACGAACTCGCCCGTGACCGACTCGTCGCGGTGGTCGCGCCGGACCATCCCCTCGCCGACGAGCCGGCGGTCGACCTGCGTCGGCTCTCTTGCGAGGTGTTCGTGGACCTTCCGGCCGGGACAGCCGGACGCATCCAGTCCGACCAAGCCTTCTCGGCCGCCGGTCTCGGCCGTGACGTCGCCTTCGAAGTGACCACCGCGGACTTCATCGCCCGACTCGTCGGGCAGCGCCTCGGCGTGGCCATGCTCCCCTCCGCCTACGCGCCTCAGCTCGCGGGCGTCATCACCATCGAGGTCACCGACGCACCGGCGCGCGTCGAGTACGTCATCTGGAGCCGCTTCAGCCGCACGCCGGCGGCGACCGCCTTCCTCGCCGTTCTCGACATCACGGCACAGGACCGACCCGACTCGTAAAGCGCTCCGGAAGCGTTCGCCGCGAGCGGGCAGCCCCAGAGGGCGTCACCGGTCAAGGGAGGCGCCGCGGCCGCCCCCGGGCACGTGCTGCCCGGGGCCGGTCAGGCGTGGGCCCGCGTCAGTCCCGTACGCACACGAAGACGGCGGTCCCGGGGATCAGATTGCCCCGCAGGGGGGACCAGCCGCCCCACTCCTGGGTGTTCCAGGCAGGCCACTCCGGCTCGACCAGGTCCTCCAGGCGGAAGCCGCCCGCGACCACGTCCCGCACCCGGTCGCCCAGCGTGCGGTGGTGCTCCACATAGACCGCCTCGCCGCGCTCGTCCTGCTCGACATACGGCGTACGGTCGAAATAGGAGGCGGCGACGGACAGGCCCTCGGGGCCGGGTTCGTCGGGGAACGCCCAGCGGATGGGGTGGGTGACCGAGAAGATCCAGCGGCCGCCGGGGCGCAGCACCCGCCGCACCTCGCGGAAGACCTTCACCGGGTCCGCCACGAAGGGGACCGCGCCATATGCCGAGCAGGCCAGGTCGAAACTTCCGTCCGCGAAGGGGAGTGCGCCCGCGTCCGCCTCGATCAGAGGGAACGTGCCGCCGTCGATGCGCAGCGCGTGCTGGAGCTGGCGGTGCGAGAGGTCAAGGGCCACCGGGCGGGCGCCCTGCGCGGCCAGCCAGCGCGAGCACTGGGCCGCGCCCGCGCCGATCTCCAGGACGTCGAGGTCCTTCAGGGACTCGGCCGGACCCAGGAGGCGGGCGTCCGCCTCGTCCAGACCCTCGGGTCCCCAGACGAAACGGTCGTCCCCCAGGAACGCTCCGTGATCGGTCTGGTACTCGTCGGCGTTCCGGTCCCACCAGCCGCGGCTCGCCCGGCTGCTCTCCGTGTCCCCGGCGGCACGCCGGGTCGCCGCGGGCTCGGATTCGGGCCCGTTCTCGGACTCGTACGCTTGGATCTCTTGGCTCATCGTGTCCGTCGTTGTAGTTTGCGCGGAACGCGACCTCGTGTTCTTGAACGAGGTCTGCGGGGCCCATCGTGGCCTCGGTGAACCTTAATTGTGCCGGGATTGCGGTGATCCGCCCCGGGTGTGCGCCTTCGCGCATTGACCGTGTCCGGCTGCCCCCGTATGCTACAAGTTGCGCTGCGAGCCTGCGCACCTCAGACGTAGCAGGCGCGCTTCCATCTGTTGTATGTCCCCTCGGTTGTCGAGGCGCCATCCGGACCGACCCGGATAGGCGCTTCCCAGGCTGTCCGGCTTCTGCAGAGGCGATACGGGCTCTCGGCGTGGCAGTACCTACGACTTTCTGTCCGTAACCGGAGCCCTTTCCCACATGACGAGCAGCACCGAGACCACCGCCACCACCCCGCAGGTTGCGGTCAACGACATCGGTAACGAGGAAGCCTTCCTCGCCGCGATCGACGAGACGATCAAGTACTTCAACGACGGCGACATCGTCGACGGCGTCATCGTGAAGGTCGACCGGGACGAGGTCCTGCTCGACATCGGTTACAAGACCGAAGGTGTCATCCCGAGCCGCGAGCTCTCGATCAAGCACGACGTCGACCCGAACGAGGTCGTCAAGGTCGGCGACGAGATCGAGGCCCTGGTTCTCCAGAAGGAGGACAAGGAAGGCCGCCTGATCCTCTCGAAGAAGCGCGCTCAGTACGAGCGTGCCTGGGGCACCATCGAGAAGATCAAGGAAGAGGACGGCATCGTCACCGGCACCGTCATCGAGGTGGTCAAGGGTGGTCTCATCCTCGATATCGGCCTCCGTGGCTTCCTGCCGGCTTCCCTCGTCGAGATGCGCCGCGTCCGCGACCTCCAGCCCTACGTGGGCAAGGAGCTCGAGGCGAAGATCATCGAGCTGGACAAGAACCGCAACAACGTGGTCCTGTCCCGCCGTGCCTGGCTCGAGCAGACCCAGTCCGAGGTTCGCCAGACGTTCCTCACCACCCTGCAGAAGGGTCAGGTCCGCTCCGGCGTCGTCTCCTCGATCGTCAACTTCGGTGCCTTCGTGGACCTGGGTGGCGTCGACGGTCTCGTCCACGTCTCCGAGCTGTCCTGGAAGCACATCGACCACCCGTCCGAGGTTGTCGAGGTCGGCCAGGAAGTCACCGTCGAGGTCCTCGACGTCGACATGGACCGCGAGCGTGTCTCCCTGTCGCTGAAGGCGACGCAGGAGGACCCGTGGCAGCAGTTCGCCCGTACGCACCAGATCGGGCAGGTTGTTCCCGGTAAGGTCACGAAGCTCGTTCCGTTCGGTGCGTTCGTCCGCGTCGACGAGGGCATCGAGGGTCTGGTCCACATCTCCGAGCTGGCCGAGCGCCACGTGGAGATCCCGGAGCAGGTCGTCCAGGTCAACGACGAGATCTTCGTCAAGGTCATCGACATCGACCTCGAGCGTCGCCGGATCTCGCTGTCCCTGAAGCAGGCCAACGAGTCCTTCGGTGCCGACCCGGCGTCGGTCGAGTTCGACCCGACCCTGTACGGCATGGCCGCGTCCTACGACGACCAGGGCAACTACATCTACCCCGAGGGCTTCGACCCCGAGACCAACGACTGGCTCGAGGGCTACGAGACCCAGCGCGAGGCGTGGGAGGGTCAGTACGCCGAGGCGCAGTCGCGCTTCGAGCAGCACCAGGCCCAGGTCATCAAGTCCCGCGAGGCCGACGAGGCCGCTGCTGCCGAGGGTGCTGCCGCCCCGGCCGGCGCCCCGGCGGGCGTCTCCGGCGGTTCGTACTCCTCGGAGTCGGACGACAACTCCGGCGCCCTGGCGTCGGACGAGGCGCTGGCTGCCCTGCGCGAGAAGCTGGCGGGCGGCCAGAGCTAAGGCTCTGACCCCAGCTGGTAGATAGCTGAAAGTAAGGCCCGCTCCCCATGGGGAGCGGGCCTTACTTCATTCCCCTGCCAAGTGCCGCGCCCCTTCGCCAACTTGTCTCCCCGGCAAGCAAGTTGCGGGGCTTTCAGGAAAGCGGCGCGGATGGGAATGCCCGCGTCCCCGCAGTCGTTCTTCCTGGTGAACACGAGGAGGAGCGGTAATCGTGCTTGATCCGCAGGATTTGTACGAATGGGAGCCGAAGGGCCTCGCTGTCGTCGACATGGCGCTCGCGCAGGAGTCGGCCGGCCTGGTCATGCTCTACCACTTCGACGGCTACATCGACGCGGGTGAGACCGGCGAGCAGATCGTCGAGAAGCTGCTGGACACGCTGCCCCACCAGGTGGTGGCCCGCTTCGACCACGACCGCCTGGTCGACTACCGTGCCCGCCGCCCGCTGCTGACCTTCAAGCGGGACCGCTGGACGGACTTCGAGGTCCCCGCGCTGGAGATCCGTCTGGTCCAGGACGCCACGGGCGCGCCCTTCCTGCTGATGTCCGGCCCCGAGCCGGACGTCGAGTGGGAGCGCTTCGCGCTCGCCGTCCGCCAGATCGTCGAGCGCCTCGGCGTGCGCCTCTCGGTCAACTTCCACGGCATCCCGATGGGCGTCCCGCACACCCGCCCCGTCGGCATCACACCGCACGGCAACCGCACGGACCTGATGCCCGGCCACCGTTCGCCGTTCGACGAGGCGCAGGTGCCCGGCAGCGCCGAGTCGCTGATCGAGTACCGCCTCATGGAGTCCGGCCACGACGTCCTGGGCGTCGCCGCGCACGTCCCGCACTACGTGGCGCGCTCGGCCTACCCGGATGCGGCGCTGACCGCTCTGGAGGCGGTGACGGCGGCAACGGGCCTGGTTCTGCCGAGCGTTGCGCACGGCCTCCGTACGGAGGCGCAGCGCACCCAGACCGAGATCGAGCGGCAGATCGGCGAGGGCGACGAGGATCTGGTCAGCCTGGTCCAGGGCCTTGAGCACCAGTACGACGCGGTGGCGGGCGCGGAATCCCGCGGCAATCTGGTCGCCGAACCGGCGGACCTGCCGTCGGCGGAGGAACTGGGCCGCGAGTTCGAACGCTTCCTCGCGGAGCGGGAGGGCGACGCGTAGGGCGGCCCCGCCCAGGAGGTGCGTCCGGCCGCGCCGGGTTTACGGGAACCCCCTAGGCTTCCGCTCATGCTGAAGGTGGGCCTGACCGGCGGTATCGGCGCCGGCAAGAGTGAAGTTTCACGGCTTTTCGTCTCGTACGGAGCCGTGCTGATCGACGCGGACAGGATCGCCCGCGAGGTCGTCGAGCCCGGGACTTCGGGCCTGGCGGCGGTGGTCGAGGCGTTCGGCCCCGGCATCCTGTCCGCGGACGGCACGCTGGACCGCCCCAAGCTGGGCGGCGTCGTGTTCTCCGACCCCGACAAGCTCGCGATCCTCAACAAGATCGTGCACCCGCTGGTCGGGGCGCGGTCCGCGGCGCTCGAATCGGCGGCGGGTCCCGACTCGGTCGTCATCCACGACGTACCCCTGCTCGCGGAGAACGGGCTGGCGCCGCTGTACGACCTGGTGGTGGTCGTGGACGCGGCCCCCGAAACCCAGCTGGACCGGCTCGTGCGCCTGCGCGGTATGACCCCCGACGAAGCCCGCGCCCGCATGGCCGCCCAGGCCGACCGCGCCCAGCGGCTGGCCGTGGCCGATGTCGTCATCGACAATGACGGCCCCTTGGAGGCGCTGGAGCCGCAGGTGCGGAAGGTGTGGGAGGGGCTGGTGGAGCGGGCGGGGCGGTAGGGCCCGCGAGGGTGTTTCCGGGGTCCGCTAGGGGTGATTCCGGCGTACGTGACCTGGCGCGCTGGTGGCGGCGCGGCTCCGAGGGCGCGAACCTGGCACGTAGTGGGCCCAGCACATGGCGGTCCCGGCGCGTAAGTGGCCCCGGCACGCTGCGGGCCTCACAGCTCTGAGGGCGTGAACCCGGCATCCGTGTGAACCGGCGCGTACACGAACCGTACGGATTCCCTCTTCACGCGGGGTTTCCACGACTTGGGCCGCCGCCCCGACCCGGTGCGGATTACGATCCGAGTGTGCTCTTCATACTGGCGGGTTTCACAGTGCTCGGCGGACTCGTGGCGGTCCTCGCCGGGGCGTACGGGCTGCGGGAGACCCGGCGCGTGGAGGCGGCGGGTGCGCTCACGTGGGCGCTGGTGAAGCCGGCGCCGCAGGGGTCGGAGCGCCCCCTCCTGCAGTACGAGACGGCCGACGGCCGCGTCCTGGAACTCCCTTCGCCGGTCCCTCCCAACCGCCGCGAGCCGCTTCCGCCGGGCGCCAGCGTCCGTGTGTCCTACGACCCGGCGGACCCGCGCACCGTCATCCTCCTCGGCCGCGAACGCACCGCCCTGGACCGGGCGTTCATGGCGGCGGGAGCCGTGATCGTGCTGCTGGGGCTGACCTTGGCGATGGCCGCGCTCTGAGTCACGCCTCCCGGAGGGGCGACCGCGTTCGTATGCGTACGGAATACACGAGCTGGGCATGGCGTTGACAACGCGCAGCGAGGGAAAGGACATGCACGTGGCGGAGAGCACCCCCGAGACGCACGTCATCGACTACCGTGCGGCCGAACATCTCCTGGCCGCCCGGGACCCGCGCGGCGCCGTCAAACTCCTCGACTCGGTCATCGCGGCCCACCCCGAGAACACCGCGGCCCGCCTGCTGCGCGCCCGCGCCTTCTTCGCCTCGGCCCAACTCCGTTCCGCGGAGCTGGAGTTCCAGCTGGTCCTGGAGCGCGAACCGGACAACGCCTTCGCCCACTTCGCCCTGGCCCGCACCTATGAACGCGAGTCCCGCCCCGCCCAGGCAAAACGCCACTTCCGCCTCGCGGCGGCCCTGGACCCGAAGCCGGAGTACCTCGCGGCAGCGCGGTTCGAGGAGGAGGGGGCGTAGCCGGGGGGGCCTCACGGCCAGCGTGTTCTCGGCGGCTCGTACGGCGGGATGTCGCGGCCGGGCTGATAGTGCGGCCCCTGCCGGATGTGGCGAATGATCATGATGAGGTCAACCACGACCACCACCGTCAGCACCGCGCACGCCGCGGTCCAGCCCGGCCGGCCCTCCAGGGCGAAGCCGACCGTGCCACCGAGGGCCCAGATCAGGCCCCAGATGCTCAGCCACAGCCGCATCCGCAGGGGGCTGCGGGCGGTGATCGGTTCGTTACCGGTGCGCAGCATGATGATCGCCTCTAAGAGAGGTCTACCCGCTGCGGCGCGCGTGAAAGCCGGGAGGGGGAGCCGATCCCTGGGGCCCAGGGCGTGGGGCGTGCCCGGAATTGCCGCAGTGTCCCGGGGGCGGGATGGCTAGGGTGGCGCGCATGCTGCTCGTCGACGACCTCCCCGAGACTCTGCTCGACCTCGCCGTCCCGCACGAGGACATCAACGAACTGACCGCGCTGGCCGCCCGGTTCACCGCCGAACCCGAGCTCGGCGAGCTGCTGGACCGAGCGGTGCGGGGCCTTGTACAGGACATCGGGACCATCGGACTCCGCCCCGAACCGCCCGCGCTGCCAGCCGGGTTGGGGGAGCTGGAGCGCTGGTTCCCCGTGTACGTCGCCATCGCGGCGCTGCCGCACATCAGGGCGTACCACCGGCAACGAGAGATCCCCGAGGACATCGCCCGCCGTACGCTCGCCGACCTCGGCCGGCACATCGCGGTGCACCGCAGGCGGCGCGGAAACGGTGGGCTCGACGCGCCCGGCTGGCTGCGGCTGCACTTCCGCGGGGAGATCTACCAGCTCGGCCGGCTCCAGTTCCAGCGCTCGCGGCTCGGGGAGCGTACGAGCCGGGCCGTCCAGGCCGCCGGTCTGGAGGCGGACCCCGACGACACCTGCCTGAGTCTTCATATCCCGGACTTCCAGGGTCCGTTGACACCCAGCGCCTGCGCCGACTCCATCGCCGAGGCCAAGGAGTTCTTCGCGCGCCACTACCCCGAGGAGCGGTACCGGGTGGGCGTCTGCCACTCCTGGCTGCTCGACCCGCAGCTGGGCGACCATCTCCCCGAGCGCTCCAACATTCTGCGATTTCAAGGTTTGTTCTGTACCGCATACAAAGACGACGAGCCGTCCGACCGCGACCCCGTCGGCTTCGTGTTCGGCGACCCGGAACTACCCATTGCGCAGCTTCCGCAGCGCACCCGGGTGGAGCAGGCCGTCGCGCAGCACCTGCTGGACGGCGGCCACTGGTACGTGGGCCATGGCTGGCTGGAGCTCTAGAAGCTAGGGCCAGAGGGACACCAGCTGGGGGCGGGGCCCCGTGGCCCGCTCGGTGCGGTCCGGGCCGCCTCAGTGCACAAAGGTGTAGCTGCGCCAAGGCGGGGCCTTCGGCGCCACGTTGTTGGCGAACCTGCTGCCGATGTACGTCGTGGCCTTGCCGGTGCAGTTCGGTGTCGGGTACATGACCATGTCGACCAGGGTGTTGTTGTTGAGGTACGTCGCGCCGGTCGGCGGGAGCCGGTGGCAGCCCCGCACCTTCGGGCTGGTCAGCATGACGGGCTGCTCCGTGCCGGTCGAGTAGGAGATCGTTCCGATCGCCGTCCGGTCGAGCTCCGAGCAGGCCGCGGTGGCGAGGGCGAGCAGCACGGCCCCGGCGACGATCGCCGCGCGACGGCGGCGCGAGGCCGGGGCGGGGGACTGGGACGCGGGCACGGACATGAGCGGTCCTCGTCTGTACGGCATGGCTGCGGCGGTCAGTGCCGCCAGCCTGCCCCCTGCCGGTCGTTCCGGCATCCGGTGTGCCGCGTCGATAGCCCGCCCGAGCGACCGGGCCGCGCATCACCTCCCCTTCGTCTTGTGTGGTGCGCGCACATCACCTCACGGCGGTGCTGATGGGCCTGCTGGGCGGGGGCGGCGTCGCGAGCGCCGCCGGGACGGCCGGGTATCCCTCCTGCCTGCCGTTGGAGGCAAGCTACGGCGCGGGCACCGCGACCCGGCTGGGATGGCACCCCGGCCCAGCCGATGCTGGCCCAGACCCGCCACGCGCTGGGCCTTTACGCACGGCCGGCGGCAGGGTACGAGAGATTGCGGTGCCCGGAGCCGGGCACGCGGTCCATGTCGAACGTCCCGCGGAGTTCGGCACGGCCCTGCTCGAAACCCTGTCGGAAGGCGTACGAACCTGATGGAACCCATCCGAACGACCCGCCAGGGCGCGGTGCGAGGACGGCTCGTCGCCGACGGCGTGGCCGCCTTCCTCGGCATCCCGTTCGCCGCACCCCCCTTCGGGGAGGCACGCTTTCGCGCACCCGCGCCGGCCGCCTCCTGGGACGGCGTCCGCGACGCGCTCTCCTATGGAGCGAGCGTCCCCAGAGCCCCGTACGCGCCGCCCTTCGACACCCTCCTCCCGGACGACGGCTCCCAGGGCGAGGACTGCCTCAACCTCAACATCTGGACACCGAACCCGCTCCCCGGCGGCGGACTCCCCGTGATGGTGTGGATCCACGGCGGGGCCTTCGCCAATGGCTCCGGATCGGCGTCCGCGTACGATGGAAGCGCCTTCGCCCGCGACGGTGTGGTGTACGTGAGCATCAACTACCGGCTCGGCACCGACGGCTTCCTGCGGCTGCCCGACCGGCCCGACAACCGGGGGCTGCTCGACCAGATCGCCGCCCTGGAATGGGTCCGCGACAACATCGAGGCCTTCGGCGGTGACCCCGGCCGGGTGACCGTCTTCGGCGAGTCCGCGGGCGCCATGAGCATCGGCGCGCTGCTGTCACTGCCCCGCACACGCGGACTGTTCCGGCGCGCGATCCTGCAGAGCGGCGCCGCCCACCACTTCCTGCGGCCCGCCTCGGCCGAACTGATCACGGCCAGGCTCGCCGGGAAGCTCGGCATCGAGGCGACGGCGGAGGACTTCGCCGCCGTGCCCCTCGAAGAGCTGCTGCGCGCGCAGGCGCAGCTGCGGGGCGAGATCGGTGCCCGCCCGGATCCGGCGCTGTGGGGCGAGGCGGCGCTCAACATGATGCCGTTCGAACCCGTCCTCGACGAGCTGCCGCTTCCCGCGCCCGACTGCGGGGTAGAGCTCCTGGCCGGCAGCAACCGCGAGGAGTACCGCCTCTTCCTGGTGCCGACCGAACGCATCGACGTACTGCCGCAGTCCAGGCTCCGGCTGGCGACGACGGCGTACGGACTCGACCCCGACAAGGCGCTGCGTGTATACGCGGAGCGCCGACCGGGCGCCGTGCCCGGTGAGCTGTTCGACGCGGTCACGACCGACTGGTTCTACCGGATCCCGGCCATCCGGATCGCCGAGTCGGTGCCCGGCTCGTACATGTACGAGTTCGCCCGGCGCTCCCCGGCCCACGGTGGCAGACTCGGCGCCTGCCACGCCTCAGAGCTGGCCTTCGTCTTCGACCGGCTCGATGACCCGGAGTACGCCCAGATCCTCGGCGAGCGGCCTCCGCAGGCACTCGCGGACGCGATGCACGGGGCCTGGGTGGCCTTCGCGAAGACCGGTGATCCGGGCTGGGCTCCGTATGACCGCGAGAGCCGGACGACCAAGGTCTTCGATGTCGCGCCGACCGTCGAGAGCGACCCCCGCGGCGAGGAACGTGCCTTGTGGGAGGGGGTGCGCTGAGGCCGCGGGGCCCATTGTCAGACCCCGCCCGTAAGGTCGTAGAACAGTCGCGGACCACGCGATGAACGACGACCCGCGGACGAAGGGAGGTGACCGGCCACATGACCCAGCCGACACCGACGCGACACCCGGAGCGGCCGACGGCCTCCCGCGCCTGGCAGGAGCAGCCCGAGCACCGGTATGGGCCGGAGCCCCGCCACGGCTTCGCCCGGGAGCACGAGGCGGGGGCCGCGGGGGCAGGGCCCGCCGCGCCTCCGTGGGCCTGGACGGCCGCGGCCGCCGTGTTCCTGCCCGCCGGGCTGCCGCGCGACGGAAGGGTCGCCTTCTGGGACCCCGCCCAGGGGCCGGTGCCGCAGGGAACGCTGGGTGAGGTGACCCAGCTGACCGTGGTGCGCCGCCACGGCGCGGGCGCCCGCAGCCGCAAGGTCCCCGCTCTCCTCGTGGCCGTCGTAGACGCCCTTCCGGCGCTGATCGCGGCCCGCCGCCACCGCGCCGCACACCCGGCGGCGGCCTGCTGGGGCGCCGCCGCACTGCACGCCCTGCACCTCGTCGCCCGCGGCAGGCTGCTGCCCGGACTCACCTCGACCAGCCACGACGCCTGGCGGGCCGGACCACTGGACGCCGACGACATCGCCCAGCTGCGGGCCATCGCCGCCGCCATGCCGTACGAGGCGTACGCCGCCCCCGTCCCGGGCCGGGGAGCCCTCCAACTGCCCGACCCCGAGGCACTGGTGCGGTCCTTCCTCGACGCGGTCGCGGACAGCCTGCCGCGCACCCCGGCCGCGGCGTACGCGGCGGGAGCCCCGTTCGCCGCGCCCGCCGCCCAGCACCTGCCCGCCGCCCGTGCCTGGGCGGCGGAGGCGGCCGCGGGCATGGACGCGGGCGTACGGGTGTCGCTCCGCCTGGACCTGTCCGGATACGAGTTGTTCGACACGGTGTCCGAGGAGGAGGGCGAGGCCCGGCGCGCGGGCTCGGCGATCGTCCAGGTGCACAGCCTCGCCGACCCCACCCTCGTCGTCGACGCGGCCCGCCTCTGGGCGGACGGCGAGGAGCCGGGGAGCCGGGCCGGAAGCGGCGACCGGGCACGAACCGGCGGAATCGGCTCCGGAGTTGACGCCTTCGGCCCGCGGGCCCGGATCGACGCGCTGCTCGCCCTGCGCCGCGCGGCCCGCGTCTGGCCGCCGCTGGGACTGCTCCTGGAGCGGAGCGTCCCCGATGTACTGCCGCTCACCGAGACCGAGTTGTACGAGCTGCTCGGCGAGGCATCGGCGAGGCTGGACGCGGCGGGCGTCGCCGTCCACTGGCCGCGCGAACTGGCCCGTACGCTGAGCGCCGCCGCCGTCGTACGGCCGGCGCCCGGCTCGGCGACCGACGGCACCTCCTTCTTCGACGCCGAGGAACTCCTCGCCTTCAACTGGCAGTTGGCGCTCGGCGGTGAACCGCTCAGCGACGCCGAAATGGATGTGCTCGCCGAATCCCACCGTCCGATCGTGCGGCTGCGCGACCAGTGGGTGATCGCCGACCCCGAGCTCGTCCGCAAGGCACGCAAGCGCGACCTGGGCCTGCTCGACCCCGTGGACGCGCTGTCCGTCGCGCTCACCGGCACCGCGGAGATCGACGGCGAGACGGTCGAGGCGGTCCCGGTCGGCGCGCTGGCGGTGCTCCGCGACCGGCTCCTCGAAGGCCCCGCGACGGCCGAGCAGCCGCCCGGCCTGAACGCGACACTGCGCGACTACCAACTGCGCGGCCTGGCCTGGCTGGAGCTGATGACCTCGCTGGGCCTCGGCGGTTGCCTCGCCGACGACATGGGCCTCGGCAAGACGATCACCGTGATCGCCCTGCATCTGCGCCGGGCCCGCACCGAGCCGACCCTGGTGGTCTGCCCGGCCTCACTGCTCGGCAACTGGCAGCGGGAGATCACCCGGTTCGCGCCGGGCGTCCCGGTCCACCGCTTCCACGGCAGCAGCCGCACCCTGGAGGACATCGAAGGCGGCTTCGTCCTCACCACCTACGGCACGATGCGCGGCAGCGCGCCCCAACTGGCCGCCCACACCTGGAACATGGTGGTCGCGGACGAGGCCCAGCACGTCAAGAACCCCTTCTCGGCGACCGCGAAGGCGCTGCGCACCATCCCCGCCCCGGCCAGGATCGCGCTCACCGGCACCCCGGTGGAGAACAACCTCTCCGAGCTGTGGGCGCTGCTCGACTGGACGACCCCCGGGCTGCTCGGCCCCCTGAAGGCGTTCCGGGCCCGGCACGCCCGGCTGGTCGAGAACGGCGAGGACGAGGACGCGGCGGCCCGCCTCTCCCGTCTGGTCCGCCCCTTCCTCCTGCGGAGGAAGAAGTCCGACCCGGGCATCGTGCCCGAACTGCCGCCCAAGACGGAGACCGACCACCCCGTGCCGCTCACCCGCGAACAGGCCGCCCTCTACGAGGCGGTGGTCCGCGAGGTGATGACGGCGGTCGAGGCCTCGGAGGGCATCGCCCGCCGCGCCCAGATCATGAAGCTGCTCACCGCGCTGAAGCAGATCTGCAACCACCCCGCCCAGTACCTGAAGGAGGCGGCTCCGCGCCTTTCGTCCCGCTCCGGGAAACTGGCCCTGCTCGAAGAACTGGTGGACACCATCCTCAGCGAGGACGGCTCGGTGCTGGTCTTCACCCAGTACGTCGCCATGGCCCGGCTGCTCTCCACGCACCTCACCGCACGCGGCGTGCCCTCCCAACTGCTCCACGGGGGAACGCCGGTGACCGAGCGGGACCGCCTGGTCGACGCCTTCCAGTCCGGCGAGGTCCCCGTCTTCATCCTCTCCCTGAAGGCCGCCGGGACCGGTCTCAACCTCACCCGCGCGGGCCATGTCATCCACTACGACCGGTGGTGGAACCCGGCAGTGGAGGAACAGGCCACCGACCGCGCCTACCGCATCGGCCAGACCCAGCCGGTCCAGGTCCACCGCCTGATCGCGGAGGGCACGGTCGAGGACCGCATCGCCGAAATGCTGGAACAGAAACGCCAGTTGGCGGAGGCCGTCCTGGGCTGCGGCGAAAGCGCCCTGACCGAACTCACCGACCGGGAACTGGCCGACCTGATCTCGCTGCGGAGGACGCCATGACCGCCCGCCCGTCCATCCGCACCCCCCGTCACGACGATCGCCGCCGCACCTATCCCACGCTCGGCGCCCGCTCCGAGCGGGCCGGGACCTGGTGGGGCGACGCCTGGGTGGAGGCCCTGGAGGAACTCGCCCTGGACCCGGCCAGACTGGCACGCGGGCGCGCCTACGCGGCGGCCGGCAACGTGGACGCGATCACCGTCACGCCCGGCCGGATCACCGCGTACGTGCACGGCTCCCGCCCGCGCCCCTACCGTACGGAACTGCGTCTGCGCACCCTCCCCGACCAGGCCTGGGAGGACTTCCTCGACACCGCGGCGGCGGCACCCGCCCACATCGCCGCGCTCCTCGACAAGGACCTTCCGCACGCCCTGGCCGATGAGGCGGCCCTGCTGCCCGCCTCCGGCGATTTGATCCCCGACTGCTCCTGCCCCGACGACGGCTATCCCTGCAAGCACGCGGCGGCGCTCTGCTACCAGACCGCCCGGCTCCTGGACGAGGATCCGTTCGTGCTGCTGCTGATGCGGGGGAGGGGTGAGCAGGAAGTCCTCGCCGCGCTCACCCGGCGCAATGCCACCCGCATGGCCGTCGAGCGGGTGGCCCCCGCCCCTCAACTCCCCACCGTCCAGGCCCGTACGGCGGTCCAGTCGCGCACGCTCCCCCCTCTCCCGCCGCCGTTCCCCATGCCGCCGAGGCCGGGCCACCCGCCCGCCTTCCCCGAGGTGCACGGGGGCCCCGACCCGCTGTCCCTCGACCTCCTCGCCACCGAGGCGGCCATCCGCGCCCACACGCTCCTCAGCACCGGAGAGGACCCGATCGCCCCGCTCTCCATCTGGCAGGACGCCGTCCGCCTCGCCGCCGCCCACCCCGGCTCCGGCCTCACCTCGGCCACCCGGGCGCTCTACACGTCCCTGACCCGGGCCACCGACCGCACCCCCACCGACCTGGCACGCGCGGTGGCCGCCTGGCGACAGGGCGGCATAGCGGCACTCGGCGTACTGGAAACCCCCTGGGATCCGCCGGCGGGCCCCTTCGACCGCGCCCGCCCTGCCCTGACCGCCGCCGGATTCCCGGACTTCCGCCCCAGCCGCAACCGCCTCGCCACCCGGACCACCCAACTCCGCTACGGCCGCGACGGGCTCTGGTACGGATACGAATCGGACCCGGAGAGAGAGGACTGGTGGCCGCGCGGCACCCCGGACGCGGATCCGGTGGGAGCGCTCACGGCGCTGCTCGGCTGAACCGCGAGGCCTGAACGGGTCGTGGCCCAGGGTGCCGATATGCCTCGGCGGCCGGGTCTCACACGCTCGCCGCCCACTGCGTCAGCTGCCTGAAGTCCGCCTCGCGCAAGCCTTGTCGGGGGTGTACGCGCAACAGGAGCGCGGGTGAATCGTGGTTGTCGCGCACATAAGTGTCGTCCAGGTTGGTGATCATGTCGTCCACCCAGGCGAAAGGGC
Source organism: Streptomyces sp. NPDC094147 (assembly GCF_044764265.1). Lineage (NCBI taxonomy): Bacteria > Bacillati > Actinomycetota > Actinomycetes > Kitasatosporales > Streptomycetaceae > Streptomyces > Streptomyces sp. NPDC094147. The sequence continues at coordinate 179,763 of NZ_JBIWHT010000001.1, read as the reverse complement.
GGCCCGCGGCCCACTTCAGCAGGGGTCTGGTCTTCCAGTACAGGCCGTCCGGATCGGTGGCGAAGAGCTCGGGCCAGGCGATGAAGGGGAGGTCGGGCGGGAGGCCGATGACCGGCGCGATCATTTCGTTCGCCTCGTTCATCCAGGTGGTGGCCCACACCAGTTCGTACGGGAGGGAGCGGAGCCGTGGGCCGTGGGAGGAGTTGAGATAGACGCGCAGGCCCCACCGGTGCGCGCGGGAGCCCGGTGTCTGTCGGGAGAGCCAGGACGAGGGGTGGAGGCGGTGGGCGCGGTAGCCGCGCACCTGGGGGAGGCGGGCGGCGTAGGGGTTGAGCGGGCCGTCCACGTCGAGGAGCAGCAAGGGGCGAGCCGGCGCAGTCGTCATGGGGGAGGGATACCCAGGGGGATGGTTCAAGTGTGGGGCGGGAAAGGGGAGTTGTGGAGGCCGGGAGTCCGCTCCGGCTCGCGCGTACCCGCGCTACGCGGGGGGAGGCTCGGCTTCCCTGGCCCAGGAGGCCAGTACCGCGTCGATCGCCGCGGCGACCCCCGCCCGCGCCCGGTTGTGCGGAACCCGGGCCATGAGCAGCGCGTCGTACTCCGTGTCCAGATGCCGTACGGAGGCGCGTACGGCGGCCGTCACGGCGGCTTCGTCCAGTGCGCGACCCGCCGCCGACCGGCCCACCCTGCCGCTGCCGCGCACCGAGGCGTGGAGCGCGATGTCGCGGGCCCGTTCGGCCGGGCAGTACGGAAACAGACGCAGGATCTCCTCGGTCAGCGCGGCGGTGAACCGTACGTCCTCGGCGGCGCGGCGCTCGGCGTCCCGGGCGCGCCGCCGGGCGCGCGCCTCGGCGTCGGCGAGGCAGGCGGCCTCCGCGGCGGCGAGGGCCGGCTCCTCGACGAAGACGCCCTGGCGCTCGTAGCGTCGTCGGCGCCGGTTGAAGCGGATCACGACGGCGGAGAGCGAACTGCCCGCGCGGGCCCGGCGGGTCAGCGCGGTGTCGCCGCGCGGCAGGAAGACCAGATGGCCGAGGTCCGAGCAGTCCAGGCAGCGCGGAACGCCGGATTCCAGGACGAGATGGCGCAGCGGGGCGCGGTCGCACTCGGTGCAGCGATGGTGCCGCCGGGGTTCTATGACGAGGATGGGACAGCCTCCTTCTTGACGCCGCCCTGGGCGGCGACCGGCCCTGTCTCCTCGCACCCCCACAGGGCTCTCTTCGCGTACTCGCCCTTCTGTGATTCCCCGCTCAATGGCCGGTCGAACAGGGCGGATTGGCCTTGCCGTTCGTGGATCCACCGCTGTCGTGTCGTTGCTCACCGCGGCGATGCCCGGATCCTGCCGTCAAGGTCAAGTCGGCCCGCCCCGCATGATGGAGGCGTGCGACTCGAAGCGATCACCTGGGAACGGCTGACCGGGGCTCTCACCGAACGGGCCATGGACCTCAAGGCGGCCGACGGCAGCCCCTGGCTGCGCATCGGCATCGACGGTGCCCCGGCGGCCCGCCCCGCGGAGCTGGCGGAACGCGTGGCGGAATCGCTCCGCCTTCGCGGCAGGTCCGTTCTCACGGTCTCGACCGAGGGCTTCCTGCGACCGGCCTCGTTGCGCTACGAGTACGGCCGCGAGGACCCGGACACGTACTACGACGGCTGGTTCGACACCGGCGCCCTGTGGCGGGAGGTGTTCGGACCACTGGAGCCGGGCGGCACCGGCCGGGTACTGCCCGACCTCTGGGACCCGGCGACCGACCGGGCGACCCGAAGCCCCTACCGACTTCTCCCCGAAGGAGGAGTGCTGGTCCTGCACGGCCCCTTGCTCCTCGGCCGCTGGTTCCCCTTCGACCTCACCGTGCACCTCGGGCTGTCCGCACCTGCCCTGCGACGCCGCACGGAAGAGAACGCCCGCTGGACGCTCACCGCCTTCGAACGCTACGAAGCCGAGGTGTGGCCGGGGGACGCCGCCGATGTTGTCGTACGCGTCGACGATCCTCGGCATCCGGCTTGGACGGACATCCCCTAGCCGACCGGCAGGCAGACTGCCTGGGACTGGAAGACGCGTTCCGTGGCCCGGCCCCCGCTGAAGTACTGGCTGAAGGGCATCGGCGAGTTGTACAGGGTGGACCAGCCGTCACGGTAGCGCCGTTCGACGCGGAACCAGCCGGTGCGGGTGGCCTTCCCGGCCTGGCCCGACCGGAGGGCAACCGGCGGGAAGACCACAGGTGATCGGGTCGGCGAAGCCGTCGGCCGGCACGATGACCTGGCTCTCCTGGCACGCCCGTCCATCATTTGCCACCACCCCTACCCCAACGGTGGCCTTCCTCCCACCAGCCCCACCGCCAGTGCTCCCGCCCGGCACCCCGCCTCCGCCGCCTCCCTCGGGGGCGCGCAGGTCAGGTGGGCGGCGAGGAAGGCGCCGGTGAAGGCGTCGCCCGCGCCGGTGGAGTCCAGGGCTGTCGCCTGCGGCGCCGCGACTTCCGCGATGACCTCCCCGGCAGCGGCCACCAGCGCTCCTGCCGCGCCCAGGGTGACCGCCACCAGGGGGAACTGGCGGCTCAACTTGGCTGCGGCGTCGGCTGGTTCGGGCAGTCCGGTCAGGAAGGCCGCCTCGTCCGCGTTGGGCAGCAGGATGTCCGTGCCCTCGGCCATGGCCAGGAAGCGGTCGACGCCCAGCGCGTGGATGAAGCCGGTCGATGCCGGGTCCAGGCTCACGGTGACGCGGGTCCGCTGGGCCGACTTCCTTGCGACGAGGGCCAGTTCGCGGCTCGGGTCGGCGAAGAGAAGGTACCCGGAGAGGTGGAGGTGGGAGACGCCGTCGAGGAGGGTGGGCGACCAGTCGGCGGGGTTCATGCGGTGGACGGCGCCGCTGTCGGTCAGGAAGGTGCGCTCCGCCGTCGCCGTGTCGACCAGGGCGATCACGGTCGCGGTGGGTGCGTCGGCGTCCGGGATCAGCAGGGGGCGCACGCCGGCCCGGCGCAGCCGAAGATCGTGCCAGCCGGCCGAGTCCCGGCCGACCCGGGCCAGCAGGCGTACGTCCGGACAGCCCGAATGGGCCGCCCAGCAGGCCGCGTTGGCGCCCGCGCCGCCTGGCACCGTACGGATGTGGGCCATGGTGTCCGTCGCGGACGCGAGCGGGCCGCGATGCCGGGCGACCACGTCGGTGACGACGTCCCCGACGACGAGGAGCCCACCGCCCGAGCCGGTCAGCCCGCCGTCGGCGCCGGGGCACCCGTCATCCGCCTCGGTGCGCCCGCCGCCCGTGCCGGTGCGCCCGCCGCCCACCCCTGTCCGGTCGTCACCCGCACCCGCGGCATCCCTCACAGCGCCGCCGCGATGTCCGCGGCGAGCCGGACGTTGCCGCGCACCGCCGCCACGTTCGCCTCCAGTGAGGCGCCGTCCGTGTGCTCGACCAGGTAGCCGAGGAGGAACGGGGTCACCGCCTGGCCCGTGACGCCAGCGGCCCGGCAGGCGGCGAGGCCCGCCGCGAGCACCTCGTCGTGCAGTCGCGGATCGAGTTGTTCGGCCTCGGGTACGGGATTGGCCACGATCAGCGCCGAGTTGAGCGCGAGTGAACGATGGGCCCGCAGCACGTCCGCGGCCTCCTGAGGCGTGCGTACCGTCCAGTCGACCGGCTCGCCCGAACTGGAGAGGTAGAACCCGGGGAAGCGGTCCGTGCCGTAGCCGAGCACGCCGATTCCCAGCGTCTCCAGGCGCTGGAGCGTGGCCGGTACATCGAGGATCGACTTCACGCCGGCGCACACCACGGCGATCGGAGTGCGGGCGAGGAGTCGCAGATCCGCCGACTCGTCCTGCGTCTCGGCCCATTCGCGGTGTACGCCGCCGAGCCCGCCGGTCGCGAAGACGCGCAGGCCCGCCCGCGCGGCCAGGAACGCGGTCGCCGACACGGTCGTCGCCCCACTCGCCCCGGTCGCCAGGGCCATCGGCAGATCGCGGTGCCCCAGCTTGCGCAACTCCTCGTTCGCCACCCGCTCCAACTGCGCCTTGTCCAGGCCCACCAGGGGCCGCCCGTCGAGGACGGCGATCGTCGCGGGAACGGCGCCCTTGGCCCGTACCAGTTGCTCAAGCTCGGTGGCGACCCGCAGATTGCGCGGCCGGGGGAGGCCGTGCGAGATGATCGTCGACTCCAGGGCGACAACCGGACGGCCTTCGTCGAGGGCGGTCCGTACTTCGTCCGACACCTTGCTCGCATCAGGTACGTCGTCAAAGGGCATGCCCCATCCCTGGCACGTCCGGAAGCCGGGTAAACGTTCTGCCGCGCGGGGCCGGGGCCGGGCTGCGGATGTCGACGCGCCGCACGTAGCCAAGGACAGCTCGGCTGAGGGCAGCGGCAGATCCGGGCCGCTCGCTCCGGCATTCCAACTTCTTCCTGACGAAGCCGGTTTGAGCGACTGCGCGCCGGCTGAGGAGACGCGCTGGACAGACTGTCGCGGAGGGGTGGTCAGACCTGGCCGGACTGCCGGTCGGAGCCGTTGCCGTACGCGGCTAGATTGACCGGCCATGAGCACCATGGACCAGGCCCGCACCGCCCCCGACTCCGCTGCTTCTCCCGACTCGCTTGCTTCTCCCCACTCGCTCGTCGCACCCGCATCCTTTGCCGTGCACATTGCCGACGCCGAACTGGAGCCGGAGCCGCTCGACCCCGGACAGATCGTCTCCGGCACCCCGGAGGTGACCGGGAAGGTGCTGTGGGAGTCGGCGGACGGGAAGCAGATACGGGGCATCTGGCAGATCACCCCGGGCGTGGTGACCGACACCGAGGCCAGCGAACTCTTCGTGGTGATCAGCGGTCGCGCCACCGTCGAGGTGGCGGGCGGCGACACGCTGGAGGTCGGCCCCGGCGACGCATGCGTGCTGCGCGAGGGCGACCGAACGACCTGGACCGTCCACGAGACGCTGCGCAAGGCCTACCACATCAGTCTGTAGTCGGGCCCTGAACCGCGTTCCCTGGTTTCGGGAGGCATGAGCCGGCCCCCCGAAACCACCCCCTCGCTGTTCCTTAGGCCGTGCCCCGCGCCCCATGCCGCCGGGATGTGAACAGTGCCAAGCCCGCCATCGGCAGCAGTAATGACGCGCCCACCGCGTTCAGCCAGCCGTAGCCCGCGCGGGCCACGATCAGGCCGGCCGCGAGGCCGCCGAGGCCTGCCGCCACATTCATGGTCAGGTCGCAGAGGCCCTGCACGGCGGCGCGGGCGGGGCCCGGTACGGAGTCGGTCAGCAGGGCCGAACCGGAGACCAGTCCCGCCGACCAGCCGAGGCCCAGCAGGAAGAGTCCCGCCATGGTCTGCCCGTGGCTCGCGCCCGCGGTGCCCGCCAACAGGGCGGCGCAGCACAGCAGTCCGGCCGCCAGACCGATCACCGAGAGCCGCCCGAGGCGGTCGGCGAGCCAGCCCATCACTGGCGAGAACGCGTACATCCCCGCGATGTGGATGCTGATGACCAGGCCGATCAGCTCGATGTCCGCGCCGTGGCGGGTGAGCGCGACCGGCGTCATCGACATGATCGACACCATTGCGGTGTGCGAGACGGCCACGGTGACCAGCGCGAGGCGGGCCCGAGGTGAGTCCCTGACCGCCGCGACCCCGGCCCGCAGCGAGCGGGCCGCCGGGGGCTGCGCCGCGCTGCCGTCCAGTTCGCGTGCGGTCAGCAGGGGGTCCGGGCGCAGCAGTACGGCGACGAGTCCGGCGGAAAGCAGGAACACCCCGGCCGCCCAGACGAACGGGCCCGCGGCCGCCGGTATGCCGAACCCGGTGACGCTGCGCCCGGCGGGTGCGGCGATGTTCGGGCCGAGCACGGCGCCGATCGTCGTCGCCCAGACCACGGTGGAGATCGCCCGGCCCCGCCGGCCGGGCTCGGCGAGGTCGGCGGCGGCGTACCGGGCCTGGAGGTTGCCCAGGGACCCGGCCCCGAAGACGGCCATGCCGCAGAGCAGCAGCGGGAAGCTGTCGAGCACCGCGCCGGTGACCGCGACCACGGCTCCCACCGCGCCGAGGAGATAGGCGAGCACCAGTCCGGGGCGGCGGCCGCGCTTGGTCATAAGCGCGGCCAGCGGCATCGCGAGCAGCGCGGGCCCGGCCACCATGGACGCCGAGGCGAGCCCGGACAGGGCCTGGCTGCCGCTGATCTCGGCGGCCAGTACGGCAGCGAGTGCGATCCCCGTGGCATTCGCGAGTCCGCCGAGTATCTGGCTCGCGATCAGCACTGCGGTTATTCGCCGCCGCAGCGCCGGCAGTGCGGCCCTGTCGGGTGCGCGGCCGGTGTCGGAGGCATCCGGGAGCGTAGTCACTGGCGCAGTGTGCCAGCCCGTACACGCGCACGGTGCAAACGGCCCCCTGGGGCCGCAGCCGCGCAGAATACGGGCTGCCACACATCCCCGGGCCCCCTGGCACCCGCGCACGATGCAAACGGCCCCGGGCCACAGTCGCCCAGAACAGGGCTGCGGCAGCCCGCCCGTACCCCGTACCCGTGCAAGAGACAAACGGCCCCCAGCGCCGCCGCAACCCCTCAGAACAGCGGCTCCGGCAGCACCCCCTCAAGGGCGAGGAGGCGCCGCTTCGTTTCCAGGCCGCCGCCGAATCCGCCGAGCCCACCGTCGCTCTCCACCACGCGGTGGCAGGGCACCACCACCGGCAGCGGGTTGGCCCCCATGGCCGCGCCCACCGCCTGGGCCGCTCCGGGCTGGCCGACCCGGCGGGCCAGATCGCCGTAGCCCACCACCGTCCCGTACGGAACGCCCGTCGCCAGTTCGCGCAGTACCTGCCGGTTGAAGCCGGACGCGAGCGACCAGTCGAGCGGCAGCGCGAACTCCCGCAGCCCGCCCGCGAAGTAGGCCGCGATCTGACGTATGGGCTCATCCAGTGGACCCGCCCGGCCGGGCACGGCCGGGGCCGGCTCGGTGCCGAACCGGGCGGCGAGGGCCCGCACGGCCCGGTCGCGCACCGCTTCATCCGCGTGGAACACCACGTTGACCAGGCCCTGGCCGGTGGCGGCGAGGAGCAGCGGGCCGATGTCGCTCTCGACGACGGCCCATTCGACGAACTGCGCACTGCTGTCCATGTCGACCACCGTACGGCCGCCCACTGACAGCGCGGCCCGCCCGCGAGAGGCGCGAGGGGCGGAAATCGGCGGCACCAATGGGAACGGATCCGCCCAGACCGGAACTCCCAGGCGCCCGGAGTCGATAAATTGCCCGGAAAATGTTTGCCTGTCGCGCAGCGGGCCCTAGGGTCGCCCCGAACCAGGGCCGCAACAGGGGTAGGGCCTCTTCAGTCGGTACGGGGTGAAGGGCACACGGGTATGCACGGGACGGTCGACGGATTCACCTATGGCCTTGTGACGCCGGTCGCGGCGTTCATCATGGCCTGCCTCGGCGGAGCACTGGGACTGCGCTGCACCGCCCGGTCCCTGCGGACCGAGCGCTCCTTCAAGGCCGCCTGGCTGGCCCTCGGCGCCACCTCCATAGGGTCGGGCATCTGGACCATGCACTTCATCGCGATGATGGGCTTCACGGTCCATGAGGCGCCGCTCGGCTACGACCGGGGCATCACCTTCGCCAGCCTCGCCGTCGCGATCGTGATGGTCGGCATCGGCATCTTCATCGTCGGCTACCGGGGCGCCACCCCCATGGCGCTGGTCACCGGAGGCACGATCACCGGTCTGGGCGTGGCCACCATGCACTACCTGGGCATGGCCGGGATCAGGATGAACGGGCAGTTCGAGTACAACACCCTCATCGTCAGCATCTCCGTGGTGATCGCGGTGGTGGCCGCCACCGCCGCGCTCTGGGCCGCCGTCTCCGTGCATGGCTTCCTGGCCAGTCTGGGGGCCAGCCTCGTCATGGGCGTCGCGGTCAGCGGCATGCACTACACGGGGATGGCCGCGCTCAGCGTCCAGCTGCACGGCACGCATGCCGCGGGCGGCGGGGAGTCGCCGGCCGCCCTGCTCGCGCCGATGCTGATCGGTCCCGTCGCCTTCCTGCTCCTCGCCGGGGTGGTCGTGATGTTCGATCCGCTGGTCGTCATGGGCAAACCGGACTGGGAGAAGCGTCCACCCCGGATCGTCCCGGTGCCCCGGCACCGCCCGTCGTTCCCGGAACGCACCAGCTGGGCGGCTTCCGAGCCCCCGCGCGAAGGCTCGGCCTCCCCGCACGACTGGTGACCGGGACGCGATCGGACCCCGGTTGTCAGTGGCGGGTCGTACGGTGGTTGCATGCGGCCCGTTTCCAAGATCGAACGTACGGTGGCGCCTTTCGAGGTCGTCAGTCCCTACCAGCCCAGCGGTGACCAGCCGGCGGCCATCGCCGACCTGGAGAAGCGCATCCGTGCAGGTGAGAAGGATGTCGTCCTCCTCGGCGCCACCGGCACCGGAAAGTCGGCGACGACTGCCTGGATGATCGAGAAGCTCCAGCGCCCCACGCTCGTCATGGCGCCGAACAAGACCCTAGCCGCCCAGCTGGCCAACGAGTTCCGCGAGCTGCTGCCCAACAACGCCGTCGAGTACTTCGTGTCGTACTACGACTACTACCAGCCCGAGGCGTACGTCCCGCAGTCGGACACCTACATCGAGAAGGACTCCTCGATCAACGAGGAGGTCGAGCGGCTGCGCCACTCCGCGACGAACTCGCTGCTGACCCGTCGCGACGTGATCGTGGTCGCCTCCGTCTCCTGCATCTACGGCCTCGGCACCCCGCAGGAGTACGTCGACCGGATGGTCCAGCTCAAGGTCGGCGACGAGATCGACCGCGACCAGCTGCTGCGCCGCTTCGTGGACATCCAGTACACGCGCAACGACGTGGCGTTCGCCCGCGGCACCTTCAGGGTGCGCGGCGACACCATCGAGATCTTCCCGGTGTACGAGGAACTGGCCGTCCGCATCGAGATGTTCGGCGACGAGATCGAGGCGCTCTCCACCCTCCACCCGATCACGGGCGAGATCATCAGTGAGGACCAGTCGCTCTACGTCTTCCCCGCCAGCCACTACGTGGCGGGCCCGGAGCGCATGGAGAAGGCCGTCAACGGCATCGAGAAGGAGCTGGAGCAGCGCCTCGCCGAGCTGGAGAAGCAGGGCAAGCTCCTGGAGGCCCAGCGGCTGCGCATGCGCACCACGTACGACATCGAGATGCTCCGCCAGATCGGCAGCTGCTCCGGCGTCGAGAACTACTCGATGCACTTCGACGGCCGCGAGCCCGGCACCGCGCCCAACACCCTGATCGACTACTTCCCCGAGGACTTCCTGCTCGTCCTGGACGAGTCGCATGTGACCGTGCCGCAGATCGGCGCGATGTACGAGGGTGACGCCTCCCGCAAGCGGACCCTGGTCGACCATGGCTTCCGGCTGCCGTCGGCGCTGGACAACCGGCCGCTGAAGTGGGAGGAGTTCCTCGGCCGCATCGGCCAGACCGTCTATCTGTCGGCCACTCCCGGCAAGTACGAACTGTCGCGCGGCGACGGCTTCGTGGAGCAGATCATCCGCCCCACCGGCCTGGTCGACCCCGAGGTCGTGGTCAAGCCCACCGAGGGCCAGATCGACGACCTGGTGCACGAGATCCGCAAGCGCACCGAGAAGGACGAGCGGGTCCTGGTCACCACCCTCACCAAGAAGATGGCCGAGGACCTCACCGACTACTTCCTCGAACTGGGCATCCAGGTGCGGTACTTGCACAGCGACGTCGACACCCTGCGCCGCATCGAGCTCCTTCGCGAACTGCGCGCCGGCGAGTACGACGTGCTCGTCGGCATCAACCTGCTGCGCGAGGGCCTCGACCTGCCCGAGGTCTCCCTGGTGTCGATCCTCGACGCCGACAAGGAGGGCTTCCTGCGCTCCGGCACCTCCCTGATCCAGACCATCGGCCGAGCGGCGCGCAACGTCTCCGGCCAGGTCCACATGTACGCCGACCGCATCACCCCGGCGATGGAGAAGGCCATCGAGGAGACCAACCGGCGCCGCGAGAAGCAGATCGCGTACAACAAGGAGAAGGGGATCGACCCGCAGCCGCTGCGGAAGAAGATCAACGACATCGTGGCGACGATCGCGCGCGAAGAGGTCGACACCGAGGAACTGCTTGGCTCCGGATACCGCAAGGGCAAGGAAGGCAAGGCGCCGGTGCCCTCGCTCGGCGGCAAGGCGGCGAAGACGGCCAAGGGCGGCAAGAAGGAGCTCACCGACCGGCCCGCGGCCGAACTGGCCGGAATCATCGAGGAGATGACCGACCGGATGCGGGCCGCGGCCGCGGATCTGCAGTTCGAGGTGGCGGCCCGACTGCGCGACGAGGTGGGCGAGTTGAAGAAGGAGCTCCGTCAGATGAAGGAGGCGGGGCTCGCCTGACCGGCCCGTCGGCGGGCGCCGGTGCCGGGCATACGCGGTGTGTTGCAACACCGCCACAAAAGGCCCCTGCGGGGCGGCGGGGGCCTTGCCGCTGCGTAGGGTCGGCCCGAACAACGTAGAAGAGCGCAAAGCGCATCAAGAACGACACATGGGGAGAGGGGACAGCGCGTGACGGTCAATCTGTCCAAGGGCCAGGCCATCAGTCTGGAGAAGCAGGGTGGCGGCACCCTGACCGCGGTGCGGATGGGGCTCGGCTGGCAGGCGGCACCGCGCCGGGGCCTGTTCGGCAAGCGGACGCGGGAGATCGACCTGGACGCGTCGGCGGTGCTCTTCGCCGACAAGCAGCCCGTCGACGTGGTCTTCTTCCGCCACCTGGTCAGCGACGACGGCTCGGTCCGGCACACCGGTGACAACCTCGTGGGCGGCACGGGCCAGGGCGGTGACGACGAGTCGATCCTGGTGGACCTCTCGCGCGTGCCGGTCCACATCGACCAGATCGTCTTCACGGTCAACTCGTTCACCGGCCAGACGTTCCAGGAGGTGCAGAACGCGTTCTGCCGTCTGGTCGACGAGACCAACGGCCAGGAGCTGGCCCGCTACACGCTGGACGGCGGCGGCCAGTACACCGCGCAGATCATGGCCAAGGTGCACCGTGCGGGCGGCGGCTGGCAGATGACCGCCATCGGCAACCCCGCCAACGGCCGCACCTTCCAGGACCTGATGCCGGCGATCCTGCCGCAGCTCTGACCGCACCGGATCACCGACACCGCAGCTCCCGGAGGCACGGCGCCACCGGGAGCTGCCTCGCAACCGCACACGCACCACCATCAACTCGACGAGGGGACAGAGGCGATGACGGCCGAGCTGGTACGGGGACAGAACCACCCCCTGCCCCAGACCCGACTGGAGATCCGGGTGTCGGTCGGCACCCCGGTCGTGGTCGGCGCCACGCTCGGCGACGAGCAGGGCAGGGTGCGCGGCGCGGATCGGGTCGCCCACCCCGGCTCGCCGGTCCTGCCCGGAGTCGAGGTCTCCGGACAGGCCGCCCCCGACCACCGCCTCGCCGTGGACCTGGAGGCCCTGGCCGAGGAGGTGCACCGGGTGCACGTGCTCCTCGCCCTGGCGCCCGGCGCCCCGGGACCCAGCCGCTTCGCGGCCGTCGCCGCGCCCTTCGTGGCCGTCACCGGCCCCGACGGCACCGAGATCGCCAGCTACACCGTCACCGGTCTCAGCACCGAGTCCGCCGTCGTCGCCCTGGAGCTCTACCGCCGCCGGGGCGGCTGGAAGATCCGTGCCGTCGGGCAGGGATACGCGGGCGGCCTCGCAGAACTGCTCGCCGACCAGGGACTGCCCGAGGCGCAGCAGCTGGCCGCCGCCGCCCAGGACGTGATCACCCTCGGCGCCTCCCGTTCGGTGGCGGCGGCCCCGCCCCGTACGAGCGAGGACGCCCGGGTCCGTACGTCCGCGCCCGGACCGGCCGGCGGGACCGGGTCGGCGGACGGCCAACAGCCCGTCACCGCACCCCAGTCCGCGGTCGGCGGTGCCATCGACTACGGCCATCCGCGCCGCCGGACCACCGCGCCCCCGCCGCCCCCGGCCGCACCGCCCGCCGCTCCCGGCGAGCCCGTAGAGCCCGTCGCGGGTGACGCGAGCGGCTGGTCCATGGACGAGCGGCTCTACAACCAGGTGTGGGGCATGTTCGAGGATCTGGCCCGCACCATCGCCGCCTATCGCAGCGCCGTCGACTTCGCAGACTCGCGGATGGAGCAGGAGCTGGACCTCGTCCTCGCCGACCCGCACGGCCGCAACGGCTCCGCCGGGGACCAGGCGCGCGAGCAGGCCCGCACCAAGCGCGAGCAGCTCGTGGACCGGGCCCGAGAGGTCCTCGACCGCGATCTCGCCCAGCTGGCCGCCGAGTCGGAGGTCGTCGAGCCCGCCCTGCCGCCCGCGTACGCCCGCTGGGACAACCCGGTGTGGCACGCCTACCGGGCCCCGATGGAGCTCCCCATGGCGCTGCGGATCGGCGATCTGCATCTGCCCGAGCAGCCGGAGCTGCGCATTCCGATGCTGGTCCGGCTGCCGCTGGAGCGGGGGTTGTGGATCGATTCCGGCCGCACCGACTCCGAGGCGGCGGCGTTCATGGACCCGGACCAGGTCAAGGGTCTGGCGATGGACACGGCGGTGGCGGTCGCGGCCCGGCTGCTCGCGGTCCATCCGGCCCATGAGTTCGCGGTCCACGTCATCGACCCGGCGGGCTCGGCGGCGGCCCGCCTCGCGCCGCTCACCCGCGCCGGGGTGCTCGCCGCACCGCCCGCGGCAGGTGCGGCCGGAGTGGCTGAGGTGCTCGCCCGACTCACCCAGCGGGTGGACCTCGTGCAGATGGCGGTCCGGGGCGGCGCGGGCGCCGACGCGCTGCCGCCCGGCATGGACACCGCCGAACAGCTGCTGATCGTCAACGACTTCCCGCACGGCTTCGACGACCGCGCGCTGAACCAGCTGCGCTACCTGGCCGACGAGGGGCCGTCGGTGGGCGTGCACCTCCTGATGGTCGCCGACCGCGAGGAGGCCAGTGAGTACGGGCCGGTCCTCCAGCCGCTGTGGCGCTCGCTGCTCCGGTTGACCCCGGTGCCCGACGACCACCTCGCCGACCCGTGGGTCGGCCACGCCTGGACGTACGAGCCCCCGCTGACGCCGCCCGGCAGCCGGATTCTGGAGCGGGTACTCGGCCAGGTCGGCGAGGCCCGCGACGCCTGGCCACGCTAGGTGGCCGCCCCCGATCCACCGGACGCCCGCCGGCTCTCCGGCCGATGCCGAGGCCCCGGCGGCCCGCCAAAAGGACCGGTGTGACCACCTCCGACCTGGCTACTTGGTCAGCCCTTACCAATCTCTTTACTGGTTCTTGGTGATTCGGATAGACTCCCTCCAGCGGAGGGGAGTACTCCCGGCTGCGGCGTTCCCGTCAATACGGACCCACGGGACGGGTCCCGGGACGCCGGCCCGCGGCGCGAGGGAAGGCGCCCGGGTGGAAGAGACCTCCGGCAGCGACGACGCTGATCAGTAGCCGTACGACGCCGGAGGCGCAGTGGACGTTTCAATGACCCTGTGGGTACTGACCATTCTCGGTCTGTGTGCCCTGATCGCGGCCGACTTCTTCATCGGGCGCAAACCCCATGACGTGTCGGTCAAGGAGGCCGGCGTCTGGACCGTGGTCTGGATCGTGCTGGCCGCGCTCTTCGGCCTCGGCCTGCTGTTCTTCGGCAACAGTCAGGCATCGGGCGAGTTCTTCGCGGGCTTCATCACCGAGAAGTCGCTCTCCGTCGACAACCTCTTCGTCTTCATCCTGATCATGGCGAAGTTCTCGGTGCCCTCCCAGCTCCAGCAACGGGTGCTGCTCTTCGGTGTGTTGATCGCTCTCGTACTGCGCGCGATCTTCATCGCGGCCGGCGCCGCGATCATCGCCAGCTTCTCCTGGGTCTTCTACATCTTCGGCGCGTTCCTGATCTACACCGCCTGGAAGCTCATCCAGGAGGCGCGATCCGGCGACGAGGAGGAGGAGTTCGAGGAGAACCGCCTGCTCAAGTCCGTCGAGAAGAAGTTCGGAGTCGCCGACAAGTACCGCGGCACCAAGCTGTTCGTGGAGAAGAACGGCAAGAGGATCCTGACGCCGCTGATGGTCGTCATGCTCGCCATCGGCACCACCGACGTGCTGTTCGCGATGGACTCGATCCCCGCGATCTTCGGCCTCACCCAGGACCCGTACATCGTCTTCACCGCCAACGCCTTCGCGTTGATGGGTCTGCGTCAGCTGTACTTCCTGATCGGCGGACTGCTCAAGAAGCTGGTGCACCTCAGCTACGGCCTCTCGGTCATCCTCGGCTTCATCGGCGTGAAACTGGTGCTGCACGCGCTGCACGAGAACGGGGTGAACGTTCCGGAGATCTCCATCCCGGTCTCGCTCGCCGTCATCTGCGGAGTGCTGGTCATCACCACCATCACCAGCCTCGTGGCCACCAAGAATCAGGCGGTGGCCGAGGCGCCCGAGAAGGACAGGATCGGCGCCTGACCTGCGCTTCCCCCGCAGGGCGAGGCGGCCCATTACGCCGGGGCCGCCTCCGGCTCCGCTCCGGGGCCCGGCTCCGCCACCGGCGCGGGCCGGGTCTCGGGAAGCAGCGCGAAACAGCCCAGGCTCAGCAGCCCGATCCCGGTCAGATAGGCGGCCACACCCCACGGCGGGCCCTCACCGCGGGACAGGGAAGTCGCCACGATCGGGGTGAGCGCGCCGCCCAGCACACCGCCCAGGTTGTAGCCGACCGCGGCTCCCGTGCAGCGCACCCTCGGCTCGTACAGCTCCGGCAGATACGCCGCGATCACCGCGAACATCGAGATGAACGCCAGCATCGCACCGAGGAATCCGGCGAAGATCAGAAGCGGCTCGGCGGTCGCGAGCAGCGCCACCATCGGGAACATCCACGCCACCGTCGCCGCGCACCCCACCAGGCAGAGCGATCGGCGCCCGTAGCGGTCGCCGAGCAGTGCCGCGAGAGGTGTCAGCGCGCCCATGACCGCCACGGCCGCCATGATGCAGACCAGCATCACCGTGCGGTCGACCCCTAGGCGTTCCGTCGCGTACGCCAGTGACCAGGTCGACACCGCGTAGAAGACGGCGTACCCCATCGCGAGGGCCCCCGCGGTCAGCAGCACCAACCGCCAGTGCTCGCGCGCCACTTCGAGCATCGGCAGCTTCGCCGGCTCGCCCATCTCGCGGAACTGCGGCGTCTCGGCCAGCGAGGTCCGCAGCAGCAGTCCGGCCAGCGCGAGCAGCCCGGCGCCCCAGAACGGCACCCGCCAACCCCAGTCGCGGAACTCGGCGTCGGTCAGCCCGGCGGACAGTGCGAGGATCACCCCGTTGGCCAGCAGGAAACCGGTGGGGGGCCCGATCTGTGGGAAGCTCGCCCACAGCGCGCGCCGGTGGGCGGGGGCGTGCTCGGCCGTGAGCAGCACCGCGCCGCCCCATTCGCCACCGAGCCCGAGCCCTTGAAGGAACCGCAGCACAAGCAGCAGTGAGGGCGCCGCGATACCGATCGTGGCGTACGAGGGTACGCAGCCGACCGCCACCGTCGCGAGCCCGGTCAGCGCCAGCGAGGCGAACATCACCGGGCGACGCCCGTAGCGGTCGCCGATGTGCCCGAAGACGACCGAGCCGAGGGGGCGGGCCAGGAAGCCGACCCCAAATGTGCCGAAGGCGGCCAGAGTTCCCGCGAGCGCGGAGAACGTCGGAAAGAAGAGCGGGCCGAGGACGAGGGCGGCCGCGGTCCCGTACACGAAGAAGTCGTAGAACTCGATGGCGGTCCCCGCGAGCGAGGCGGCCGCGAGGCGGACCATCGAAGGAGCGGCCGGGGCAGTGGTGGTGCGCATGTCACGCCAACTACCCCTGGTGATCATCCGTTACGGGGGCGCACGGAAGCTCACCGGACGGCGGGCGGGCGCACTTCCGCGCCGCCGATTGTCAGTGGCGGGTGCCACGATCGAGGCATGGACCTCTCCGTCGCTCCGATCGAGCCGGACCCGCCACCGGGCCCGGCCGAGGAACCCGCCGCCGGGCGGCTACCAGCCCCGGGCGCGCCACTCCGGCAGGTGCGGACGCTCGTCGCCGAGGGTGGTGTCGTTGCCGTGACCGGGATACACCCAGGTCTCGTCCGGCAGCGCGTCGAAGAGCTTGGCCTCGACATCGCGGATGAGGCTGGCGAAGGCCTCGGGGTCCTTCCAGGTGTTGCCCACACCGCCCGGGAACAGGCAGTCGCCGGTGAACACATGGGGGTGGCCGTGCGGGTCGTCGTAGACCAGGGCGATCGAGCCGGGTGTGTGGCCGACCAGGTGGCGCGCGGTGAGCTCGACGCGGCCGACCCTGATCGTGTCCCCGTCCTCGACGGGGACATCGGTCGGCACCGGGATGCCCTCGGCGTCGTACCGGCCGGCGTAGGTACGCGCGCCCGTCGCCGCGACGACCTCGGCGAGTGCCTGCCAGTGGTCGCCGTGGCGGTGCGTGGTGACGACGGACGCGATGCCGTCGTCACCGATCAGCGTGAGCAGCGTCCCGGGCTCGGCCGCCGCGTCGATGAGCAGCTGCTCGCCGGTGGCCCGGCAGCGCAGCAGATACGCGTTGTTGTTCATCGGCCCGACCGCGACCTTGGAGATCATCAGGTCCGACAGCTCATGCACATCGGCCGGGCCGCCGACCTTCACCGCTCCGCTGTACGTCATGGGCTCAGCCTATCGCCGGGGTCACAGCGGGGGCAGTGCGGGCAGCGCCCCGCCGGTCGTCTTCAGGGCGGCGCCGTCGCGCCGTCCAGCCAGCCAGCCGACGAGGTCCGCGGCGGGGCCCGTCACCTGGACGGGGCCGCCATCGGCGCCGCCCCCGGTGGTCCAGCTCCGCCCGGTGTCGTCGGTCAGCGCGATCGACGGGAGGTCCTGGTGCCCGGTGAACCGGTCCGCGAGGAAGTCGATCTCGCGGCGGACGAAGTCCTCCGGCAGATCCTCCAGTTCGTATCCGATCCCGAGGTCCACGTGGTGCAGCTCGACCTCCACGAGCCGCCTGAAGGGCACGCGGGCGGCCGCGTCGGTCACGCCGTTGCGCAGTTCGACCGTGCGCGACCAGTCGGCGGGCCGGTCGGCCTCCGCCTGGAAGGCGGCCGCGCTGTCGCGCACGTCCGCGAGCTGGACCGCCAGGGGGCGCGGTGCGTCGCGGTCGATGTCGGCGTCGCGGATCTCGGCGCTCGCATACATGGGCCGCCCGGCCAGCACGTTGACGAGCGCATCCGCGTTCCGTGCGATATGGGCCAGCACATGGCCGCGGCTCCAGCCGGGAAGCCGTGACGGCTCGGTGACGGAGGCGTTGTCCAGTCCGGCGGCTGCGGTGAGCAGCCGTTCGGTGGCTTCGCGTACAGAGTCCAGGTCGCGCGCGTGATCAATCATGGCGCCGACGATAGCCCCGCCACTCATTCGGGTGAAGGTGGTTGGACGAGTCCGTAAATCGAATGCGCGTGCTATACGCTCGGGTGTGGGATCGCTCATCGGCTTCCCGCCGAGCCGGCCTGTTCCCCGAAGACTTCACCGACAGCAATCCGGCGCCCCCCATACCCTGGGACGGGGGCTCCTGGAGCTCCCTCGCTTCTCTCTAGAAAGGTGCGGACCGGCGTGGCCGACCGTCTCATCGTCCGTGGCGCGCGCGAGCACAATCTCAAGAACGTCTCGCTCGACCTCCCGCGCGACTCCCTCATCGTCTTCACCGGGCTCTCGGGGTCGGGCAAGTCCTCCCTCGCGTTCGACACGATCTTCGCCGAGGGACAGCGTCGCTACGTCGAGTCGCTCTCGTCGTACGCCCGCCAGTTCCTCGGCCAGATGGACAAGCCCGACGTCGACTTCATCGAAGGTCTGTCGCCCGCGGTCTCCATCGACCAGAAGTCGACCTCGCGCAACCCGCGCTCGACGGTCGGCACCATCACCGAGGTCTACGACTACCTGAGGCTGCTCTTCGCGCGCATCGGCAAGCCGCACTGCCCCGAGTGCGGCCGGCCGATCTCCCGCCAGTCGCCGCAGGCCATCGTGGACAAGGTCCTCGAACTGCCCGAGGGCAGCCGCTTCCAGGTGCTCTCGCCGCTGGTCCGCGAGCGCAAGGGCGAGTTCGTGGACCTCTTCGCCGACCTCCAGACCAAGGGCTACAGCCGGGCCCGGGTCGACGGCGAGACCATCCAGCTCGCCGAGCCGCCCAAGCTGAAGAAGCAGGAGAAGCACACCATCGAGGTGGTCATCGACCGCCTCACGGTGAAGGACTCGGCCAAGCGCAGGCTCACCGACTCCGTGGAGACCGCGCTCGGTCTCGCCGGAGGCATGGTCGTCCTCGACTTCGTGGACCTCCCGGCCGACGACCCCGAGCGTGAGCGGATGTACTCCGAGCACCTCTACTGCCCGTACGACGACCTCTCCTTCGAAGAGCTGGAGCCGCGCTCCTTCTCCTTCAACTCGCCGTTCGGCGCCTGCCCCGACTGCACCGGCATCGGCACCCGCATGGAGGTCGACCCCGACCTGATCATTCCGGACGAGGACAAGTCCCTCGACGAGGGAGCGGTCTCGCCGTGGTCGCTCGGCCACACCAAGGACTACTTCGCCCGCCTGGTCGGCGCGCTCGCCGACGAGCTGGGCTTCCGCACCGACATCCCCTGGGCCGGCCTTCCGCAGCGCGCCAAGAAGGCGCTGCTCCACGGCCACAAGACCCAGATCGAGGTCCGCTACCGCAACCGGTACGGCCGCGAGCGCGCGTACACGACGTCCTTCGAGGGCGCGGTGCCGTTCGTCAAGCGGCGCCACTCCGAGGCGGAGAGCGACGGCGCCCGCGAGCGCTTCGAGGGCTATATGCGCCAGGTGCCCTGTCCCACCTGTGAGGGCACGCGCCTGAAGCCCCTGGTCCTCGCGGTCACCGTGATGGAGAGGTCCATCGCCGAGGTCGCCGCGATGTCGATCAGCGACTGCGCTGACTTCCTGGCCGAGCTGAGGCTCAACGCCCGCGACAAGAAGATCGCCGAGCGGGTCCTGAAGGAGGTCAACGAACGGCTGAAGTTCCTGGTCGACGTCGGCCTCGACTACCTCTCGCTCAACCGCGCGGCCGGCACGCTCTCCGGCGGCGAGGCCCAGCGCATCCGGCTCGCCACCCAGATCGGCTCCGGCCTGGTCGGCGTGCTGTACGTCCTGGACGAGCCCTCGATCGGCCTGCACCAGCGCGACAACCACCGCCTGATCGAGACCCTGGTACGCCTTCGCGACATGGGCAACACCCTGATCGTGGTCGAGCACGACGAGGACACCATCAAGGTGGCCGACTGGGTGGTCGACATCGGCCCCGGCGCCGGTGAGCACGGCGGAAAGGTCGTCCACAGCGGGCCGTTGAAGCAGCTCCTCGGCAACAAGGAGTCGATGACCGGGCAGTACCTGGCGGGCAAGAAGTCGATCCCGCTGCCCGACATCCGGCGCCCCATGGACCCGGCGCGCCGGCTCACCGTGCACGGCGCGAAGGAGAACAACCTCCGCGACATCGACGTCTCGTTCCCGCTCGGCGTCCTCACCGCCGTCACCGGAGTCTCCGGCTCCGGAAAGTCGACGCTGGTCAACGACATCCTCTACACGCATCTGGCACGGGAGTTGAACGGCGCGCGCAGCGTGCCCGGCCGGCACACCCGGGTCGCGGGCGACGACCTGGTCGACAAGGTGGTGCACGTCGACCAGTCGCCGATCGGCCGCACCCCGCGGTCCAACCCGGCGACGTACACCGGAGTCTTCGACCACGTCCGCAAGCTGTTCGCCGAGACGATGGAGGCCAAGGTCCGGGGCTATCTGCCCGGCCGCTTCTCCTTCAACGTCAAGGGCGGCCGCTGCGAGAACTGCTCGGGCGACGGCACCATCAAGATCGAGATGAACTTCCTGCCGGACGTGTACGTCCCCTGCGAGGTCTGCCACGGGGCGCGCTACAACCGGGAGACCCTGGAGGTCCACTACAAGGGCAAGTCCATCTCCGAGGTCCTGGACATGCCGATCGAGGAGGGCCTGGAGTTCTTCGAGGCCGTCCCGACCATCGCCCGGCACCTCAGGACGCTCAACGAGGTCGGCCTCGGTTACGTCCGGCTCGGCCAGTCCGCGCCCACGCTGTCGGGCGGTGAGGCCCAGCGCGTGAAGCTCGCCTCGGAGCTCCAGAAGCGCTCCACGGGCCGCACGGTGTACGTCCTGGACGAGCCGACCACCGGTCTCCACTTCGAGGACATCTCGAAGCTGATCAAGGTGCTCTCGGGGCTGGTCGACAAGGGCAACTCGGTGATCGTCATCGAGCACAACCTGGACGTCATCAAGACCGCGGACTGGGTGGTCGACATGGGCCCCGAGGGCGGCAACGGCGGCGGTCTGGTCGTCGCCGAGGGCACCCCCGAGCAGGTCGCCTCGGTCCCGGCCAGCCACACCGGCAAGTTCCTGCGGGACATCCTGGGGGCCGACCGGATCAGTGACGCGGCGCCGTCGCCGGCGCGCAAGACGGCGAAGAAGGCTCCGGCCAGGAAGGCGGTGGCTGCGGCCGCCGCGGCGAAGGCCGCGCCCGTGAAGAAGGCGGTTCCGGCCAAGAAGGCGGCACGGGCCAAGAAGGCCTGAGTCCGTTCCCCACCCCGCCCCTTCCCGAGACCCTCCGGGGGAGGGGGCGGGTGCGGCCCGGCGGGCACGGGGCTCCCGCCCCGGACCCCGCTCCTCGAACGCCGCCGGGGCTCAGTTGTGCCTCGGCTCTGCCAGCTCCGTCGCCAGTGGTGGCTGGGCTCCCTCTCTGGCGCAGGTCAGCGCCGCCGCCCTCGCCGCGTACCGCAGCACCTCGGGCCAGTTCGCCGAAGCGAGTGCGCCGGGTGTGGAAAGCCGGTGCAGCAGCGCCGCGTTGACCGTGTCGCCCGCTCCGATCGTGTCCACCACATCGACCCGCTCGCCGGGTACGGAGTGCTCCGCGCTCTCGGCGGTACGTACGGTCAGCCCCGCCGCGCCCCGCGTCAGGACCACCGCGCGCGGCCCCGCCGCAAGCCAGTGCTCGACCGTCCCGCCCAGCCAGGCGGCGTCCTCCTCGGAGAGCTTCAGGAGCGAGACGTACGGCAGCCAGCTCCTGAACCGCGCCCGGTAGGCCTCGGCGTCCGGGATCAGACCCGGTCGGATGTTCGGGTCGAGCAGGGTGAGGACACCGCGGGCGGACTCCCGGCGCAGCAGCGCCTCATACGCGCTCGCCCCGGGTTCGAGCACCAGCGAGCAGGTGCCGAACGCCAACGCGCTGACGGTGGGCGGCAGTTGAGGGGGCAGCTCGAAGAGCCGGTCGGCGGTGCCGTCCGCGTAGAAGCCGTAGCCCGCGGAGCCGTCCGCGCCGAGCGTCGCCACCGCGAGCGTCGTCGGCTCCGGGCCGCGCTGCACCAGGGACGTGTCGACCCCGGCCGCGCGCAGCCCGCCGAGCAGGGCCTCGCCGAAGCCGTCCGTGGACACCCGGGAGCAGAAGGCGGCCCGCGCGCCGAGCCGGCCGAGGGCGACCGCGGTGTTGTACGGGCCGCCGCCGGGCCGCGGGGCCAGCGGCCCCAGCGGATCCGCGGGCCGCTGCGGCACCAGGTCGATGAGGGACTCTCCGGCGACGACGATCACGGCCCAGAACGTAACCCATCGCGGGCGGTGCGGGCAGCCCCCGCGAAGGGGGCTCGATCTGCGCCGGTATCGTCGGTTCCGCAACCCCCGAGTCGGTTGCGCGCCGACCGGGTCGGCCGCGCGGACGGCCGACCGAGACCAGTGATCAGTGGAGAGCCCATGACCGGCCAGCCCGCCGCCCGCCGCACCGTGCTGAAAGGCGCCGCCCTCGCCGGAGTGGCGGGGCTCGGCGCGGCAGCCTGCTCCACCGAGTCCAAGCTGGGCCATGCCGAGACGCCGACCCCGACCGCGCCCGAGCCGCTGGGCTCGCCCGACGCGGTCCCGGTGGGCGGCGCCAAGCTCTACCGCGAGCAGCGGGTCATGGTGGCCTGCCCGGCGAAGGGCGAGTACAAGGCGTTCAGCGCCCAGTGCACGCACGCCGGCTGCCTCCTGGAGAAGATCGTGGACGGCCACGCGAACTGCCCGTGCCACGGCAGCCGCTTCAACGTGATGACCGGCCAGCCGGTGCAGGGCCCGGCCACCGTGCCGCTGCCCTCGGTGCCGGTGAAGCTGAAGAACGGCGAGCTCGTGGCGGGGCCGGACGCGTAACCGGGGCTCACTCCCACTCCCAGTCGATCCCCAGGATCCCCGGCCGCACCCCCTGTTCCACCAGGTGCACCGTCCGGTGCCGCCCGCTGAGGGTGAGGTCGCTGCGGCCGGAGTGGGCGGCGCCGGTCGAGGTCTGTGCGAAGCGGTGGCAGCGGGCCGGCAGGGCCGCCTCGTCGAACCGCACCTGAAGGACGTACTGGCCGCCCGCGAAGCTGAAGCCGCGCACGTACTCCCGGCTCGGCCCGCCGGTGCCGTCCTCGAAGCCGTAGCCGAAGAGATACGTTTCTCCGGCCCGCAGCCGGGTGTCGAAGAGCAGCTCGGCGACCAGCACCCCGGTCCCGGTGTCCCAGCGGACGCGGCCGGTGCGGCAGTTCTCGCCGGCCCGCACCTCCACCCGGGCCGGATCGCAGCCGGCGTCCCCGCGGTGGATGGCCAGATAGCGGTCGACGCCGCCGCGGTGGGCCCGTACGACGTGCTGCGAGTCACGCCCGCGCAGTTCCCGGGCGGCTCCGATGCGGACCCGTTCGTGGTGGCCGACGGTGTGCAGGCCGCCGTCCACCGGGGACTCCAGCTCGGCGATGAGGCGCTCCACCGCGCCCGACGCCTCGACGAGCGAGCGGTAGGAGCGGCCGGCGGGCCGATCCACCTCGGCCGCGGAGGCATCGTCAAGGAGGCGCAGCAGGGAGTGCGCGGGCAGGCCGAGCACCTCTTCGAGGCCGCGCACCGCGCGCAGCGACTCGGGGCGCTGCGGCCGCCGCGCCCCCTGTTGCCAGTAACTCAGGCTGGTCACCCCGACTTTGATGCCGCGCCCGGCGAGATGGTGCTGGACGCGCTGGAGCGGCAGGCCGCGTACGGCGAGGGCGGCGCGCAGCGCAAGGTGGAACGGGCCGGTGCGCAGCGCCTGCGTCAGATCGGCCTCGGTGTGGAGCATGAGGGGACTCCTCAGTGAACGTTCACGGTGGGGGGTGGGCGCGCGGTGGCGGCGGAGCCGCACAACCTGGTGGCGGGGAAGGAGTTGTTCACACTCCGGCCACCTCGTTCACACCCGCGTCCCACTCCGCATTGAAGCGCGTTGACCAGTTCCCGACAACGGCCGATGCTCAACCGCAAGCGTCCGGACGCGATCCTCCACCATCCCCACCCCGCCATGGGAGGAACGCGATGCGCAACCGAAAGAGACGGCTGTCCGCCCTCGCCCTCGTGGTGACGGCCCTGTTTGCCGCCCCCACGGCAACGGCCACCGCCGCCGCCCCGCACCACGACAAGGCAGTGCCCGCCGCAGCCGCCGCGGCGAGCTCCAGGCAGCTCGACATCACCATGCAGGCCCAGCAGAAGAACAATTGGTGCTGGGCCGCGAGCGGAAACACCATCGCCACCTGGTTCGGCCGCAACTACAGCCAGAACCAGTTCTGCAACGCCGCCTTCGGCCGGACCCAGGGCTACGACTGCCCCAACTGGCAGGCCGACCTGGGCAATGTGCAGAACGCCCTGGACTGGGCGGGCATCAACTCGGGCTCGTACGTGACCGGTTGGCTGCGCTACTCGACCGTGCAGACGGAGATCAACAACAACCGTCCGATCGAGACCCGGATCCAGTGGTCGAGCGGCGGCGGGCACATGAACGTCCTGTACGGCTACGACGACGCCAACAGCTGGGTGTACTGGGGCGATCCGTGGCCCTCCGACAACCGCTACAACTGGGGCTCGCACGACTGGTACGTCAACAACAACTCCTTCTCCTGGACCCACTCGCTGTACCGGATCGGGGCGTGACGACGATGAAGCCGACCCGCCTCGCCCCCGCGGCCGCCGTCGCCGCGGCGCTCGTCGCCCTCGCCGCGCCGTACGCCGCGGCCGACCAGGCGCCCGCCGCCTCCGCGCAGTCGAAGGCCGCGGCCCGCCAGGCCGCGACCGCTCCGGCCACGCTCGACACGCTGTCCCGCTTCTTCGCCCGGGACGGCAAGGTCGCGCTCAAGGCCGCCGCCCCGCACATCGAGGGCGACACGGTGCCCGTCTACACGCTCTCCCCGCAGTTCGTCGCCGGGAAGGCGGGCGCCCCCGTCGCACAGCTGGAATACCTGGCCTCCACCGCCGTCTCCTCGGACGGCCAGAAGGCCTCCCTGTGGACGGTTCAGCAGGGCTCCTCCTGGAAGGTGGTCAACATAGCCACCGGCGACGACGAGTCCCGCTACGCCGCTTCGGGCGCCGCCAAGCTCCCCGGCGGCACCGTGTTCCAGGAGCCGCAGATCAACGCCTGGTACGTCCAGAAGGGCACCAAGGTGCTGCCGCTGGACCAGGACGCGGTCAAGGCGATCGGGGCCAACGGCACCACGCTCGCCGCCTACCAGAAGCGCGTCTCCAAGGCGTACGGCGACAAGCTGCCCGGCTCGGCGTACGACAGCTCGGGCAAGGCCGGCGGCTACAACGAGACGGCCCAGGAGACCAGGGACCAGGCCGCCCAGGCCGCGGTCGTGGCGGCCCGCCACGACGGCTCCTCCGCGACGGTGGTCTCCACCGTGGCCGGTGCGGGCGCGCTCGTGGCGCTCGGCCTCACCGGCACGGCGGCGCTGCGCAGGCGCCGCCGGACCGGGCAGGCATAGCACACGCTCCGGTGCGGGGGCCCGACGGCGTGCCCCCGCACCGGAGCGTTCACCGCCCGCCCCCAGGGGAGAGGCCGCGTTGTCAGCCCCCGCCAGTAGGGTGGTGGCCATGGCAGACCCCTCCAGCTACCGCCCCAAGCCGGGACAGATCCCCGACTCGCCGGGGGTCTACAAATTCCGCGACGAGCACCGCCGGGTGATCTACGTCGGGAAGGCGAAGTCCCTGCGCCAGCGGCTCGCCAACTACTTCCAGCCGTTGACGAGCCTGCACCCCCGCACGGCCACGATGGTCACCACGGCGGCCTCCGTGGAGTGGACGGTCGTCGCCACCGAGGTCGAGGCGCTCCAGCTCGAATACTCCTGGATCAAGGAGTTCGACCCCCGCTTCAACGTCAAGTACCGCGACGACAAGAGCTATCCGTACCTCGCGGTGACGATGAACGAGGAGTTTCCGCGCGTCCAGGTCATGCGCGGCGCCAAGAAGAAGGGCGTGCGCTACTTCGGTCCGTACGGGCACGCCTGGGCGATCCGCGAGACCGTCGACCTGATGCTCCGCGTCTTTCCGGTACGCACCTGCTCGGCGGGCGTGTTCAAGCGCTCGGCCCAGATCGGCCGCCCCTGTCTGCTCGGCTACATCGGCAAGTGCGCCGCCCCCTGCGTCGGCCGCGTCACCCCCGAGGAACACCGCGAACTGGCCGAGGACTTCTGCGACTTCATGGCCGGCCGCACCGGCGCGTACCTGCGGCGCATCGAGCAGGAGATGACGGCCGCGGCCGAGGAGATGGAGTACGAGCGGGCTGCGCGGCTGCGCGACGACATAGAGGCGCTCAAGAAGGCACTTGAGAAGAACGCGATCGTCTTCAACGACGCCACCGACGCCGACCTGATCGCGCTCGCCGAGGACGAACTGGAAGCCGCCGTCCAGATCTTCCACGTCCGCGGCGGCCGGGTGCGCGGCCAGCGCGGCTGGGTCACCGACAAGGTGGAGGCCGTCGACACCGCGGGCCTGGTCGAGCACGCGCTCCAGCAGTTGTACGGGGAGGAGACCGGCGAGTCCGTACCGAAGGAGGTCCTGGTCCCGGCGCTGCCCGAGGACGCGGAGGCGGTCAGCGGCTGGCTCGCCAGCCGGCGCGGCTCCAACGTCTCGCTGCGCATCCCGCAGCGCGGCGACAAGAAGGACCTGATGGCGACCGTCGCCCGCAACGCCCAGCAGGCCCTGACCCTGCACAAGACGAAGCGCGCGTCGGACCTCACCACGCGCTCGCGGGCCCTTGAGGAGATCGCCGCCGCGCTGGAGCTGGACAGCGCGCCGCTGCGCATCGAGTGCTTCGACATCTCGCACCTCCAGGGCGACGACGTGGTGGCGTCGATGGTGGTCTTCGAGGACGGCCTGGCGCGCAAGAGCGAGTACCGGCGCTTCCAGATCAAGGGCTTCGAGGGCCAGGACGACGTCCGGTCCATGCACGAGGTGATCAGCCGCCGCTTCAAGCGCTATCTGGCCGAGAAGGTGCGCACGGGGGAGTGGGGCGAGGAAGAGGGCGAGGACATCGGCCAGGAGAACGGCCAGGAGAACGGCCAGGTGTCCGGTGAGGTGTCCGCCCTCCAGGAGGAGGACGGCCGTCCCAAGCGCTTCGCCTACCCGCCGCAGCTCCTGGTCGTCGACGGCGGGCAGCCGCAGGTGGCCGCCGCCAAGCGGGCCCTCGACGAGCTGGGGATCGACGACATCGCGGTGTGCGGGCTCGCCAAGCGGCTCGAAGAGGTCTGGGTGCCCCAGGAGGACGACCCCGTGGTGCTGCCGCGCTCCAGCGAGGGCCTGTACCTCCTGCAGCGGGTGCGTGACGAGGCCCACCGGTTCGCCATCACCTATCAGCGGGCCAAGCGGGCCAAGCGCTTCAAGGCGGGGCCGCTGGATGCGGTGCCCGGCCTCGGCGACTCCCGCAAACAGGCCCTGATCAAGCATTTCGGCTCGGTGAAGAAGCTCCGGTCGGCGACAATCGACCAGATCTGCGAGGTCCCCGGCATAGGCCGCAAGACGGCCGAGACCGTTGCCGCGGCCCTCGCCGAAGCGGCCCCGGCCGCGCCCGCCGTGAACACGGCGACAGGAGAGATCATTGAAGAGGACGACGGGGGCAGCACGACATGACCGAGCACCACGCAGAAGACCGAGAAGCGGGAGTAGACGTGAGTACGGGCACGACGATCGAGGCCGGCGGGGCCGATGCGGCCATCCCCGAGCTGGTGATCATCTCCGGTATGTCCGGCGCCGGGCGCAGTACCGCCGCCAAGTGCCTGGAGGACCTCGGCTGGTTCGTGGTCGACAACCTGCCGCCCGCGCTGATCCCCACCATGGTGGAGCTCGGCGCCCGGTCCCAGGGCAATGTGGCCCGCATCGCGGTCGTCGTGGACGTGCGCGGCCGGAGGTTCTTCGACAACCTCCGCGAGTCGCTCGCCGACCTCGACGCGAAGGAGGTCACCCGGCGGATCGTCTTCCTGGAGTCCTCCGACGACGCGCTGGTGCGCCGCTTCGAGTCGGTGCGCCGCCCGCACCCGCTCCAGGGCGACGGCCGGATCGTCGACGGCATCGCCGCCGAGCGCGACCTGCTGCGCGAGCTGCGCGGCGACGCCGACCTGGTGATCGACACCTCCAGCCTCAACGTCCACGAGCTGCGCGCCAAGATGGACGCCCAGTTCGCAGGCGACGAGGAGCCGGAGCTGCGGGCCACCGTGATGTCGTTCGGCTACAAGTACGGCCTGCCGGTCGACGCCGACCTGGTGGTCGACTGCCGCTTCCTGCCCAACCCGCACTGGGTGCCGGAGCTGCGTCCGTTCACCGGTCTGAACGAGGAGGTGTCGGGCTACGTCTTCAATCAGCCGGGCGCCAAGGAGTTCCTCGACCAGTACAGCGAGCTGCTCCAGCTGATCGCGACGGGCTACCGCCGCGAGGGCAAGCGGTATGTGACGATCGCCGTCGGCTGCACCGGCGGCAAGCACCGCTCGGTCGCCATGTCCGAGAAGCTCGCCGCCCGCCTCGCCTCCGAGGGGATCGAGACCGTCGTCGTACACCGGGACATGGGGCGCGAGTGAAGGTGTACCGCAGGCGTACCGTCGGCCCGGTGCTGCGCACCGGCCGCAAGCGGGGCGCCCAGCCCAAGGTCGTCGCACTCGGCGGCGGCATGGGCCTGTCGGCCTCGCTCGCCGCACTGCGCCGGATCACCGGCGACCTGACCGCCGTCGTCACCGTGGCCGACGACGGCGGCTCCAGCGGTCGGCTCCGCGACGAGCTCGGCGTGCTGCCCCCCGGCGACCTGCGCAAGGCCCTGGCGGCCCTGTGCGGCGACGACGACTGGGGCCAGACCTGGTCCCGGGTCATCCAGCACCGCTTCCAGTCCAAGGGCGAGCTGCACGAGCACGCGGTGGGCAATCTGCTGATCGTGGCCCTGTGGGAGCAGCTCGGCGACCATGTCCAGGCCCTGGACCTGGTGGGCAAGCTGCTCGGCGCCCAGGGCCGGGTGCTGCCGATGTCGGCCGTCCCGCTGGAGCTGGAGGCCCTTGTACGGGGCCACGATCCCGGCCGCCCCGACGACGTGGACACCGTGCGCGGCCAGGCCACCGTGGCGCTCACGCCCGGCGAGGTGCTCTCCGTGCAGCTGGTGCCGCACGACCCGCCGGCCGTGCCCGAAGCGGTCGCCGCGGTCCTCGACGCGGACTGGGTGGTGCTCGGTCCCGGCTCCTGGTTCTCCTCGGTGATCCCGCATCTGATGGTGCCCGAACTGCTCGACGCGCTCACCGAGACCAAGGCCCGCAAGGTCCTCTCGCTGAACCTCGCGCCACAACCGGGCGAAACCGATGGCTTCTCTCCGCAGCGTCATTTGGAGGTTTTGGGACGACACGCCCCTAAACTCGCCTTCGACGTGGTGCTGGCCGATGCGGCCGCCGTGCCCGACCGGGGGAGCCTGACCGATGCCGCCAAAAGGCTCGGAGCCGAGGTCGAGCTGGCGCCGGTGGCCAGGCCCGATGGTTCTCCGAAGCACGATCCGGAGCTGTTGGCCGCCGCGTACGACCGTATTTTTCGGATGCATGGAAGGATCGGCCCATGGCGATGACGCCGGCGGTGAAGGACGAAATTTCCCGGCTGCCCGTCACCCGGACCTGCTGCAGGAAGGCGGAGGTCTCGGCGATTCTTCGGTTCGCGGGCGGGCTGCACCTGGTGAGCGGCCGCATTGTGATCGAGGCGGAGCTGGACACCGCGATGGCGGCACGCCGGCTGAAGCGGGACATTCTGGAGATCTTCGGGCACAGCTCCGAGCTGGTCGTGATGGCTCCGGGGGGTCTGCGCAGGGGCTCGCGCTTCGTCGTACGGGTCGTGGCGGGCGGCGATCAGCTGGCTCGCCAGACCGGGCTCGTCGACGGCCGCGGCCGCCCCATCCGCGGCCTGCCGCCCCAGGTGGTCTCGGGGGCCACCTGTGACGCCGAGGCCGCCTGGCGCGGCGCGTTCCTGGCGCACGGCTCGCTGACCGAGCCGGGCCGCTCCTCGTCCCTTGAGGTGACCTGTCCGGGCCCGGAGGCGGCCCTCGCGCTGGTCGGCGCCGCACGGCGCCTCCAGATCGCGGCGAAGGCCCGCGAGGTCCGCGGTGTGGACCGGGTGGTCGTCCGGGACGGCGACGCGATCGGCGCGCTGCTCACCCGCCTCGGCGCGCACGAGTCGGTGCTCGCCTGGGAGGAGCGGCGGATGCGCCGCGAGGTCCGGGCCACCGCGAACCGCCTGGCCAACTTCGACGACGCCAACCTGCGCCGCTCGGCGCGGGCCGCGGTCGCCGCCGGGGCCCGCGTCCAGCGCGCCCTGGAGATCCTCGGCGAGGAGGTCCCGGAGCACCTCGCCGCGGCGGGCCGGCTGCGGATGGAGCACAAGCAGGCCTCCCTTGAGGAGCTGGGCGCGCTCGCGGACCCGCCGCTGACCAAGGACGCGGTCGCGGGCCGGATCCGCCGCCTGCTGGCGATGGCCGACAAGCGGGCGCAGGATCTGGGGATCCCCGGGACCGAGTCCAACCTCACGGAGGAGATGGCGGACGGCATGGTCGGCTGATCCGGTTCCGTGCTCAACTCGCCTTATCCGGCGCCCACTTGGTGGGCGCCGGTTCCGTTTCGCGTACGTGTCGCCGGGAGCTGGGCGGTATTGACATGATCATGAAGAGTCATGAGCCTGGCGTCTGTTCACTTTCGTGGCAGACAACAGCAAGGGGGGCTTATGAGACGCAGAGCGAGAGCGATCCTCGCCGCTGCATCACTCCTGACGGCCGCACTGGTGGCGGCACCCGTCGCCCAGGCCAGTCAGGGCTCTGCCGACGACGAGTCCATCGTCGTGTGGAACGCCAAGGTCAGCCGCGCACAGCTGCCGCTGCTCCTGGAGGCCGGCGCCGACGCCCAGGAACTGGGCCCCGAGCTGCCCGCCAAGGGCTCGGCCGGCATCGAGCTGTACCTGACCAAGACCCAGGCCGCCGCCCTGCGGGGCAAGGGCGTCGAGCTCACCGAGCACAAGGTCTCCGCGCAGACCCAGAAGCGCCTCAAGGCCGCGGGCGACGGGGTGTTCCGGCCGTACAGCGGCAAGAACGGGCTGAAGCAGGAGATCCTCGACACCGGGAAGGCCAACCCGGAGCTCACCAAGGTCGAGTCGATCGGCAAGACCGTCAGGGGCCAGGACATCCTCGCCGTCAAGCTCACCAAGGGCGCCCGGAAGTCCAAGGACGGCTCGAAGCCCGCCACGCTGTACATGTCCAACCAGCACGCCCGTGAGTGGATCACCCCGGAGATGACCCGGCGGCTGATGCACTACTACCTCGACAACTACGGCAAGGACCCGCGGATCACCAAGATCGTGGACTCCACCGAGCTGTGGTTCGTGATCTCCGCCAACCCGGACGGCTACGACTTCACGTTCACCCCGGGCCACCGGCTGTGGCGCAAGAACCTCCGCGACAACAACGGCGACGGCAAGATCACCGTCGGCGACGGCGTCGACCCCAACCGGAACTTCCCCTACAAGTGGGGCTACGACAACGAGGGTTCGTCCCCCGACCCGGCGAGCGAGACCTACCGCGGCCCGAGCGCGGGCAGCGAGCCCGAGACCAAGGCGCTGGACTCCTTCGAGAAGCGGGTCCACTTCAACTACGCCATCAACTACCACTCCGCGGCCGAACTGCTGCTGTACGGAGTGGGCTGGCAGGTCGCCACGCCGACCCCCGACGACATCATCTACAAGTCGCTCGCGGGCACCCCCGACAAGCCGGCCATCCCCGGCTACCTCTCCGAGGTCTCCTCCGCGCTCTACACCACCAACGGCGAGGCCGACGGCCACGCGGCGAACGTCAACGGCACGATGATGTTCACCCCGGAGATGTCGACCTGCACCACCGCCTCGAACGTGGACCCCAACGACCAGTGGAACGCGGCCGACTGTCCCTCGGACTTCAACTTCCCCGACAGCGAGAAGCTGATCCAGGGCGAGTTCGAGAAGAACATCCCCTTCGCGCTCTCCGTCGCCGAGACCACCGCCCACCCCGACCGGCCGTCCTCCTCGGTCGGCATCGACGCGCCCGACTTCACCCCGGACACCTTCGCCACCTCGTACACGCGTGACGACGACCAGGAAGTCGCCGTCACCGCACGCAAGTCGGTGCGCGACAAGAGGCTCAACTACCGCATCGACGGCGGCCGTACGCGGACCGAGGACCTGGAGCCCTGGAAGGGCGGCGACGTCTTCGGCGGGCACGACAACATCCGCTTCGACCAGTACCGCGCCAAGGTCGAGGACGCCAACGCCGGTGACAAGGTCGAGGTCTGGTACACCGGGCGCACCGCCGAGGGCAAACCGACCTCCAGCAAGCCGTTCACGTACACCGTGGCCGACCGGCCCGAGGCGGACACCCTGGTGCTCGCCGACGAGGGCGGCAGCGCCCCGGCCAAGAACGCCGCGCTCTACACCAAGGCGCTCGCCGACAACGGCAGGAAGGCCGCGGTCTGGGACGTCGCCACCCAGGGCACGCCGAGCGCGCTCGGCGTGCTCAGCCACTTCAAGAACGTGGTCTGGTACAGCGGCAGCCACCAGCCGACGGCCGCGACCACCTTCGCCGTACGCGACTTCGTCAACGAGGGAGGCAGACTGGTCGACGCGGGCGAGCAGGCGGGCGGCAGCGTCGACCTCGGCGGCGGCGCCCTGTCCGACGACTTCTCGCAGTACTACCTCGGCGCCTACAACAAGGCCGGGATCAAGTCCCCGCCGGCCTTCGCCGGGACGGGACGGCTCGCGGGCGCGAAGGCCTCGCTGGGCGCCGCACCCGGCAGCCCGCCGACCACGGCCGGTACGTACACCGTCACGTCCGACACGCTCAATCCGCAGCAGTTCCCGCAGTTCAAGAGCGTCGCCGCAGGTGACTACCCCGGCGTCCGCACCCCGTTCGAGCCCGCCGAGGGCTCCTGGTTCGCCGCGGCGAAGCACCAGGACAACGCGTACATGAGGCTCGCCCGCACCGTCGACCTGGCGCAGACGGCCGCATCCGCCAAGCCCAGCCTCGACTTCCAGCTCAGCTACGACACCGAACCCGGCTACGACCAGGTCGTCATCGAGGCCCACACCGTCGGACAGAACGACTGGACGACCCTGCCGGACGTCAACGGGGGCAGTACCACCAGCGTCCCCAGCCAGTGTGAACAGGGCTTCCTGCTCCAGTCGCACCCCTTCCTCGCGCACTACCTCACGCTCGGCTCGCCCTCCTGCAAGGCGACCGGCAGCACCGGCGGCTGGAACCGCTTCACCGGCTCCTCCAACGGCTGGCAGCAGGTCTCGGTCGACCTCAGCGCCTACGCGGGCAAGCAGGTCGAGGTCGCCGTGTCCTACGTGTCCGACTCGGGCACCGGAGGCCTGGGCGCCTTCGTCGACGACACCAGGCTCGTCGTCGGCGGCACCGTGCAGGGCGCCGAGGGCTTCGAGACCTCGCTCGGCCCCTGGAGCGTGCCGGGACCGCCCGCCGGCAGCCCCGGCAACGTCGGCGACTGGGCCCGCTCCCAGGCGCTGTTCCACTCCTCGGCGGCGATCACCACCCGCAGCACCGTCCTCCTCGGCTTCGGCCTGGAGAACGTGCCCGCGGCCGCCGACCGCAAGCAGGTCATCGCCAAGGCGCTCAGCGCACTGCACCGCTGACGCCGCGTAATGGGGCCGAAAGTCCCTGGAGGCCCGTACCCGCAAGTAGGTACGGGCCTCCGGGCCGCTCAGGGCCCCATTTCGGAACCATCCGGACGCGCTCGATGTCACCCCGGCGTCCCCGGGGAGGTAGGGTCGTAAGCGGTCGGGGACATCCCATACAACTCGCCGGCGTCGAAACCCGGCGTACCTAACGAGGAGATCGGTTCGTGACGATCCGCGTAGGCATCAACGGCTTTGGCCGCATCGGGCGCAACTACTTCCGCGCGCTGCTGAAGCAGGGTGCTGACATCGAGATCGTGGCTGTCAACGACCTGGGTGACACCGCGACCACTGCTCACCTGCTGAAGTACGACACCATTCTGGGTCGTCTCAAGGCCGAGGTCACCCACACCGCCGACACCATCACGGTCGACGGCCACACCATCAAGGTGCTCTCCGAGCGCAACCCGGCCGACATCCCCTGGGGTCAGCTGGGCGTCGACATCGTCATCGAGTCGACCGGCATCTTCACCAAGAAGGCCGACGCCGAGAAGCACATCGCCGGCGGTGCCAAGAAGGTCCTCATCTCGGCTCCGGCCAAGGACGAAGACATCACCATCGTGATGGGCGTCAACCAGGACAAGTACGACGCGGCTCAGCACCACGTCATCTCCAACGCCTCCTGCACCACCAACTGCGTGGCGCCGATGGCCAAGGTGCTCGACGAGAGCTTCGGCATCGTCAAGGGCCTGATGACGACGGTCCACGCGTACACCAACGACCAGCGGATCCTGGACTTCCCGCACTCGGACCTGCGCCGTGCGCGTGCCGCCGCCGAGAACATCATCCCGACCACGACCGGCGCCGCGAAGGCCACCGCTCTGGTCCTCCCGCAGCTCAAGGGCAAGCTGGACGGCATCGCCATGCGCGTCCCGGTCCCGACCGGTTCGGCCACCGACCTCGTCGTCGAGCTGACCCGCGAGGTCACCAAGGACGAGGTCAACGCCGCGTTCAAGAAGGCCGCCGACGACGGCGACCTCAAGGGCATCCTGTACTACACCGAGGACCCGATCGTCTCCTCGGACATCGTCAGCGACCCGGCCTCCTGCACCTTCGACTCCCTCATGACGATGGTTCAGGACGGCAAGACGGTGAAGATCCTGGGCTGGTACGACAACGAGTGGGGCTACTCCAACCGCCTCGTCGACCTGACCGTCTTCGTCGGCGGCCAGCTCTGACACGGTCCGGTAGGCACCTGATGTGAGCTACAGGGCTCGGGCAGCGCAACGAAGCGCTGTACGGGCCCTGTCGCCTGTCCAGACCCCCCGTCACGTACCTCCAAGGAGTCCCCGTAATGAAGACGATCGACGAACTTCTCGCCGAAGGGGTCGCGGGCAAGCGGGTATTCGTCCGCGCCGACCTCAACGTGCCGCTGGCAGGCGGCCTCATCACCGACGACGGCCGCATCCGCGCCGTGCTGCCCACCGTCAAGGCGCTCGTCGCCGCCGACGCCAAGGTCGTCGTGGCCTCCCACCTCGGCCGTCCCAAGGGCGCCCCGGACCCGCAGTTCTCGCTGCTCCCCGCCGCCGAGCGGCTCGCCGAACTCCTCGGCGCCCCGGTCGCGTTCGCGCAGGACACCGTCGGCCCCGCCGCCCACGACGCGGTCAACGGGCTCCAGCCCGGCCAGGTCGCGGTCATCGAGAACCTGCGTTTCAACGCCGGTGAGACGGCCAAGGACGACACCGAGCGCGGCGAGTTCGCCGACCGGCTCGCCGCCCTCGCCGATGTGTACGTGGGTGACGGCTTCGGCGCCGTGCACCGCAAGCACGCCTCGGTCTTCGACCTCCCGGCGCGCCTTCCGCACTACGCGGGCCACCTCATCGCCACCGAGGTCGGCGTCCTCAAGAAGCTCACCGAGGACGTCAAGCGCCCCTACACCGTGGTCCTCGGCGGCGCCAAGGTCTCCGACAAGCTCGCCGTCATCGACGAGCTGCTCGGCAAGGCCGACCGCCTGCTCATCGGCGGCGGCATGGCGTACACCTTCCTCAAGGCCAAGGGGTACGAGGTCGGCATCTCCCTCCTCCAGGAGGACCAGATCCCGGTCGTCCAGGAGTACATGAAGCGCGCCGAGGAGACCGGCGTCGAGCTGGTGCTCCCGGTCGACGTGCTGGTCTCGGCCGACTTCCCGGACCTGAAGACCAAGGCCCCCGCCAGCTTCGACACCGTCGACTCGGACAAGATCCCCGCGGACAAGGAGGGCCTTGACATCGGCCCCAAGTCCCGCGAATTGTTCGCCTCGAAGATCACCGACGCCGAGACGGTCTTCTGGAACGGCCCGGTCGGCGTCGCCGAGCACCCCGACTACGCCGGTGGCACCACCGCCATCGCGCAGGCCCTGCTCGACAGCAAGGGCTTCACGGTCGTCGGCGGCGGTGACTCCGCCGCGGCCGTCCGCAACCTGGGCTTCGACGAGTCGAAGTTCGGCCACATCTCGACCGGTGGCGGCGCCAGCCTCGAATACCTCGAGGGCAAGACGCTTCCCGGCCTCGCCGCACTGGAGGACTGAACACCTGTGAGCACCCGTACCCCGCTGATGGCGGGCAACTGGAAGATGAACCTCAACCACCTAGAGGCCATCGCGCACGTCCAGAAGCTCGCCTTCGCGCTCGCCGACAAGGACTACGAGGCCGTCGAGGTCGCGGTCCTGCCGCCCTTCGTCGACCTGCGTTCCGTGCAGACCCTCGTGGACGGCGACAAGCTCAAGATCAAGTACGGCGCCCAGGACATCTCGGCGCACGACTCCGGTGCCTACACCGGCGAGATCTCGGGCCCGATGCTGTCCAAGCTGAAGTGCACCTACGTCGCCGTCGGTCACTCCGAGCGCCGCCAGTACCACGCCGAGTCCGACGAGATCTGCAACGCCAAGGTGAAGGCCGCCTACCAGCACGGCCTGACCCCGATCCTCTGCATCGGCGAGGGCCTGGACATCCGCAAGGCCGGCCGGCAGGTCCCGTACACGCTGGCCCAGCTCGACGGCGGCCTCAAGGACATCCCGGCCGAGCAGGCCGAGTCCATCGTGATCGCGTACGAGCCGGTGTGGGCCATCGGCACCGGCGAGGTCGCCACCCCCGAGGACGCCCAGGAAGTCTGCGGTGCGATCCGCGCCCGCCTCGCCGAGCTGTACTCGCAGGAGCTCGCCGACAAGGTGCGCATCCAGTACGGCGGCTCGGTGAAGTCCGGGAACGTCGCCGCGATCATGGCGCAGCCCGACGTGGACGGCGCTCTGGTGGGCGGCGCGGCGCTGGACGCCGACGAGTTCGTCAAGATCGTCCGCTTCCGCGACCAGTAAGTATGCGGTAGCGCGGATCCGTCGTACCCTTGCGGGGGCCGGTGGGGTGTTATGGAACGTGACGCCGCCGGCCCCCCTCGTCATATCAGTCCTAGGAAGTTGGTCCAGCCGTGATTGTCGGGTTCTCGATTGCCCTGATCGTCTTCAGCCTGCTGCTGATGCTGCTGGTGCTGATGCACAAGGGAAAGGGCGGCGGCCTCTCCGACATGTTCGGCGGTGGCATGCAGTCCTCCGTCGGCGGCTCCTCGGTCGCCGAGCGCAACCTCGACCGGATCACCATCGTGATCGGTCTGCTGTGGTTCGCGTGCATTGTCGTACTTGGTCTGCTGATGAAGCTCAAGTAAGCAGTCGTCGTTCGGCGTTTCGGGGGTGGGGTGTAACTCCAATCGCTGGACGCGCGTTGGGCCTTACGTAGACTGGGGCATCTTCGAGCACCATCACGCAGGGAGTTACGACCGTGGCAAGTGGCAACGCGATCCGGGGAAGCCGGGTCGGAGCGGGGCCGATGGGGGAGGCCGAGCGGGGCGAGTCCGCGCCGCGCCTCCGCATCTCCTTCTGGTGCTCGAACGGGCACGAGACGCAGCCGAGCTTCGCCAGTGACGCACAGGTTCCGGAGACGTGGGACTGCCCGCGCTGCGGATTCCCCGCAGGACAGGACCGGGACAACCCGCCGGACCCGCCGCGCACCGAGCCGTACAAGACCCACCTCGCGTACGTACGGGAACGGCGCAGCGACGCGGACGGCGAGGCGATCCTCGCGGAGGCGCTGGCCAAGCTCCGGGGCGAGATCTGACAGTTGAAGGGCCCAATGGGTGAACTCGGTTCGCCTGCGGGGCCCTTCGGTGCGTCCGGGCCCCTTCGGCGTGCACACCCCCGGCCCGAAGGATGAAAGCGCAGGTCGGAGCCGATTGTCAGTGGTGCCCTCTACCTTGTGAAGCAGCCGATCACGAGGGGGAGTTGTGGCAGCAGTGCAAGCCGTCCAGAGCGCGGCGGCGACGGCGCCGGCCTGGCGCGGGGGATTCGGAAGGCTCTGGACGGCCGCCGTCGTCAGCCGTCTCGGTGACGCGCTGCGCACGGCCGCGCTGCCGCTCCTCGCCACCACGCTCACCGCCGATCCGTTCCTCGTCGTGCTCGTCACGGCCTGCGGCTATCTGCCGTGGCTGCTGTTCGGACTGCTCGGCGGGGCGATCGCCGACCGGGTGGACCAGCGCCGCGCCATGTGGGCCGTCGATCTGGTCCGCGGCGCCCTGGTCGCCGCCTTCGCGCTGGCCGTCGCCCTGGGGCACGCCTCGACAGTCCTGCTGATCGTGCTGGCCTTCGCGCTCACCACCCTCCAGACCCTCTTCGACAACGCGGCCACCGCGCTGCTGCCCTCGCTGGTGCCCCGCGAGGCGCTGGCCGGCGCGAACGCCCGGGTGATGACCGGGCAGCAGATCGCGGGCGGCTTCCTGGCGGCCCCGCTGGTGCCGGCGCTCCTCGCCGTCGGAGCCGCGGCGCCGTACGGGGTGGACGCGGTCAGCTATGTGCTCGCCGCGGCACTCGTCGCCTCACTGCGGCCCGAGGCGCCCCGGCGGGCGGACCGCAAGCCCGGGTCCACCCTGCGCGGGGAGATATCCGAAGGGCTGCGGGCGCTCCGGGCCGACCGGGTGCTGCGCGGACTGTGCGCCGCCACCACCGTGTGCAACATCGGCATGGGCGCCCTCATCGCCACCCTGGTGCTCCACGTCACCGGCTGGCTGCACGCCGGGCACGGCGGCTATGCCGCGGCCATCACGGCGTACGGCGCCGGCAGCGTGACCGGCGGGCTGCTCGCCAAACGGCTCTCCCAGCGGCTCGGGCGGATACGGAGCGTGCTCATCGCCGGGATCGTCCAGACCGGCTGTCTGGCGGCCATGGGCACGATCCGTGAGCTGTGGGTGACGGTCGCCGCCCTGGCGCTGTTCGGGCTCATGGGGATGGTGTGGAACGTGAACCAGACGACGCTGATGCAGGAGCGCGCACCGGAGGCCATGCTGGGACGGGTGAGCGCGGCGTTCCGGACGCTCGCCGTCGCGGGCGCCCCGCTCGGCGCGCTGGCCGGCGGCGTGGCCGCGGCGTCCTGGGGCCTCAACACACCGGCCCTGCTCGCGTCCGGTTTGTTCGTGGTCGCGGTCGGCGTTCTGATTCCTGCCCTCGCCGCCTGATCAATTAGGTTGGAGGGGCAGCGGGGCAGGTACGCAAGTACGAGAAGAAGTGGGCTGATGCCGCAGATGAACGCAGGAAGCCGTACCAGGCTCAACCAGATGCCCGAGTGGATCGCACTGGGCAAGCACCGGGAGCAGTTGGGCGACACCCATCTGCGTGAGCTGTTCGCCGCCGAACCCGGTCGCGGCACCGGATACACCCTGCAGGTCGGCGATCTCTACCTCGACTACTCCAAGCATCTGGTGACCGACGAGACCCTCGCGCTGCTGCGCGAGCTGGCCTCGGCCGCCGATGTCGCCGGGCTGCGGGACGCCATGTTCCGCGGCGAGAAGATCAACACCACCGAGGACCGCGCCGTCCTGCACACCGCGCTGCGCGCCCCGCGCGACGCGGTGATCGAGGTCGACGGCGAGAACGTGGTGCCGGGCGTGCACGCCGTGCTCGACAAGATGGCCTCCTTCTCCGGGCGGATCCGCTCGGGCGAGTGGACCGGCCACACCGGCAAGCGCATCAAGAACGTCGTCAACATCGGCATCGGCGGCTCCGACCTCGGCCCCGCGATGGCGTACGAGGTCCTGAAGTCCTTCGCCGACCGGGAGTTGACGGTCCGGTTCGTGTCCAATGTCGACGGCGCCGACCTCCACGAGGCCGTCCGCGACCTGGACGCCGCCGAGACGCTGTTCATCATCGCGTCCAAGACCTTCACCACCATCGAGACCATCACCAACGCCACCTCGGCGCGCGACTGGCTGCTCACCGGGCTGAACGCCGGCCAGGAGGCCGTAGCCAAGCACTTCGTGGCGCTGTCGACCAATGCCGAGAAGGTCGCGGCGTTCGGCATCGACACGGACAACATGTTCGGGTTCTGGGACTGGGTCGGCGGCCGCTACTCCTTCGACTCGGCCATCGGTCTCTCCCTGATGATCGCCGTCGGGCCGGACCGGTTCCGCGAGATGCTCGACGGCTTCCACCTGGTCGACGAGCACTTCCGCACCGCCCCCGCGGAGTCCAACGCGCCTTTGCTGCTCGGCCTGTTGGGGGTCTGGTACGGCGCGTTCCACGACGCCCAGTCGCACGCGGTGCTGCCGTACAGCCATTACCTGTCCAAGTTCACCGCCTACCTCCAGCAGCTGGACATGGAGTCCAACGGCAAGTCCGTGGACCGCGACGGCAACCCGGTCGAGTGGCAGACCGGACCGGTCGTGTGGGGCACCCCGGGCACCAACGGGCAGCACGCCTACTACCAGTTGATCCACCAGGGTACGAAGGTCATCCCGGCCGACTTCATCGGTTTCGCCGAGCCGGTCGCCGACCTGCTGCCGGGCCTGGTGGCCCAGCACGACCTCCTGATGGCCAACTTCTTCGCCCAGACGCAGGCGCTGGCCTTCGGCAAGACGCCGGACGAGGTGCGGGCCGAGGGCGTGGCCGATGAGCTCGTGCCGCACAAGACGTTCCGGGGCAACCACCCCACCACCACGATCCTCGCCAAGGAGCTGACCCCCTCGGTCCTCGGCCAGCTGATCGCCCTGTACGAGCACAAGGTGTTCGTCCAGGGCGCCATCTGGAACATCGACTCCTTCGACCAGTGGGGCGTCGAGCTCGGCAAGGTCCTCGCCAAGCGCGTCGAGCCCGCCCTGACCGAGGGCGCGGACGTGCCGGGTCTCGACGTGTCGAGCAGGGCCCTGGTCGCCAAGTACCGCTCGCTGCGGGGGCGTTGAGGCGAAACACCCCGGCCCGCTCCACCCCGGGGGGGGTGAACCGGGCCGGTTCCCAAGGCGGTTGGCGTCAGGCGGACGCCGGGGGGTACAGCGTTCTCGGGAGCTGGGAGGCGGCCGCCGAGTCCAGCAGCCACAGGGTGCGGGCACGGCCGTAGGCGCCTGCCGCCGGGGCCTGGATCTCGCCCGCGCCCGACAGGGCTATCGCCGCGGCATGCGCCTTGTCCTCGCCCGCCGCGAGCAGCCACACCTCACGGGCCGCCCGGATCGCCGGGAGGGTCAGCGAGATCCGGGTGGGCGGCGGCTTCGGGGCGCCGTGCACCCCGACGACCGTCCGCTCGGTCTCCCGTACGCCCGGCAACTCCGGGAAGAGGGAGGCCACATGGGTGTCCGGGCCGACGCCGAGGAGCAGGACGTCGAACGTCGGCACCGGCCCGTGGTCCTCGGGGCCCGCGGCGGCCGCGAGCTCCGCCGCGTAGGCGGCCGCCGCCGCGTCGGCGTCACTGCCGTACGCCCCGCCCGAGGCCGGCATCGCGTGCACCCGCTTCGGGTCCAGCGGCACCGAGTCGAGCAGCGCCGCACGGGCCTGCGTGACGTTCCGCTCCGGGTCGCCCTCCGGCACGAAGCGCTCGTCGCCCCACCACAGGTCCAGGCGCGACCAGTCGATCGCGTCCCGGGCCGGTGAGGAGGCCAGCGCCGCGAGCAGGCCGTTGCCGTTGCGGCCGCCCGTGAGGACCACGGACGCCGAACCGCGGGCGGCCTGGGCGTCCACGACCTTCGTGATCAGCCGGGCCGCCGCGGCCTGGGCCATCAGCTCCTTGTCGCGGTGGACGACGAGCTGCGGCGTGCTCACTTGGCCGCTGCCTTCTTGACCGGAGCGGCCTTCTTCGCCGGAGCCGGCCTGGCGTCCGCCTCCGCGGGGGAGGGCGGTACGACCTTGGCCTCCACGGCCTCGCCGAGCCGGTCGACGCCGTACTTCAGCGCGGACGCGTAGGTGTCGTCCGGGTCGAGGCGGCGCAGTTCCTCCGCGATGAGCTCGGAGGTCTCGCGGCGCTTCAGCGCCACCGCGCGGTCCGGCTGGCCCTGCACGGAGAGCGTGGCGAGCGAGCCGTCGGCGCGGTCCAGGACGATCGGGCCGCCGTCCGTCTCCAGGCGCACGGCGGTGAGGCCGGGGCCCGACGACAACGAGCGCTTGACCGGTACGCTCAGCCGGTCCGCGAGCCACATGCCGAGCAGTTCGCAGCTCGGGTTGAACTCCTCGCCCTCCACCTCGACGGAGGTCACCTTGCAGGCGATCTGGTCGAGCGCCGCGGCCAGCATCGAACGCCACGGCGTGATGCGGGTCCACGACAGGTCGGTGTCGCCGGGGTGGTACGTCTCGGCGCGGGCGGTCAGCTCCTGGATGGGCTGCTCGGCCGCGTACGTGTCGGTCACCCGGCGCTGGGCGAGCGCGCCCAGCGGGTCCTTCGCCGGGTCGATCGGCGCGTTCACCGGCCACCAGACGACGACCGGCGCGTCCGGCAGGAGCAGCGGCAGGACCACCGACTGGGCGTGGTTGAGTACCTCGCCGTACAGCCGCAGGACCACCGTCTCGCCGGTGCCCGCGTCCGCGCCGACCCGCACCTCGGCGTCGAGCCGGGAGGTGGTGCGGTCGCGGGGCGAGCGCGAGACCCGCTTGATGACGACGAGCGTGCGCGAGGGGTGCTCGCGCGAGGCGTCGCTGGCCGCCCGCAGGGCGTCGTAGGCGTTCTCCTCGTCGGTGACGATGACGAGGGTGAGCACCATGCCGACGGCGGGGGTGCCGATGGCCCGGCGGCCCTGTACGAGCGCCTTGTTGATCTTGCTGGCCGTGGTGTCCGTAAGGTCGATCTTCATGGCCGACGCCAGCTCCGTCCGTCTCGTGCGAGCATTTCGTCCGCCTCGGCCGGTCCCCAGGTCCCGGACGGGTACTGGGCGGGCTTGCCGTGGGCGTCCCAGTACTGCTCGATCGGGTCGAGGATCTTCCAGGACAGCTCGACCTCCTCCACGCGCGGGAAGAGGTTGGAGTCGCCCAACAGGACGTCCAGGATGAGGCGTTCGTAGGCCTCGGGGCTCGACTCGGTGAAGGACTCGCCGTACGCGAAGTCCATGGAGACGTCCCTGACCTCCATCGAGGTGCCCGGCACCTTGGAGCCGAACCGCACGGTCACGCCTTCGTCCGGCTGCACCCGGATGACCAGGGCGTTCTGGCCCAGCTCCTCCGTGGCGGTGTGGTCGAAGGGGGAGTGCGGGGCGCGCTGGAAGACCACCGCGATCTCCGTGACGCGGCGGCCGAGGCGCTTGCCGGTGCGCAGGTAGAACGGAACGCCCGCCCAGCGGCGGTTGTCGATCTCCAGCTTGACCGCGGCGTAGGTGTCGGTCTTCGACTTGGGGTCGATGCCGTCTTCCTGGAGGTAGCCGACGGCCTTCTCGCCGCCCTGCCACCCGGCCGCGTACTGGGCCCGCACGGTGTCCTTGCCGAGGTCCTTCGGCAGCCGTACCGCGCCGAGCACCTTGGTCTTCTCCGCCGCGAGCGCGTCCGCGTCGAAGGAGGCGGGCTCCTCCATCGCGGTCAGCGCCATCAGCTGGAGCAGGTGGTTCTGGATGACGTCACGGGCGGCGCCGATGCCGTCGTAGTAGCCGGCCCGGCCGCCGATGCCGATGTCCTCGGCCATCGTGATCTGCACGTGGTCGACGTAGGAGCGGTTCCACAGCGGCTCGAACATGGTGTTCGCGAACCGCAGGGCCAGGATGTTCTGAACGGTCTCCTTGCCCAGGTAGTGGTCGATCCGGAAGACCTCGTTGGGCGGGAAGACCTCGTGCACGACCTGGTTGAGCTCCTTGGCGGAGACCAGGTCGTGGCCGAACGGCTTCTCGATGACCGCGCGGCGCCAGGAGCCGTTCTTCTGGTCGGCCAGACCGTGCTTCTTGAGCTGCTGGACGACCTTGGGGAAGAACTTCGGCGGCACCGACAGGTAGAACGCGAAGTTGCCGCCCGTGCCCTGCGCCTTGTCGAGCTCCTGGATGGTCGACTTCAGCGTCTCGAAGGCGTCGTCATCGTCGAAGTCGCCCTGGACGAAGCGCATCCCCTGGATGAGCTGCTGCCAGACCTCCTCGCGGAACGGCGTACGGGCGTGCGCCTTGACCGCGTCGTGCACCTCCTGCGCGAAGTCCTCGTCCTGCCACTCGCGGCGGGCGAAACCGATCAGGGAAAAGCCCGGCGGCAGCAGACCCCGGTTGGCGAGGTCGTAGACGGCGGGCATCAACTTTTTACGGGACAAATCGCCCGTGACGCCGAAGATCACCAGGCCCGACGGCCCCGCGATACGCGGGAGCCGTCGGTCTGCGGCGTCACGCAGCGGATTGCTGCTTGACAAGGTTTACGCCTCCGCGGGTGCGAGGCGCTTGAGCTCCGCCTCGGTGGACTTGAGCAGGTCGTTCCAGGCGGACTCGAACTTCTCGACGCCCTCGTCCTCAAGGAGCTGCACGACCTCGTCGTAGGAGATCCCCAGCTTCTCGACGGCGGCGAGCTCGGCTCGCGACTGCTCGTACGTGCCGGTCACCGTGTCGCCGGTGATCTGCCCGTGGTCGGCGGCCGCCTCCAGGGTGGCCTCCGGCATGGTGTTCACCGTGTTCGGAGCCACCAGATCGTCGACGTACAGGGTG
The DNA here is from genome assembly GCF_044764265.1 of Streptomyces sp. NPDC094147. NCBI lineage: Bacteria > Bacillati > Actinomycetota > Actinomycetes > Kitasatosporales > Streptomycetaceae > Streptomyces > Streptomyces sp. NPDC094147. The sequence goes on along the minus strand of NZ_JBIWHT010000001.1, from coordinate 135,939 downwards.
TCCTTGTACGCCTTGTCCTTGACGCCGGTGGACGCCCACAGCGGGCGCTGCTTGTTGGCGTGCGCCTTGTCCAGGGCGTTCCAGCGGTCCGAGGAGAAGACCTCCTCGTACGCCTCGTAGGCGAGCCGGGCGTTGGCGAGCCCCGCCTTGCCGCGGGCGGCCTTGGCCTCGTCGGTGCCGAGCGCGTCGATCCGCTTGTCGATCTCGGTGTCCACCCGGGACACGAAGAAGGACGCCACGGAGTGGATCTTCGAGAGGTCCAGGCCGCGCTCCCTGGCCTTCTCCAGACCGGCCAGGTAGGCGTCCATGACCTCGCGGTAGCGCTTGAGCGAGAAGATCAGCGTGACGTTGACGCTGATGCCGAGACCGATGGTCTCGGTGATCGCCGGCAGACCCGCCTTGGTGGCCGGAATCTTGATGAGCGTGTTCGGCCGGTCCACCAGCCAGGCCAGCTGCCTGGCCTCGGCGACCGTCGCCCTGGTGTTGTGCGCGAGGCGCGGGTCGACCTCGATGGAGACCCGGCCGTCCTGGCCCTCCGTCGCGTCGAAGACCGGGCGCAGGATGTCGGCGGCGTCCCTCACGTCAGCCGTCGTGATCATGCGGATGGCCTCGTCGACGGTGACCTTGCGGGCGGCGAGGTCGGCGAGCTGCTGCTCGTAACCGTCACCGCTGCTGATCGCCTTCTGGAAGATCGACGGGTTGGTCGTGACGCCCACGACGTGCGACTGGTCGATCAGCTCGGCCAGGTTGCCGGACGTGATCCGCTTGCGCGACAGGTCGTCGAGCCAGATCGCGACGCCTTCGTCGGAGAGGCGCTTGAGTGCGTCTGTCATGAGAATTGCATCTCCTACTAGTTCGTATACCGGCGTCAGCGCGCTGCGGCTTCGAGAGATTCCCGGGCGGCGGCGGCCACGTGGTCGGCAGTGAAGCCGAACTCCTGGAAGAGGACCTTGCCGTCGGCCGAAGCGCCGAAGTGCTCCAGCGAAACGATGCGGCCCGCGTCGCCCACGTAGCGGTGCCAGGTCAGACCGATACCGGCCTCGACCGCGACCCGGGCCTTGACCGACGGCGGCAGGACGCTGTCCTTGTACGCCTGGTCCTGCTCCTCGAACCACTCGACGGACGGCATCGAGACCACCCGGGTCGGAATGCCGGCGGCCTGCAGCTGCTCGCGCGCGCCGACGGCGAGCTGGACCTCGGAGCCGGTGCCGATGAGCACGACCTGGGCGTCTGTGGTCTGCCCGGAGGGCCTTTCGGCCTCGAAGAGCACGTAACCGCCCTTGGCGGCACCCTCGTTGGCCTCGTACGTCGGCACGCCCTGGCGGGTCAGCACGAGGCCGTGCGGGGCACCCTTGCCGAACACCTTGGTGTAGCGCTTGAGGATCTCGCGCCAGGCGATGACGGTCTCGTTGGCGTCCGCCGGGCGGACCACGTTGAGGCCGGGGATCGCGCGCAGCGAGGCCAGGTGCTCGACCGGCTGGTGCGTCGGGCCGTCCTCGCCCAGACCGATGGAGTCGTGCGTCCACACGTACGTCACCGGCAGGTGCATCAGCGCGGACAGGCGCACGGCGTTGCGCATGTAGTCGGAGAACACCAGGAAGGTGCCGCCGTAGATGCGGGTGTGGCCGTGCAGCGCGATGCCGTTCATCTCCGCGGCCATGGAGTGCTCGCGGATGCCGAAATGGACCGTGCGGCCGTACGGTTCGGCCTCCGGCAGCGGGTTGCCGGCCGGCAGGAACGACGACGTCTTGTCGATGGTCGTGTTGTTCGAGCCCGCGAGGTCGGCGGAGCCGCCCCACAGCTCCGGGACGACCGCGCCCAGCGCCTCCAGGACCTTGCCCGAGGCGGCCCGGGTGGCGACGCCCTTGCCGGTCTCGAAGACCGGAAGGTGCGATTCCCAACCCTCGGGCAGCTCGCCCGCGTTGATGCGGTCGAACAGGTCGGCGCGCTCCGGGTTGGCGGTGCGCCAGGCGGCGAAGGACTTCTCCCACTCGGCCTTGGCCTCGCGGCCGCGGTCGAGCGCCTCGCGGGTGTGCGCGAGAACCTCGTCGCTCACCTGGAAGGACTTCTCCGGGTCGAAGCCGAGGACGCGCTTGGTGGCGGCCACCTCGTCGGCGCCGAGCGCCGAGCCGTGCGCGGCCTCGGTGTTCTGGGCGTGCGGCGCGGGCCAGGCGATGATCGAGCGCATCGCGATGAACGACGGCTTGTCGGTCACCGCCTTGGCGGCCTCGATCGCGTTGTACAGCGCCTCGGGGTCGAGGTCGCCGTCCGGCTTCGGCGCCACGCGCTGGACGTGCCAGCCGTACGCCTCGTACCGCTTCATGGTGTCTTCGGAGACGGCGGTTTCGGTGTCGCCCTCGATCGAGATGTGGTTGTCGTCCCACAAAAGGACCAGGTTGCCGAGCTTCTGGTGGCCGGCCAGCGAGGACGCCTCGGCGGAGATGCCCTCCTGGAGGCAGCCGTCGCCGGCGACCGCGTACACGAAGTGGTCGAACGGGGAGGTGCCGGCGGCGGCCTCCGGGTCGAACAGACCGCGCTCGTAGCGGGCGGCCATCGCCATGCCCACGGCGTTGGCGACACCCTGGCCCAGCGGGCCGGTCGTCGTCTCGACACCGGTGGTGTGGCCGTACTCCGGGTGCCCGGGGGTCTTGGAACCCCAGGTCCGGAACGACTCCAGGTCCGCCAGCTCCAGGCCGAAACCGGCCAGGTACAGCTGGACGTACAGGGTCAGTGACGAGTGGCCCGCAGAGAGGACGAACCGGTCGCGTCCGACCCAGTCGGCGTCCGCCGGGTCGTGCCGCATCACCTTCTGGAAGAGGGTGTACGCGGCCGGGGACAGGCTCATCGCCGTACCTGGATGGCCGTTGCCGACCTTCTGTACAGCATCCGCGGCCAGTACGCGGCCGGTGTCAACGGCCCGCTGGTCCAGCTCGGTCCACTCGAGGTCTGTGGTGGTCGGCTTGGTGCTCACCCTGAGTCAGGGCTCCTCTCCACATGTCGAATCCCGGTGACTGAGGGCGCACCGGGCGTTGTCGAGCCTACCCCTGCCGGAACGCTCACTTTTTCGACTGTCTGCCCGTTGGGACAGACACCTCCAGGGTGCCGGTGGGCGGCGAAATCCGCCTGCCGGCGAACCGCCCCCAACACGACCCCACCCCCGGGGATGGCGGCGTATGGGCAACGTCTACAGTGGCGTGGTACGCGCAAGTCTTTACCGGGCTTTCACGTCCGGGAACGTCCGGATCACCGGGGACTTGCTGGAATTCTCTGTCAGGGGTGTGCGTGACGGCCGTCGAGTCCCGACCCGCAGGGGTCGTCTTGACTCCCAGCCCGGGGGGCCATCGGCCATTCGGGGCCCGCGTCAAGGCCTTTGTGGCGCTGACCAAGCCACGGATCATCGAACTGCTCCTCATCACCACGATCCCGGTGATGTTCCTGGCCGAGCAGGGCGTCCCTCCGCTGTGGCTGGTGTTCGCCACCACGCTCGGCGGTTACCTCTCCGCGGGTGGCGCCAACGCGCTGAACATGTACATCGACCGCGACATCGACGCGCTGATGGACCGCACCTCGCAGCGTCCGCTGGTGACCGGGATGGTCTCGCCGCGCGAGTGCCTGGTCTTCGGCATCTCGCTCGCCGTCATCTCGACGCTGTGGTTCGGCCTCCTGGTCAACTGGTTCTCGGCGGCCCTGTCGCTCGGCGCGCTCCTCTTCTACGTCGTCGTCTACACGATGATCCTCAAGCGCCGCACCTCGCAGAACATCGTGTGGGGCGGCATCGCGGGCTGCCTGCCGGTGCTGATCGGCTGGTCCTCGGTCACGAACTCCATGTCGTGGGCGCCGGTCATCCTCTTCCTCGTGATGTTCTTCTGGACGCCGGCGCACTACTGGCCGCTGTCCATGAAGGTCAAGGAGGACTACGCGCGGGCCGGCGTGCCGATGCTGCCGGTGGTCGCCTCCAACAAGGTCGTGGCCCGCCAGATCGTCCTCTACAGCTGGGTGATGGTCCTCGTCTCGCTGCTGCCGACCCCGCTCGGCTACACCGGCTGGCTCTACACGGCCGTCGCGCTGCTCTCGGGCGGCTGGTGGCTGTGGGAGGCGCACGCGCTCCAGTCCCGCGCCAAGGCCGAGGCGACGGGGGCCAAGCTGAAGGAAATGCGGCTCTTCCACTGGTCGATCACGTACGTGTCCCTGCTGTTCGTGGCCGTCGCGGTGGACCCGTTCCTGCGCTGACCACATCGTTTTCCGACAAGAGGGGCCAGTGGCGCAAGCCACTGGCCCCTCTTGTCGCACCGGGAGCTACCCGCTAGTAGCATCGCGGCATGGCAGACACCCAGGTTGACGAGAAGCAGGCCGCCAGGGCCGAACGGCGCGCGGCCAAACTGGCCCGGCAGATCGGCTCCTTCGCCAAGGAGCACGGCGGCGCGGAGGGCCAGATCGCGTACATCGGCCAGAAGGGCGCCCGCATCGTGCTCGTCGGCGAGGACGGCGGCTGGGGCGACCTGGTGGCCCCGAGCCACGCCGTCGCGCTGAGCGCCGTCGAGAAGTCCGGGATCACCGTCCACGAGGACTTCGACGGCGAGTTCGCGGGCAAGGTGAAGACCGGCCCGTACGAGTGGACGCGCATGGCCGGCATCCAGCTCGGCGGTCCGAAGAACAGCTGAGACACCGGCTCCGAGCAACACCGATCCGGGGCTCACCCGTTAGGAGTGGTGGAAGCGCGTCCATCGCAGGGAGCCCCGGATGATCGACACCCCGACCCTGGTGGACCAGTACTGCCACGGGGTCCTGCGCACGGAGCTCGGTCTCGGCACCTTCGAGACCGCCCTCGGCCGCACCGGAGCCCTGCCCGCGCCCGGCACCACCTTCTTCGACACCCAGACCGGCTTCGCCGTACGCCGCTGGTGCCCCCCGCTCCTGGGCCTTGAGCCGCACTGCCCGCCGGTCCGCTATCTGGCCCGCCGCCGCGAGCTCGGCGTACTGGAGTCGGGCAGACGGCTCCTGCGGGGCTCCGGGATCTCCACCTATCTGGTGGACACCGGACTGCCCGGAGACCTCACCTCCCCGCACGAGATCGCCGAGACCGGCGCGGCCGACGCCCATGAGATCGTCCGCCTCGAACTCCTCGCCGAGCAGGTCGCCGACACCTCGGGGACCGTCGAGTCCTTCCTCGCCAACCTCGCCGAAGCCGTGCACACCGCGGCGGCCTCCGCCATCGCCTTCGCCTCCGTTGCGGGCGTACCCGAAGGACTCGACCCGGAGCCGCCGGGCCCGGGAGAGGTGCGCGGGGCGGCCGGGCGGTGGCTGGCGGGGCGGCGCGCACACGGGCGCCTGGAGGATCCCGTACTGCTGCGGCACCTGCTGTGGAGCGCCGTCGCGGCCGGGCGGCCGCTCCAGCTCCGGGTGGGGATGGCCGACCCGATGCCGCTCGGCGGATTCGCGACCGCGACGGCCGGGCTCGGCACCGATCTGGTGCTCCTGCACGGCTACCCGTACCACCGCCAGGCCGCCCATCTGGCCAGCGTCCACCCGCATGTGTACGCGGATGTCGGGCCCGCCCTGGTGCGCACGGGGGCGGGGGCCGCGGCCGTGCTCGCGGAGATCATGGAGCTGGCCCCGTTCGGGAAGCTGCTCTACTCCAGTGGCGCGCGCGGGCTGCCCGAGCTGCATGTGGTGGGCGCGCGGCTGTTCTCGGAGGCGCTCGGCCGGGTGCTGGGCGGCTGGGTGGGGGACGGCGCCTGGTCGCGCACGGACGCGCAGCGGGTCGCCGGGATGATCGCGGCGGGCAATGCCCGCCGCGTCTACGGGCTGTCGGGCTAGGAGCCGTCAGGCGCTGGTCAGCGCGGCGTCCGGCTGAGCCGGCAGCTCGGCCGAGGCCTCCGGGCGTTCGCGCAGCGCGAGCAGGACGCGCAGCACCGCGATCCACACCAGGCAGGAGCCGAACATGTGCAGGCCGACCAGGATCTCGGGCGTCTTCGTGAAGTACTGGACGTAGCCGATCACGCCCTGGCTCAGCAGCACCACGAACAGATCACGGGCCCGGTCGCGGGGCCCGGCCGGTGCGTCGACGGCCTTCAGGACGAACCAGAGCGCGACGGTCAGCGCCACCACGACCCACGCGAGGTCCGCGTGCAGCTGCGTGATCATCGTCCAGTCGAGCGGGATGCGGTACACCTCGCTGGTGTCGCCCGCGTGCCGGCCGGCTCCGGTGACGATGGTGCCGACCGCGATCAGCGCGGCCGCCGCGCCCACCAGAAGCCAGGTGAGCTGCACAACTGCCTTGCCCACCAAGGGCCTTGGTGCGCCGTCGCCCTCGCGGGTGCGCTGCCAGGTCACCACGGCCACCGCGATCAGCGCGCTGGACAGCAGGAAGTGGGCGGCCACCGTGTACGGGTTGAGGCCGACCAGGACCACGATGCCGCCGAGCACCGCATTGCCCATGACCACCCAGAACTGCACCCAGCCGAGCCGGGTGACGCCGCGTCGCCAGGGCTTGGCGGAGCGCGCCGCGATGATCGCCCAGCCGACCGCCGCGCACAGCACGTACGTCAGCATGCGGTTGCCGAACTCGATCGCCCCGTGGAAGCCCATCTGGCTGGTCGCCGTCAGGCTCTCGTCGGTGCACTTGGGCCAGGTCGGGCAGCCGAGCCCGGAGCCGGTGAGCCGTACGGCACCGCCGGTCACGACGATGACGACACCCATGACGACGGCGCTGAGGGCCGCGCGTTCCACGATCCGCTGGGTCGGGGTCCAGCGCTCAGCGATGTAGGCGAGCGGATTGCGCGCCGCTTCGGCCAGGTCGGCCCGGGTCCATTTCGGCATGCGCCCTATCGTAGGCGCCCGTTTGTGCATGATTTCACGAGGGGTGCCCGCCCGGCCGGGACGGGAGGAAAGTCACTCCCGTACGCTCCCGGACTCACTCCCAGCGGAAGAACTTCGCGGCCGCGCCGAGGCCGAGCACCGCCCACACGGCGAGGATCCCGGCGTCGCCCCACGGCATCGAGGCACCGTGCTGGAGCACCTCGCGCAGGCCGTCGGACAGGGCCGAGACGGGCAGCAGCCCGAGCACGTCCTGCACGCCGCCGGGGAACTTGTCCATCGGCACGATCACCCCGCCGCCCACGAGCAGCAGCAGGAAGACGAGGTTGGCGGCGGCCAGCGTCGCCTCCGCCTTCAGGGTGCCGGCCATGAGCAGCCCGAGTCCGGAGAACGCGGCGGTGCCGAGCACGAGCAGCAGGAGCACGGCGAGGGGGTTGCCGTGCGGGGACCAGCCGAGCGCGTACGCGATCACGGCCAGCAGGACGACCTGGAGCACCTCGGTGACAAGGACGGCCAGCGTCTTCGAGGTCATCAGCGCCCAGCGCGGCAGCGGCGAGGCGCCGAGCCGTTTGAGCACCCCGTACCGCCGCTCGAAGCCGGTGGCGATGGCCTGGCCGGTGAACGCGGTGGACATCACGGCGAGCGCGAGGATGCCCGGCGCGAGGAAGTCGACGGACTTGCCACCGCCCGTGTCGATGATGTCGACGGTCGAGAAGAGGACGAGCAGCAGACTCGGAATGATCACCGTGAGCAGCAGCTGCTCGCCGTTGCGCAGCAGCATCCGCGTCTCCAGCGCGGTCTGCGCCCCGATCATCCGCCCGAGCGGAGCCGCTCCAGGCCTGGGTGCGTACGTGCCGGCGCTCATGAGCGCAGCTCCTTGCCGGTGAGTTCGAGGCTGTGTCTTCCCGGGGGGCAACCCCCGGACCCCCGGCCGGGTGCGGCGCTGATGTGGTCCCGTGTCATGAGCGCAGCTCCTTGCCGGTGAGTTCGAGGCTGTGTCTTCCCGGGGGGCAACCCCCGGACCCCCGGCCGGGTGCGGCGCTGATGTGGTCCCGTGTCATGAGCGCAGCTCCTTGCCGGTGAGTTCGAGGCTGTGTCTTCCCGGGGGACAACCCCCGGACCCCCGGCCGGGTGCGGCGCTGGTGTGGTCCCGCGTCATGAGCGCAGCTCCTTGCCGGTGAGTTCGAGAAATACGTCCTCAAGGGTGTGGCGCTCGACCGAGATGCCGTCCGGCATCACGCCGTGCTGGGCGCACCAGGAGGTGACGGTGGCGAGCAGCTGGGGGTCGATGGTGCCGGTGATGCGGTACGCGCCCGGGGTCAGCTCGGCCGCGGCGGTGCCGTCGGGCAGGGCCTTGAGGAGCGAGCCGAGGTCGAGGCCGGGGCGGCCGGTGAAGCGGAGGGTGTTCTCGGCGCCGCCCCTGCAGAGCTGCTCGGGGGAGCCCTGGGCGACGACCCGGCCCGCGTCGACGATCGCGACGTCGTCGGCGAGCTCTTCGGCCTCGTCCATGAAGTGCGTGGTCAGCACGGTGGACACGCCGTCGGTGCGCAGCTCGCGCACGAGGTCCCAGGTGGCGCGGCGGGCCTGCGGGTCGAGGCCGGCGGTCGGCTCGTCCAGGAAGACCAGTTCGGGGCGGCCGACGACGGCCATCGCCAGCGCGAGCCGCTGCTGCTGGCCGCCGGAGAGCCTGCGGTAGGTGGTGCGCCCGCAACTGCCGAGGCCGAGGCGCTCGATGAGCGCGTCCACGTCCAGCGGATCCGCGTGCAGCTTCGCCATGTGGCGGAGCATCTCGTCGGCGCGGGCGCCGGAGTAGACGCCGCCGGACTGGAGCATCACCCCGATCCGCGGCTTCAGCTGCCGGGCGTCGGCGACCGGGTCGAGTCCGAGGACGCGGACGGTGCCCGCGTCCGGCCTGCGGTAGCCCTCGCAGGTCTCGATGGTGGTGGTCTTGCCGGCGCCGTTGGGGCCGAGGACGGCGGTCACGGTGCCCCCGCCGACCGTGAGGTCGAGGCCGTCCACAGCGGTCTTGGGTCCGTACCGCTTGACCAGGCCGGTGACCTGGACGACGGGCTCGCTCTTCATGACGGGCAAGTCTAGGCAGGGGGAGAAGGTCCCGGTGGCGCGGGGGCCCGGGTCCCTCGACCGGGGACGTTTTCGGACAGTTGCGATCGTTCGCGGACCCTGACGTCCAAGGGTGACAACCCTCGCGGAGAATGTCGAAGAGACCACTGGTTCACCAGTGGCGCGGGCCGGAGCCGAGCGGTCAGGCCCACTCCTCGCGGGAGCGGTGCGTGGCCAGCCACGCCTGTGCGTAGGCGACGGCGTCCCGCACCGGGAACAGCCGGGACGCGGCCGCGCCCACGGTGCCGCGTACCACCGTGCGGTCCCGCTCGAAGTCCGCCCCCAGTTCGTCGAAGCGCTCACTCGTGATCGAGGTCTCCCGGACCGTCATCCGGCGCCGTCCGCCCTCCGGCGTGGCCACCGCGTACGACTCCTCCACCACCGGCCCCGGAATCCGGTACTCCGCGAGGTGGAAGGACGTACAGGAGTCGTAGCCCGCCCCGAGCAGCAGTACCCGGGCAGCCGCCTCCTCCAGGCGGGCCAGCGGGCTGCGCTCGCCGAGGCGGCAGTCCAGGGCATGCCCCGCGGTGACGCGCGCCGCGCCCGGCCCGATCGCCGCGAAGGAGGTCTGCGGGTGCGCGCTGCGCAGGGCTCCGGGCCAGGTGCGTACGGTCTCCGGGACGATTCCGACGCCCCGGGTCGGGGTGATCAGCGGGTCGTACCCCGGGGTCGTGGCCCGGACGGCCTCCCACCACTCCTCGGGCACCGGAGGGTCCACCCAGCCGGCGGGGTCGGAGTTGTCCCCGGTGTGGGTGGGCACCACCAGCGTCCCCGTTTCGCCCAGTGCGTCGAGGAGTGCCTGGACCACCGCGACCGCGCCTCCGCAGACCCAGCCGAGCGAACTCAGGGACGAGTGCACCAGGAGCGTCTCGCCGCGGCGCACGCCCAGGCCGGCCAGGTCGGCGGCGAGGGAGTCGCGGGTGCACAAAGGGCCGGTCACATGGGGTGTGGGCATAGCACGCGAGTCTGCCCCAGGGCCGTTTCCGGGGGCCACCGAATTAGCCGGGAGCTGATCGATCAAAGATCGTTTCCGCAGGTCAGATTAGGTATACCTAAGTGATGCACTGCACCGGTCACGATCCGGACGTGGGTTGTCAGGCCCCGAGGAATTACGCAACAATGGCGTTGTGAAAAACATCGGCGAGGCTCCCCAGGAGGAACTCGCGACCGGTGAGCGGTCCACCCGCAACCGGGTCGCGCGGTCGATCCTGGACCACGGGCCCTCGACCGTCGCGGACCTCGCGAAGCGCCTCGGCCTCACCCAGGCCGCCGTCCGCCGCCACCTCGACGCGCTCGTGGCCGACGAGGTCGTCGCCCCCCGCGAACAGCGCGTGTACGGGGCCCGGACCCGCGGCCGGCCGGCCAAGGTCTTCGCGCTCACCGACTGCGGCCGGGACGCCTTCGAGCAGTCCTACGACAAGCTCGCCGTGGACGCGCTGCACTGGATCGAGCAGTCCGTCGGCGGCGGCGCGGCAGGCGAGGAAGCCGTCGCCGCGTTCGCCCGAGCCCGCATAGAGGCCCAGGCGGGGACGTACCGAAGCGCCATCGAGGCCGCAGGGCCCGAGGCGCGCACCGAAGCCCTGGCCAGGGCCTTGAGCGCCGACGGGTACGCTGCTACGGCACGCAGCGCGCCCCTTCCGCAGAGGGGTGAGCAGCTCTGCCAGCACCACTGCCCGGTGGCCCACGCCGCCGAGCGGTACCCGCAGCTGTGCGAGGCGGAGACGGAGTTCTTCTCCCGCCTCCTGGGAACCCATGTGCAACGTCTGGCCACGATCGCCCACGGCGACGGCGTGTGCACCACGTTCATCCCGCACGGCGCGCCACCACAGACCACACATCAGCAAGCATCAGCAAGCACGGCCGGGAGGAACCCCGCATGACTCTCCCCACGGAGACTGCCCACCCTGAGCTCGAAGGCCTGGGCACGTACGAATACGGCTGGGCCGACTCCGACGCGGCGGGCGCCGCTGCCAAGCGCGGTCTCTCCGAGGCTGTCGTACGCGACATCTCGCAGAAGAAGAACGAGCCCGAGTGGATGCTGAAGCTGCGCCTCAAGGGTCTGCGGCTCTTCGACAAGAAGCCCATGCCGAACTGGGGCTCCGACCTCTCGGGCATCGACTTCGACAACATCAAGTATTTCGTGCGCTCCACGGAGAAGCAGGCGGAGTCCTGGGAGGACCTGCCCGAGGACATCAAGAACACGTACGACAAGCTCGGCATCCCCGAGGCGGAGAAGCAGCGCCTCGTCGCCGGTGTCGCGGCCCAGTACGAGTCCGAGGTCGTCTACCACCAGATCCGTGAGGACCTGGAGGAGCAGGGCGTCATCTTCCTCGACACCGACACCGCGCTGAAGGAGCACCCGGAGCTCTTCCAGGAGTACTTCGGCACCGTCATCCCGGTCGGCGACAACAAGTTCGCCTCGCTGAACACCGCGGTGTGGTCCGGCGGCTCGTTCATCTACGTGCCCAAGGGCGTCAAGGTCGACATCCCGCTCCAGGCCTACTTCCGCATCAACACGGAGAACATGGGCCAGTTCGAGCGGACGCTGATCATCGTCGACGAGGACGCCTACGTCCACTACGTCGAGGGCTGCACCGCCCCGATCTACTCCTCGGACTCGCTGCACAGCGCCGTCGTCGAGATCATCGTCAAGAAGGGCGGCCGCTGCCGCTACACGACGATCCAGAACTGGTCGAACAACGTCTACAACCTGGTCACCAAGCGCGCCGTGGCGTACGAGGGCGCGACCATGGAGTGGATCGACGGCAACATCGGTTCCAAGGTCACCATGAAGTACCCGGCCGTCTACCTGATGGGCGAGCACGCCAAGGGCGAGACGCTCTCCATCGCGTTCGCGGGCGAGGGCCAGCACCAGGACGCCGGCTCCAAGATGGTCCACATGGCGCCGAACACCTCCTCCAACATCGTCTCCAAGTCGGTGGCGCGCGGCGGCGGCCGCACCTCCTACCGCGGCCTGGTCGAGATCGGCGAGGGCGCGCACGGCTCCAAGTCCAACGTGCTGTGCGACGCGCTCCTGGTCGACACGATCTCCCGCTCGGACACCTACCCCTACGTGGACGTCCGCGAGGACGACGTGTCCATGGGCCACGAGGCCACCGTCTCCAAGGTCTCCGACGACCAGCTCTTCTACCTGATGAGCCGCGGTCTGACCGAGTTCGAGGCCATGGCCATGATCGTGCGCGGCTTCGTCGAGCCGATCGCCAAGGAGCTGCCCATGGAGTACGCCCTGGAGCTCAACCGGCTGATCGAGCTGCAGATGGAGGGCTCGGTCGGATAACGACCGTACCCCGTCCGGCAGTTGAGCAGATTCTGATCTAGGAAGAGAGCACTACGACAGCCATGGCTGAGGCTCAGAACTCCCCCCAGTCCTCGAACGCCCTCGGACAGGGGGCGCCCCCACCGCTGGGCTCCACCACCGCCGGCTCCATCGCGGTGGCCGCCGAGTCGACCGTCGCCACCCGCATGAGCGCGCCCCCGTCCTTCGACGTGGCCGACTTCCCGGTCCCGCACGGCCGCGAGGAGGAGTGGCGCTTCACGCCGCTCGAGCGGCTGCGCGGGCTGCACGACGGCACCGCCGTCGCGACCGGCAACGGTGTGCAGGTCGCCGTCGACGCGCCCGAGGGCGTCGTCGTGGAGACCGTCGGGCGCGACGACGCCCGGCTCGGCAGGGCCGGCACGCCGGTGGACCGGGTCGCAGCCCAGGCGTACTCGTCCTTCGAGAAGGCCTCCGTGGTGACCGTCCCCAAGGACACGGTGCTCACCGAGCCGATCCGCATCGCCGTGCACGGCGAGGGCGGCGTCGCCTACGGCCACCAGGTCGTGGAGCTCGGCGCGTTCGCCGAAGCCGTCGTGGTCATCGACCACACCGGTGACGCGGTGCTCGCCGCCAACGTCGACTACATCGTGGGCGACGGCGCCAAGCTGACCGTCGTCTCCGTCCAGGACTGGGACGACAAGGCCGTCCACGTCGGTCAGCACAACGCGCTGATCGGCCGGGACGCCGGTTTCAAGTCGTTCGTGGTCACCTTCGGCGGCGATCTCGTACGGCTGCACCCGCGGGTCGCCTACGCGGGCACCGGCGGCGAGGCCGAGCTGTTCGGCCTGTACTTCACCGACCAGGGCCAGCACCAGGAGCACCGGCTCTTCGTCGACCACAACACCCCGCACTGCAAGTCCAACGCCGTGTACAAGGGAGCCCTCCAGGGCGCCGACGCGCACGCCGTGTGGATCGGTGACGTGCTCATCCAGGCCGCGGCCGAAGGCACGGACACCTACGAGATGAACCGCAACCTGGTTCTGACCGACGGTGCCCGCGTCGACTCGGTGCCGAACCTGGAGATCGAGACCGGCGAGATCGCCGGCGCCGGTCACGCCTCGGCCACCGGACGCTTCGACGACGAGCAGCTCTTCTACCTGATGTCGCGCGGCATCCCGGCGAACGAGGCCCGTCGCCTGGTCGTCCGCGGCTTCTTCGCGGAGCTGGTCCAGCAGATCGGTCTGCCGGACGTCGAAGAGCGGCTGCTCGCCAAGATCGAGACGGAGCTGGAGGCTTCCGTCTGATGGCCTTCGTCAAAGCCTGTGCGCTGAGCGAGCTGGAGAGCGACACCCCCAAGCGGGTGGAGATCGACGGCACGCCGGTGTCCCTCGTCCGCACCGAGGGAGAGGTGTTCGCGATCAACGACATCTGCTCGCACGCGAACGTCTCCCTCTCGGAGGGTGAGGTCGAGGACTGCGCCATCGAGTGCTGGCTGCACGGTTCCAGCTTCGACCTCCGCACCGGCAAGCCGTCCGGCCTTCCCGCGACGCGCCCCGTCCCCGTATACCCCGTCAAGATCGAAGGGGACGATGTGCTCGTCTCCGTCACCCAGGAGTCCTGAGTTCCCCATGGCAACGCTTGAAATCCGCGACCTGCACGTCTCCGTCGAGGCCGAGAACGGCCCCCGTGAGATCCTCAAGGGCGTCGACCTGATCGTGAAGCAGGGCGAGACCCACGCCATCATGGGCCCCAACGGCTCCGGCAAGTCCACCCTCGCCTACTCGCTGGCCGGTCACCCCAAGTACACGATCACCAGCGGCACCGTCACCCTCGACGGCGAGGACGTGCTGGAGATGACCGTCGACGAGCGCGCCCGCGCCGGCGTGTTCCTCGCCATGCAGTACCCGGTCGAGGTCCCCGGCGTCTCGGTCTCCAACTTCCTGCGCACGTCGGCGACGGCGATCCGCGGCGAGGCCCCCAAGCTGCGCACCTGGGTGAAGGAGGTCAAGTCCGCGATGGAGCAGCTCCAGATGGACCCGGCCTTCGCCGAGCGCAATGTGAACGAGGGCTTCTCCGGCGGCGAGAAGAAGCGCCACGAGATCCTCCAGCTGGAGCTCCTCAAGCCGAAGATCGCGATTCTGGACGAGACCGACTCCGGCCTCGACGTGGACGCGCTGCGCCAGGTCTCCGAGGGCATCAACCGCGTCCGTGAGAACGGCGAGGTCGGCACCCTCCTGGTGACCCACTACACGCGCATCCTGCGCTACATCAAGCCCGACTACGTCCACGTCTTCGCGGCCGGGCGCATCGTCGAGTCCGGCGGCGCCGAGCTCGCCGACAAGCTTGAGGCCGAGGGCTACGAGTCGTACACGAAGGGCGGCGCTTCCGAGTGACGACACTGCCGGGCCTCCTCGACACCGAGGCGATCCGCAAGGACTTCCCCTTGCTGGACCGTGTGGTCCACGACGGGAAGAAGATCGTCTACCTCGACAGCGCGGCGACTTCGCAGAAGCCGCGCCAGGTGCTCGACGCGCTCAACGAGTACTACGAGCAGCACAACGCCAACGTCCACCGTGGCGTGTACCTGGTCGCCGAGGAGGCCACGGCGCTGTACGAGGGCGCCCGGGACAAGGTCGCCACGTTCATCAACGCGCCGAGCCGCGACGAGGTCATCTTCACCAAGAACGCCTCGGAGTCGCTCAACCTCGTTGCCAACATGCTGGGTTGGGCCGATGAGCCCTACCGCGTGGACAGCGACACCGAGATCGTCATCACGGAGATGGAGCACCACTCCAACATCGTGCCCTGGCAGCTGCTCTCGCAGCGCACGGGCGCGAAGCTGAAGTGGTTCGGCCTGACCGACGACGGCCGGCTCGACCTGTCGAACATCAACGAGATCATCACCGAGAAGACGAAGATCGTCTCCTTCACGCTGGTCTCCAACCTGCTCGGCACCCAGAACCCGGTCGAGGCGATCGTCCGCCGCGCGCAGCAGGTCGGCGCGCTGGTCTGCATCGACGCCTCGCAGGCCGCCCCGCACATGCCGCTGGACGTACAGGCCCTGCAGGCCGACTTCGTGGCCTTCACCGGTCACAAGATGTGCGCCCCGACCGGCATCGGAGTGCTGTGGGGCCGCCAGGAGCTCCTGGAGGACCTGCCGCCGTTCCTGGGCGGCGGCGAGATGATCGAGACGGTCTCGATGCACTCCTCCACCTACGCTCCGGCGCCGCACAAGTTCGAGGCCGGCACGCCCCCGATCGCGCAGGCCGTGGGCCTGGGCGCGGCGGTGGACTACCTCTCGGCGATCGGCATGGACAAGATCGCCGCGCATGAGCACGCGCTCACCGAGTACGCGGTCAGGCGCCTCCTGGAGGTGCCGGACCTGCGGATCATCGGCCCCACCACGGCCGAGGACCGCGGCGCCGCGATCTCCTTCACGCTCGGCGACATCCACCCGCACGACGTGGGCCAGGTCCTGGACGAGCAGGGCATCGCGGTCCGGGTCGGCCACCACTGCGCGCGCCCGGTCTGCCTCCGCTACGGAATTCCGGCGACCACGCGAGCGTCTTTCTATCTGTACTCCACGCCCGCCGAGGTCGACGCCCTGGTGGACGGTCTGGAGCACGTACGAAACTTCTTCGGCTAGGGGAGTCGAGACGTGAAGCTTGATTCGATGTACCAGGACGTCATCCTGGACCACTACAAGCACCCGCACGGCCGGGGCTTGCGGGACGGTGACGCCGAGGTGCACCACGTGAACCCGACGTGCGGGGACGAGATCACCCTGCGCGTGAAGTACGAGGGTTCGCGCATCGAGGACGTGTCGTACGAGGGGCAGGGCTGCTCGATCAGCCAGGCGAGCGCCTCCGTGCTGAACGAGCTGCTCGTGGGCAAGGAGCTGGCCGAGGCGCGGAAGATCCAGGAGACCTTCCTGGAGCTGATGCAGTCCAAGGGCCAGCTGGTGCCCGACGACGCGATGGAGGAGGTCCTGGAGGACGCGGTGGCTTTCGCCGGCGTCTCCAAGTACCCCGCCCGTGTGAAGTGTGCTCTGCTGAGCTGGATGGCGTGGAAGGACGCGACGGCCCAGGCTCTGGGCGAGGTCGCCGAAAGGAAGACGGCATGACCGAGAACGCACAGGCGGCGATCAAGCCGGCGACCGAAGAAGAGATCCGCGAGGCGCTGTACGACGTGGTCGACCCCGAGCTGGGTATCGACGTCGTCAACCTCGGCCTCATCTACGGCATCCACATCGACGACTCCAACGTCGTCACGCTGGACATGACCCTGACGTCCGCGGCCTGCCCGCTGACCGATGTGATCGAGGACC
Organism: Streptomyces sp. NPDC094147; assembly: GCF_044764265.1. NCBI lineage: Bacteria > Bacillati > Actinomycetota > Actinomycetes > Kitasatosporales > Streptomycetaceae > Streptomyces > Streptomyces sp. NPDC094147. Next base: position 119,398 of record NZ_JBIWHT010000001.1, on the reverse strand, counting down.
AGGCGAAGTCCGCGACCGACGGCATCGCCAACGAGCTGAAGATCAACTGGGTCTGGATGCCGCCGTGGGGCCCGGACAAGATCACGGACGACGGCCGCGAGCAGCTGCGCGCGCTCGGGTTCAACGTCTGAGTCCGACCCGGTTCGACTCCGGTTGACGGCCATGCCCTCCCCCAAGCTCTGCGAGCAGGGGGGAGGGCATGGCCGTTTTCCCTGCGGTCACATCGCGGCGGCTTCGGCCAGCGCGGGGGCCAGGTTCTCGCGGCGGATGCGCCGGTCGACGTAGAGCAGTCCTGCGGCGATCTGGGGCACGACGGTCGACAGGAACTGGCTGACCGCCATGCCGATCGTGTACAGCACCGCGACGACGACCACGGCCGTGACCCTGCTGCCGGTGGAGTGGGACAGCGCCAGCGGCATGGCCGCGAGGATCCCGCCGTAGGTGAACGGGAGTTGGACGACGTAGCCCATCATCCCGCTGATCATGCCGACGAGCAGCAGGATGCCGCAGGTCCGCCACCAGACGTCCCGGACGAGCAGCGCCGAGCGGCGCAGTGCCTCGACGGGCCGCTGGTTCTCCAGGACCACGGCGGACGGCGCGAAGCTGAAGCGCACCCACAGCCAGACGCAGACCGGGATCAGCGCCAGGATGCCGAGCACGAACGGCACGATCAGCACGGCCGGCGGATCGCCGTGGCCGAAGTCCGTCAGCATCAGGGACATGAACAGCGCGATGAACAGGACCATCACGCCCAGCCCGGCCAGCCACGAGAGCGCGAGTGCGCCGAGCACCGCCGGGAAACGGGACCAGGTCCTGCGCCACACCGCGCCGAACGTGGTGCGCCGCCCGAGCACCGCTTCCTGGAGCACGACCGGCACCGCCGTGTACATCAGCGCCGCCGAGACCAGCCACATCGCGATCGCGACGAGGGCGACCAGGCACCCGGCGACCAGCACCGGCTCCCAGTCGGAGCGCACCGGGTGCTCCCCGTACGGGGGATGGAAGACCGGATCGAGGTGCTCGTGGACGGCGGCCACCGCGAGCGCGCCCGCCGCGACGACGACCAGGGCGGCGGCCCCGTACGCGATCAGGGCCACGCCGAAGAGCTGCTTCCAGTACCGGCCGAGCGCCGAGAACGCGCCGCTCAGTACGTCGCCGACCTGCAGCGGACTGAGCGGTATCACGCCCGGCTTCGGCGGGGGCGGCATCCAGCCACCTCCCCAGCCGGGCCCCCACCCCGGCGGCGCGGGCGGCGGTCCCGGAGGTCCACCCTGGGCACCGGGGCCCCACCCCATGTCCTGCGTCACTGCAACCTCGCATTTCCCGTACGCCGCGCGTACGTCCCGTCCCCTGATCGATCGGCTTACGGTAGCCCGCACGCGCTGCGGGTACGGTCGGGGGCATGCTCTGTGACCAGGCCGGACCCCCCGGAGGCCGCTGATGGCCCGCCGCTACGACCCCGACCGGCGCCGGCGCATCATCGACGCGGCGATCCGGGTGGTCGCCGAGCGCGGCATCGCCGGTCTCAGCCACCGCAGCGTCGCGGCCGAGGCCGATGTGCCGCTGGGCTCGACGACGTACCATTTCAAGACACTTGACGAACTGCTCGTCGCGGCGCTGCGCCAGGCCAACGAGGGCTTCGCGGCGGCCGTCCGCGACTGCGCGGGCCTCGATGACCCCGGCGCGGACCTGGCCGTCGAACTGGCCCGGCTGATGGGCGACTGGCTGACCGGGGACCGGGCCCGCGCCGAGCTGGAGTACGAGCTCTACCTCGCCGCCCTGCGCCGCCCCGCGCTGCGCCCGGTCGCCGCCGAATGGACCGACTCGGTCGCCGAACTGCTCGCCCGCCACACCGATCCGGTCACCGCGCGCGGCCTGGTCGCCGCGATGGACGGCATCTGCCTCCAGTCGCTCCTCACCGGCGGCGCGTACGACGAGGAGTACGCGCGCGATCTGCTCGGCAGACTGCTGAGATAGCTCGTGGGGCAGCCGTTGTGTACGGGCGTACGCATCCTTGGGTACGCTGGTACACATGCCCTACGTCCTGCTCGGCTGCGCCATCGGCTCGGAGATCATCGCCACGTCCGCGCTGAAGTACAGCGAGGGATTCACCAGGCTCTGGCCCTCGCTGATCACCGGCGCCGGCTATCTGCTCGCCTTCTATCTGCTGTCGCTCACGCTGAAGTCCCTGTCCGTGGGCACCGCGTACGCGATCTGGTCGGGCGTCGGGACGGCCGTCATCGCGGCCGTGGGCATGGTCTTCATGGGCGAGGCGATGACCGCCGCCAAGCTCGCCGGGATCGCCCTCGTCATCGGCGGAGTGGTCCTGCTCAACCTCGGGGGCGCCTCGCACTGAGCGCCGCGCAGGTCAGCCGGTCGGGCGGACGCGGGACCGGGAGGTGAGACCGGTTCGCGGCGGCGGGGCGCGGCCGGTTAGGTTTTGGTCATGACCGACACGACTGCTACTGCTACGACCGGCGCCGCGGCCGCCGGACTCGCCACCATCGCCGCCGACGGCACCATTCTGGACACCTGGTTCCCCGCCCCCGAGCTCGTGACCGTCGCCGAGCCCGGCCCGGCCGGCACCGAGCGCCTCTCCGCCGAGCGCGCCGCCGAACTTCTGGGCGCGGGTGCGCTCAAGGCCGTCGGCACCGACGAGCGCCGCGGCGTCGAGGTCGTCGCCGTCCGTACGGTCATCGCCTCGCTCGAAGACAAGCCCCTGGACGCGCACGACGCCTACCTGCGGCTGCACCTCCTCTCGCACCGGCTGGTCAAGCCGCACGGCCAGAACCTCGACGGCCTCTTCGGGCTGCTCTCCAACGTCGCCTGGACCTCGCTCGGCCCGGTCGCCGTGGACTCCGTGGAGAGCGTCCGCCTGAACGCCCGCGCCGAGGGCCTGCACCTCCAGGTCACCTCGATCGACAAGTTCCCGCGCATGACGGACTACGTCGCGCCCAAGGGCGTCCGCATCGCCGACGCCGACCGGGTGCGCCTCGGCGCGCACCTCGCCGAGGGCACCACGGTCATGCACGAGGGCTTCGTGAACTTCAACGCGGGCACGCTCGGCACGTCCATGGTCGAGGGCCGCATCTCGGCCGGTGTCGTCGTCGGCGACGGCTCCGACATCGGCGGCGGCGCGTCCACGATGGGCACGCTGTCCGGCGGCGGCAACGTCCGCATCGTCATCGGCGAGCGGTGCCTGGTGGGCGCCGAGGCGGGCGTGGGCATCGCGCTCGGCGACGAGTGCGTCGTGGAGGCCGGTCTCTACGTCACGGCGGGTACGCGCGTGACGATGCCCGACGGGCAGATCGTCAAGGCCCGCGAACTGTCCGGCGCGTCCAACATCCTGTTCCGCCGGAACTCGGTGACGGGCACGGTCGAGGCGCGTCCGAACAACGCGGTGTGGGGCGGCCTGAACGAGATCCTGCACAGCCACAACTAGTGCGCGCCGGGGCCGCCGGGGGCTCGGCCCCCGGACCCCCGGTCCTCGAACGCCGGACGGGCTTGATCGTGCTCAGCCAGGATCAGGCCCGTACCAGCGCCTCGTGCGCCGCGCGCAATCGTTCCACCGCCTCCGCCCCCGCCGGCAGCAGCGGCTCCCGTACCGGGTAGCCCAGCAGCGCCTTCGCCGTCACCGCCCCCGGCAGGCCCGATGCCATCATCAACTCCGTGAGCGGGACGGCCAGTTGGTTGCGGCGGGCCGCCTCGGCGGGGGTGCCCGCGTCGTGGGCGTCCAGGACCGCCCGCAGCTCGCGCGGCGCCACGTTCGCCACCGTGCTTACATAGCCCGCCCCGCCCACCGCGTACAGCGGAAGGTTCAGTTCCTCGCACCCCGAGTAGTACGCCAGCGAGGTGCGGCCGATGACCTTGGTGGAGCCGAGCAGGTCGTACGCGCAGTCCTTCACCGCCACGATGCGTTCGTGGTCCGCGAGCCGGAGCATCGTGTCGACCTCGATGCGGGTGCCCGTGCGGCCCGGGATGTCGTAGAGCATCACCGGCAGTCCCGTCGCGTCGGCCACCGTGCGGAAGTGGGCCGCCACGGCTTCCTGCGGCGGCCGGCTGTAGTACGGGGTCACCACCAACAGGCCGTCCGCGCCCGCCCGTTCGGCCGCGCGGGCCAGGGCGACGGTGTGCGCGGTCGACGCGCTGCCCACGCCCGCCACGATCGCGGCGCGGTCGCCGACCGCCGCCACGACGGCCCGTACCAGTGCGGTCTTCTCCTCGTCCGAGGTGGTCGGGGACTCCCCGGTGGTGCCGTTCAGGACCAGGCCGTCGCACCCGTTGTCGACCAGGTGCGCGGCGAGCTCCCGGGCACCCGCGAGGTCGAGCTCGTGCGACGCGGTGAACGGCGTGACCATGGCGCAGAGCGCGCGCCCGAACGGGCGGGGTGGGCGTGATGTCGTCATACGGCAGTTTCGCCCGGGGGAGAGTTAACGTCTACTTAGAGTTTGTGGGGGTGGGGGGTAGCACCGCTGAAGTGTTGCCTCCGCCCGGCTCCCGGTGACCGCCCCTACCAGAGGTTGTGCTTCGACCACGTCGGGTCGCCCGCGTACGGATGGAACGTGTCCAGGTTGTCCCTGGCCGGGTGGCTGCGCCCGGCCGGGCCCGCCGCGAAGACGCGCAGCAGGTTCTCGGTGACCCGCGAGGTGAACCTCGCCGTCGTGGCGTCGATGCCGTGGCCGCCGTCGCCGATGGTCGACTGGACCCAGCGCATGGTGCCGGTGTTGAAGACGCCCGCGCCCGAACTCACCGTGTAGTAGGCCGAGTTGGCGTACGAGTGGACCCCTCGGCAGGTCAGCGGCGAGTGCGAGATGACCTCGATCGGCCGGGGCGTGCCCTCCTCGCCGTTGGCGCGGTCGTACTCCGTGCCGACCAGACCCGGGAACGCCGAGCCCCGCTTGACGCCGGTGCCCTCGAACAGCCAGTGGCCGGGCGAGGTGACCACGTAGTCGGCGGTGGTCGGGTTGGACTCGTACAACGTGCCGGTCAGGGAGCTCTCCGGCTGGGCGTGCGGGGGCTCGCGGAAGTTGGTGGTCGGCGGCTCGCCGCCGCGGCGGCCCGGGTCCTTGGCCCAGTCGTTCTTGTAGCAGACGATCAGACGGTGGTCGCCAAGACCCGTCTTCTCCAGGCGGATGCGGCGGAAGCAGGCGTTCGCGCCGAGGAAGGCGATGTTGGTGCCCCGGTCACGGACGGCCGTGACCCGCTCGCGCATGGACTGCGTCCAGTACTCGTCGTGGCCGAGCGACAGCACGGCACTCGCGCCGTTCAGGAGCTGGGCGTCGCGCTCGATGTCCATGGTGGTGACATACGCAGGCTCCAGGCCCATCTTCTCGGCGAGCGCGACGACGGGCTGCTCGTAGGTGAGGAAGAGGCCGTCGCCGTCACGGTGGTAGGGCCGGTCGCAGCTCACTGCGCGCGAGCGGTCCGCGTCGTCGCCGCTCGGCCCGTTGTAGAGGCTGTAGCCGCCCCATTCGTTGTACGCCTGCCAGGTCGCGACCGCGTTGACGATCACCACCCGGCCCTTGGTGGTGGCCGACTTGACGGTGACCGGGACGTAGCGCTGGCCGCCGCTGTCGGCGGTGAGCCGGATCAGATAGGAGCCCTCGGGCCAGTCCTTGGTGGTGACCTCGGTGCTCGCCGACCAGTCGGCGGTCACGGTGTAGGTGCCCGGCTCGACCTTGGCGGCGGGCTGCCGGTCGCCCTTGACCGAGTCCGACTCCCACACCTTGCGGGCCAGCGCGCCCCCGTACCAGCCCATCCGGAACGCCTCGGCGCGGAACGTCTTCGCGGTGGTGTGCACATGCAGCCGGAAGGCCTCTCCGGAGGCGACGCTCACGCGGTCCGCGTAGCCCTCGACCTCGTGCTCGGCGCCGCGCCCCTTGAGCCGCCAGCCGGCGTCGCCGGGCCGGTCGTTCTCCTTCGCGGGCGGCTTCGAGACGCCGTGTCCGGAAGCCGCGGGCCCGTCCTTGCCGGTCCCCTCGCCGGACGAGCACCCCGCCGCCCCCGCGGCGACGACGGCTCCCGCCGTACCGAGGAAGGCCCTGCGACTGAATGCCGCGCGGTCCATCGCACAACTCCGCTCTGCTGATCGGTCCCTGGCAGGCTCCAGTGTGCGGGAGCCGGCCGAGACGTGCCCTGTGGCATGATCGCCGGCGGGCGCGGCTGAACACCGCATGTAGGGAACAGCAGTATGAGCGAAGCACGTGTTGCGCTGGTGACCGGCTCCTCCTCGGGCATCGGCGCCGCCACCGCCCGCCGGCTCGCGGCGTCCGGCGTCCGGGTGGTGATCAACTCGCGGTCGCCCGAGGCGGGCGAGAAGCTGGCCGCGGAACTGCCCGGCGCCGTCTACATCCGGGCGGACGTCTCGGTGGACGGTGAGGCCGAGCGGCTGGTCGGGGCCGTCATCGAGGCCTGCGGACGGCTCGACATCCTGGTCAACAGCGCCGGTACCACCCGGTTCGTCCCGCACGACGACTTCGCGGCCGCGAGCCCCGAGGTGTGGCGGGACATCTTCGACGTCAATGTGCTCGGCGTCTGGCAGACCGTCACGGCGGCCGCCCCGCACCTGAGGGCGAGCGGCGCGGGCGCCGTGGTCAACGTGTCCTCCCAGGCGGGCATCCGCCCGAACGGCAGCTCCATCCCGTACGCCGTCTCCAAGGCGGCCGTGAACCATCTGACCCGGCTGCTCGCCAAGACGCTGGGACCTGAGATCCGCGTCAACGCGGTGGCCCCCGGTTTCATCGAGACCCCGTGGTACGAGGGTGTCGAAGGCTTCGTCGACACCAAGCGGCACGTGGAGAACGCGGTCCCGCTGAAGCGCACCGGCACCGCCGAGGACGTGGCCGACGAGATCGTCCACCTCGTCGACGCCCCGTACATCACGGGCGAGGTCGTGTTCGTGGACGGCGGCGGCAACCTCGTGTGACGCAGTGGCGATGGCCGCCCGGGGTTCACTGCGAGGTGGTGCGCTCCGGGCGTACGACCAGGACGACTCGGCGTTCGGCGTCGCCGACCGGCGCCTCGTACTCCAGGCCGTACCGCTTGGCGAGAACGTCGAAGAACGCGCCCGAGGGGTCCGGCTCGATGCGCTCGACCGTGCCGCGGACCTCCAGGTAGCGGTAGGGCTGTTCGGGGTCGTTGACCGAGAGGGACACCTTGGGGTCGGCGGTCACGTTCTTGCACTTGCGGCGGTCGGTGGTCGTGGTGAAGCGCAGGAACTCGCCGTCCCAGATCTGCCAGACGGGGTTGACGTGCGGGATGCCGTTCGGGCCCTTGGTGGCGAGGTGTACGAAGAGGGGGCGGGTCAGCAGGTCGGCGTGGCTGGCCGGGATCACGGAGTCGTTCGAGCTCGTCGTCATGATCCCGAACGTTATCAACGTTTTGATGATGCGCAAGAGGTTTATGTTCGAGCCGTATGCTCGGAGCCATGACCATGCCCGCCGAGGAGCGCCTCGGCCTCGACATCAAGCGCGCCGAGCAGGAGCTGATCGCCGCGAAGAGCGCGGCGGTCAAGGTGGCCGGGCTCACCGTGCCGCAGTATGCCGCGCTCTTCGCGCTGTCCGGCGCGCCCGGCATCTCGGCGGCCGCGCTGGCCCGGTCCTGCCTGGTCACCCCGCAGGCCATGAACGTCGTACTGAAGAACCTCGAAGAGCGCGGCCTGGTCGAGCGCACCCCGCACCCCTGGCACCGCAACGTCCTGGAGACCCGGCTCACCGGACCCGGCCGCACGGCGCTGGCCGCCGCCGACGAGCGGGCGGTGGCCATCGAGCGCCGAATCGCCCGCGAATTCACCGTCCAGGAAAGGGAGTTGCTGCGCTCGCTGCTCGGCCGGGCCGTCACCGCGATCCGGGACGGCGAACCGCTTGACCTCAACCGGACTTGACGTCTGAGGATGTGGTCATCGCAAGCAGCGCACCGCATACCGAGGAGCCCGCCATGACGACCACGCCCACCCGGGTGCAGTTCAACTCCCTTCCCGACCTCGACCGTTCGGCCTCCGGCGTGGTGAAGATCAGTACCTGGCGGGTCGGCACCCCCGAGCGGCAGCAGGCCGCCGTCGAGGCCATCGCCGGGGCCTGGGGCGCCCGGGACTGGCCGGATGCCGGACTGCACTCCTACAGCGTCCACACCGGCACCGACGGCAGCAGCCTGCTGCACTACTCGCAGTGGACGGACGAGCAGGTCTACCAGGACTTCCTGCTCCGCGGCTCGCGCGACGAACGGGTCGCCGAGATCGACGCGGCCGTGCCCGGCATCGTGCGGGAAGGGCTCACCTCGTACCGGCTCCACCGCAGCGGGATGCGGACCGAGGGCGAGAAGCGGGTGCCGGGCTGCGTGGTCGTCGTGGACGTGGTGTTCGAAGGGCCGGACCCCGATCGGCAGCGGGCCTGGGTGGACGCCGTCTTCGAGGCCCTGAACAGCGACCCGACGCCTCCCTCGGGAGGGATCGCCGCCCACTTCCACACCAGCGTGGACGGCACCCGCGTCCTCAACTACGCCCTGTGGGAGAGCGAGCGGGCCCACATCGACGCCCTGGCCGCACCCGGCGAGGGCATCGGCTCGCCGACGCCCCAGTGGGACCGGGTGCGCACCTACGAGGGTCTGAGGACCACCCGGCTGACGCGCTACCTTCCGGCGCTGAGCCTCACTCCGGCCGACCGGTAGCCGCTACGGGGTTCGCCAGGTGGACGGGGACCGGACGGTGCGCGGAAGCGGGCGCGACGCGACCCCGCTCACAGCGTCTACGCTGGGTGCCGCTCAACCATCGCTGACCCAGCGCGACCAGAGCGCCCAGACCGTACGGCCGAGGAGTACCCCCAGATGTCCGGAGACCGCCCCATCCTGCCGCCGGTACGGCTGAACTCCGAGGCGGAGCTGGCGCGGGACGCACTGTCCGCCCCGCTGCTCGCCCGCGCCGTACGGCTCGCCCGCTGGGCCGGGCCCGAAACGCGGGTCGGGGCCGGCGGTGAACTCGTCGAGGAGCAACTGCCCGCGGCCGCCGCCGAACTCGGCCTCGGCGACGACCAGGACGGCCCGGCCTACGCGAGCGAGGCCTGGCGGGTCGCGGTCGACACCGGCCTGGTCGAGATCGAGGACGCCGGGGGCGGACCGGGCGAAGAGGACGAGGACGGCGAAGGCACCGCCTCCGTCGGAGAGAACCTCGCCGTGCTCACCTCCGGCTCGCCGCAGGACGTCCTCGCCATCTGGCTCGACGCCTTCGACGTGGTCTTCGCGGACGCCACCGCGCCGGTCATCGACGACTTCGCCGACCTCGTCGGCGAGGACGGCGAGATCGACTTCGAGCGCCTGGAGTGGAACCCGGAGGAGGAGGCCGAGTTCCTGGAGGGCGTCCTGGGCAATCTGTACGTCCTGAGCCTGAGCGAGGCGGGCACCCCCGAAGGGCCCGTGCCGCTGCCCGCGCTCGCCGCCTCGATGATCGTCCCCGACGACATGGGGGAGCCCACCGACGACATCCTGGAGCAGGTCTCCGACGCGATGATGCGGCTCGACGACCAGTTCCGGCTGCTTGAGCCGATCGGTCTGGTCGAGTACGAGCCCGTGGACGAGGCCCTGATGGCCGAGGAGGGCGACGAGCCCGCGCCGCCGGTCGAGGACGAGGACGTCTCCCGCTACGGAATGGTCCGGCTGACCCCGCTCGGCGTCTACGGCGTGCGCGCCCGGATGCTGGAGGCGGGCGTGGACGCCCCGGCCGTCGGCGATCTGGCCGACAAGGGCGCGGACGCGCTGCTCGACGGCATCGCCTACTTCTCCGAGCTCTCCGCCCGCGCCGAGACCGAGCAGTGGCTGGCCCGCCGCGAACCGGCCGAAGCGGCGGGGGAGTTGCTCGCCGCGGCCCGGGGCGGCGACGCGGGCGGCCCGCTGCGCAGGCTGCACTGCCAGCAGGCCCTCGCCCTGACCGGCGCCCTGGCCGAACCCGCCGTCCGCGATGTGCTGCCCGACCCCGAGCTGGGCGGCCTCGCCCGGGTCTGGCTCGCCGAGCGCGGCGCCCCGGACGTGCCGCCGCCGTCCGAGACGATGATCTTCTGGCTGGCCATCGACACCATCGCCGCGCAGCTGGCGGTGGAGGGCGATCTGGAGGAGCTCCAGGAGCTCGTGGAGGGCCTGGTCGGCCAGCACAGCGGGTTCTTCGACACGGCCTGGCGGGTGGCGCACCCCGCGACCGCGGACGTCCTGGAGGCGATGGGGCGGCTGCACCCGGACAAGTCCACGGCCAAGGCGGCCCGCAAGGCGGCATTCAAGGCCCGCTCGCGCGCGTGAATTCCGCGGTGGATTTCCGCGGCTGAATCCCGCGTCCGAATCCGGGCCGCCCGGAGGCCGAGGCCTCCGGGCGGCCTTTTGATTTCCATCGGCCCGCTCCGAAAATACTTGGCGCGCCATCAGGCCCTCCGCCTAAGGTCGTTCTCGTCCAGGTGCGCAGGCAGGACCTACTTCCACTCCGAATGGGGAGGCCGCGGGTTCGAATCCCGCCGCCGGTGCACGTACCGGTGTAGCTCAGGGGCAGAGCGCCAACACGTCGGTTCCGCCGCCCAGTTCTCTGGACACCCAACACTTCATCCGTTTGTGCACCTCCCGGTGCGCAGGCCGCGGCTACTTCTTCGCATGAAATCCGCCGTCGCCGAATTCGATCTCGGGAGGCCATTCACCATGGCTCGGTTCAACCTGCGCGCCACCCGGACGCGCACCACCTCGCCGGTGGCGTCCACCGGCCGTACCGCCCTCACGCACGAGGGCGGCGCGGGCCACCTGCGGGACGCCAAGTCGGAACTCTTCGTCCTCGCCGTCGCCAACTTCGTTGCGCAGAACACCTTTTACGAGACCGGCGCGGCCCGCGACGACCGGTTCGCGGCGCTGGTGCGCGAGCTCGCCGTCGAGGATCCCGAGTGGACCGCGGGACTGCTCGGCTGGCTGCGCGGCGAGGGCGGACTGCGCACCGCCGCGATCGTCGGCGCCGCCGAGTACGTCAAGGCACGCCTGGACGCGGGCACTTCGGACGGCCCCGCCAACCAGCAGGTCGTCGCCTCGGTGCTGCTGCGCCCCGACGAGCCGGGCGAACTGCTCGGATACTGGGCGTCGACGTACGGCCGCGCCGTCCCCAAGCCGGTGAAGCGCGGGACAGCCGATGCCGTACGCCGCCTCTACAGCGCGAAGTCGCTGCTCAAGTACGACACCCAGTCGAAGGGTTACCGCTTCGGCGACATCCTCAACCTGGTGCACGCCGCGCCCGACCCGGCCAAGCCGGGGCAGGGCGAACTGTTCCGGTACGCGCTCGACCGCCGGCACAACCCCGACACCGCGGTGCCGCCGGCCGGGGACCGCGTGCTGACCGCCCACCGGGCGCTGATGGCGCTGCCCGTCGAGGAGCGCCGGGCCGTCGTCCTCGCCCCCGACGGGGCCGAGCGGCTCGCCGCGGCGGGCCTGACCTGGGAGGCGCTCGCGGGCTGGCTGCAGGGGCCGATGGACAGGGCGGCCTGGGAGGCGGTCATCCCGTCGATGGGTGCGATGGCGCTGGTGCGCAACCTCCGCAACTTCGACGAGGCGGGCGTCTCGGACGAGGTGGCGGCGGAGGTGGCCGCGAAGATCTCCGATCCCGAAGTCGTCGCCCGGTCACGGCAGTTCCCCTTCCGCTACCTCGCCGCGTACCGGCACGCCCCGTCGCTGCGCTGGGCGTACCCGCTGGAGCAGGCGCTCGGCCACTCGCTGGCCAACGTGCCCGCGCTCGGCGGCCGGACGCTGGTCCTGGTGGACCGTTCGGGCTCGATGTGGTCGCCGTTGTCGGAGCGTTCCCAGCTCAACCGGGCGGACGCCGCCGCGGTCTTCGGTACGGCGCTGGCGCTGCGGGCCGCCGACGCGGACCTCGTGGAATTCGGCACGGGCAGCGCGCCGGTGGAGTACCGGGCGGGGGAGTCCGTCCTGAAGGTCCTGGGCCGCTTCGGCGACCTGGGCGGCACGAACACCGCCGAGGCGGTGCGAAAGCACTACCAGGGCCACGACCGGGTGCTGATCGTGACGGACGAGCAGACGTCCTACGGCGGCGACCCGACCGCGCTCGTTCCGGCCGAGGTGCCCGTGTACACCTGGAACCTGGCGGGCTACCGGGTCGGCCACGGCCCGTCGGGCGACGCGAACCGGCACGTCTTCGCGGGCCTGACGGACGCGGCGTTCCGCATGATCCCCCTGCTGGAGGCGGGCCGCAGCGCCAACTGGCCGTGGGCGGCGGCCTGATCCTCCTCTCAGGGGGCTAACGCCGCCGCCCCCGGATCACCACCGCGGCCACCACCACCGCGGCGAGTGCGATCCCCGCCCCCACGCCGAACGCACTCGTCGCGCCCAGCGTCAGCAGCTCCGCCGGGCTGCCGGACGAGTGCCGCGTGGCCGTGCCCGCGACCGTCACCAGGACCGAGAGGCCCAGCGTGCCGCCCAGCCACTGAAGGGTCTGGAGCAGTCCGGACGCGGCACCGGCCTGGTCGGGGGTGACCCCGGTCAGGATCGTCGCGTTGAGCGGCATGAAGCTCAGGCCCACCCCGGTCCCGAGCACCAGCATCGGACCGAGCAGCCCGCCGGCGTACGAGCCGGTGGGGCTGAGCCGGGTGAGCCAGAGGGCCGCGACGGTGATCAGGGTCATCCCGGTGACCAGGACGGGCTTCGGGCCGTGGCGCTGGAGCAGTCCCGGCACGAACCGCAGCACGGTGAACATCGCGAGGGTGAGCGGAAGGAAGGAGAGCCCCGCCTCCAACGGGCCGTAGCCGAGCGCGTGTTGGACGTACTGCGTGAGGAAGAAGAACGCGCCGAACATCCCCGCGGGCAGCAGCAGGATGTCGAGGTAGGCGCCCGCCCGGTTGCGGTCGGCGAAGAGCCTCAGCGGGGCGATGGGCTGGCGGGCCCGCGACTCGACGTACACGAAGAGCGCGAGGAGCAACCCGGCCGCAGCGAAGGAGAGTTGGGCGAGCGCGTCGCTCCAGCCGCTTTCGGCGACGCGTACGAAGGCGTACACGAGGGCGGTCATTCCGGCGGTGCCGGTGACCGCTCCCGCCGCGTCGAAGTGGCCCGCGCGGCGCGGGGTCTCGCGGACGAAGCGGGGCAGCGCGAGCGCCACCGCGGTGCCGATCGGCACATTGATCAGCAGGGCCCAGCGCCAGGACGCCCAGGCCGTGAGCGCGCCGCCGAGCACCAGGCCGAGGGACGCGCCGACGGAGGCGACCGAGGTGTAGATGGAGAGGGCGTGGTTGCGGCGCGGGCCCTCCTCGAAGTTGGTGGTGATCAGGGCGAGCGTGCTGGGGGCGGTGAGCGCCGAGCCGACGCCCTGGAGCGCGCGGGCCGCGAGCAGCCAGCCGCTGTCGCCCGCGAGCCCGCCGAGCAGGGAGGCGAGGGCGAAGACGGTGACGCCGACGGTGAGGGTGCGGCGGCGCCCGGCGATGTCGCCGATCCGGCCGCCGAGCAGGAGCAGTCCGCCGAAGGTGAGGGTGTAGGCGTTGAGCACCCAGGACAGCGCGGCGGGGCCGAAGTGTAGATCGCGCTGGATGTCGGGCAGGGCGACGTTGATGACGGTGGAGTCGACGCCGACCATCAGGTAGGCGGTGACGATGACGGCGAGTACGGCGCCGGGGCGTCCGGTCCGCCGCGCCCCGGCCGGCGCCTGGCCGGGGGGTGCGGTGGAAGGGGCGGCGGGCGTGGTCGACATGTTCAACTCCCGGTGGGAATACCCCGGTTGGGTGCGGGCAGCACGAACCGCCCGCAAACCGGGGAGTGTCTCCGTTTGATGTCAGGTAAGATACGGAGACAGTCCCCGGTTGGCAAGGAGTTCTGAAATGGCGCAGGCGGGAGCGGGTGCCGCGGCCAAGCCGATGCGGGCGGACGCCCGGCGCAACTACGAGGCCATCCTGAAAGAGGCTGCGATCGCCTTCGCGGAACGCGGTGAACAGGCCTCGCTCGACGACATCGCCAAGCGCGCGGGCGTCGGATCCGGCACGCTCTACCGGCACTTCCCGACCCGGCAGGCGCTCCTCGAAGGCGTCTACGTGGACAGCATCGAGGAAATCGCCGCCCGCGCCGACGAGTTGGGGGCGGGACCGGATCCGGGTGAGGCGCTCACCCTGTGGCTGCGTGAGCTCGCCGAGCAGATGATCCGCATCCGGGGGCTCAAGGCGCTGCTCGGCGCGGCCGTCACGGACGGCAGTTCGGCGGTCATGTCGAAGTGCAGCGAGAAGCTCAAGGCCGCCGCCGACCGGCTGCTGTCCGCAGCCCAGGACGCGGGCGCGGTCCGCCGCGACCTCAAGCGCACCGAACTCCTGCGCCTCACCCACGCCCTCGCCACCGCCGCCGAACTGTCGCAGGGCGGCACCGAGGACGTGGGCCGCTATCTGACGCTGCTGCTCGAAGGCATCAGGCCGCCGGTCTGAGGGAGTCTCAGGAGGAGGCCTTCCCCAGGACCAGGCTCACGTTGTGGCCGCCGAACCCGAAGGAGTTGGCGAGCGCCGCGCCCCAGGAGCCGGTACGGCTGTGGCCCGCGACCACGTCGAGCGTGACCGCCGGGTCGAGGTTGTCCAGGTTGCGGGTGGCGGGCACGGTGCCGTCGCGCAGCGCGAGCAGCGCCGCGATCGCGCCCACCGCGCCGGAGGCGCCCAGCATGTGCCCCGTCATCGACTTGGTGGCCGTGACCACCGGGTGCGTACCGATCGCCCGAGCCACCGCCTCGGCCTCGGCGAGGTCGCCCGAGGGGGTGGAGGTGGCGTGCGCGTGCACCACGCCGATGTCCGAGGGGCCCAACCGGGCGTCCCGCAGCGCCGATTCGATCGCCCGGACCTGACCGGCCACGTCCGAGGCCGTGATGTGGTCCGCACTGGACGTGACGGCGGCACCGGCCACCGATCCGTACACCCGCGCCCGTCGCGCCCGCGCGAACTCGGCCCGCTCAAGCACGAGCAGACCCGCGCCCTCGCCCATGACGAAACCGCTGCGGTCGGCGTCGAACGGCCGGGACACCGACTCCGGGTCCTTGTCCTGCGTCGACAGCGCCTTCATCTGCGCGAACGCGGCGATCGTGAACGGATGCAGACAGGCCTCGGTGCCGCCGGCCACCACCACGTCGGCCCGCCCCGCGCGGATCAGGTCCAGGCCCATCGCGATCGCCTCGGCCCCCGACGCGCACGCGCTGACCGGCGTCCGGGCCCCGCCCTGCGCGCCGAGCTCCATGGACACCCAGGCGGCGGGCCCGTTCGGCATGAGCATCGGCACGGCGTACGGGGACAGCCGCCGGGCCCCGCTCTTCTCGAACGTGTCGTCCTGGCCCAGCGTGGTCAGGACGCCCCCGGTGCCGGTGCCGATCACCACGGCGAGCCGCTCCGGGGCCACCTCGGGGGCGCCCGCGTCCTGCCAGGCCTCGCGGGATCCGATCAGGGCGAGTTGTTCACATCGATCAAGCTTGCGCGCCTCTGTCCGGCCGAGCAGCGAGACCGGGTCCACGGGCAGCCCGGCGGCCACCCGCACCGGCAGCCCAAGAGCCCAGTCCTCCCCGATCAGCCCCGCACCGGACGTACCGGCCAGCATCCCCGCCCAGGTGGTGGCGGTGTCCGCGCCGAGCGGGGTGATCGCGCCGAGCCCGGTGACGAGTACTTCTCCAAGATCACTCATGCCTCGACTCTGTCAGTCGGAGGTGGTGTGCGTGGATGAGGTGGGGGTAGCGATTTGTCCTGCGGGGGTTGTGGGGTCTCTACAGATGGATGAGGTTCATCGACTGCTCCCTGCGCTGCCCCCGCTGCCTTCGGACGGCGGGGGCATCCGCTGTCACCGGGCCCGCCTCCAACTGCCCAGGGCGCCCCAGCCGACGAGGCAGCTGATGACGAGGTCGCCGACCGCGCCGACCGGGTCGGAGGTCTTCGTCGCGCTGATCAGCCCCCCGACGGTCAGCAGGGTGAGGAGCAGGGCGAGCAGGACCCAGAACAAGCGCACGGTGACCCCCAAATTGAGTGGTGAGGGCGCCAACGTAGGCCATGGAGCGGGGAATTCGGGAGTCGTTCCACGGCCGTCCCCGCCATCAACGCGAACAGGACGACGTCAGACGCAAACCGTCATCGACCGGACGGCGTCCCTCATCGAAGTCACGGGCTGCACGGTCGACGCAGAGCCGTGGCGCGTTCCGGCCGAGGAACTCGTCTCGGTCGCCGCGGACCGCGGGCACGACCCCCGCTACGCGCGCCTCGTCGCTGAGATGCGTGCACGGCAGGAGGCCGCCGGGAACGCCGGTCTGACCCTGAGGCCTCAGCGAGGGTTCGTCATCGCGTCGAAGGCCTGACATGGCGCCCCGGCTGCCGCCGTTCCCGTGGTGGCGGCCGGGGGCGCGCCGATCTGGGGAAACCTACAGCGCCTCCGCCCCCGGCTTGACCATGCCGCGGACCGTGCGGGACTTCGCGAAGGTGCCCAGGGCGGTCATCTCCCACTCTCCGGAGAACTGCCTGATCAACTTGGCCATCAGGACCCCGGTCTGCGGCTCCGCTCCCGTCAGGTCGAAGCGGACCAGTTCCTCGCCGCTCGCCGCGTCGATCAGGCGGCAGTAGGCCTTGGCGACCTCGGTGAACTTCTGGCCCGAGAAGGAGTTGACCGTGAAGACCAGGCCGGTGGCCTCGGCGGGGACGCGGCCGAGGTCGACCACGATCACCTCGTCGTCGCCCGCGCCCTCGCCCGTCAGGTTGTCGCCGGAGTGCTTGATGGCGCCGTTCAGGATGGAGAGCTTGCCGAAGTAGCAGCTGTCCAGGTGGTTGCGCTCCGGGCCGTAGGCGATCACCGACGCGTCCAGGTCGATGTCCCGGCCGCCGTACGCGGGCTCCCAGCCCAGGCCCATCTTGACCTGGGTGAGCAGTGGGCGGCCGGCCTTGACCAGCGACACCGTCTGGTTCTTCTGGAGGCTGACCCGGCCCTTGTCCAGGTTGACCTTTCCGCTGCCCACAGGGGCGGGGGCGGGCGGGGCCGGGGGCGCCGCCGGGGCGGGCGCGGTCAGGCGCGGGTCGGCCGGGGGCGCGGACGGCATCGGGGGCGCGGCGGCCGGTGCCGCGGGCTGCTCCTCGACCGAGACGCCGAAGTCCGTGGCGATCCCGGCGAGGCCGTCGGCGTACCCCTGGCCGACCGCGCGGGCCTTCCACGCGCCGCCGCGCAGATAGATCTCCATGACCACCAGGGCCGTCTCGGCACCCAGTTGGGGCGGGGTGAACGAGGCGATCACGCTGCCGTCGTCGGCGTTGCGCAGAGTGGCCGTGGGCTCGATGCCCTGGAAGGTCTGGCCCGCCGCGTCCGGGCTCGCGGTGACCACGATCTTCTCGATGCCGGGCGGCACGGCGGAGGTGTCCACAACCATCGCGTCGGGCGCGGTGCCGCCGCCGGAGCGGTGGGTGACACCGGGGCCCTGCGGCTGGTTGTAGAAGATGAAGTCGTCGTCCGAGCGGACCTTGCCGTCGGCGGTGAGCAGCAGGCCCGAGACGTCGAGCCGCACGGGAGCGGCGACATCCACCGTCACGCGGCCGGTCGGGAGCGGGAGGTTCGAGCCGGGGGTCATTGCGGTCATGCCCCGGGAACGAGCGGCGCCGCTTTGCGGTTCCTTGAACCTCGGCCCAATGCCGTCAGGGTTGTGTCAGAGGGCGCGAGGGGCGTTCCGGCGGCGGCCGATCGGGCCAATGGGTCCGGGCCCCGCCGCCCGGCCACGAGCTTTCAGTGCGGCCACATCGGCGGGTCGGTGGTGAAATGGCCGCCGAGGCACGCGTGCCCCGGGTCGTCCGGGTCGAGCTCGCCCTGCTGCGCGAGGAGTTTCCCGGCGTACTGCTCGGAGTCGTCCCGCGGCTCGTATCCGAGCGCCCGCGCCGATGAAAGGTCCCACCACAGGCGGGTGTTGGCGGAGGAGCCGTACACCACGGTGTGCCCGACCCGCTCGGCGGTGAGCGCGGCGTGGAAGAGCCGGGCCCCGTCGCCGGGGCTCATCCAGATCGACAGCATCCGTACGGATGCGGGCTCCAGGAAGCAGGAGCCGATGCGTACGGACACGGTTTCCAGCCCGTGCTTGTCCCAGTAGAGCTGCGCGAGGTCCTCGCCGAAGGCCTTGGACAGGCCGTAGAAGGTGTCGGGGCGGTGCGGAGTGGCGACCGGAATCAGCGGGTCCGCGCCCTGCGGGCGGGGCGTGAAGCCGACCGCGTGGTTGGAGGAGGCGAAGACGATCCGCCGTGCGCCCTCCTCGCGAGCGGCCTCGTAAAGGTTGTACGTGCCTTCGATGTTGGCCCGGACGATCTTGTCGAAGGAGGCTTCGAGGGAGATGCCGGCGAGGTGCAGGACCGCGTCCACGCCGCGGACGGCCTCGCGCAGCGCGTCCTTGTCGGCGAGGTCGGCGGTGATCGCGCCCGGCTCGCCGGGGATGGGCAGCACGTCCAGGAGCCGCAGCTCGTATCCGTAGGCCGGGAGCAGCCCGCGCATCAGGGTGCCGAGTCCGCCGGCGGCGCCGGTCAGCAGGACGGTGCGGGGGACGGGCACGGGCTCTCCTCGGTGCTCGGGGCGGTCCAGGAGAGCCCCAGGTCATCGGCCTGATCCATCCATGGACGTAATTCACATGCGTGGACACGCTAGGGAGTGCGGCCGAACCCCGTCAAGTGGCGCGCGGAGGCGTCGAATTCGCCTGTCCGCCGGGGCTGTCCGTCTTGACCGGCGCCAGTGGGCTGGCTTAGCGTGGCGGCGTTCAGAAATATAGACGTCAGTCAGAATTGTGCACGACGGCCTTGTTCAGGGAGCAGCCCGTGACCTCAGCCCCGCTCGCCGCCCGTCTCGCTCACGTCGGCGGACCGCTGTTCTTCCCCGTGACGGCGTACGGGCCGGACGGCTCCCTCGACCTGGACACCTTCCGCGTGCACGTGAGGAACGGGATCGAGGCGGGTGCGGCCGCCGTGTTCGCCTGCTGCGGCACGGGGGAGTTCCACGCCCTGACCCCGCAGGAGTTCCGCGCCTGCGTAGCCGCGGCCGTCGAGGAGGCGGCGGGCCGCGTCCCGGTGGTCGCCGGCGCCGGATACGGCACCGCCCTCGCCGTCCACTACGCCCGGCTCGCCGAGGAGGCCGGCGCCGACGGGCTGCTCGCGATGCCCCCCTACCTCGTCGTCGCCGACCAGGCGGGACTGCTGAGCCACTACACCGAACTGGCCGCGGCCACCCGGCTCGACGTCATCGTCTACCAGCGCGACAACGCGATCCTGACCCCCGAGACCGCCGTCGCGCTCGCCCGGGTCGACGGCATCATCGGCTTCAAGGACGGTCACGGCGACCTCGACCTGATGCAGCGCATCGTCAGCACCGTGCGCGCGGCGGGACTCGACCCGCTGTACTTCAACGGGCTGCCCACCGCCGAACTCACCGGCCTCGCCTACCGCGGCATCGGCATCACCCGGTACTCCTCAGCCGTGTTCTGCTTCGCGCCCGACATCGCGCTGGCCTTCCACCGGGCCCTCGACTCGGGCGACGACGCAACCGCCAACCGCCTCCTCGACGGGTTCTTCGTACCGCTCGTGGAGCTACGCAACCAGGGCCGCGGATACGCCGTTTCGCTGGTCAAGGCGGGCGTGCGGCTCGGCGGTCTGGAGGTCGGCGAGGTCCGGCCGCCGCTGAGCGAGCCCGACGCCCAACACGTCAAGCAGCTCGCCGCGCTGATCGAACGGGGGCGGGCGCTGCTGGCCCCGGACGGGCTCGGGGCGGGCGCGTGAAGACCTCGGCGTTCCTCTACCCCTGGGACGTCCTCGGTGATCCCGACGCCCCGGCCCGCATCGCGGACCTCGGCGTCCGTCAGGTGACCCTCGCCTCCGCCTACCACTCGACGCGGGCCCTGACACCACGCCATCCCCGCCACCGCGTCGTCACGGCCGAGTACGCGGCCGTGCTGTACCCGCCGGACGAACTGTTCTGGAGGAGGCGGGAGTTGAGGCCCTTTCCGGCCGGCCCCTGGGCGCCTGGCGATGCGTTCGGCCGGGCCGCCGAGGCCCTGGCCGCGGCGGGGCTCGACGTCCACTCCTGGGTGGTGCTGGCGCACAACTCCCGGCTCGGCGCGGAACACCCCGCGACCTCGGTCGTCAACGCGTACGGCGACCGCTACCCCTGGGCGCCGTGCATCGCCCAGCCCCGGGTCCGCTCCTTCCTCGTCGCGCTGGCGGCCGAGGCGGCGGCGCGCCCCGGCGCGTCCGGCACGGAACTGGAGTCCTGCGGCTGGTACGGGCTGGCGCATCTGCACGCCCACGACAAGATCGCGGGCGTGGCTCTGGACGACATCGCGCAGTACTTGATGTCGCTGTGCTTCTGCGCCGCGTGCGGGGAGGGGTATGCCGAAGTCGGTCTGGAGGAAGGGGAGTTGAGGGAGGGGGTGCGGGGCGCGCTGGATCCGGTGTGGCGGGGCGGGGCGGTGGGCGCGTCCGGCGCCGAACTGCTCGCGGCCACCCTGGAGTTCCGCGCACGTACCGCCCGGACCCTCCAGGATTCGGCCGTCGCGGCGGTACGGGGGCGGGCTCGCGCGGGGTTCCAGGTGCTGCTGCACGCCGACCCGGCGGCCCACCACTGCGGGCCCAACGCGGGAGTGGACCCGGCGCACATCCTCGGCGTGGCCGACGGGGTGGTGGTGCCCTGCACGGGCGGGGCGGGGCTGCTGGAGCCCTTTGCCGGGTGTGCCGACCAGGGGGCTGTGCTGGCCGCGAACTTCACCGTGGTGTCGGGGATGGGGGGTCGGCCCGGGTCGCTGGCCGAGGACGCGGGGCGGGCGGTGTCGCTGGGGGCGACGGAACTCCGGCTCTACCACGCGGGGTTGGCGTCCGAGGCGGACCTTGAGGCGGTGCGGAGGTCGGGGGTGGTGGGGTAGGAGGCCTGCGGCGCCAGTCCCCTACCCGCCCCTTCCCGAACTGGGGCTCTGCCCCGGACCCCGCTCCTCAACAGCCGGAGGGGCCTGAACTTGCCTCGGCTGAAACCTGGGGGGTCCGGGGAAGCAGCCACCCCGCCACCACCAGGCCCGCCGCCCCCATCACCGGCAGCGTCACCCGGAAGTCCGCCACCGCCACCAATCCCGAACCCAGCGCCAGCGCAACCGCGTTCGGGGCGAACAGCAGGGTGTTCGCCGTGGCCGCGGTGCGGCCGAGCAGCGCCGACGGAGTCGCCCGCTGCACCGACGTCAGCGTCGCGATCAGCACGCACGGCAGCCCCGCCCCCACGGCGAAGGCGCACGCGAGCGCCACCCCGTCCGAGGGCAGCGCGCGCAGGCACACCGCGACCGCGAACACCCCGGTCCCCGCCGCCCCGAACACCCGCGCGGGCAGCCGCCGCAGCAGCGGCCCGGCGAGCAGTCCGACGGTCACCGACCCCGCGCCCTGCACGGCGTACAGCACCCCGATGAACCCGGGTGCATGGCCGAGCCCCTTGTCGACCACCGCGTACAGCGCCGAACTGCTCAGGCTCGCCAGGAACATCGTCGCCGCCCCGGCCAGGACGAGCGGGCGCAGGGTCCGCGAGTGCCACAAGTGGCGTATGCCTTCCGCCGTTTCGGCCCTCCAGCTCACGGACCGGGTACGGGGACGGTGCTGCTCGCGCACCCGGATCAGCGCGAAGACTCCGCCCGCCAGGACGAAGGTGGTCGCGTCCAGCAGGGCCACCGCCGGGCCGCCGCAGCGCGCGTACAGGCCGGCGCCCGCGAGCGGGGCGAGCAGTTTCATGCCCTCGTTGGCCGTCATCCGCAGCCCGTTGAAGTCGCCGAGCAGATCCTCGTCCAGGGCCGTGGCCACCAGCGCGGCCTCGGCCGCGTCCTGGACGACGCCGTTCACTCCGTACAGCACCAGCACGGCGAACAGGAGCCAGATCCGGTCGCGGGAGTTCGCGGCGAGGAGCAGCGGGAGCAGGACCGCCATCGTCAGGTTGGCCGTCACCAGGAGGGGACGGCGGCGCACCCGATCCGCGACCGTGCCGAGCGCCGGGCCGGCCAGCGTCGGCAGCCACATCGCGCACACCGTCAGCGCCGCCAGACTGTCCGAGCCGGTAAGCGACTTGACCCAGATGCCGGACGTCAGCCACATCGCGGACGAGCCGAAGCCCGAGACGACCACACCGGTCAGGAAGAGCCCGGCGTTCCGGTCGCCAAGGACACGTCCGACTGCCCACTTCTCTGCATGTTTCACGGCGTCCAATGTGGCCAATAGGCACGCCCCCGCGGATCGGGCGGATTCCCTACGAGTGCGCGCGCCCGCTTCCTAGTCAAGGGCGCAGACCGGGCACTTCCGCCCCGCCGCGGCAGGACACAGTGCGGCAACGTTTTTGACGTTTCCCCTGGCGGGGCGCGTGTGATGCGCGTAGACAAGCGACCATGCGTACTCTCACCAAAACCGCAGCCGCCGCCGCTGCGCTCGCCGTCACCGGTGTCGCCTTCTACGGAGTCGGCGCGGCCACCGCCGACAACGCGGCGCCGAAGTCGGACCGCGAGATCCCCAACATCACCAAGGTCGAAGACAAGATCAACGCGTATTACGGCGGTACGGCGGACGCCGCCGGGAACTACCAGGCCTCGCCCACCAGCAACTACGCCAAGCAGGTCGCGGAGATCGAGGCCCGTGCCAAGCGGCAGATCAAGCACGCCGCCGAGCACCCGGGGCGGGACGGCCGTAAGCCCGCCATCGTGCTCGACGTCGACGACACCACGCTGCTGACGTACGACTTCGAGAAGAAGAACGGCTTCGCCTACAACGCGGCCGCCTTCAACGCCTATGTGCAGCGTGCGCAGTCGATAGCCGTGTTCGGCATGCCGGACCTGGTCAACTACGCGGCCAAGAACGGTGTCACGGTCTTCTTCCTCACCGGCCGCGACGCCACCCAGCGGGACGCCAGCGCCGCCAACCTCACCAGGGCGGGCTACGCCGTGCCGGTCGACGCCGCGCACTTCTTCCTCAAGGACAAGGCCAACCCGCCGGCGTACCTGAGCTGCGGAAAGCCCACCTGGACCTGTTCGACCGTCGACTACAAGGCGGGTACCCGCAAGCACATCGAGTCGCTCGGCTACAACATCGTCGCCAACCTCGGCGACCAGTACACCGATCTCTCGGGCGGCTACGCCGACAAGACGTACAAGATCCCGAACCCGATGTACTTCCTGCCCTGATCACGCTCCGGTCCGGGGCGCGCGCCGTTCCGCGCGCCCCGGACCGGGCCTTGGAGCCGGTGTCTCACGGGGAAGCCAGGGCGGCCTTCATCATCGCCTGGGCGACCGGGCCCGCCAGGCCGTTGCCGCTGACCTCGGAGCGCTCGGCGTCGGAGTCCTGGATGACCACGGCGACCGCGACCTCCTTGCCGGTCTTCGGGTCCTTGGCGAACGAGGTGAACCAGGCGTACGGCTTCTTGGAGTTGTCCACGCCGTGCTGCGCCGTGCCGGTCTTGGCGCCGACCTCCAGACCGTCCGTCTTCGCGTTGGACGCGGTGCCGTCGGTGACCACCGAGACCATGGCGCTGTACATCTGCTGCGCCGTCTTCGAGGACAGGATCCGCTTGCCTTCGGAGTCCGGGTACGACTGGAGCGTGGTGCCCTTGGAGTCGGTGACCTTCGAGACCATGTGCGGCGACGACAGCACACCGTCGTTGGCGATGGCGGCCGACACCATGGCCATCTGCATCGGCGTCGCGGTCACATCGAACTGGCCGATGCCCGACAGGGCCGTGGACGACGGGTTCATGTTCTTCGGATACACACTCGCCGCGGCGCGTACGGGCACATCCAGCGCGGCGTCGTTGAAGCCGAACTTCTCGGCCATCGCCCGCACCCTGTCCTGGCCCAGGTCCACGGCCATCTTGCCGAAGACGTTGTTGCAGGAGTATTCGAGCGCCGTGCGGATCGAGGCGTTCTCGCAGGGCGCGGACGCCGACTCGTTGCGCAGATCGGTCGTCGTGCCCGGCATCCGGTACGGGTTGGGGCTCGCCGTCCTGTCGTCGATCGAGGAGTAGAGCCCGTTCTCCAGCGCCGCAGATGCCACCACCAGCTTGAAGGTGGAGCCCGGTGCCAGCGGCTGGCGCAGGGCCCGGTTGAGCATCGGCTGGCTCTTGTCCTCGGACAGCTGCTTCCACGCGTCGCCGTCCGCCGACGAGGAACCCGCGATCTTCGACGGGTCGTACGACGGGGTGGAGACCATGCCGAGGATGCGGCCGGTCTTCGGGTCCATCGCGACCGCCGCGCCCTCCTTGCCGCCGAGCGCCGTGTACCCGGCCTTCTGCACGGCCGGGTCGATGGTGGTCAGGACGTCGCCGCCGGCCGCGCGCTGCCGCGTGATCGCGTCGAACGGGTTCTGCATGCGCGGGTCGCTGCCGTCGAGGACCTTGGAGTAGATCCCCTCCAGCTGGGTCGATCCGTACACCTGTGAGGCGAAGCCGGTGACGGGCGCGTACATCGGCCCGTCCTTGTAGCTGCGCTGATAAGCGAGATCGCCGCTGTTCTTCCTCTCCGAGCCGGTGACCGGCGAGCCGGCCACGATGATGTCCCCGAGCGGCTGCGCGTACTCCGCGATGGTGTTCCGCCGGTTCAGCTTGTCGTCCGCGAGGGCCTGGCCTTTGTAGAACTGCACATAGGTGGCTCGTCCGAGGAGGGCGAGCACCATCAGCAGGCAGAAGACCGAGGCGTGCCTGATTGTCTTGTTCATCCCGAACGCAAGACGGCCGGGCGGGAGCGGGAAGTTCCGGTTGCCCCGGTTTCTCAGGAAACATTCATCGGGCGGGAGGGCTCCAGCAGGGCGCGCGGGAGGGCTTCATCGCGGCCGTACGAAGCCCGACTCGTACGCCGCGATCACCGCCTGGGTGCGGTCACGGGTGCCCGTCTTGGCCAGGACCGAGGCGACATGGGTCTTCACCGTGGCCGGGCCGACATGCATGCGGCCCGCGATCTCCGCGTTGGTGAGGCCCGTCGTCATCAGCCGCAGCACCTCCGCCTCGCGCTCGGTGAGCCGGGCCGCCCAGGCCGGGGCGGCCGGGCGGCCGGGGGAGTGCCGGGCGGCGAGGTCGCGGACCTTCGCCGGGAAGAGGAGCGAATCGCTGCGGGCGACCAGGCGGACCGCCTGGATCAGCTCCTCGGCCGCGGCCCGCTTCAGCAGGAACCCGGCGGCGCCCGCGCGCAGCGCGTCGTACACGTAACTGTCGTTCTCGAAGGTCGTGACCACCACGATCCGCGGCGGCGCCGCCAGGGTGGCCAGGATCTGCTCGGTGGCGCGGATGCCGTCGATCTCGGGCATCCGGACGTCCATCAGGACGACGTCGGGGAGCTTGTCCCGGACGACCGAGACGGCCTCCGCGCCCGTGGCGGCCTCGCCGACGACCTCCAGGCCGGGCTCGGCGTCGAGGATCACCCGCAGCGCCGTGCGCACCATCCGCTCGTCGTCGGCCACGACCACCCGGATCGCGGTGCTCATCGGCCACCGTCCAGCGGGAAGCGGGCGCCGAGCCGCCACACGCCGTCCCGCGGGCCCGCTTCGGCCCGGCCGCCCAGGAGCCGGGCCCGCTCCGCTATGCCGCGCAGTCCGCGGCCGCCTCCCGGCCGCACCACGGGCGCGGCATCGGACAGGGGGTTCTCCATCACCATCTCCAACTCTCCGCCACGGACGGCGACGTGCAGTGTCACGGGTGAACTCCCGCCGTGGCGAAGGGCGTTGCTCAGCCCCTCCTGGACGATCCGGTACGCCTCGCGCGAGACCAGCGCGGGCACGGCTGCCGGATCGCCTTCCAGGGTGTACGCCACCTTCAGGCCGGTGCGGGACAGCAGGCCCTCCAGGGCCGCCAGGTCCGGGGTCGCGAGGTCGCCGCCCTCGTCGTCCTGGCGCAACAGGCCCAGTACGGAGTCGAGTTCGCCGACCGTGCGGCGGGTGGTCTCCTCGATCGCGGCGAGCGCGTCGCGCACGAACCCGGGGTCGGAGTCCAGGACGCGGCGGGCCGCGCTCGCCTGGAGGGTGACCGCGCTCAGGGCGTGTCCGACCGAGTCGTGCAGTTCGCGCGCGAGCCGGTTGCGCACGGCCAGCTCCGCGGCGCGCTGCTCGGCGGCGGCGAGCCGGTCGGTGGGCGTCGGCCCGAGCAGCACCGGCGCGAGCCGGGCGAGCAGCCAGCCGGCCGCCGCCGAGCACGCCGCAAGACCGAGCAGCATCGCGATCCCGGCGACCGGGGCGAGGGCCAGGCCCCAGCCGGTCGAGAGGGGGCCCGAGGTGCTGTACGGGGTCCCGCGCAGGTCCGGGAAGGCGGGAAGGACGATGAGGAACACCGCGAACGGCGGCAGCGCCAGGCTCATCCCGCTCAGGATCCCGCCCGTCGCGACGTGCAGCGTGTACCAGGCGGAGGCGCGCAGCCGGGCGTCCCGGGAGCGCGCGGGCCCGTCGGCCAGCGCCGCGGGATCGACCCCGCACAGCGCCCGCACGCCGAACACCAGGAGCGGCCGGGCGATCGGCACGAGCCCGGAGACGGCGGCGAACGGCAGCGCGACGGCGAAGGCGAGGAGCGCGAGCGGGAACGAGGCGAAGGCGCTGGTGCCGTGCGTGAAGGAACCGACGATGACGGAACCCACCAGGAAGTACGGCATCAACAGGGCACCGCCGAGGACCAGATGGACCCAGCGGTGCCGCGCCCGCACCCCGATGATCATCTGCACAGGGTAGGTGGTGCGTGCGGTCATGTCCTCACCGTGCCGTGCCGCCCGGGGGCGGCGCCTCCTGCGCCCTGATGATCCGCCTCCGCCGCGCGGGGGAGGCGCCGGGCTCCGTCACAGCCGGCGCGTCGCCAGTGTCAGGCGGTCCCTCGCGTCGAACAGGGCGTCCTTCACCATCTGTTCGTGGGCCGGGGTCAGCCGGGCCACCGGGACCGAGCAGCTGATCGCGTCGCGGGCCGGGGTGCGGTACGGGATCGCGACGCCGAAGCAGCGCAGGCCCAGCGTGTTCTCCTCGCGGTCCACGGCGTAGCCCTGCTCGCGGATGAGGTGCAGTTCCTCGATGAGCTTCTCGCGGTCCGTGATGGTGTGCTCGGTGAGCTGCTGGAGGGTCTCCGGGAGCAGCTTGCGCACCTGCTCGTCGCTGTGGGTGGCGAGCAGCGCCTTGCCGAGCGAGGTCGAGTGGGCGGGCAGGCGACGGCCGACCCTGGTGAACGGGCGCAGGTAGTGCTGGGACTGGCGGGTGGCCAGGTAGACCACGTTCGTGCCGTCCAGGCGGGCGAGGTGGATGGTCTCGGTGGTGTCGTCGGAGAGGCGGTCCAGGGTGGGGCGGGCCGCCGCCACCACCTCGTCGCCGTCGATGTACGAGGTGCCCACCAGCAGGGCCCGGACCCCGATTCCGTACCGGGTGCCCGTCGCGTCGGTCTCCACCCAGCCCAGCTCCACCAGGGTGCGCAGGAGCATGTAGAGGCTGGACTTGGGATAGCCGACCTGCTCCTGGACGGCGGCGAGGGAGTGCATTCCGGGGCGCCCTGCGAAATACTCGAGCAACTCGACGGTCCGCACCGCGGACTTGACCTGTGCTCCACCTGAATCGGCCGACATGCAGCTCCCCGCTCCTTCTCGCCAAGGCTTCTTGCCAAGGCGGAACGCCCGTCAATAGAGTCCCAGCATATTCAGCATCGGGAACTCTGTTCAGAATAGCGAACAAGTACTGGTGGGCGGCAGTGGCGGAACGGCAGTGGAAGGACAATGCGGTGAGCACAGCAGCACCAGTCTGGAGTGTCGACCCCCGAACCGGGAAGCCGCGTGAAGAGGTTGCGGTCGAAGCCACGCCCGAGGAGGTCGACCAGGCGGTCCGGGCCGCCTGGGCCGCCCGCCCGGCGCTGGCCGACCTGAGCGTCCGCGCCGTGTTCCTGCGCACCGCGGCCGACCTCCTGGACGCCTCCGCCGAACACGTGGTGGAGGCCGCCGACGCCGAGACGGCGCTGGGCCCGGTCCGGCTCACCGGTGAACTCGCCCGCACCACCGCCCAGTTGAGGGCCTTCGCCGGGGTCGTCGAGGAGGGCTCCTTCCTCGACGTACGGATCGACCACGCGGACCCGTCCCGCACCCCGCCGTGGCCGGACCTCAGGCGCGTCAAGATCCCGCTGGGTGTCGTCGCCGTCTACTCGGCCTCCAACTTCCCGCTCGCCTTCTCCGTGCCCGGCGGCGACACCGCGAGCGCGCTCGCGGCCGGCTGCCCCGTCGTCGTGAAGGCGCACCCCGGCCACCCGGCCACCTCCGAACTCTGCGTCTCGCTGCTGCGCCGCGCCGCCGCGCGGGCGGGGCTGCCCGAGGACGTCGTGGTCCTGGTGCACGGCTTCGCCGCGGGCGTCGAGCTCGTACGCCATCCGCTGGTGGCGGCCGCCGGGTTCACCGGGTCGGTGCGCGGCGGGCGGGCCCTGTTCGACGCGGCGGCCGCGCGTTCGGTGCCCATCCCCTTCCACGGCGAGCTCGGCTCCCTCAACCCCGTCGTGGTGACGGCGGCCGCCGCCGAGGAGCGCGGCGAGCGGATCGGGGCCGGGCTCGGCGCCTCGATGACCATGGGCGTCGGCCAGTTCTGCACCAAGCCGGGCTTCGTCCTCGCCCCCCGGGGAGAGGCCGGCGACGCCCTGCTCAAGGCCCTCACGGCGGCGGTCAGCGACACCGACGCCGGGGTGATGCTCGACCACCGGATGCGGGACGCGTTCCTCGCCGGGGTCGCCGAGCGGGCCGCGCTGCCCGGCGTCGGGGCCCCGGTCACGCCCGGTGCGGGCGGCGAGCACACGGTGAGCGGCGGATTCCTGACCGTACCGGCCGCGCTGCTCGCCGCGGCGGGCGAGCACGATCTGCTCTTGGAGGAGTGCTTCGGCCCGGTGACCGTCGTCGCCCGGTACGCGGACGACAGCGAGATCGGCGCGGTGCTCTCCCGCCTGCCCGGCAACCTCACCGCCACCCTCCAGCTCTCCGCCGCCGAAGCGGAGGGCGACGGCTCGGTGGCCCAACTCCTCGCGGAACTCACCCAGTTGGCTGGCCGGGTCCTGGTCGACGGCTGGCCGACCGGGGTCGCGGTCGCCCCCGCCCAGCACCACGGCGGCCCCTACCCGGCGACCACCTCCACCTCGACCTCGGTCGGTGCCACCGCCGTCGAACGCTGGCTGCGTCCGGTCACCTACCAGAGCACTCCGCAGGCCCTGCTCCCGCCGGAGCTGCGCGACGACAACCCGCTGGGACTGCCCCGCCGCGTGAACGCCCGCGACGGCGGCTGACCCGGCACGGGCCGGGCCCCGCGAAGGTCCCGGCCCGCGTGCTCAGGCGACCGGCTCCTGGAGTTCGGTCACCCAGGCGTCGACGTCCGCCGGGCACTCCAGGGTGACCTCCCTCGGGTAGCCCGCCGAGCGGTGGCCGTGCGCGTCGATCCAGCGGGCCAGCACCTGCGTGCTCGTCAGGACCGCGTCCATCGAACCGCGGTGCACGACGGTCGCCGCCCGCTCGACGGGCGGCAGGTCGTGCACCCGCAGTCCGTCCAGCTCCTGCGGCGGGGCCGAGACCTGGACGCCCGCGTGCACGGTGATCGCGCCGCCGCCCCGCGGCGCGTCCTCGTAGTACGCGATGCCGGGGCCGGTCGGCGCGATCCCGGCCGCCTCCAGGCGCCGGAACAGCTCCTCGTACAGCGGCTGGATGACGGGCGTGATGTCCTGCGGCACGAAACTGGCCGCGGTGGCGGTCAGTTCGGCCACCCGGACCACGGGAAGCTTCTTCAGTACGACGTCCTGCACGGGCATGGTGCCCTCGCTCTCGATCGACCGGAGCCGCGCCTCGACCTGCACAAGCCGCGCCGCCGCTGCCGCCACGGTCTCCGCCAGCTCGGCCCGCCGCAGCCGCAGCATGCCGCGCAGTTCCTCGGCGTCGACCTTCTCGTCCAGGATCTTCTTGACCTGCTGGAGCGTGAAGCCGAGGTCCTTCAGCGCGATGAGGCGGTTGAGGCGGGCGAGCTGGGCGGCGGTGTAGAAGCGGTAGCCGGTGGCGGGATCGACACGGGCGGGGCACAGCAGTCCGGTCGCGTCGTAGTGACGCAGCATGCGGACCGATACGCGGCCGTGCCGGGCGAAGTCTCCGATGGTGAACATGACGTCTCCGAGTCCACTGCCTGACACGGTGTGAGGGTCAAGAACCTACTTCGCGGC
Organism: Streptomyces sp. NPDC094147; assembly: GCF_044764265.1. Taxonomy (NCBI): domain Bacteria; kingdom Bacillati; phylum Actinomycetota; class Actinomycetes; order Kitasatosporales; family Streptomycetaceae; genus Streptomyces; species Streptomyces sp. NPDC094147. The sequence continues at coordinate 89,251 of NZ_JBIWHT010000001.1, read as the reverse complement.
GGGCCGCAGCCGCAGCGTGGCCAGTGCCGACAGGGCGAACAGGGCCGCCGCGACCAGCAGGCTGGTGCGCAGACCGGGCACGAAGCCGCCACCGCCCGCGACCAGGGTGCCGAACACCGCGATGCTCAGAGCGCCCGCGACCTGCCGGCCCGCGTTCAGCACCCCCGCCGCCAGGCCCGCCCGCTCCTGGGGCAGCGCCTCCATCATGGCGGCGGTCAGCGCGGGCACCGAGATCCCGCAGCCGAGCGCGAGCGGAACCATCAGGAACGCGGCGAGCAGCGTCGGGGTGTGCTCATCGGCGAGCAGCAGCACCAACAGGCCGGTCAGGGCGAGCAGTTGGCCGATCAGCATCGGCACGCGCGGCCCGAAGCGGTTCGACAGCTTTCCGGAGAGCACGTTGACCACCGGGATCAGCGCCGTCATCGGCAGGAACATCAGTCCGGCCGTCAGCGCGGACTCGCCGCGCACCCGCTGGAAGTAGAGGCTGAAGACGAAGATCACCCCGTAGAAGGCGACGCTGGCCGCGGCGCCCGCGCCGATGGCGACCACCACGGTCCGGCTGCGGAACAGGCCGAGCGGTACCACCGGGTGCGCCACCCGCCGCTCGATCAGCCAGAACGCGGCCCCGGCGGCCAGTGCCACCGCGCCCGCCGCGATCCGTACCGTGCCCTGCTCGATCACCGCGAAGGCGAGCGCGGCGAGGGCGACGACGGCCGCCAGCTGGCCCGGCAGGTCGAGCGGGGCCGGCCGGCGCTCGGTGCGCGGGGCGCGGGCGGTCAGGGCGAGGGCCGCGATGCCCAGCGGCAGGTTGATGAAGAAGATGCCGCGCCAGTCCCAGACCGTGGTCAGCGCGCCGCCCGCGACCGGGCCGAGCGCCACCGCGACCGAACCCCCGGCCGCCCAGAGCGCCACGGCCTTGGCCCGCCGCGCCGGATCCGGATACGCCTGGCGTACGAGGGCGAGCGAGGCGGGCAGCACCACCGCGGCCGCCACGCCCTGCACGACCCGGGCGCCGATCAGCACGCCCAGGTCCGGGGCGAGGCCGCAGGCCGCCGAGGCGAGGGTGAAGACGACCGTGCCGAGCGCGTACGCCTTCGCCGAGCCGATCCGGTCGGCGAAGGCGCCGGTCGAGAGCATCAGCGCGGCGAATGCCAGCGTGTAGGCGTCCACCACCCACTGGAGGCCGGACATGCCGCCGCCGAGGTCGCCGCCGATCGCGGGCAGTGCCACGTTCACCACGGAGGCGTCCAGGGTGATCAGCGCGAAGCCGAGCAGGGAGGCGGCGAGGGTGAGGGCGGGGGAGGCCCCGCGCGGCGGCTTCGGGGTCAACTGGTGGTCGGCGGGCGCGGCTTGGAGTGTGGCGTTCGGTGACATGCCCCCAGCTTGGCGAGTGGAGGCCGCGTACAGTAGTGGCCTGAATGCCATACGTCCGGAGGTTCTGGCCATGTCGCTGCACCGGGTCGCCGTCATCGCGCCCTCGCCCGTCTCGATGTTCAACCTCGCCATCCCCGAGCTGCTGTTCAGCAAGGTCGAGGTGGACGGCGGGCCCGGCTACGAGGTGGTGGTCTGCACCCCGCAGCCCGGCCCGATCGCCACGACCGGCGGACTCGACCTGTACGTGGGCCGGGGCCTGGAGGCGGTCGAGGGAGCCGGCACCGTGCTGGTCGCCGGGACGGGCCGGCGCTACGAACCGGACCCGCGCACGGTGGCCGCGGTCGGCCGGGCCGCGGCCGAAGGCGTGCGCATCGCGTCCATCTGCAGCGGCGCCTTCGTGCTCGCCGAGGCCGGACTGCTCGACGGGCGCAGCGCCACCACGTACTGGGAACTCGCCGAGGAACTGCGCAAGCGCTACCCCGCGCTCGACCTCAAGGGCGATGTCCTGTACGTCCAGGACGGCAATGTCATGACCTCGTCCGGGTACGCCGCCGGGATCGACCTGTGCCTGCACATCATCCGCACCGACTACGGCGCCGCCGTCGCCAACAAGGTGGCCCGGCAGGCGCTGGTCGCACCGGTGCGGCCGGGCGGGCAGACCCAGTTCACCCAGACCCCGCTGCCCGCCGAGCGCGGGGTGGTCTGCGCGGACACCCGGGGCTGGGCGATGAGCAACCTCGACAAGCCGCTCACCCTCACCGACCTGGCCCGGCACGCGGGCGTCAGCGTGCGCACCCTGACCCGGCGCTTCCACGCCGAGAGCGGGGTGAGCCCGCTCCAGTGGCTGCTGCACCAGCGCATCGAGCGGGCCAAGGAGCTCCTGGAGACGACCACGCTCGCCATGGACCAGGTCGCCGAGGCGAGCGGCCTGGGCAGCGCGGACTCCCTGCGCGGCCACCTGGTGCGGCGCACCGGGCTCACGCCGAGCGCCTACCGGGCCACCTTCAGCAGGCTGGCCGCGGCGGCCTGACCCCGGGGAAGGGTCCCGGGGAATGGTCCCGGTCCGATATGCGTTGCCCAGAGGCAAAACGTACGGTGTTCAACAAATCTGAGAGAAGTGACATGCGCGTCGAGATCTGGAGCGACATCGCCTGCCCGTGGTGCTACATCGGCAAGGCCCGCTTCGAGAAGGGCCTGGCGGAGTTCGCCCACCGCGACGAGATCGAGGTGGTCCACCGCTCCTTCGAGCTCGACCCGAACCGCGCCAAGGGCGACATCGGCCCGGTGATCCCGATGCTGGCGAAGAAGTACGGCCGGACCCTCGAAGAGGCCCGCGAGATGGAGGCGCACGTCGCCTCCAACGCGCACGCCGAGGGCCTGGGCTACCTGGCCGACGGGCGCGACCACGGCAACACCTTCGACATCCACCGCGTTCTGCACCTCGCCAAGGCGCGCGGCCGCCAGAGCGAGCTGCTCGACCTCGCCTACCGGGCCAACTTCGCCGAGGAGCGCTCCGTCTTCGACGCCGAGGTCCTGGTGGAGCTCGCGGCCGAGGCCGGTCTGGACGCGGACGAGGTGCGCACGGTCCTCGGTGACGCGGAGGCCTACGCCGACGAGGTGCGCGCCGACGAGCGCGAGGCGGCGGAGCTCGGCGCCAACGCCGTCCCGTTCTTCGTGCTCGACCGCACGTACGGGATCTCCGGCGGCCAGCCCGCCGAGGTCTTCACCCGGGCCCTGGAGCAGGCCTGGCAGTCGCACACCCCGGTCCTGAAGACGATCGACGGCGACGCGGAGGCTTGCGGACCCGAGGGCTGCGAAGTCCGCTGACCCGGCCCCTTGCATAAGCGCCGCTTGGGGGTGCCGGTTACTTTTTGTCAATTGACTTGGGGTTGCCGGGGATTCAGGGTGGAGCCATGGAACTGGACCCCCTCGCGCGCGGCGAGTTCGCGCCGCAGACCACCTACCTCAACACGGCGAGCACCGGGCTGCTGCCCGCCCGTACCGTGGCGGCCATGGGCGAAGCCGTGGCCGCCTCGGCGGCCGGGCGGCCGACCGACATGTTCGGTGACGTGGAGGCGGCCCGCGCGACCTACGCCCGGCTGGTCGGCGTCCCCGCGCGCCGCGTCGCGGCCGGCGCCTCCGTCGCCGTCTACACCGGGCTCGTCGCCGCCTCGCTGCCGCAGGGCGCCGAAGTCCTCGTCCCCGAGGCCGACTTCAGCTCCGTGGTGAACCCGTTCCACATGCGCGGCGACCTGAAGGTGCGCACCGTGCCGCTGGACGGCCTCGCCGAAGCGGTCCGGCCGGGCACCGCGCTGGTCGCGGTCAGCGCGGTGCAGTCCGCCGACGGCCGGATCGCCGACCTCGCCGCGATCCGCGCGGCCGCCCGCGCCCACGGCGCCCGGACCCTGGTCGACGTCTCCCAGGGCGCGGGCTGGTACCCGGTGGACGCCGACGCGTACGACTACACCGTGACCGTCGGCTTCAAGTGGCTGACCACCCCGCGCGGCGTCGCCTTCCTCACCGTCCCCGACGACCTCGGCGGGCTGAACCCCCTCTTCGCCGGCTGGGTGGCCGGCGAGCGCCCCTGGGACAGCTGCTACGGCCCCGTCGAGGAACTCGCCCACTCCGCGCGGCGGTTCGACGAGAGCCCCGCGCTCTTCTCGTACACCGGGGCCCGGCACTCCCTCGCGCTGATCGAGGAACTGGGCACGGAACGCATCCGCGCCCACAACACGGCGCTCGCCGACCGCTTCCGCGCCGGGCTCGCCCCGCTGGGGCACGAGCCGGTGGCCGCGCCCGGCTCGGCGATCGTCTCGGTGCCCGGACTGGGCCACCGCCAGGAGGAGTTGAGCCGCGCCGGCCTCGAACTCTCCAACCGCGCGGGCAACTTGCGCGCGGCCTTCCACTTCTACACCTCGGCCGACGACGTGGACCGGCTGCTGGAACTGCTGCGGGCGCGCTGAGCGCGGTCGGGGGCGTACGAGGCGGCGGAAGGCGTCGCCCGGAGCGGATTCAGCGAGTGGCCGCGCCCCGGCCGAGCGGCTCGCCGTGCCAGCGCCACCGCTCCGGGCGGGGCCGCCCCGGCAGGTCCGCCCGGCCGGTGGCCCACAGCAGCACCTGCCAGCGGTCCTGATCGGCCGGTACGTCCCGGAAGAGCCGGGCCAGCACCCGGTCGCACAGACCGCCGGGCGGGGCCCAGGCAAGCCCGAGCCCCTGGGCCACGTCGTGCGTGTGCAGCAGGGTCTCCACGATCCCCATCGCCCCGAAGCCCTCGGGATCCGAGACACCGAAGCTGTGGTAGGCCCGTACCTCCGGCGAGGCCGTGCGCACCATCGCGGTGAGCAGGGCGCCGCTCGCCTCCAGGGTCTGGAGAAGCCCGGCGGGACCCGCGGCGCGGTCCGCGTGCACCGCGTTGTGGGGGCCGCCGGGACGTTTCGCCTCCCACAGGTACGGCACCTCGCCGTCGAGCGGCGGCTGTGCGGGGCCGAGTTGCACGGCGTACGCGAAGAGGTCGTCCGAGAGGTGCTCGACGGTCTCCCAGCAGTCCCACTCCAGCGGGCCGGCCCGCACGCTCCAGTCCGCGGCGAGCCCGGCCCGCAGTGCGGTGACCGACAGCCGCACGGAGTGCTCGACGTCGGCGGCGGTGACGGGAGTCCGTGAAGATTCATCAGCCATGGGGCGACCGTACCAACGATCTCTGTGCGAATGATCAATGAGGCTGTGATCGTTGTGCGAACGCTCAGTGGCGGGCCGACGGAAGGGAGTTCCTCGCCCGCCGGCCCGCCCCGGGGGCAAGGGCAGGGCGCTCACCGCACCGGCGTGAAGTCCCTCGCCCCGACGAACTCCGGGCGGCGGATCGGGGCCGCGAAGGGTTCGACCGCCGCGTTCTCCACGCTGTTGAAGACGATGAAGACGTTGCTGCGCGGATACGGGGTGATGTTGTCCCCGGAGCCGTGCATCGCGTTGCAGTCGAACCAGGTCGCCGAGCCGGCCCGGCCGGTGAACAGCCGGATGCCGTGCCGGTCGGCCATCTTCGTGAGCGCCTCGTCGGACGGCGTCCCCGCGTCCTGCATCTGCAGGGACCTCTTGTAGTTGTCCTTCGGGGTGGCGCCCGCGCAGCCGAGGAAGTCCCGGTGCGAGCCGGGCATGATCATCAGGCCGCCGTTGGTGTCGTGGTTCTCGGTCAGCGCGATCGAGACCGAGACCGTCCGCATCCGCGGCAGGCCGTCCTCCGCGTGCCAGGTCTCGAAGTCCGAGTGCCAGTAGAAGCCCGAAGCGCCGAAGCCCGGCTTGACGTTGATCCGCGACTGGTGGACGTACACCTCGGAGCCGAGGATCCGGCGGGCCGTGCCCACGACCCGTTCGTCGCGCACCAGTTGGGCGAAGAGCTCGCTGATCCGGTGCACCTCGAAGACCGAACGCACGGACTGCGACTGCGGTTCGATGATCGACCGCTCATCGGCACGTACGGAAGGATCGACGATCAATCGCTCAAGTTCCGAGCGGTAGACCGCGACCTCGTCGTCCGTGAGCAGTTGGTCGATCGCGAGGAAGCCGTCCCGGTCGTACGCTTCGAGCCCGGCGGCCGGTCCCCAGACGACCGGGTCCTGGCGGGGGGTGATCACCTCGGCGGTGCCACGCGTGGGGTACAGGTCCTGGGCGGTCATGGTCAGCCCTCCTCGGGTTCGGTCAACAGGGGGTAGACGCCGTTCTCGTCGTGGTCCTCCCGTCCGGTGACGGGCGGATTGAAGACGCAGACGCAGCGGAAGTCGGTCTTGGGGCGCAGGGTGTGGCGCTCGTGGCCGTCGAGGAGGTACATCGTGCCGGGCGCGATCCAGTGGGTCTCGCCGGTCTCCTCGTTGGTGAGCTCGGCCTCGCCCTCGACGCAGAGCACCGCCTCGATGTGGTTGGCGTACCACATGGCCGTCTCGGTGCCCGCGTACAGCACGGTCTCGTGCAGGGAGAAGCCGACCTTCTCCTTCGCCAGGACGATCCGCTTGCTCTCCCAGGTGCCGGAGGCGGCCCTGACGTGGCGGTCGGTGTTCTCGATGTCCTTGAACGATCGGACGATCACGGTGAGATGGTGCCTTTCTGTGTACGTCGGTGGACTGGGCGATCGGTCAGACGGTCGCGGCGACCGCGCGGGCCAGCGTCCGCAGCCCCTCGTCCAGCTCCTCGGGCGTGATGGTCAGCGGCGGCAGCAGTTTGACCACCTCGCTCCGGGGCCCCGAGGTCTCCAGGAGCAGCCCCAGCTCGAAGGCGCGGGCGCAGACCTCGGACGCGCGGGCCGGGTCGGTGAACTCCAGGCCCCAGACCAGGCCCCGGCCCCGGTAGTGCGCACCGAGCCGGACGTGTTCGGCGCACAGCGCGAGCAGCGCCTGCTCGACCTGCTCGCCGCGCGCCAGGGTGTGCTTCTCCATCTGGCCGTCGGCCCAGTACGCGTCGAGCGCGGCGGTCGCGGTGACGAACGCCGGGTTGTTGCCGCGGAAGGTGCCGTTGTGCTCGCCGGGCTCCCACACGTCGAGCTCGCCCTTGAACAGGCACAGCGACATGGGAAGGCCGTAGCCGCTGATCGACTTGGAGACGGTGACGATGTCCGGCACGATGCCCGCCTCCTCGAAGGAGAAGAAGGCGCCGGTGCGGCCGCAGCCCATCTGGATGTCGTCGACGATGAGCAGCATGTCGCGGCGCCGGCACAGATCGGCGAGCGCGCGCAGCCACTCGGCGCGGGCCACGTTGATGCCGCCCTCGCCCTGCACGGTCTCCACGATCACCGCGGCCGGCTTGTTGAGCCCGGAGCCCTGGTCCGCCAGCAGACGCTCGAACCACAGGAAGTCGGGCACCCGGCCGTCGAGGTAGTTGTCGAACGGCATCGGCGTGCCGTGCACGAGCGGGATCCCGGCGCCGGCCCGCTTGAAGGCGTTGCCCGTCACCGCGAGCGAGCCGAGCGACATGCCGTGGAAGGCGTTGGTGAAGGACACGATCGACTCGCGGCCCTTCACCTTGCGGGCCAGCTTCAGCGCCGACTCGACGGCGTTGGTGCCGGTGGGGCCGGGGAACATCACCTTGTACGGCAGGTCGCGCGGCCGCAGGATCACGTTCTGGAAGGTCTCCAGGAACGCCCGTTTCGCGGTGGTCGCCATGTCCAGGCCGTGCGTGATGCCGTCCCGCTCGATGTAGTCGATCAACGCCCGTTTCAGTACGGGGTTGTTGTGGCCGTAGTTGAGTGAGCCGGCCCCGGCGAAGAAGTCCAGGTAGCTGTGGCCGTCCTCGTCGGCGAGGCGGGCACCCTGCGCACGGTCGAACACGGCGGGCCAGCCGCGGCAGTAGCTGCGCACCTCCGATTCGAGCGACTCGAAGACACTGAGAGATGAGGGAGTGCGGCTGTAAGCCGCTCCGTTGAGGGCGGTGGTGGGAGACGGGCGGGCAGGCGGGGTGATGGTCACAGCGATTCTCCCTGGGGGTGGAGGGGGCCGATGCGGTAGAGGACCTCGGGCTGGTGCCCGTCGTCGGGGAACAGCCCCGCATCGAAGAGGAGTTCACGGCTGAGCGCGGCGCCGCGCCGCTCGGCGTACGAGGTGAAGAGCCGGTCGGAAGGGATGTTGTCCGGCGACACCGTCGTCTCGACCCGGGTGATCCCGTGCGAGGCGGTCACCTTCGCGGTCAGCGCTTCGAGCAGCAGTCCGGCAAGCCCCCGGCCCCGGTGGACGCGGTCGACGGCGACCTGCCAGACCACGAGGGTGTCCGGCCGCTCGGGCCGTACGTAGCCGGTGGTGAACGCGATCGGCTCACCGGCGCCGTCCCGGGCCACCACGGAGGTCCGGGCGAAGTCGCGGCACCAGAGCAGATAGCTGTACGAGGAGTTGAGGTCGAGCACCTCGGAGTCACGCGCGATGCGCCAGATCGCGGCTCCGTCCTCCACTCGTGGGCTTTCGATATGGACTGCTGTTTGCGCGGCGGTCATGCGGAGGGAATTTACCGACCGGAAATTGAAATCGCATTCCCGCCAGGGGGTGTGCCAGGAGGGCATCTGTGTTATCACGCGAGCATGCGCGCGAACCGAAATATCCTGGTATTACAGGGCAAAAGAGCAGGGTTGTGGAGTCGATCACACCCCGATGAGGGCCACGGAATCTTGATGAAACGTATGCGTTTGAGGTCGGGAAGTCGGGGCAGAAGAAAACGGGAAGCTGCGTTGGATAAGCAGCTTCCCGTTGTGTTGAATCGTTGTGCGGAATGTTTTATGGAATTCGGTTGCTCTTTATGTGGCGGAGGACTGCCGGAAAAGTGTCACCAGGTTTCGGAGACGGCCTTGCGGGCGGCCTCCAGGTCCACCGCGATCCCGTACTCGCCGAGCGCCGCCCCCAGTGCCGCCAGCGAGGAGTGGACCGCGCCGCGGGTGGCGTCCACGCCGTAGTGGTTGACCCGGATCATCGTCGTGGCGAGCGCGCCGCCGCCCGCGATGATCGGCAGCGAGGGGTCCGATGCGAGCGCCTTCGCGACCAGGTCGCGGGCGTCAACTCCCTGCGGAACACGGAGAGTTGTGGCCACCGGGGCGGCGTCGGCGGCCTCGTGGACGTACGGGGCGAGCCCGCCGCCCAGCGCGATCGCACCCGCCCGGGTCGCGGCGGCCGCCGAGGCGTGCCGGGCCATGACCGCGTCCAGGCCCTCGGACTCGATGCGCTCCACACAGGCCTCAAGGGCCAGCATCTCCAACTGCGCGGGCGCGTGCAGCAGGGTCTTGCGGCCGCCGTCGATCCAGCGCTGCTTCCAGTCCAGGAGTGAGAGGTAGGAGCGGCGCGGCGCCTCGGGGTTGGCGGCGATCCGCTCCCAGGCGCGGGCGCTGACCGAGACGGCCGACACACCGGCCGGGCCGCCCATCGCCTTCTGCGCGCCGATCACGCACAGGTCCACGCCCCAGGCGTCCGGGAGCAGCGGCTCGGCGGCCACCGAAGCCACCGCGTCCAGCATGAACAGGGCGCCGTGCCGGCGCACGACCTCGCCGATCTCCGCGACCGGGTTCGTATTGCCGGTCGCCGCCTCCGCGTGAACGAGCGAAACGAAATCGATCTCCGGGTGCTCGGTGAGCGAGCGATCGATCTGCTCCGCGGTGACCGCCGTGTGGAACGGCACCTCCAGATCGATCACCTCGGCCCCGCAGTCGCGCAGCCAGTTGCCGAAGGTCTGCCCGTAGGGACCGGTCACGACGTTGAGCGCGGTGGAGCCGGGGTGCGCGGCGCCCCGGATGCATCCCTCCAGGGGGAGCAGCGCCTCGCCCTGCATGATCACCACGTCCTGCTCGGTGGCGAGGAGGGCGGCCACCCGTCGCTCGATCGCCGCGAAGTGGTCGGCGGTCAGCGGGGCCAGGTCCAGGAGCGGGTGCGTCACGGCGGTGCCTTCTTCAGTCAAGTCGGTGTTCTTGAGCCTCTGGATCGAGGGTACCCAGCGCCTCGTACAGTGCTGACCATGAGCGATCGCGCGGTGCTGCATGTGAAGGGGCGCGTCCTTGCCGGACCCGAGGACGTACGGGACGAGTTGTGGGCGGTCGACGGGCGGATCACCTACGAGCGGCCCCCGGGCGAGGCCCTCGCCGTGACCGGCTGGGTGCTGCCGGGTCTGGTCGACGCGCACTGCCACGTCGGCCTCGACCGGCACGGCCCGGTGCCCGACGATGTCAGCGAGAAGCAGGCCCTCACCGACCGCGACGCCGGCACCCTGCTGGTCCGCGACGCGGGCTCGCCCTCGGACACCCGCTGGATCGACGACCGCGAGGACCTGCCGAAGATCATCCGGGCCGGCCGGCACATCGCCCGCACCCGCCGCTACATCCGCAACTACGCCCACGAGATCGAGCCCGGCGACCTCGTGGCGTACGTCGCCCGGGAGGCGCGGCGCGGCGACGGCTGGGTCAAGCTGGTCGGCGACTGGATCGACCGGGACGCCGGCGACCTGACCGCGTGCTGGCCGCGCGGCGAGGTCGAGGCCGCGATCGCCGAGGCCCACCGGCTCGGCGCCCGGGTCACCGCGCACTGCTTCGCGGAGGACTCCCTCAGGGACCTGGTCGAGGCGGGCATCGACTGCGTCGAGCACGCCACGGGCCTGACCGAGGACACCATCCCGCTGTTCGCCGAGCGCGGCGTCGCGATCGTCCCGACGCTGGTCAACATCGCCACGTTCCCGCATCTCGCCGACGGCGGCGAGGCCAAGTTCCCCAACTGGTCCGCCCATATGCGGCGGTTGTACGAGCGCCGCTACGACACGGTGCGTTCGGCGTACGACGCGGGGGTGCCCGTCTTCGTCGGTACGGACGCGGGCGGCTCGCTCGCCCACGGCCTGGTCGCCGCCGAGGTCGCCGAACTGGTCAAGGCGGGTATCCCGGCGCTCGACGCGCTCTCCGCGACGGCGTGGGGAGCGCGGTCCTGGCTGGGGCGTCCGGGCCTCGAAGAGGGCGCCCCGGCGGATCTGGTCGTCTACGACCAGGACCCGCGCGCGGACGTCCGGGCGCTCGCGGCGCCGAGCCGGATCGTGCTCAACGGACGCATCGTGGGCTGACGACGGCCAACTGGGGCCCCGGCGAGGCGGTAGGCGTTCCCTCGTAGTTCAGTACCTTGGCCGGTTGACTGGACGTTACGTGTGGCGTGGGTGGGTCGTTGAACTTCTTTGTGCGTACGCCGGGCGTAGGGGGCGCGGGGCGACGACAAGGGTGACAGGTGGGAACTCCCGTGCCGGAAGAATCGAAAATAGGCGCGGAAACCACCCTTTGGGGTGAACTCACGGCAGGCTACTGCCAGTTCACTCTCAGTGCGTAAAGATTCCGGTGTCCCAAGTCACCGGCGCGCCCCACGATTCGCAGGAGTCCCACGAGTCCCCGTGGCGGGCGCCCGGACAGCCATGTCTCCTGTGGGGGTTCCACCACTTTGAACAGCAACAACTTCCGCCTGCCCGCGCACGGTCCGGCCGCCCGTCGTCCCACCGGCCGCCGCTCCGCCGCGATCGCGGCCTGTGTGGCACTCGCCGCCGGGCCGCTGCTGCTCGCCGCGCCCGCGCGGGCCACCGGCGGATCCGGCGACGGCGGCGGCCGGGCGAGCGCCGCCGTGCTGCGCACCGGGCTCGATGTCGCCCTGCTCGACAAGACCGTCGACGTACCGCTCAAGGCCACGCTCAACGAGGTGCAGGCGCCGGCCGGGGCCGAGAAGACCGCGCTGACCGTGAAGCTGGACGGGGTGAGCGGTGGTCAGCCCGTCAATGTGCTCAAGGCGGACGTCGCCACGGCCGGGGCGAGCGCCGACGCCGGGAAGGCGGAGGGCTCCACCCACCTCGTGAACGCCCGGCTGCATGTGCCGGGGCTGCCGCTGCTCTCCCTCGTGGAGGTCGGCGAGGTGACCTCCAGCGCGGTCTGCGAGGCGGGCCGGGCGCCGGTCGCCAAGTCCAATGTGCTGGGCGCGGTGACCGTGCTCGGCCGGAAGGTCACACTGTCGTCGGGCGGCACCACGCGGGTGCAGGTGCCCGGGGTCGGCGAGGTCACCCTCGACCTGTCGAGGACCACGACCACCTCGCGCACCGCCGCGGCCGTCGCCCTTCAGCTGAAGGTGTCGGTCAACCCGCTCCATCTGAACGTCGCCGACGTCAAGGGCGAGGTCACCCTCGCCGAGGCGAGCTGCGAAGCGCCCAAGGCGCCGGAGCAGCCCGAACGGGGCGGCACCACGGTGGCGAGCGGAGACCCGGCGAAGGCTCCGGCCAGCACCGATGTGAAGGCGCAGAGCGTCGCGGGGGACTCCAAGCTGGCGGAGACGGGCGGGAGTTCGGCGACCCCGTACCTCGTCGGCGGGGCCGCGGTCCTGCTCGTGGGCGGCGCGGGCGCCCTGGTCCTGACCCGGGGGCGCGGCAACCGGTCCGACTGAGTACTGAGCACTGAGCACTGAGCGCTCCGCGGGGAAGGGCGGTTGTCGGCTGCGGGCCGTGCGTGGCCGGCCGCGCAGTTCCCCGCGCCCCTTCAGGGCGTGGTGCCGGAGGGGGCGGGGCGGGCGGTGCGAGGGATGCGCGCCGCCCGTCCACCGCGCTCCTCAGTGCTTGTCGCGGGCCAGCGCCCGGTCGAGGGCCTGGAGGAAGCGGTTGGTGGTGGGGCGGTCGCGTACCGCGAGGCGCAGCCACTCCGGCCCGAGGCCCGGGAACGTGTCGCCGCGCCGGACCGCGAAGCCGAGGCCGCGCAGCCGCTGCCTGACCTCCGCCGCGCCTTCGACGCGGATGAGGACGAAGGGGCCCTCGGCCGGTTCCACCGCCAGCACCTCCTCGAACTCCCCGAGACGCGCCAGGAGATGGGCCCGGTCCCCGGCGATCCGCGCCGCGGCCGCCTCGGCCTCCGCCAGCGCGCGGGGCTCCACACAGGCACCCGCCGCGACCAGTGCCGGGGTCGACACCGGCCACAGCGGCTGGGCCCGCTGGAGCGCGGCGACCGTCCCGGGGTCGGCCAGTACGTAACCGATCCGCAGCCCGGCGAGCCCCCAGGTCTTGGTCAGGCTGCGCAGCACCACAAGCCCGGGGAGGTCCGTCCGGCCCGCGAGAGCCTCGCGCTCGCCGGGCACCGCGTCCATGAACGCCTCGTCCACCACCAACGTCCGCCCGGGGCGAGCGAGTTGGGCCAGCGTGCTCGCGGGATGCAGTACGGAGGTGGGGTTCGTCGGATTGCCGACCACCACCAGGTCCGCCTCCGCCGGGACGGACGCCGGGTCCAGCCGGAAGCCGTCCTCGGCCCGCAGCAGCACCCGCCGCACCTCGTGCCCGGCATCGCGCAGAGCGGCCTCGGGCTCGGTGAACTGCGGGTGCACCACGACCGGGTGACGGAACGTCAGAGCGCGGGCCAGCAGGACGAAGGCCTCCGCGGCGCCCGCCGTGAGGAGCACCCGCTCCACGTCGAGCCCGTGCCGCGCCGCCACCGCCGCGCGGGCCGCCCGGCCGTCCGGATAGGCGGCCAGGCCGGTCAGCGACTCGGCGATCCGCTCCCGCAGCCAGACCGGGGGAGTGCCCGTGCGGACGTTGACCGCCAGATCGGTCAACTCGACGCCGTCGTCCCGGACTTCGGCGTCGCCGTGGTGGCGCAGATCGTGGTGCGCCTCGGGGCCTTGGTGGTGCCGCGGATCGTGCGGGGCCTCGGTCGCGGGTATGGGCATGGCTTCCTCGCTGCTGGTGGGGGTCCCGGAGCCCCGAAGGGCGACCGAACGGCGTCTCGCGATCGCGCAGGTCGCCATCGCGGCCCGGCCACCGGGGTTCGACTTCCGCTTGGGGACGAGCAGTTCGCCGCCCCCGGCCAGCGCGGCGGCCTCCGCCACGGAACGGGTTCCGACGGCGGCCAGTACCGCGTCCGACCCGTGCGGCACCCGGACCGCCGCGAGCTCCTCGACGGCGTACGAGACGACCGGCACCCCGAGCTCCGCCGCGGCCCCGACGATCCCCGGCTCCCGCGCTCTGCCCTCCACGGTGGCCAGCTCGGCGACCGCGAACCCGGCGAGACCCGCCTGCGTGAGCGCGGCCTCGATCAGGTCCAGCACCTCCTCGGCACAGACACCCGTCGAGGCGCCGACCCCCACGACGAGACGGGCCCCGGCGTCCTGCGGGGCGAGGGCGGCCTTGCCGCGGGTGGCGTCGTCGGCCATGGCGGGGTTCCTCTCGGACCGCTCGGGGGCGGCGGCGGGACGGAGCGTGGACATGCGGAGTACGGGCCGGGTCGGTTAGCAAGGGCGCATGGCGGTAATCGTCGCGCTCGGCGCGTTCCTGATGACCCTGGTGGGCGGCTGGACCGCCCAGCGGGTCACCGACCGGCGCCACCTCGTGCTCGGGCTCGCGGGCGGTCTGATGCTCGGCGTGGTCGGGCTCGACCTGCTGCCGGAGGCCCTGAACGCGGCCGGCGAGGACGTGTTCGGAGTGCCGCGGGCGCTGCTTCTGTTCGTCGGCGGCTTCCTCTTCGCGCATGTCGTGGAGCGGGTGCTCGCGGTCCGCCAGGCCGCCCACGGAGCGGGCGACGAAAGGGTTCCGCAGGTGGGCCTCACGGCCGCGTCCGCGATGGTCGGGCACAGCCTGATGGACGGCATCGCGATCGGCGCGGCCTTCCAGGTGGGCGGCGGCATGGGCGCCGCCGTGGCCCTCGCCGTGATCACCCACGACTTCGCCGACGGCTTCAACACGTACACGATCACCAGCCTGTACGGGAACGAGAAGCGCAAGGCGGTGGCGATGCTGGTCGCCGATGCGCTGGCCCCGATGGCGGGGGCCGCGTCCACGCTGCTCTTCACCCTTTCGGAGCAGCTGCTCGGCAGCTATCTGGGCTTCTTCGGCGGCGTGCTCCTCTATCTGGCCGCCGCCGAGATCCTCCCCGAGGCCCACCACGAGCACCCCGCCCTGTCGACACTGCTGTGCACCGTCGCGGGCGTGGGGTTCATCTGGCTGGTGGTGGGCATCGCGGGCTGAGCGTGTCATCCCGCGCAGCCCCCGGCGAAGCGGCGGGCCACCTCGGGGCGGGCCGCCCAGTGCGTGTGCAGATAGCTCGCGTGCACACCCCGCAGCACGAAGCCCTCGACCCGGCGCTCCGGATGCACCAGACCCCAGGCGGGGGTGGTGCCCGCGCCCGGCTCGATGACGGTGCGGTGGAACTCGTGGCCGCGCAGCCGGGTTCCGGCCGCGGCCAGGCTGTTGTCCTGCACCGCCACGGCCTCGCGGTACCCGAGGGTGAGGCGGCCCGACATCCGCGCGTCGGCGTCGAGCACGCCGCACATGGGCTGCCCGTCCAGGGACCTCGCGAGGTAGAGCAGCCCGGCGCACTCGGCGGCCACGGGGGCGCCGCCCAGCGCCAGCTCCGTGACGGCCTTGCGGAGGGGTTCGTTCGCGGAGAGCTCGGCGGCGTACATCTCGGGGAAGCCGCCGCCGATGACCAACCCCGCGGTGTCGGGCGGGAGTTGCTCGTCCTTGAGCGGGTCGAAGACGGCCACGTCTGCGCCGGCGGCTCGGAGAAGTTCCGCGTGTTCGGCGTACGAGAACGTGAAGGCGGGGCCTCCGGCCACCGCGATCACCGGCCTGCCGGGGTCGCTGGTGGCGCTGCCCCCGGGCCCCCGCTCCTCACACGCGGCCGGCTTTCCGCCGGCCAGGGCGTCGTCGGCGGACCATGCCTGCGCTGTCAGCCGCGGTGCGCTGCGGGCCAGGGCGAGCAGGGCCTCCAGGTCGCAGCCCGCCCGTACCTGTGCGGCCATCGCCGACACCGCGGCCAGGGCGTCCGTGCGGCGTTCCGCCACCGGGACCAGGCCCAGATGGCGGGACGGGGTGTCCACCTGGGGAGCGCGGCGCAGGGCGCCGAGTACCGGCACCCCCACGTCCTCCATCGCCTCCCGCAGCAGCGCCTCGTGCCGGTCCGAGCCCACCTTGTTGAGGATCACGCCCCCGATCCGCACCTGCGGGTCCCAGGACGCGAAGCCGTGCACCAGCGCCGCCACCGAGCGGGACTGCGACGAGGCGTCCACGACGAGGACGACCGGGGCGCGCAGGAGCTTCGACACCTGCGCGGTGGAGGCGAGTTCACCGAGTCCGCTCGCGCCGTCGTAGAGGCCCATCACCCCTTCGACCACGGCGAGGTCGCAGCCGAGCGCGCCGTGCGCGAACAGCGGGGCCACCAGGTCGGGGCCGCACATGTACGCGTCCAGGTTCCGGCCGGGGCGGCCGGTCGCCAGCGAGTGGTATCCGGGGTCGATGTAGTCCGGGCCCACCTTGTGCGGCGACACCGCGAGCCCGGACTGCGCGAACGCGGCCATGAGCCCCGTCGCGACGGTGGTCTTCCCGCTGCCCGACGACGGGGCGGCGATGACGAGACGTGCTACCACTCGATGCCCCGCTGGCCCTTCTGCCCGGCGTCCATCGGATGCTTGACCTTGGACATGTCCGTCACCAGGTCCGCGAAGTCCACCAGGTGCTGCGGCGCGTTGCGGCCCGTGATGACCACGTGCTGGGTGCCGGGGCGGTCCCGCAGCACGGAGACCACCTCCGCCACGTCGACCCAGCCCCAGTGCAGCAGATAGGCGAACTCGTCGAGCACGTAGAACTTGTAGGTCTCGGCCGCCAGGTCGCGCTTGACCTGCTCCCAGCCCTCGCGGGCCTTGTCCTCGTGGCTGGGCTCGCCGTCGGCGGGCTCCCGTTGGATCCAGGACCAGCCCTCGCCCATCTTGTGCCAGTCCACCCGGCCGCCCTCGCCGGACGCCCCGAGCACCTTCAGCGCGTTCTCCTCGCCGACCTTCCACTTCGCCGACTTCACGAACTGGAACACCCCGACCGGCCAGCCCTGGTTCCAGGCGCGCAGCGCCATCCCGAACGCGGCCGTCGACTTCCCCTTGCCGACGCCCGTGTGCACCATGACCAGCGGCCGGTTGCGCCGCTGACGCGTCGTCAGACCGTCCTCGGGTACGACACTGACCTGTCCCTGCGGCATTAAGCGGCCCTCCTCGAAGTTCCCTGTACGTCCTTGACGAGACCGGCGATGGAATCCGCCCGCAGCTCGTCCAGCGTGACCGCGCTCCCGCCGAGCTCGCGCGCCAGCTCCCCGGCGAGCCCGAGCCGCACCAATCCCGACTCGCAGTCCACGACCACGGACGCGGTGCCCTCGGCGGCGTGCAGCCGGGCGGCCCGCGCGCCGAGCGCCACCGGCTCGGGGCCGCCGGTCGCCCGGCCGTCGGTGACGACCACGAGCAGCGGCCGCCGCGACGGGTCGCGCAGCCGCTCCACGCGCAGCACGTCATGGGCCTTCAGGAGCCCGGCCGCGAGCGGGGTGCGGCCGCCGGTGGGCAGCGATTCGAGCCGGGCCGCCGCCGCGTCCACCGACGAGGTGGGCGGCAGCGCCACCTCGGCGTCCTTGCCGCGGAAGGTGATCAGACCGACCTTGTCGCGCCGCTGATAGGCGTCGAGCAGCAGCGAGAGCACCGCGCCCTTGACCGCGCTCATCCGCTGCCGGGCCGCCATCGACCCGGACGCGTCCACCACGAACAGCACCAGGTTGCCCTCGCGGCCCTCGCGGGTGGCCTGGCGCAGATCGTCCCGCCGCACCACGAGGCCGCGGCCCGACCGGCCGCGCGCCCGCTGGTGGGGGGCCGCGGCCTGCACGGTCGCCGCCAAGTGCAGCTTGGTGAGCGCCCCTTGGGGCCGCCGCGAACCGGTCGTCCGGCCGTGGTCGGTACGGGCCCGCGAGCGGCGGCCCGCCGCGCCCTCGCCGAGACCGGGCACGCTCAGCATCTTCGTACGGAACGGCTCGGCGGCCTTCACCGCGGCCCGCTCGCCGGGGCCACCGGGGGCGGGGGAGCCGGCCGTCTCCGGCGCGTCGGAGGCCGCCGCGGTCTCCGGGGCCTCGGCCGGGTTCTCGGGGGAGTCGCCCTGCGGCGGGATGCCACCGCCCCCGCCGGGACCGCCCGGCCCCTCGGGGCCCGGGTCCGGATCGTCGTCACCCTCGGTCTCGTCCCTGAACTGTTCCAGGGTCTCGTCGAGCTTGTCCTGGTCGAGTCCCGGCGCGTCGAAGGGGTTTCGCCTGCGCCGGTGCGGCAGCGCGAGCAGCGCGGCCTGCCGCACGTCCTCGGACGTCACGTCCGTACGCCCGTCCCAGGCGGCCAGCGCGGTCGCCGTCCGCGCCATGACGATGTCGGCGCGCATCCCGTCCACCTCGAACGCCGCGCAGGTGGCGGCGATCTGCAGCAGTACCGCGTCCCCGAGCACGACGGAGGGCAGGAGTTCGCGAGCCGCCACGATCCGGGCCCGCAGCGCGCCCTCCTCGTCGGCCCAGCGCGCGGCGAACGCGGCCGGGTCGTCGTCGTAGGCGAGCCGGCGCCGCACGACCTCCACGCGCTGTCCGGGCTCCCGGGACGCCGCGACCTCGACGGTCAGCCCGAACCGGTCGAGCAACTGCGGCCGCAGCTCGCCCTCTTCGGGGTTCATCGTCCCCACGAGCAGGAACCGCGCGGCGTGCCGCACGGAGACGCCCTCGCGCTCGACGTACGAGGACCCCATGGCGGCGGCGTCGAGCAGGAGGTCGATGAGGTGGTCGTGCAGGAGGTTGACCTCGTCCACGTACAGGATGCCGCGGTGGGCGTCCGCGAGCAGGCCCGGCTCGAAGGCCTTCACGCCCTCGCCGAGGGCGCGCTCGATGTCGAGGGCGCCCACCAGGCGGTCCTCCGATGCGCCCACCGGGAGCTCGACCATGCGCGCGGCGCGGGCGGCACCCGGCCCGGCCTCGTGCGGCCCGTCCGGGCACCGCGCGTCGGGCGCGGCGGGGTCGCAGCTGAAGCGGCAGCCCGCCACCACCGCCACCTCGGGCAGCAGATCCGCGAGGGCCCGGACGGCCGTGCTCTTCGCGGTGCCCTTCTCGCCCCGGACGAGGACACCGCCCACGGCCGGGCTGACGGCGTTCAGGAGCAGCGCAAGGCGCAGGTCGTCCATGCCGACGACGGCGGTGAACGGATACCGGGTGCTCATGTGCTGATCACTCCTTCGAGGGGCGGTCGATCGCTGCCGGCGGGGCCGGGCAGGGTGTGCGGCGGGCTGTCGTCGGCTGTGCGGGGCGCGTTCACGGTGCCCCCGGCGGGATGAACGGCAGCCCGGCGGGCGGGCCCTGCTCGATCAGGCGCAGCAGCGCGTCGGTGTCCGCGTGCTCTTCGATCAGGTCGCCGAGCCGGTCCAGCTGCTCTTCGCGCAGCGCGCCGAACGACGTGTCGGGGGCGGGCACGAAACGGCGGCCCGCGGCCCGCGCGACCTGTTCCAGGAAGCGGCGCCGGAAGCCGTCGCTCTCCAGCGAGCCGTGCCAGTGCGTGCCCCAGACCGCGCCCACCCGGCAACCATCCAAAAAGGCTTCCCCGCCCAGGACTTGGGCGACGCCGTGGTGGATCTCGTACCCCTCCACCTGCTCGCCGAGGGCCTCGCCGACGGGCCTGGCGAGCGTCTTCTCGGCGGCGAACCGAACCCGCACGGGCAGCAGTCCGAGACCGGGCACCGAGCCCGCCCGTGACTCGACCTCGTCCTCGATGTGCTCGCCGAGCAGCTGGAAGCCACCGCAGATCCCGAGCACCGGGCGCCCCTCGGCAGCCCTGCGCACCAGCTCTTCCGCGAGCCCCCGCTCCCTCAGCCACTCCAACGCGCGGACCGTGCCGCGCGTTCCCGGCACCACCACCAGGTCCGCGTCGGTGAGTTCCTCGGGCCGGTCCACGAAGCGGACGACCACACCGGGCTCGGCCGCGAGCGCGTCGACGTCCGTGAAGTTGGACATCAGCGGCACCGCGCAGACGGCGATGCGCAGCACGTCCTCGCCGACCGGCGGCGCGACGACCGATTCGCGCACCGCTCCGCGCATCGACACGCTCAGGCCGTCCTCCTCGTCGATGCCGAGGCCGTGGGCGTACGGCAGGATCCCGTAGGTGTGCCGGCCGGTGAGGCCGCGCAGCATCTCGATGCCGGGCTCAAGCAGCGACACATCGCCCCGGAACTTGTTGACGACGTACCCGGCGATCAGCGCCTGGTCCTCGGGGCTCAGCAGCGCCGTCGTCCCGAAGAACGAGGCGAACACCCCGCCCCGGTCGATGTCGCCGACCACGACCACGGGCAGCCGCGCGGCCCGCGCGATGCCCATGTTGACGATGTCGGTGCGCCGCAGATTGATCTCGGCCGGACTGCCCGCCCCCTCGCAGATCACGGCGTCATATGTGCCCCGCAGCTCCTCCAGGCACTCCAGGACGGTGCCGAGCAACGCCTGCTGGCGGCCCCCGTGGTAGCCGCGGGCGCTCAACTCGCCCACCGGCTTGCCCATGAGGACGACCTGGCTCGACCGGTCGCTCCCCGGCTTGAGCAGCACCGGGTTCATGAGCGCGGTCGGCTCCACGCGCGCCGCCTGCGCCTGCATGGCCTGCGCCCGCCCGATCTCCGCGCCCCCGCGCGTGACGAACGAGTTCAGCGACATGTTCTGCCCCTTGAAGGGCGCGACCTTGACGCCCTGGCGCACCAGCCAGCGGCAGATCCCGGCCGTGACGACGCTCTTGCCCGCGTCGGAGGTCGTGCCCGCGATCAGCAGCCCGCCACCCATGTACGTCCCTTCCTCACAGCGGCCCTCGTGGCGACGGCGGTGGCCAGCGTCAGCCAGCCCACCCGGCGCGAGAGCCGTACCGCCCGCTCGATGTCCGCGACTTCGACGGCCCGCCCGGATGCGTTCAGGACCGGCCGGTGCTCGACGCGCCCTCCGTAGGAGAGCGTGCCGCCCAGACGTACGCCGAGGGCCCCCGCGAACGAGGCCTCGACCGGGCCCGCGTTGGGGCTCGGGTGCCGGCCGGCATCGGCGCGCCAGGCCCGCACCGCACCCTTCTTGTCCGGGCCCGCGAGCGCCGCGAGGACGGCGGTGAGCCGGGCCCCCGGCCAGCCCGCCACATCGTCCAGGCGCGCCGAAGCCCAGCCGTATCTGCGGTACTTGGCCGATTTGTGCCCGACCATCGCGTCCAGCGTGTTGACCGCCCGGAAGCCCACGAGCCCCGGCACTCCGGCCAGCGCGCCCCACACCAGGGCGCCGACGACCGCGTCCGAGGTGTTCTCGGCCACCGACTCGACGACGGCACGGGCGATCTGGTCGGCGTCCAGGTACTGCGGGTCGCGCCCGCACAGGTGCGGCAGCCGCTCCCGGGCCACCTCCACATCGCCCGCGGCCAGCGCGCCGCCGATGGCCCGCGCCTCGCGGCCCAGCGAAGTGCCGCCCACCACCGTCCAGGTGGCGGCGGCGGTCAGCGCGGCGGCCGCGGCGGGACGGCCTCGTACGGCGCGGGAAAGCAGGGCCGCGGCGCCCGCGGCGCCGCCCGCGCACACGACGGTGTGCAGCGCGCCCCACCCGCGGTGGTCGCGCCACAGCACGCGCTCGACGGCGCCGGCCGCCCGCCCGAACGCGGCGACCGGATGCCCTCGGCGCGGATCGCCGAGCAGGAGGTCGCCGAGGAGTCCGGCCGTGGCGCCGTACGCGAAGCTGCGATCGGCCCGCACGGGCTCAGCCCGCCAGGCCGTCGCGTGGAACTGCGGTATGTCTCAACAGGCAGGCGCGCATGGCGGTATGTCCTCACTCAGGGTGTCCGCGCCCTGGTTCGACGTGACCGGCGGTGAGAGTTCCTGGCTCGCGGGGATCGCTCCCCGGTGACAGTGGCGGGACCGCGCCGGATTCGCACCGGCTTCCTCTTCTGCCGCCGTAGCTGGCCGGTGCAGTCCACCACGCTGCGAGAACACCCGTCAACTTGCTGTTGACCTGCGGCGCGAGAGTGTGCCGAGACACACAGCGAACCGCCCCCCGGCGGGGCCGGAGGGCGGTTCACGAGTGCGGTGCGGGTCAGCCGACGATCAAGTAGATCCCGTAGCCGACGGCCGCCGCGCAGAGCGCGAAGCAGGCGTACGCGCCGGTGCGGGCCAGGGCCGCGTTGCCGGAGCCGGAGGCCGCGGCCTCCTGCTTGGTGAGGCCGACGATGCCGAGGGTGAACAGGCCCACCAGGCCGACGGTCACCACGAGGCTGACGCCGAAGACGGAGCCGAGGGCCGCCCAGTCGATGTGCATGGGGATTCCTTACCTGTACCTGGTCAGACCGTCGCCGGGCGGGGCGGGTCGGCGGGGGTCACCGGGGCCGGGGCCTGGATCGTGGCCTTGAGGTCGGTGGCCGCGGCGGCGACGCCGGTCGGCGGCGGGGTGACCGCGGCGATCGCGGTGGTGATGACACCGGCGGGCTCGGCCGCTTCGGCGGGCGCGTCGGCGGTGACGTTGGTGTGGTCGACGGGCTGGCGGCGCGAGAGCGACCAGATGACGCCCGAACCGGCGATCAGGAGCACCGCGACGGCGGCGATGCCCCAGGCGCCCTGCCGGGTGAGGAACTCCGCTCCCGCGCCGACCAGTCCGGCCGCCGGCAGCGTCAGACACCAGGCGACGACCATGCGGGTGGCGGTGGACCAGCGGACCACACCGCCCTTGCGGCCGAGGCCCGCGCCCATGACCGAGCCGGTGCAGACCTGGGTGGTGGAGAGCGAGAAGCCGAGGTGCGAGGAGGTCAGGATGACCGCGGCGGCGCCGGTCTGGGCGGCGAAGCCCTGCGGCGGCCTGAGCTCGGTCAGCCCCTTGCCCATGGTGCGGATGATGCGCCAGCCGCCGAGGTAGGTGCCCAGCGCGATGGCGAGGCCGGCCGAGACGATGACCCACATCGGGGGGTTCGCACCCGGGTGCAGCACACCACTGGCGACCAGGGCGAGGGTGATGATGCCCATCGTCTTCTGGGCGTCGTTGGTGCCGTGGGCGAGCGAGACGAGGCCGGCGGAGGCGATCTGGCCCGCACGGTAGCCCTTGGCGGTGGCCTTCTCGTCGGTGTTCCGGTTGATCCGGTACGTGAGCCGGGTGGCCAGCATCGAGGCGATGCCCGCGACGATCGGGGCGGCGACGGCGGGGAGCAGCACCTTGGTGACGACCGTCGAGCCGTTGACCGAGGACCAGCCGGCCGACATGACCGCGGCGCCGATGAGGCCGCCGAACAGCGCGTGCGAGGAGCTGGAGGGCAGTCCGAGCAGCCAGGTCACCAGGTTCCAGAGGATGGCGCCGACCAGCGCCGCGAAGATCACCTCGGTTCTGATGCCTTTTTCGTCGATGATCCCGCCGGAGATCGTCTTGGCGACCTCCACTGACAGGAACGCGCCGACCAGGTTGAGCGCGGCGGACATGGCGACCGCCGTCTTGGGCTTCAGGGCGCCGGTCGAGATGGTGGTGGCCATCGCGTTGGCGGTGTCGTGGAAACCGTTCGTGAAATCGAACACGAGAGCTGTCGCGATCACGATCGCGAGCAGCAGTGTCATGTGTTCCATTTACCCAGGCAATCGTTCGACGTCAGTGGCTGGACGAACGTAAGTAACCTGGATGAACGGAAGGTGAACTGAGGCGGGCGTGGCGGTGTATGTGGCCGCTTTCCAACCCCCTCGGCCCAGCGGGAACCTCGCCTCAGCCCGCCGCGAGCCGCTCCAGCTGCGCAAAAGTCCCATTGAAGAGATTCTGGTCACCCGGCAGGCTCCCGCTGCCGTTGGCGTACTGCCAGAACGTCCAGTACGACCAGCCGGCCGGCAGCGCGCCCGGCGACGCGGCGTACCGGGCGAGCCACAGGGCGTGGGTCGCGGCGAAGGCCCGGCTGCCGCCGGTGCAGTCGTTCCACCAGCGGGCGGTCGTGTAGATCACCGGACGGCGGCCGGTGCGCAGCCGCACCTCGTCGCTGAACCCCGTGATCCAGTCGGTCATCGCGGCCGGGCTCAGCCCGTAGCACTTGTCGCTGCTGCCGCCCTTGGCGTCCTTGCCGTACGGGTTGTGCTCCAGGTCGAGCGCGGGCGGCAGCGTCCGGCCGTCGCGCCGCCAGCCGCCCCCGTTCCGCACGAAGTACGCGGCCTGCGTCCGGCCGGAGGACTGGTCGGGCACCGCGAAGTGGTAGGCGCCCCGGACCAGACCCGCTTGGCGGGCACCGTCGTACTGCTGCCCGAAGTAGGGATTGCGGTACGTCGTGGACTCGGTCGCCTTGACATAGACGAACGAGGCGCCCCGGTCCTTCGCGGAGCCCCAGTCGACGTTCTTCTGGTGCGAGGAGACATCGTGGCCGAGCGGTTTGCCCGCGGCGGACGCGCCGGGCAGCGCGGTGAGCGCGAGCGAGCCCGCGGCAAGGGCGGCGAGCGACGCCGCGAGCAGTGCCCGTACGCCGCGTCGAACCGGGTTGCGATCGCGAGCCATGGATCCCCCAGAATCCCGGTGTACAGCCTGATTTACGGAACAAATGCCCAGAGGCTAGTGGAAGAACGCCGTTCTGCCGCCGTGCCCCGGCCGCAACCGGCCTGGCAGGATCAGCCGCATGAGTGACGAGGCGGCGACCGCCGCGGCCTGGGCCGAACTGATCGACACCGCGCGCAGGACCGCCGCGGAAGGACTGGTCGTCGGCACCTCGGGCAATGTGTCGGTACGCGTCGGCGACCTGGTCCTCGTCACCCCGACCGGCGTCCCCTACGACCGGCTGGGCCCCGCCGACACCGTCGCCGTCGACCTCGAAGGCCGCCAGGTCATGGGCGCGCTCCGGCCCACCAGCGAGATCCCGATGCACTTGGCCGTGTACCGGAACACCGACGCCCGCGCCGTCGTCCACACCCACGCCGTGCACGCCACGGCCGTGTCCACCCTCGTGCCCGAACTGCCGCTGGTCCACTACATGGCGGCCGCCCTCGGCGGCGCGGTGCGGGTCGCCCCGTACGCCCTGTACGGCAGCGAGGAACTGGCCGAGAACATGCTGCGCGCGCTCGCGGGCCGCACCGGATGCCTCCTCCAGAACCACGGAACCGTCACTTACGGAACCGGTCTCGCCCAGGCCTACGACCGCACCGCCCAGCTGGAGTGGATGTGCCGGCTCTGGCTCACCGCCTCCGCCCTGCCCGGCCGCACCCCGTCCCTGCTCAGCCCCGCCCAGCTCGACGAGGCCGCCGACCGGCTGCGCGGCTACGGCCAGCCCTAGGGCGTGGCGGGCCATGGCCGGGGCAGGGGTGTCCGGCGGATCATGGCCGGGTCCCGCCGCGCCGCCGCCTCCTGCGGTCCCGCCCGCTGGCACCCGGGCCGACCCGGGCCGAGACTGGAACTGTGCGCCCCGCTACGAAGACGGCAGCGGCCGTCACCACACTCATCGGCGTCGGTGCGGCAGCGTTCGTCGCCGGTCGGTACGCCAGCGACGCCGCCCTCAGGCCGCCGCCGGGCCGCCCACTGCCCACCGACCCCCGGCTGACCGTGCACGCCACGGCCCCCGGCCGGATCACCCTGACCCGCTCGCTCGCGGCGCTGCGCCCGGGGACGTACGGCCTGGAAGGCGAGGGACTCCACGCGGTCGTCGGCGATGTACTCGACGGCGAGCCGCACACCGCCGACACGGTGGTACGCCGACTGGAGCGGGTCACCCAGGGCGCCGTCACGCCGGGCGACCGGGTGCGGCTCACGCCCCAGGTGCACCGAGGCACCCCTGAAACCGCGCTCGGCCTCTCCTACCGCGACGTCGAGATCCCGGCCGAACTCGGCTCGCTGCCCGCCTGGTTGGTCCCCGGCCCCCGCACCACCTGGGTGATCACCGCGCACGGCCTGGGCACCACGCGCGAACACCCCCTGAACATCATGGAGTTCCTGCACCGCCAGCAGCTGCCCGTGCTCGACCTCGCCTACCGCGGTGACGAGGGCGCGCCCCGTTCCCCGGACGGCCTCGGCCACCTCGGCGACTCCGAATGGCGCGACCTCGACGCCGCGATCCGCTTCGCCACGCGGTCCGGGGCGCAGCGCGTCATCCTGCACGGCTGGTCCACCGGCGCCACGATGGCCCTGCACGCCGCCGCCAACTCCCCGCTGCGCGACCGCATCAGGGGCATCGTCCTCGACTCGCCGGTGCTGGACTGGGAGTTCACCCTGCGCGCCCTGGCCGCGGCCCGCCGCACCCCGGGCGCGCTGCTGCCGCTCGCCGTCCGCGCCGCCCAGGGCCGCACCGGCATCCACGGCGACCGCCTCCAGGAAGCCGTCGACCCCCAGGCGCTGCGCGTCCCGACGCTGCTCTTCCACGGCCCCGACGACACGCTCGCCCCGTGGGGCCCGTCCCGCGAACTGGCCGACCGCCGCCCGGAACTGATCACCCTGCACACGGTCCCGCACGCCCCCCACGCCTCGATGTGGAACGCCGACCCGGCCCGCTACGAAGAAACCCTGCGCCGCTTCCTGACCCCCCTCATGTGACGCGCCCTCCGCCACGACATCGGACCGGCCCGCCGTTCCGGGCACGGCGGGTCCCACCGCCGGGCGAGGCCGGCCGGTCGATTCCGGCCGGGCTCGCGGGCCGCCGGCGGACGGCGATCACTCGGGGCCCCGCCCCCGGATCCCAGCGGTCCCCGCCGTCCCGCGGACGGCAGGCGTGGCCGATTCCGTTTGGGCTTTCGGGCCGTCAGCGGGAAGACTGCATCCGTGACCTCCCGGAAGCCTGAAGAGAAGTTGCCGCGCGACTCCAGACTGCGGCTTGTCCGCGCTCCGCAGCCGAGGGAAGCCCGACCTCTTGCCACCGCTCGCAGGGCCGTGACCGACCGGCGTACCAGGCCGGCGCCCCGGCCACCCGCGGGCACCCCAGCCGCCGGCGAACTGGCCCGCCAGGCCAGGGCGGTGCTCGCCGACGCCGTACGCGTCGCCCGCTGGACCGACGCCGAGCGCGCCCGCGGCGCCGCCCCCGGCCCCGGCCGGCCGGGGCCGCTCCCGGCCGCGGTCGCCGAGCGGGCCGCCGCCGCTCTCGGCCTGACGGCCGCTCAGGTGCGGGCCGCCTGGGACCGCGCCCGGCTCGCGGGCCTGGTCGAGCTGCACGGCGACACCGTGCGTCCGGGCTGGCGGCTGCGCGCCTGGGACCGCGACGACGCGGCCGTACTGCGCGGCTGGGTCGCCCTGTTCGACGCGTGGTCCATCGTCCATCCCGCCCCGGACGACATCGCCCCCACCGCCGTGGCCGAGGTCGTCGAGGCCGTGCCCCAGGTGCTCTCCCTCCTTCAGCTCTCGGCCGGCCCCGTGCTGGTCCCGGCCCTGCTCGACCTGCTCGGGCAGCGGGTCGCCGAACTCCGCGAGGAGCGCTGCGAGGTTCCCTACCGCCCCGAGCCCGACCTCACAGCCCTGCCGCCGCTGCTTCCGCACCTCCTCGACTGGGCCCTGGCCGGCCTCGCCGCCGTCGGCGCGCTCACCCTCGGCGAGGGCCAGGCCACCCTGACCCCGCTCGGCAACTGGGCGGTCTGGGTCAAGCTGGAGCAGATCTGCGTCGCCGCGCAGAGCCCGGCCGGGAACATCGAGCAGTCCGCCGAGGACATGCTGCGCGGCTGCGCCGGTCTCACCCCGGGCCCGGCCCGCGCCGAGTACCGCGCCTGGATCGCCGCGCGCACCGTCGGCAGTGCCGTCACCGAGCTCCTCGACACCGCACGCGGCGACGACGCCCTGCTGCGCGGACTCGCTTTCGAGGCGCTGCGCGCGGTGGGGGCACCCGCCGAGCCCGGAGTGCGCGCCGCCGCGACGGAGACCTCCCTGCGCCCCTACGCCCTGCTCTGGCTCGCCGAGTACGAGGGCGGCGATCCGGAGGACGCGCTGGGGGTCCTCACCCGGGAGGAGTCCACCTGGCTGTGGGTCGACACGGCCGCCGCCGTGGCCGACCACGGCGAGAGCGAACTGCTCGTACGCCACCTCGATTCGGCGGTGCAGGGCACGGTGCCCGCGCTGCTCGCCGAGGTACGGGCCGTCGGACATCCCCGCACGGTGCAGGTCCTGGTCGCCCTCGCCGCGGCGCACCCCGACCCGGCCCTGGCCAAGGCGGTCCGCCGCGCGGCCTTCCAGGTCCACAACGGTTCCGTGTAGCGGCGCCCCCATCCGCCCCGGGGCGCCGCGGGCGATGTGCCAACTCCCCTTTCCCGTCGGCCAGTTGGCGCTTAGTCGGGAGTCAGCCCGGTCGGCGTGATCGGGCCCGGAGCCGAGCGGTGCCAAGCAGGTCGGCGAAGGGCCCGCCGCCCGCTACCCCCTCACTCCGCCCCGCCCGGCGCATACGTGCCGAAGCTCCACACATTGCCCTCCGCGTCTCTCGCCATGTAGTCCCGCGAGCCGTAGTCCTGGTCCGTCGGCTCCATCAGGATTTCCACGCCCTGCTCCGCGGCGCGCTTGTGGTGGGCGTCCACATCGCTCACCACCACGTACACCCCGGCCGGGCCCGCGTCCGCCATCGTCCGGGCGAAGAGGCCCTCGCGGCCCTTGGAGCCCAGCATCACCATGCCGGTCCCATAGGACAGCTCGGCGTGCATCACGGTGCCGTCCTCCCCCTCGTACGCGCACACCTCGGTGAAGCCGAAGGCGTCCTTGAGCTGGCGGATCGCCGCTTTCGCGTCGCTGTAGAGAATCGTCGGATACATGCTCATGCCGATCATTCCTTCCGGGTCCAAGCCGCTGACTGTGACCTGGATCTCAGTGTGGCACCCGGCACTGACAACGCCTCCTGCCGCCGGAATTCACCGCGCGAAGGTGTTGCAACGGGCCATGTCGCCGCTCTGATAGCCGGTGTAGAACCACTGCTGGCGCTGCTGGGCCGAGCCGTGCGTCCAGGTCTCCGGGGTGACCCGGCCCTGGAACTTCTCCTGGATCCGGTCGTCGCCGACCGCGGCCGCCGCGTCCAGGCCGTCCTTGATGTCCTGACTGGTCAGCTGGGAGATGAGCGGGCGGCCCGTGGACCGGTCGGGAGTCGTCGTCGCGTGGTGCGCCCAGATCCCGGCGTAGCAGTCGGCCTGCAACTCCACCTTCACCGCGTTGCTGTTGGCGCCCTGCTGACCGTCCTGCGCCTTCTGCAGGGTGCCCATCAGGTTCTGGATGTGATGCCCGTACTCGTGCGCCACCACGTACGCCTGCGCGAAGGGGCCGCCGCTGGAGCCGAACTTGGTCCGCAGCTCGTTGAAGAATCCCAGGTCGAGATAGACCTGCCGGTCGCCCGGACAGTAGAAGGGGCCGACCGCCGAACTCGCCGCGCCGCACGCGGTGTTGACACGGTTGGTGAAGAAGACGGTCTGGGCGGGGGAGTACCGGCCGCCCCGCTTCGGGAACTCCTGGCTCCAGTAGTCCTGCACGCTGTTGACCACCGCGACGATCCGGCAGTCCTCCTTGGTGTTGGCGTCCGAGCCCCGCTTGCAGCTCTGCGACACCTGCGCCTGGGACGAGGAGCTGGCCGCCGGTGTGGTGCCGCCCGACGAGAGGCCGAGTTCCTCCGGACCCACCCCGAAGAACAGCCCGAGCAGCAGGGCCACGAAGGCGACGAGCCCGCCGCCCACGGTGGCCCGGCCGCCCGGGATCCGGCTGCCGCGCACATCCTTGACCTCGGATGTGTCCAGATCGGCGTCGTCGTCGAACTGCATGGGCGCACCACCCTCTGCTCCACCGGGGCCGGCGTGCGCGGCAGCCCACCGAATGTCTCCCCGAGTATCGATCAGTTCATTGCGCTACGCCCGTTTTGTTACGTCGGCCGATACGCTCTGCGCGTCATGGACCGGACCCGCCTCGCGCTGACCGCAGTCGCCGCCGTACTCGCTCTGCCGCTGGTCACCGCGGCCCAGCACACCCGCCAAACCCCTTACGGCGACCGCTTCGACAGCTTCTCCGCACGCCCGGCCGGTCCCGTGGCGGTACGGATCCGGGGCGCGGCCGTCGAGGCGTACGACCGCCGCACCGGCGCCCGGCACTGGACCTACGCGAGACGAGGCAGCGTCCCGCTCGCCCTGCGTCGCGCGCCCGGCCACACCTTCACCCTCTGGGCCGACGGCATGATCACCGACACCGGGCCGGGCTGGGTGCGCTGGCACCGCGCGGTGCCCGGCCTCGGCGCCTGGCTGACCGGACGGCCCGGCCGTGCCTCGGGCGTGTTCCAGCCGCTGGATCCCGGCGCCCGCATGCTCGCCGTCGTGACGCCCGAGCGGATCACCGCCTTCCGCGCCGCCGACGGCGATCTGCGCTGGCTGCTGTCCGCCCGCGAGGGCTGCACCTTCGACCCCGGGCACACCGCTCACTCCGGCGGGGCGCTGCTCGTCGCGCAGCCCTGCCGGGAACGGGGACCCGGGAGCCGGCGGCCGACCGCCGTCGACACCTTCGGCCCGATCACCCCGGACCGTACCCCGCTCGGTAACGAACTCCCTGGTCAGCGGCGCACGGACGGCGGCGGAAATCGGGTTGCGCGGCCCAGTTAGAATTGGCTCCATGGCAATTCTCCTTGTGCATTAGACGGCGTCGACCTCCGCGACCCCCGTCCCGTCCGCCGTCCATACCGCCCTGGAGTCTTTCCGTGATCACCGCCACCGGCATCGAGCTGCGCGCCGGCGCCCGAATCCTCATCGAGTCCGCTTCCTTCCGCGTCGCCAAGGGCGACCGCATCGGCCTGGTCGGCCGCAACGGAGCGGGCAAGACCACCCTCACCAAGTGCCTGGCCGGCGAGGGCGTCCCGGCCGCCGGCGCCATCACCCGCTCGGGCGAGGTCGGCTATCTGCCGCAGGACCCGCGCACCGGCGACCTCGACGTGCTCGCCCGCGACCGCGTCCTGTCCGCCCGCGGCCTCGACGAAGTCCTGCGCAAGATGCGCGAGAACGAGGACCGCATGGCGAACGGCAAGGGCGCCACGCGCGAGAAGGCGATGAAGAAGTACGAGCGCCTGGAGACCGAGTTCCTCACCAAGGGCGGGTACGCCGCCGAGGCCGAGGCCGCCACCATCGCCGCCGCGCTCGGCCTGCCCGACCGGGTGCTCGGCCAGCCGCTGCACACCCTCTCCGGCGGTCAGCGCCGCCGCATCGAGCTCGCCCGGATCCTCTTCTCGGACGCCGACACCCTGCTCCTGGACGAGCCGACCAACCACCTCGACGCCGACTCCATCGTCTGGCTGCGGGACTACCTCAAGACGTACCGCGGCGGCTTCATCGTGATCTCCCACGACGTCGACCTGGTCGAGACGGTCGTCAACAAGGTCTTCTACCTGGACGCCAACCGAGCCCAGATCGACATCTACAACATGGGCTGGAAGCTCTACCAGCAGCAGCGCGAGGCCGACGAGAAGCGCCGCAAGCGCGAGCGCCAGAACGCCGAGAAGAAGGCCGCCGCCCTCAACTCGCAGGCCGACAAGATGCGCGCCAAGGCCACCAAGACCGTCGCCGCGCAGAACATGGCCAAGCGCGCCGAGCGCCTGCTGTCCGGCCTGGAGGCGGTACGCGTCTCCGACAAGGTCGCCAAGCTGCGCTTCCCCGACCCGGCGCCCTGCGGCAAGACCCCGCTGACCGCCGAGGGCCTGTCGAAGTCGTACGGCTCCCTGGAGATCTTCACCGATGTCGACCTGGCCATCGACAAGGGCTCGCGGGTCGTCATCCTCGGTCTGAACGGTGCCGGCAAGACGACGCTGCTGCGGCTGCTCGCCGGGGCCGAGAACCCGGACACCGGCGAGGTCACCCCGGGCCACGGCCTGAAGATGGGCTACTACGCACAGGAGCACGAGACGCTCGACCCGGAGCGCACGGTCCTGGAGAACATGCGCTCCTCCGCCCCGGACCTGGACCTCGTAGAGGTGCGCAAGACGCTCGGTTCGTTCCTCTTCTCCGGCGACGACGTGGACAAGCCGGCCGGAGTCCTGTCCGGCGGCGAGAAGACCCGCCTCGCGCTTGCCACCCTCGTCGTCTCCTCCGCCAACGTCCTGCTGCTCGACGAGCCCACCAACAACCTCGACCCGGCCAGCCGCGAGGAGATCCTGGGCGCGCTGCGCACGTACAAGGGCGCCGTCGTGCTGGTCACCCACGACGAGGGCGCGGTCGAGGCGCTCCAGCCGGAGCGGATCATCCTGCTTCCGGACGGCGTCGAGGACCTGTGGGGTCCCGACTACGCGGATCTCGTCGCGCTCGCCTGATCCGAGGCCCCCGGCGGCGGGATCCGTGCATGATCCATCCGCTGATCCACTCCCTATGGATCATTCGGCTCAGCCGTGATCCTCAATCTGAGTGAGTACGTCTCGTACCCCGGCGTGTGACGCATCGGATCAAGGTCTGTCCCCCGCGGGACGGGCCTTTTTCCGTATGTGACCCGGAACGCAACGCTGACCTGGCGTTTCGTCTCGACTTTCGGGCCGGTGCAGGTCCAAGCCCCGTCGGAATGCGGCATTCGGCCCCCGCTGGACTCCGCCGGCGCCCGCAAGCTCGTTGTACGGACCTTGCCGAATGGGTGGCCAGGAAGCGCGGGAGGGGTGATCATGAGAAGTCCAGAGCGCACTTCCCATGAGGAGGCACGGGTGGCCGAGACTCTGAAGAAGGGCAGCCGGGTAACCGGCGCCGCGCGCGACAAGCTCGCGGCAGACCTGAAGAAGAAGTACGACTCCGGTGCGAGTATCCGGGCGCTGGCCGAGGAAACCGGCCGCTCCTATGGATTCGTCCACCGGATGCTCAGCGAGTCCGGCGTCGTTCTCCGTGGACGCGGCGGAGCGACACGGGGCAAGAAGGCCACCTCGGCCTGACCGAGGCGGGTTCGGACGTCCCCTGTGGCCCACCGGGTCCGGTGGTGGCCACCCGGTCGGCCGTGCGGTCGACCGGGTGGTTACTGTGCAGTCACTTAATGACCGCCGACGCGGTCATGCACTGACGGCCACTGACCCGGAGGCGCTCCATGGCTTCGCCCGCATCCGCAGCTGAGGTATTCGACAAGGACGGCGTCCGGCTCTCCGTCGACGACGCGGTCGCCACGGTGACCCTGACCAATCCGGCCAAGCGCAACGCCCAATCTCCCGCTCTGTGGCGGGCGTTGGCGGACGCCGGACGGTCGCTGCCGGGCAGCGTGCGTGTCGTCGTGCTGCGCGGTGAGGGCAAGTCCTTCTCCGCGGGCCTCGACCGCCAGGCCTTCACCCCCGAAGGCTTCGACGGCGAGCCCTCGTTCCTCGACCTCGCGCGCGGCTCCGACGCGGAGCTCGACGCGGTCATCGCCGAGTACCAGGAGGCGTTCACCTGGTGGCGCCGCAACGACATCGTGTCGATCGCGGCCGTCCAGGGGCATGCGATCGGGGCCGGTTTCCAGCTCGCCCTCGCCTGCGACCTGCGGGTCGTCGCGCAGGACGTGCAGTTCGCCATGCGCGAGACCAGCCTCGGACTCGTCCCCGACCTCACCGGCACGCATCCGCTCGTCGGGCTCGTCGGGTACGCCCGAGCGCTCGAAATCTGTGCGACGGGGCGGTTCGTGGGGGCCGAGGAGGCCGAGCGGACCGGACTCGCCAACCTCGCGGTGCCGGGTGATGAACTCGACTCCGCGGTACGGGACTTGGCGGGGGCGCTGCTTGCCGCTCCGCGGGATGCGGTGGTGGAGACGAAGGGGCTGCTGCGGGGTGCGGTCGGGCGGCCGTACGAGGAGCAGCGGGCTGCTGAGCGGGCTGCTCAGGCTCGGCGGCTGCGGGACCTGGCGGGCCTGTCCGACTGAACTGGGCCGCATCCCACGGGGGTTGCTGGGGGCCCTGCCCCCAGACCCCCGCTCCTCCATCGCCGGAGGGGCTTGATTTGGCTGCCCGGTCCTCCATCGCCGGAGCGGGCTTGATTTTGGTCGCCCGGTCTCGGACGCGGGAGGGTCGGCGGATGGTCAGCTGGACCACGTGATCAGGACCGCCACCGACTTCGCCTCCGGCGTCGCCGTTGCCACCGCGTTGCGGACCGCTCGGGCCACTTCCAGGGGGTGGTGCGGGGGTGTTGTCGCCAGTTCGAGCCTGATGTGGCCGGCTGCCGTGTGCACGGGTGGGCCCAGTTCCGCGGTCAGGTGGGCGACGCCCGGGGTCGACAGGGCGGCCGCCGCGGCCGCCGTCGCGGGCGGCTCGGCTACGCCGGGTGGGGGGCCGCTGGGCGGGGGATCCGGGAGGGCGTCCAGCAGGGCGGTCACCCGTAGGTCGACGTCCGAGACCAGCAGCCCGAGCCGCTCGTCCGCCGCCGTGAGCAGGGCGTCGCGCAGACCCGCCGCCAGCTCCGGCAGCGGCTGGTCGCCGCGGGCGGCCAGCTCCGCCGAGATGCGGAGCGGGCCCGGCGGCAGGGCGCTCGGCGGGGCCGGAACCACTGCCTCGCCCGGCGCCTCGGGGTCGGCCGGGGCGAGCCGCAGGGACGTCACGCACAGATCCGGCAACCGCGCCGCCGCGGCTCCGAGCGCCGCGGCCGCGGCCCGTTCGGAGATCCAGGCGCCGTCCCGGGGACCACCGAGGGCAAGCAGTCGGCCCAGGCCGAGTCGCCTGCGTACCGCGGCATTCCATCCGTCACCCGTCATGGTTCCAGCCTGCCGCATCGCAGGGGCGGGCCGGGGCAACCGCGCCTAATGTGGGCAGCGGAGTCCAAGGGCGAAGGGATGAACGGTCAATGAGCGACACCGCACAGCGCAACAGGCCCGGTACACCCGAGAAGGACCCGTCGGGCGAACCCGCCGAGCAGGCAAGGAAGACCACCTCCGTCGGCAAACGCGGCGGCGGCGATCCGGCGGGACGCGGCCGCACCACGATCGCCGACGGCGTGGTCGAGAAGATCGCCGGCCTTGCGGCCCGCGACGTCATCGGCGTCCATGCGATGGGCAGCGGCTTCTCCCGTACGTTCGGGGCGGTCCGGGACCGGGTGCCCGGCGGTAAATCGGCCGTCACGCGCGGGGTGAAGGCCG
The DNA here is from genome assembly GCF_044764265.1 of Streptomyces sp. NPDC094147. NCBI lineage: Bacteria > Bacillati > Actinomycetota > Actinomycetes > Kitasatosporales > Streptomycetaceae > Streptomyces > Streptomyces sp. NPDC094147. The sequence continues at coordinate 54,633 of NZ_JBIWHT010000001.1, read as the reverse complement.
AGGTGGGCGAGGTGCAGACCGCGCTCGACCTCGAAATCGTCGTGGACTACGGCGTGTCCATCGCCGATGTCGCCCGGGACGTCCGCGAGAACGTCATCTCGGCGGTGGAACGCATGACGGGGCTGGAAGTCGTGGAGGTCAACATCGCGGTCAGCGATGTGAAGCTGCCCGAGGAGGAAGAGGAGGAGCCGGAGTCCCGGCTCCAGTAAGGCCCGTGATCGGGACACGTAGCGGAACCTGTATCGGACCGAGGAGCTCAGCATGAGCATGGCGGTGGTAGGCCTGATGGCCGGCATGGCGCTCGGCTTCGCCGGATACTTCGGCGGCTTCGGGGCGTTCTTGCTGGTCGCGGCGCTCGGCGCGATCGGCTTCGTGGTGGGCCGGTTCCTGGAGGGCGATCTCGAACCCGGCGACTTCTTCCGCCCCCGCGACCGCGGCGACCGGCGGCGCTGATCCATGACGGCGTCCGGACGGATCGAGGCCGCCGAGCGCGGTGCCACCCGGATCGCCGACCGGGTCGTCGCGAAGATCGCCGCCCAGGCGGCCAGAGAGGCGCTCGACGCGATCCCCGAGGGCGGCGCACCCCCGCGCGCCACGGTCGTCGTGCACCAGGAAAGCGCCCGCGTGCGGGTCAGCCTCGAACTCGGCTACCCCGGCGACCTCGGCGGCCAGTGCCGCGCGGTGCGTCGCCAAGTCGCCGAACGGGTAAGGGCGTTGGCGGGGATGGAGGTGCCCGAAGTGGCGGTGCAGATCGAGCGGCTGCACTCGGCGCACACGGGCGCGGCGGACCCGGGGAGGATCCGATGAGCCAGCCGCAGGAACCCGACGACAGCACGCGACGGCTGCCGGTGATCGAGCAGGATCCGGCCGCCGGCCACGGGCTCGACCAGTCGGCATCGGCCGCCGACTACGACCCGGTGCCGGTCCTCGCCGAGGGTGGCTCGGACGGCGCGGGTCGGTTCTGGTCGGTCCGCAGAGTGCCCGCCGGGCTGCTCGCCCTCGTGGTCCTCGCGGCGGCCGGTCTCTTCCTGTACGACATCGCCGCGGTACGCGCCCACCGCCCCGCGATGCACTGGCGGGCGCGGCTGGCCGGCTGGCTGGCGGGCCACCCCGTGGACGATGTGGCGGTGCTCGCGGGCGCGGCCGCCGTGGCGCTGATCGGCGTCTGGCTGATCGTGCTCGCGGTCACCCCCGGGCTGCGCGGCGTCCTGCCGATGCGGCGCGAATCGGCGTCCGTGCGCGCCGGACTCGACCGCACGGCCGCGGCGCTCGTCCTGCGCGACCGGGCCATGGAAGTGGCCGGAGTCCAGTCGGCGCGGGTCCGCATGGGGCGCGCCAGGGTCGTGGTGCGCGCCCTGTCGCACTTCCGTGAACTCGACGACGTACGGGCCGACTTGGACGCGGCGCTGGGCGCGGGCATCCGGGAGCTGGGCCTGGCCAGGCCGCCCGGTCTCGCGGTCCACGTGAGCCGCCCGGCGCGGAAGGGCTGAGACATGCTGAGGACGGTCAACCGGGTGCTGCTCGGCGTCGCGGGGCTGGTGCTGTTCCTCGCGGGCGGCGCGGCCCTCGCCGCCGGGTTCGGCCTGGCGGTCCCCTCCTGGTGGCCCTGGGGCGACCGGCACGAGGCGCTCCTGAGCCGGTCCCGCCGGGTCCACTGGCACGACCAGGGCTGGTGGTGGCCGGTGGTGATCGCCGTGCTTGGCGCGGTCGTGCTGCTCGCCCTGTGGTGGCTGCTCGCCCAGTTCCGCCGGGCCCGCCTCGCCGAGATCCTGGTGGACTCCGGGGACGGGGAGGGCGCGCTGCTGCGGGGCCGGGCCCTGGAGACGGTGCTCGCGGGTGAGGCGGAGGCGCTGGAGGGGGTGTCCCGGGCCCAGGTCGCGCTGGTCGGCCGCCGGTCCGCGCCCGAGGCGCGAGTGGCGCTGCTCCTGGAGGCGCACGCGGAGCCCGCGGGTGCGCTCGCTCGCCTTGAGGGGGAGGCACTGGCCCACGCCCGGGACTCGGCGGGCCTCGCGCAGCTGCCCGCCGAGGTCCGCCTGCGGGCCGTCAAACATGGGGCGCGGCGCGTGAGTTGAGGGTGTCGGTTCGCTGTCAGCTCCTTCTGTGAACGTGGACCGGTCGACGGTCACCGGTGAAGGAGCTGGTTGTTCGTATGCGGCCCCGACACCTGACGACGGCCCTGACGGTCCTCGCGGTGGGGGCGGCGTCCGCGAGCCGTCACCCACCGCACCCCTCCGCGCGGCCGGCGCCGGAGCCCGCCCCCGACCGCCTCAGAAGCCGTGCCGTGCTCCGCCGTCCACGGGCAGCATGATGCCCGTCAGATACGACGCCGCCGGGGAGAGCAGGAACGCGGCCGTGCGGCCGAACTCCTCGGGCCTGCCGTAGCGGCGCAGGGGGATGCGGGACTCGTTGGCCGCGCGGGTCGCCTCCGCGTCGCCGGACAGCTCGTCCAGCTGCCGGACCCGGTCCGTGTCGATGCGGGCCGGCAGCAGCCCGACGACGCGGATGCCGCGCGGACCCAGCTCGTCGGCCAGCGACTTGGCGAAGCCCGCGAGGCCGGGGCGCAGCCCGTTGGAGATGGTGAGGCCGGCGATCGGCTCGTGGACGGAGCCGGAGAGGACGAAGGCGATCACTCCGCCGGTGTCGAGTTCGTCGGCCGCCGTGCGGGCCATCCGGACCGCGCCCAGGAACACCGAGTCGAAGGCCGACCGCCACTGCTCGTCGGTGTTGTCGGCGACGAAGCCCGGCGCCGGGCCGCCCACACTGATCAACACCCCGTCGAAACGCCCGAAGTGCTCGCGGGCGGTGGCGATCAGCCGCGCCGCCGCTGCCGGATCGGCGTTGTCGGAGACCAACGGGAGCGCGCCGGGGCCGAGTTCGGCGGCGACCTCCTTCAGCGTCTGTTCGGTGCGGCCGGTGATGACGACCTTCGCGCCGTCCGCGACCAGCTCGCGGGCGGACGCGAGGCCGAGGCCCCGCGACGCCCCGGTCACTACGTACACGCGGTCCTTCAGTCCAAGATCCATGCGCCTATCCTGCCCCGTCTCCGCACTGCAGCGCGCAGGCGGTCGCCACCAGGCCGATGTGGCTGAAGGCCTGCGGGAAGTTGCCGAGCTGGCGGCCCGCCACCGGGTCGTACTCCTCGGCGAGCAGCCCCACGTCGTTGCGGAGCGCGAGGAGCCGCTCGAACAGTTCCCGGGACTCCTCCTCGCGCCCGGTCAGGCGCAGCGCGTCCGCCAGCCAGAACGAGCACACCAGGAACGTTCCCTCGCCGCCGGGCAGCCCGTCCACCGTCGCGCTGTCGGTGCTGTAGCGGCGCACGAAACCGGTCGTGCCGAGCTCGGCGCGCACCGCGTCGACCGTGCCCACCACCCGGGGATCGTCCGGCGGCAGGAAGCCGACCCGGGGGATGAGCAGCGTCGCCGCGTCCAGCTCCGGTGAGCCGTACGCCTGGGTGAAGGTGCCCCGGACCGGGTCGAAGCCCTTCTCGCAAACCTCGCGGTGCACCTCCTCGCGCATCCGCCGCCACCGCCCGACATCGCCGTGCAGCTTCGGGTCCGCCTCCAGGGTGCGCACCGCGCGGTCGGCGGCCACCCAGGCCATCACCTTCGAGTGGACGAAGTGCCGGCGCGGCCCGCGCACCTCCCACAGCCCCTCGTCCGGCTCGCGCCACCGCGCCTCCAGGAAGCCGAGCAGGCTGAGCTGGATGTTCCAGGCGTGCGGCTGGCCGGCCAGGCCCGCGGCGCGCGCCAGATACAGCGAGTCGGCCACTTCGCCGTACACATCGAGCTGGAGCTGCTCGACGGCCGCGTTGCCCACGCGCACCGGAGCCGACCTCAAGTAGCCCTTCAGCCAAGGGAGTTCGACCTCGGGCAGCCGTCGCTCGCCCGCGAGTCCGTACATGATCTGGAGATCGGCCGGGTCGCCGGCGACCGCGCGCAGCAGCCAGTCCCGCCATGCGGCGGCCTCGTCCAGATAGCCGGCCGAGAGCAGCGCCTCCAGCGTGAGGGTGGAGTCGCGCAGCCAGCAGTAGCGGTAGTCCCAGTTGCGTACGCCGCCGGGCTCCTCGGGGAGCGAGGTGGTGGGGGCCGCGACGATGCCGCCGGTGGGCGCGTAGGTGAGCGCCTTGAGGGTGATCAGGGAGCGCACCACGGCGTCCCGGTGGGAGCCCTGGTAGCAGCAGCGGGACGCCCACTCCCGCCAGTCGGCGAGGGACTGCTCCAGGGCTTCGTAGGGGTCGATGAGGTCGGGGCGCGGCTCGTGCGAAGGATGCCAGGTGAGGACGAACGCCACCTTCTCGCCCTCGCCGACCGTGAACGACGAACGGGTGCTCATGTGCTGGCCCCACGTCTTGACCTCGGGATCGCTGCGCAGCCACACCGAGTCGGGGCCCGCGACCGCCACCCGGTGCCCGTTGGAGCGCCGCATCCACGGCACCACATGGCCGTAGTCGAAGCGCAGCCGCAGGACGGAGTCCATCTCCACGGTGCCGCCGACGCCCTCCACGATGCGCACGACCTCGGGGACCCTGTCCCGCTGGGGCATGAAGTCGAGGACCTTCACGGTGCCGGTGCGGGTCTCCCAGACGGTCTCCAGGATCAGCGAATCGTCCAGATAGCCGCGCCGCGTGCACCGGCCCGCGTGGCCGGCCTCGCTCGGGGCGATCCGCCAGTGGCCGTTGTCCTCGTCGCCGAGCAGCGCCGCGAAGCAGGCGGCGGAGTCGAACCGGGGCAGGCAGAGCCAGTCGACGGATCCGTCCCGGCCGACCAGGGCCGCGGTCTGCAGATCGCCGATGAGGGCGTAGTCCTCGATGCGCTGAGTACGTGGGGTCACGCCATGGCGTGTTCCCGCCCGGACAAATTGCTAAGCAGCCGCGGGCCGCTAGGCGGTCGCGGGCTCGGGCGTGGCGGCGGGCCGGGCCGCCTCCTGCCGGTCGCGCTTCTCACGCCGTACGAGGACGAACCAGCCGACCGGCACCCCGGCCGAGAACAGCCACCACTGAACGGCGTACGCCATGTGCGGGCCGATCGAGCCGTCGTCGGGGGCCGGGATCAGTTCGGGGGAGTTGTCGGGCGTCTGCGGGTCGGTCTGCTCCACATAGCCGCCGAGCACCGGGCGGCCGAGCGCCTTGGCCTGCTGGGCGCTGCTGATCAGCATGACCTGGCGGGGCGGCAGGCCCCTGACGTCCTTGATGCCGCTGGCCGCGGTCGTCTGGTCGGCCATCAGACGGCCGGTGACCGTGACCTTGCCCCCGGGCGGCGCGGGGATCTTCGGGAAGTCCATCTGGCTGCCGTTGTCGGCGATCCAGCCCCGGTTGACCATCACGGTCTGGCCGCCGTCCAGGACGAACGGAGTGAGTACGTGGTAGCCGACCCGGCCGTCGGCGGCGGTCCTGCGCCGCACGACGACCTCGTGCGCGGTGTCGTACGTGCCGGTCGCGGTGACCCGGCGCCAGTAGTCGCCCTGCGGGACCGTGTGGCCCGGCGAGGTGAGGTCGGTCACCGGGACCGGCTTGGCCTTCAGGTTGTCGGCGATGAGTGTGTTCTGGGCGACCTTGTGCTCGTGCCGGTGGAGCTGCCAGAAACCCAGCTCGATCATCGTGGGGATGAGAGCGAGGGCCAGGAGGGTGACGAGCACCCACTGCCGGGACAACAGGAAGCGGTACACCCCATGACCGTACAACTCGGACCACGGGGCGCGCCGAGGGGGGTCGGGGAGGACGGTCAGACCTTGTCCACGATGCCTGCCTTTCCCTCCGCGCGGGCGCAGTGCGCCCCGCAGTACCACAGGTCGCCCACCTCGACGCCCTGGCCGATGATCTGGACCCGGCAGTGTTCGCAGATGGGCGCCATGCGGTGAATGGCGCAGGAGAAGCAGTCGAAGACGTGCACCGCGCCCTGCGCGTGCACCTCGAAGGACATCCCGTAGTCGTTTCCGCAGACCTCGCAACGTGCCATGCGCCACAGGGTGCGGGGTGCCGCCCGCCCGAGGCCGGACGGCACGCCCGGCGGTCACCCGTCTGCCGGTGCCACGTCGCGCAGGAGCTGGGTGAAGGCGGCCTCGTCCACGACCGGCGTGCCGAACGACTTCGCCTTGACCGTCTTGGAGGTCGCCGAATCCGGATCGTTGGTGACGAGCAGGCTGGTGAGGCGCGAGACGCTGGTCGCCACGTGCAGCCCCGCCTCGATCGCCCGGTCCTCCAGGAGCTCCCGGTCCACGGAGGTGTCGCCGGAGAACGCCACCCGCATGCCCTGCTTCAGCGGGCGGTCCGGCGCGTAGCGCCCGGGGTTGGGGTAGGGGCAGGCGGGCCGCTTGCGCGAGGCCCGCCAGCTGCCCGCGCCGCCGTACGAGGCCTGGTAGCCGATCCGCGGGGTGGCCGGGGAGTCCGTCCACTCGGTGAGCGGCCGGCATTCGAGCAGCGGGAGGCGCACCCCGCCGGCCGCCGCCTCGTGCAGGCTGGGCCGGAACGCCTCGGCGAGCACCCGGGCGTCGTCCAGGGCGTGGTGCGCGCGCTGCTGTACCACGCCGTAGTGCGCGGCCAGTGACTCCAGTTTGTGGTTGGGCAGCGGCAGCGCCAGCTCCTTGGACAGCGCGATGGTGCACAGCCGCTGGCGGACCGGTGCGGTGCGCTCGGCGCGTGCGTACTCGCGGGCGATCATCTGCCAGTCGAAGATCGCGTTGTGCGCGACCAGGACCCGCCCGTCGAGCCGTGCCGCGAACTCCTCGGCGATCTGCGGGAAGAGCGGGGCGCCCGCAAGGACGTCACTGGTCAGCCCGTGGATCCAGACCGGCCCGGGGTCGCGCTCGGGATTGACCAGCGTGTACCAGTGGTCCTCGACGTTGCCCTGGGCGTCGAGCCGGTAGACGGCAGCCGAGATTATCCGGTCGTCGCGGGCGAGGCCGGTGGTCTCCACGTCGACGACCGCGTACCCCTGTGGGTAGGCGGCCGGCCACGTCGCTGCTGTCGTCAGGTCGTCGAGCATGGTCACAGAGAATACGGGGCCGCACTGACAGTCCGGGCCGCGGTCGGTGCCGCCGCCGGGGCCAGGGCGGCGGGCGTGGCCGGGCCCCGGCCGTCAACTGGGCCCGGGAGCAGGCGACATGCGGCCCCGGCGGCCCGCCCAAGAGCCACTCCTGAGTGGTGCGCGGGTTAGCTCCCGGGGCCCGCGAGCAGCCCCGCCACCAGCGCCCGCACCGAGTGCGTGAACAGGCGGTCCTGGTCCACCGGGCCGGCCAGGGCGCGGGCCAGCGCCGGGTCGTGCTCGGCGGGGGCGGTGTGCGGGTGCCACAGCTCCTCCTCGTCGGGGCGCTGCACCGGCGCGCGCTCCCGGTTGCGCTCGACCAGGACGTACCCCACCACCTGGAACTGCACGGCCCGCACCGCCTGGGCCGCCCGGGTGCCGCGCAGGCCCGCCGCGTGCATCTCGTGGACCAGGGCCTGCTGGGCGGGCAGGAACATCCGCTCGGTCAGGCCCCGTTCGTGGACCATCGCGATCAGGTGCGGGCGCGCGCGCAGTTCGCGGCGCAGGGTGCGGGCGACCGAGACGATACGGGCGGCCGGGGTGCGCCCGCGCGGTCTGATCTCACCCAGCTCCTCCACGGTCCGCTCGACCAGCGCGTCCAGGAGCGACTCGCGGTTGCCGACGTGCCAGTAGATCGAGGTGACCGCGGTACCCAGCTCGGCGGCCAGCTTGCGCATGGTCAGGGCCGCCGGGCCGTGCTGCCTGACCAGGGATCCGGCCGCGGCCAGGATCTCCTCACGGGTGAGCGACGCACGCGTCATTGTCTGACGCCTCCTCAATTCCGTTGAGTGCAAGGGTCTTTACCCTTCATCGGGCTCGGTGTAACTGTGTTACAGACCCCCGGAACGGATGACGTCACGAAGGGTGGTACCACATGGCACGCGTACGGTACGGCGCGCGCACCGAGGCCGAGATCCAGGCCGCGCGCACCGCGAGCTCCAAGCTCCCCGACATCTGGTCGACCGGCGTGGTGGCGGTCTGGGAGAGCGACCCCGACGCGGTCGCGGCCGTTCTGCCGCCGCCGCTGGGGCCCGCCGAACGCCCACTGGTGCGGGTCAACATCAGCAAGGTCGACCTGCCCGGCTATCCGCTCGGCGCGGGTTCGGTGGCGGTCGCCGCCGTGCACGACGGGCAGGACGGCTGGTATCCGCTGGTCATGCCGATGACCCACGAGCGGGCCCTGATCGGCGGCCGCGAGGTGTTCGGCGAGCCGAAGAAGCTCGGCGAGGTCCTTGTCGAGCGCGACGGCCTGGTCGTACGGGCCTCGCTGGCCCGGCACGGGATCGCGTTCGTGGAGGTGCGGGGCGCGGTCGAGGGCCCGCTGCCGCTGCCCGAGCCGACCCGGAGGACCGACTTCTACTTCAAGTTCCTGCCGGCCGTGGACGGCGAGGGCTTCGACGCCGACCCGGTCCTCGTCCACTGCGTACGCAACGAGAAGGTGCGCAGGCTGGAGCGGATCGCCGGTGATGTGGTGCTCCGCGAGTCGATGTACGACCCGGTCGCCGATCTGCCGGTGCGCCGGCTGGCCGGGATCACCATCGGCGAGAAGACCACCGACCAGCAGGGCAGGGTGGCCGAACGGGTCAGCGCGCAGGCCCTGTTGCCCTACATCCACCAGCGCTACGACGACCCGCGGCAGATCCTCGACGGGCCGCCCGAGGGGAGCCTCTGAGATGGAGCTGCGCGCCGGGCAGGTCGCCGTCGTCACGGGCGCGGCGAGCGGGATCGGGCTCGCGATGGCCCGGCGGTTCGCCGCCGAGGGCCTCAAGGTCGTCCTCGCCGACGTCGAGGCGGGCGCCCTGGAGAAGGCGGCGGGGGAGCTGCGGGAAGAAGGGGCGCAGGTCCTCGCCCGTATCACCGACGTCAGCGAGCGGGACTCCGTGACCGCGCTCGCGGACGCGGCGTACGACGCCTTCGGGGCCGTGCACGTGCTGTGCAACAACGCGGGGGTCGGCTCCGGCGCCGAGGGCCGCATGTGGGAGCACGAGGTCAACGACTGGAAGTGGGCCTTCGCGGTCAATGTGTGGGGTGTCTTCCACGGCATCCAGGCCTTCGTGCCCCGCATGATCGCGGGCGCCGAGCCCGGCCACGTCGTCAACACCTCGTCCAGTGACGGCGGCATCGCCCCGCTGCCGACCGCCTCCGTGTACGCGGTCACCAAGTCGGCGGTGGTGACGATGAGCGAGTCGCTGTACGCCCACCTCAAAGCGGAAGGTGTGTCCGTCGGCGTCTCGGTGCTCTTCCCCGGCCCGCACATGCTGCGCACCGGACTGTGGGAGTCGCACCGCAACCGGCCCGAGCGGTACGCCAAGGAGCGGCCGCGCAGGACCCCCTACCGCAGCCTCGACCAGTGGGAGTCCGCGATGCGGGCGGCGGGCCACGAGATCGAGTTCACCCCGGTCGAGTCCGTGGCCGCGGAGGTGGCCGACGGGATCCGCGCCGGCCGGTTCTGGATGCTGCCGGCGAGCGAGCACAGCGACCGGCAGATCAGAGCGAGGTCGCAGTCGATGCTCGACCGCGCCGACCCGTCGTACCTGGAAAGCTTCATTCTGGACTGAGGGACGTGTGATGACGGCTCAGAACGACCCGTACCAGAGCAACGACCCGTACCTGATCATCTCCTCCGACTGCCACGCCGGGCTGCCCACCGAGGAGTACCGGCCCTATCTGGACGCCCGGTTCCACCGGGACTTCGACGAGTTCCTCGCCGGGCGCGACCGCCGCCGCGAGGAGATGACCCGGCTCGGCGTGCGCAACGAGGCCTTCGCCGACCAGTGGTTCAGCGACAACGAGGAAGGACTGAAGGGAGGCTGGGACGCCACCCAGCGGCTCAAGGAGCTCGACGGGGACGGGGTGGCCGCCGAGGTCGTCTTCCCCGACGCGGACGCCGTCGACAGCCGGACCGCGGCCCCCTTCGGCGTGGGCCTCGGCCTCTCCGGCGACCAGGACCCCGACCTCGGCATGGCGGGCGCCCAGGCGCACAACCGCTGGCTGGCCGAGTTCGTCGGGCAGCACCCCGAACGGCACTGCGGGGTCGCCCTGTTGCCCATCACGGGCGAGGCCGACCGGGTGGTCGCCGAGATCCACCGGGCCAAGGAGTCCGGGCTCGGCGCGCTGATGATCCCGTCGATGTGGGTGGACCGGGCCCCCTACCACGACCGCCGCTACGACCCCGTCTGGGCGGCGGCCGCCGAGACCGGCATGCCGATGGTGACCCACTCCGGCGCGGCCCCGCGCCACGAGTACGGCGACCATCTGGGCATCTACGTCTCCGAGGTGACGTGGTGGCCCGCCCGTCCCCTCTGGTTCCTGCTCTGGTCCGGGGTCTTCGAGCGCCACCCCGGGTTCAGGTTCGGGGTGGCAGAGTCGGGTTGCTGGTGGCTGCCGAACCTGCTGTGGTTCATGGACCGCCTCTACCTCGGCGCCCACGGCGGCAAGAAGCTCTCGCCGTTCGCGGAGCTGAAGCGCCCGCCGAGCGAATACCTCGACCGGCAGATGTTCGTCTGCGCCACCAACACCAAGCGCCGCGAACTCGCCCAGCGGTACGAGATCGGCGTGGACAACATCCTGTGGGGCTCCGACTTCCCGCATCCGGAGGGCACGTGGCCCAACACCGGGGAGTGGCTGAAGAACACCTTCCACGACATCCCGGTGACCGAGACCCGGCGGATGCTGGGCCTGGCGGCGGCGGAGGTCTTCGGCTTCGACACCGACAAGCTGGCCCCGATCGCCCGCCGGATCGGCCCCACCCCCGCCGAACTCGGCCAGCCGGACGACCAGTTGGCCGTGGCGGCCGCCTGGGCGCGCTCGCGCGAGGTGGGCCGCCACTGGCTGACCGAGCACGACTTCCCGGCCCTGGGAGTGTCGTCATGACGGACCGCTACACCGTGATCTCGGCGGACTGCCACGCCGGGGCCGATCTCCTGGACTACAAGCCGTACTTGGAGTCGAAGTACCACGAGGACTTCGACGCGTGGGCGGCCACCTACGTCAATCCGTACGAGGACCTGATGGCCGACACGGCCGACCGCAACTGGAACTCGGCCCGGCGGACGGCCGAGCTGGAGGCGGACGGCATCGTCGCGGAGGTCGTCTTCCCGAACACCATCCCGCCCTTCTTCCCCTCGGCCTCGCTGATGGCCCCCGCGCCCACGCGGGAGGAGTTCGAGCAGCGCTGGGCGGGCCTGCGCGCCCACAACCGCTGGCTGGCGGACTTCTGCGGACAGGCGCCGGGACAGCGGGCGGGCGTGGCGCAGATCCTGCTCAACGACGTGGACGAGGCGGTACGGGAGATCCGCCGGGTGAAGGAGGCGGGCCTGACGGGCGGCATTCTGCTGCCGGGCACCCCGCCGGGCTCGGGGCTCGTCGAGCTCCACTCCCGGTCGTACGACCCGTTGTGGGCGGTCTGCGCGGAACTCGGTCTGCCGGTGAACCACCACGGCGGGTCCGCGTCCCCGCCGCTGGGGGACGACCCCGCGGCGCGGGCCGTGTTCATGGTGGAGACGACGTGGTTCTCGCACCGGGCGCTGTGGCACCTGATGTTCGGCGGCGTGTTCCGCCGCCACCCGGCGCTGCGACTGGTCCTCACCGAACAGGGCTCGGGCTGGATCCCCGGCGTGCTGGACATGCTGGACTACTACCACGACCGCCTGGTGGCGGCGGCGACCAAGGCCGCCACCGCCGAATCGAAGTTCGGCGCGGGCCTCGCGGAGTCCATGGGCAAGGGCCCGTCCCAGGTCTGGCGGGACAACTGCTTCGTCGGCGCCAGCTTCATGCGGCCGCACGAGGTGCCGCTGCGCGACCGGATCGGCCTCGACAAGATCATGTGGGGCAGCGACTACCCCCACGACGAGGGCACGGCACCCTTCTCCAGGGAGGGCCTGCGGATCGCGTACGCCGGTCTGCCGAGGGACGAGGTCGCGGCGATGGTCGGCGGCAACGCGGCCCGCGTGTACGGCTTCGACCTGACCTTCCTGGACGCGATCGCGGCACGGGTCGGCCCCGCGGTGGACGAGATCGCCGAGCCGCTGAAGCAGATCCCGGCCGCGGCGACGAGCCCGGCGTTCGCGCCGGGTGGGTCGGTGCGGGTGTGGTGAGGGGGAACGACAGTTCTCTTTTCTTTACATGGCTCGTGACCGAGCTCGCCCCGCAGGCCGCCGGGCGGGTTGTGGCGTACTGCCGCGTCTCGTCCGGTGACCAGAAAACGGACCTGGAGCGCCAGGTCGCCCGGACCGTGCGGCGCGCAACGGACCAGGGGCTCACCGTCGCTGACGTGGTGACGGAGGTCGGCTCCGGCTTGAACGGGCGCTGCCGCAAGCTGCACCGCCTGCTCGCCGACCCGGGTGTGGGGACGATCGTGGTCGAGCACCGAGATCGCCTCGCCCGGTTCGGTGTCGAGTACCTGGAAGCGGCTCTCTCGGCCACGGGACGGCGCCTGGTTGTCCTTGACCCGGCGGAGAGCGCCGACGACCTCGTACGGGACATCACCGAGGTCCTGACCTCGATGTGCGCACGCCTGTACGGTCGCCGCTCCGCGAAGTATCGCGCCGTCCGGGCCGTCGCCGTCGCCACCGGCCCGGAGACGGCCGGATGAAGAAGTTCAAGCCGCAGCTGGGCTTCACCGTCCTCGCGCACAAGCTCGCACTGGACCCGAACGCCACGGCCGAGAGCCGCCTGCATTCGCACGGAGGTGCCGCGCGGGCCGCGTACAACTGGGCGGTCGCGTACATCACGGCCGTGTGGTGGCAGCGCAAAGCCGAGCAGTCGTACGGCATCCCCGAGGATGAGCTGACTGAGTGGCGGTCATGGTCGCTGCCCTCGCTGCGGAAGGCGTTCAACGAGGACAAGCGCGCCAACCCGCGCTTCGCTGACTGGTGGGAGGAGAACTCCAAGGAGGCGTACAGCACCGGCCTGGCCAACGCGTCGGCGGCGTTCTACAACTACACGAAGTCGAAGAGCGGTAAGCGCAAAGGCCCAAAGATGGGCATCCCTCGCTTCAAGTCGAAGCGGAAAGCGCTCCTGACCTGCCGGTTCACCACGGGCACGATCCGTATCGAGCCAGACGGGCGGCACATCACCCTGCCCAGGATCGGCACGGTCCGCCTCCACGAGGATGCCTCCCGCCTGCGGGCCCTTGCCGACGCCGGACACATGCGCATCCTGTCCGCGACCGCACGACTGGACCGGGGTCGCTGGTTCGTGTCGCTCCAGGTCGAGGAGAAGCACCAACTGGTGAAAGTCGCTCGCCCGGACGCAACAGTCGGTATCGACCTCGGTATCAAGACGCTGGCCGTCCTCGCGGACAGCGACGGTGTCCTCGGCAAGGAACCCAACCCACGCCACCTCGACCGCGCGCAGAAGCAACTGCGCCGCGCCAGCCGGGTCGTCTCCCGCCGCCAGGGCCCCGACCGGTGCACCGGGCAGCAGCCGTCGAAGCGCTGGGAGAAGGCCAACCAGGCGCGGAACAAGATCCATCACCGGGTCTCGAACCTCCGCGAGGACACCCTCCACAAGATGACGACCCGTCTCGCCTCCGAGTACGGCACGATCGTCGTCGAAGACCTCAACGTCGTCGGCATGGGCCGCAACCGGCGCCTGTCCCGCCACGTCGCGGATGCCGGGTTCGGAGGGATCCGACGCCAGCTCACCTACAAGACCCGTCGACGCGGCACGACACTCGTCGTCGCCGACCGCTGGTTCCCCTCCTCGAAGACCTGCTCCCGCTGCGGTGCGGTGAAAGCCAAGCTGCCCCTCAGCATGCGCGTCTTCGAGTGCGACAACTGCGGCCTCGTCCTCGACCGGGACGCCAACGCCGGACACAATCTGGTCGCCCTCGCGGCCCGCACGACAGGTACCGGAGTGGCCGGAGACCTGGACCCCACCAAGGTGGAGCCGAAGCCCCGTGGAGCCGACCGGAAGACCCGCGCCACCCGCCCGCGCCGCAAGGCCGGGACGGGGCGGGCAGGTGGCGCAATCCCCAGCCCCCGGGCCGGGAAGGAAACGGGAGACCGTCAACAGGACACCGGTGCGCAACTCGCGCTCTGGTGAGACCGTTACGGACCATTCCGGCGGAAACGCCGGGATTGCTGAGATCACTTGCTGATCAAAGCAACGGTGAGACCCTCCCCGCATGAGTTCATCCGACGACCACGACGAGGCACACGACGGGGCGCTGGGCTCGCGGCTGAACTGGCTGCGGGCCGCGGTCCTGGGCGCCAATGACGGGATCGTGTCCACCGCGGGCCTGGTCGTCGGCGTGGCCGGTGCGACGGACGACCGCTCGGCCCTGCTGACGGCGGGCCTGGCCGGACTGCTCGCCGGTTCCATGTCCATGGCGGCCGGCGAGTACGTCTCCGTCTCCACCCAGCGCGACTCGGAGAAGGCCGCGCTCGCGATGGAGCGGCGCGAGCTGCGGGACGAGCCGGAGGCCGAACTCGCCGAGCTGACCGGCCTGTTGGAGGAGCGCGGGCTGAGCGAGGAGCTGGCCCGGGAGGCGGCCGTCCAGCTCACCGAACGCGACGCCCTGCGCGCGCACGCCCGCGTCGAGCTCGGCATCGACCCCGACGAACTCACCAACCCCTGGCACGCGGCCTGGGCGAGCTTCTTCGCCTTCACGGCGGGCGCCCTGCTCCCCCTCCTCGCCATCGTCCTGCCCCCGGCCTCTGTCCGCCTGTATGTGACGGTCGGCTCCGTCCTGGCCGCGCTGGCCCTCACGGGTTGGTGGAGCGCCCGCCTCGGCTCGGCCCCGGTACGCCGCGCGGTGCTGCGGAACGTGACCGGGGGAGCGGTGGCGATGGGGGTCACGTATGGGGCGGGGGTGCTGTTGGGGGCGGTGGGGGCGTGAGCTCAGTCCCGTTGCAGGCGATTGGGCGGTAGGAACTCGGCGCCTTGGACTTCGGTTTTCTGGTACCGGATGTGGAGCTGGCGCAGAGTGATGAGGGCGCTGAGGTCGATCGATCCCGTGCAGTTGTAGAAGTCCAGGCGCCGCAGATCCGGCAGCTCGCGCAGGATTGACAGGCCTGCGAGTAGATGACACCCGTTGAGGTAGAGGGCGGTCAGCCCGTGGTGGTGGATCAACTTGGCCAGGTTGAGGGCGCGGTGGTCATTTATTTGCAGCGTGCGCAGTTCCCGCAGTGTGGAATGCCGGCCCAGTCCGTCGGCTTGGCGGCTGCCGGTGATGGTGAGGTAGCGCAGGCCGGGCCAGCGCTCCAGTCCGTCCAGGCTGATGCCTTCCGCCCCCCGCTGCAGTCCGAGGTCAAGGAGGCCGTCCGGGGCTGGCAGGTCGGCGAGGCGGCGTGTCTCGCCAGGAGTTCCTAGCATCAGGCTTTCCAGTAGGTCGAGCCGGGCGAGTGGCTGCAGGGGGAGTCCGGGCGCCAGGGCGGAGAGGGAGAGGGAACGGATACGGGGCAGATCGCAGAGCGGTGCGAGATCCATGACAGCTGGGCAGATGTGGAGGCCGAACTGCTCCAGAGCGGGCAGTCGGCCCAGCGGAGCCAGGTCATCGACGAGGTCGTTGCCGATGAGGGTCAGGCCTATCAGAGAGCGCCGAGCGGGGATGGCGTCCGACAGGGAGTGCTCGCCCTCCAGAATGATCTTTTTCATCTGGTGCAGTCTCCCCAGCTGGGCTACCTGCTCCTCAGTTCGTGCCGTGAGATAGGTGCTCCACTCCGGGGCCGCCGAAAGCACTTCCGTCACGTACTCGGAGGCTTCAAACCTGCTCCAGACCATGGAGAGTTGGACGCTCACTGTCGGTCGGGATTCCTCCCGGAACCGGCTCACCACACTCAGCGCCGCATCCCCGCCGATGAGCCCCGCCGTCCGGACCACGCACGCCGCCTCCTCCTCGGTGAGCCCCTCAGGCCCCGGAAGCAGTTCAAGGACCAGCGGTCCCACCTTGGCCAGCGCCTCGGCCTCGTCCCAGGTGCGCGGAGGCATCAGTTCCCGCGCCCGCTTCTCCACTTCCGCGCGCACCTGCGGATCGAGCTCCGGTGCGTGTTCGAGGCAGGCTGCGGCAAGCAGAACAAGCCGGTGACGCAGTCGCGGGGCGTGGTCGGCGCGGCGGATCAACTGCCGTAGCAGACGGGCTCGTTCATCGACCCGGGCGTGGCCCACCGCCATCCGCACCACGTCGTCCCAGGTGTCGTCGTGCGCGTTGCGTACAAGGACCCCGAAGTCCCGCTCCTCGACGGCCGCCTTCGCGCCGAGGTAGTCCTGGAAGGTGCGGTGGACGAAGCCCACCGCGCCCGGCATCGGCTCGCGCAGCAGCCCGCTGCGGATCAGCAGGTGGGCGAAGACCTGGTCGGGCTCGCCGCTGACCTGGGGCATCGCGCCGAGCCACCCCGCGACCATCGACGCGGCCTCGTCCCGGCCCGCCTCCGTCAGCCCGTTGCGGATCAGCCAGTACGCGAGCCGCTGCAACAGGGCCGTCTGCTCGTCCCGGGTGAGGGTGACGCCCTCGACGCCGGTGATCTCCCGCTCGGTGTCCCGCCGCACGAGGAGCATGTCCAGGGCCGCGTCGTACAACTCCTTGCGGGCGCGCGGGAGTTGCATGCGGCGGTCCCGGTTCAGGGCGCACAGCAGGGCGCACATCAGCGGGTTGGTGGCGAGCCGTCCCAGGTCGCGGCGGGTGGTGACGGCGGTCAGCAGGGACTTCTCGTACGTGTCCAGGCGGGCCCGTTCCTCGGGTGCCGGGCACGCGAGCCGTGCCGAGTCGTGCCAGTGCGCCACGAACGCGCGCACGTCCTCCCGCTCCATCGGCAGCAGCGAGTGCGCCATGAATCCGCGCCCCGCCAGCCAGTCCTCCGACACCGCCGACGGCCGGGTCGTCACCACGTACCGGGCCCGTGGGAACGCGGTGACCAGCGACTTCAGCCAGGCCTCGGTCCGGGCCCGCAGCCGCATCGGCACCTCGTCCACGCCGTCCACCAGGACCAGCGCCCGGCCGTCGGTCAACAGCGACTCGGCCCAGCCGGGCGCGGGCGACAGCGGCACGCCCGCCGCCCGCAGGAAGTCCTCCGGCATCGGAAGCGACTCGGCCGCCGTGAACGCCCGCAGCCGCAGCACGAACGGAACACACCTGTTCCAGTCGGCCAGTTCGGGCCCGAACGACCTGCGCGCCGCGTTCAGCGCCAGCCACTGGACGAGTGTGGACTTGCCCGAGCCGGCCGGGCCCCGCAGCAGCAGCCGGTCCGTGCCGGCCAGCGCGTGCTCCACGCCCACCGTGCTCGGCCGGGCGTGCGGCAGCCCCACCGCCTGCCGGGGCTCACCGCTGACCGTCAGGCTGATGTACGCGGTGTCCAGCGGCCACTCGCTCCCGGACCGCCCGAGCGTCAGCCCGAACAGCTCCAGCCGCCCGTGCGCCAGCGCCACATACCGCGCGTACCGATCCTCGGAGGCGAGGGCCGCGGCCTCCGCGCGCGGGCCGACCCGGTCGCGTACGTCCTCGATCAACTCCCGTGCGGCGTCCGCCGAGCGGATCTGCTCCACCGCCGCCCGCGCCGCGAACGACGGGTGTGCGGTGAGCTGTTCGACGACATGCGCGCAGCAGAGGGCGAGGAGTTCCTCGTAGAGGGGCTCGGCCGGGCCCGGGTGCGGCCGACGGATTTCGGCGGCCAGCCGGTCCGGGGCGAGGCCGAGCGCGAACAGCCGCTGCGCGTCGATCGCACCCGCCGCCGCGAAACCGTCCCGCACCGCGTCGGCGGCCGCCGTCCGCTCGTGCTCGGGGAGCGAGCCGTACGCCTCCTCAAGGCGCTGCCCCAGCACCTTCGCCAGCCGGTCCGGCGGCGCGGGCTTCGGCAGTGGGCGCAGGGGCCCGGCTACGAGGCCCGCACCCGGCTTCGGCGACAGGACCGATTTCGCGACCGCCGACACCACCGTGCTAGCCAGCCGTACGACCACAACTTCCAGTCCTGGCACCGCAGTTGCCTCCCCCAGAGCGCACCCGTGCCGGCGATCGTACGCCGCGCCGCGGAAGCGTGATTGGCGGAACTCACCAAAAGTTGCTGACAACCCGTCTCGCATACTTGTCGGTAACAACATCTAGCCCAGCCCGCCACCGCGCCCCTACGGTGCAGGCATGTCGCCGAACCTGCCCAATGTCGTGCTGTGGTCGATACCCGCGTTCGTGCTGCTCACCGTCATTGAAATGGTGAGCTACCGGCTCCATCCGGACGAGGACGCCGAGGGGTACGAGACGAAGGACGCCGCCACCAGCGTCGGCATGGGGCTCGGCAGCCTGGTCTTCGACGCGCTCTGGAAGATCCCCATCGTCGCGATCTACACCGCGGTGTACGCCCTCACCCCGCTCGCGATCCCGGTGCTGTGGTGGACCGTGCCGCTGATGCTGCTCGGGCAGGACTTCTTCTACTACTGGTCGCACCGGGGGCACCACGTCATCCGGATCCTGTGGGCCTGCCACGTCGTGCACCACTCCAGCAAGAAGTTCAACCTCACCACCGCGCTGCGCCAGCCCTGGACGACATGGACCGTGTGGCCCTTCTACGTGCCGCTCATCGCGCTCGGCGTGCACCCCGCCGTCCTCGCCTTCTGCTCCTCGGCGAACCTCGTCTACCAGTTCTGGGTGCACACCGAGCGGGTCGGGAAGCTGCCCCGGCCGTTCGAGTTCGTCCTGAACACGCCCTCGCACCACCGGGTGCACCACGCCTCCCAAGGCGGCTATCTGGACCGGAACTTCGGCGGGATCCTGATCGTCTGGGACCGGATGTTCGGCTCGTTCACGGCCGAGACCGAGCGGCCCGTGTTCGGGCTGACCAAGAACATCTCGACCTTCAACCCATTGCGCGTCGCCACCCACGAGTACGCCGCCATCGCCCGCGACGTGCGCGCCGCCCGCACCTGGCGCGAGCGGGCCGGGCGGATCTTCCGCGGGCCGGGCTGGCAGCCGGCGCCCCGGGCCGGGGCCGCGCCGCAGGCGGTCCCGGAGAACGCCGCGTGACGGCGGCCGGCGCCGGGTACGCGAGGGCCCGGTACGCGGCCCCGCTGCTCCTCGCCTTCGCCCTGGCCGCCGCCGTCGACCTGGGCTCCCTGCTCGCGGGCTGGCGCACCGGACACCTCCTCGCCAAACCGCTCCTCATGCCGCTGCTCGCCGGGCACGTGTCCGCCCGCGGCGGGCCCCGGCTGCTGGTCGCCGCGCTGCTGTGCGGCTGGGGCGGGGACGTGTTCCTGCTCTCGGACGCCGACCCCGCCTTCCTGCTCGGGATGGGCAGCTTCGCCGCCGGGCACGTCTGCTATCTGATGCTGTTCGGGCGCGGCAGGACACATCCCGGACTCGGTGCCGCCTACGGGATCGCGCTGGTCGCCACCGTCGCCGCGCTCTGGCCGGACCTGCCGGCCGCGCTGCGGATCCCGGTCGCCGGATACAGCCTGCTGCTCACCGCGATGGCCTACCGCTCCTCCCGGCTCGGGCCGCTCGTCGGGCTCGGCGGCGCGCTGTTCCTGCTCTCCGACACGCTCATCGCCACCGGCGTCGCCCACTGGCCGCAGCCGCCGCGCCCCGACTTCTGGGTCATGCTCAGCTATCTCGGCGCGCAGGCACTCCTGGCACAGGCGTACCGTGGGAAGCCCCGAACCACCCCCTGACCGGCAAGGACCCGCACCATGCGCGCCACCGTCATCCACGCCCCCCACGACATCCGGGTCGAGGAGGTGCCGGACCCGAAGGTGCAGGTGTCCACCGACGCGGTCGTCCGCGTCCTGCGCGCCTGCATCTGCGGCAGCGACCTGTGGGCCTACCGCGGCGAGTCCGAGCGTCAGCCCGGACAGCGCATCGGGCACGAGTTCCTC
This sequence comes from Streptomyces sp. NPDC094147, assembly GCF_044764265.1. Classification (NCBI taxonomy): domain Bacteria; kingdom Bacillati; phylum Actinomycetota; class Actinomycetes; order Kitasatosporales; family Streptomycetaceae; genus Streptomyces; species Streptomyces sp. NPDC094147. Next base: position 34,813 of record NZ_JBIWHT010000001.1, on the reverse strand, counting down.
GGCATCGTCGAGGAGGCCGGAGCGGACGTGCGCGGGCTCCGCAAGGGCGACCTCGTCGTCGCGCCCTTCGTGTGGTCCGACGGCACCTGCGACTTCTGCGCCGAGGGCCTGACCACCTCCTGCCCGCAGGGCGGATTCTGGGGCTCGGTCGGCTCCGACGGCGGCCAGGGCGAGGCCGTCCGCGTCCCGTTCGCCGACGCCACCCTCGTCCAGCTGCCCGCCGACGCGGCCTCCGACGACCACCTGCTGACCGCGCTGCTCGCACTGTCCGACGTCATGGGCACCGGCCACCACGCGGCGGTCGGCGCCGGCGTCAAGCGCGGCTCGACCGTCGCCGTCGTCGGGGACGGCGCCGTCGGCCTGTGCGGGGTGCTCGCCGCCAAGCGGCTCGGCGCCGGGCGCATCATCGCGCTCGGCCGCCACCAGGTCCGTACCGACATCGCGAAGCTCTTCGGCGCCACCGACGTCGTCGCCGAGCGCGGCGAGGCCGCCGTGGACGCGGTGCGCGAGCTGACCCGGGGCCAGGGCGCGCACGCCGTCATCGAGGCCGTCGGCACCGAGCAGTCGATGCGGACCGCTGTCGAGATCACCCGGGACGGCGGCGCCATCGGCTACGTCGGCGTCCCGCACGGCAGCAGCACCGGCCTCGACCTGAGCGTCATGTTCGACCGGAACATCGCGCTGCGCGGCGGCGTCGCGCCCGTGCGCACCTACATCCCCGAACTGCTCGCCGACGTGCTCGACGGCACCATCGACCCGTCCCCGGTCTTCGACCTCACCGTCGGCATCGAGGGCGTACCGGACGGCTACAGGGCGATGGACGAGCGCACCGCCCTGAAGGTCCTCGTCAAGCCGTAACACGCCGAAGGGGGCCGCCCGTCGACCGGACGGCCCCCTCAACTCGCCTACCGCGTCACGGCGTTGAGGGCATCGGTGATGCCCGCCCCGTAGAAGCCGTTGTAGGACTTCCCGCCCTGGCAGACCGCGTCGACCTTGCCGTCACCGTCGATGTCGTACGGCGTGGTGCACGGCGTCTTGTCCGCCTGGAGCTTGAGGAGCGCCTTGATCTCCCACGCCGAGGCGTTCGGGTGCTCCGACTTCAGCAGGGCCGCCACGCCCACCACATGCGGCGCCGCCATCGAGGTGCCGGCCATGTACGCCCAGCCGCCGCCGGGGATCGGGCCGAGGATCAGCCCGCTGGTGGCCGGGGCCTGCGGCGGCTGGTACGCCGTCGAGTCGCCGCCCGGGGCCGCGATGTCGATGAAGCCGAGGCCGTAGTTGGAGAACGACGACTTGATGCCCTTGGCGCCGGTCGCGGCGACCGCCAGCACACCCGGCAGCTGGGTCGGGATGTCCAGGCACTCACGCGGATTGACGACCCGGCTGCCCTGCTTCGAGTCGTCGGGGCTCGACGGGTCGGTGATCGAGTCGGCCGCGAAGTCGTAGTTCTCGTTGCCGGCCGCCGCCACGTTGACGGTGCCCTTGGACTCGGCGTACTTCGACGCCCGCGTGATCGCCTCGACCAGCGCCTTCTGGTCCGGGTCGTTCTTGCAGTTGAAGTACCAGGGGTCGGTGTAATAGCTGTTGTTCGTCACGTCGATGTGGTGCTCGGCCGCCCACACGAAACCGCAGACCACGGACTCCGTGTAGAAGAAGCTGCCGCCCTGCGTCGACACCTTGATGGCCGCGACCTTCACACCGGGTGCCACCCCGGTGATGCCGACGCCGTTCTTGGCGGCCGCGATCTCGCCGGCGACATGGGTGCCGTGCGGGGAGCCGCCGGTGGCGAACGGGCGCCAGGCGCCGTCCGTGGTGTCCGGCTTGCCGGTGATGCAGCTGACCGACTTCGCCCGGTCGAAGTTGGGCGCGATGTCCGGGTGGGTGTCGTCGATGCCCGTGTCGATGACGCCGACGGTGACCTTGGGACTGCCCAGGGTCCTCTCGTGCGCCTTGTCCGCCTTGATCGCCTTCAGGTCCCACTGCAAGGGCTCCAGCGGATCCTCGCCCGGCGCGGCCTTGGCACTCGCCGCCTTCAGGTCCTCGGCGGTGAGCTTCTTGGGCGTGCCCACCTCGGTGGTGGCCTGCGCGGGCAGCGGCGCGGTCCGCGTCGCCCCGGCCGAATCGACCCCCCTGACCTTGCGGATCGTCGGCGCGAACGCCGTGTCGGCGGAGTGCGCCACGATCACGCCGATCCGGTCGTACGCCTGGACGACCGAGCCGCCCGCATCGGTGATGGCTCTCTGCACCCGGGCCGAATTCCCGTGCCCCGGGCGGATGTTGACGATGTAGCTCAGCTCGGGCCCGGTCGTTCGCGCCGCCTTCGCGGTCACCGAGCCGGCGCCGGTGCCGGTGGCCGCGGCCGACGCCGTGCCGGGCAGCAGCGCGAGCGCGGTGGCGGTGGCCAGACCCGCCGAGAGGGCGACGGCGCGGCGCGTACGGGAGATGTGCAACGTCATGGGGTCTCCATGTGGTTGGCGGAACTCTCGATGCGTACGTACGGGAGAGCAGGGCGGCACCAGGTCCGGCGGTAGGGGCCGGGGCCGGCCGGGTGCATGACGAGTGAAGCTATCGCCGATCATCTCGGCAGATCAACGTCTTCCGCCGACTTCGCGAAGAATGCCGCGGATCCGACGCAAACACCCACCATCGATCCGGTGCGGAGAAGGCGGAGAAAAAACGGCTGGACTGAACCGAGACGCCGCGGGCTCCGTGCCGTTGTCAGGGGGACCGCACCACCCACCTCACAGCGAGGCCCCCTTGTCCGAATTCTCTGTTCCCGCCTCACCCGCATCGCGAGGAGATTCCGTGGCCACCGACGCGCCGCCGCCCGAAGCCGGGGCGGACCAACGCCCCGCCCAGCCCAGCACCGAGGCGTTCGCCGCGGTGCAGGAGAGCGCGGAATTCGGCGAACTCCGCCGCGCCCACCGCTCGTTCGCCTTCCCCCTGACCATCGCCTTCATCGCCTGGTACCTCCTGTACGTGATGCTGTCCAACTACGCGGACGGTTTCATGGCCACCAAGGTCATCGGCAACATCAACGTGGCCTTCGTCTTCGGCCTCGCCCAGTTCCTCACCACCTTCCTCATCGCCTGGTTCTACTCGCGGCACGCCGCGGCGAAGCTTGACCCCAAGGCCGAGGCCATCAAGTCCCGCATGGAGGCCGGAGCATGAGCCCCGCATTCGTCCCCCTCGCCGCGGCCTCCTCGACCACCGAGCACCGGCCGCTGATCATCACCCTGTTCGCGGTGTTCGTCGCCGCGACCCTCGCCATCACCGTCTGGGCCGGGCGCCAGACCAAGAACGCGTCCGACTTCTACGCGGGCGGCCGCCAGTTCACCGCCTTCCAGAACGGCCTCGCGGTCTCCGGCGACTACATGTCCGCCGCGTCCTTCCTCGGCATCGCCGGAGCCATCGCGCTCTTCGGGTACGACGGCTTCCTGTACTCCATCGGCTTCCTGGTCGCCTGGCTGGTGGCGCTGCTCCTGGTCGCCGAGCCGCTGCGCAACTCGGGCCGCTACACGATGGGCGACGTCCTCGCCTACCGGATGCGCCAGCGGCCGGTCCGCACCGCCGCGGGCGCCTCCACCATCGTCGTGTCGATCTTCTACCTGCTCGCACAGATGGCGGGCGCGGGCGTGCTGGTCTCGCTGCTGCTCGGCATCACCACCGACGCGGGCAAGATCCTCATCGTCGCCCTCGTCGGCGTCCTGATGATCGTGTACGTCACCATCGGCGGCATGAAGGGCACCACCTGGGTCCAGATGGTCAAGGCCGTACTGCTCATCGCGGGCGCGATCCTGATGACCTTCCTGGTGCTGCTCAAGTTCCACTTCAACATCTCCGACCTGCTCGGCACGGCCGCGGAGAAGAGCGGCAAGGGCTCCAAGTTCCTTGAGCCCGGCCTGAAGTACGGCGCCAACGGCACCTCGAAGCTGGACTTCATCTCGCTCGGCATCGCCCTGGTCCTCGGCACCGCGGGCCTGCCGCACATCCTGATCCGCTTCTACACGGTGCCCACCGCCAAGGCCGCGCGTAAGTCGGTGAACTGGGCGATCGGCATCATCGGCGCCTTCTACCTGATGACGATCGCGCTCGGCTTCGGCGCCGCCGCCCTCGTGGGCCCGGCCGCGATCAAGGCCCAGAACCCGGCGGGCAACACGGCCGCCCCGCAGCTCGCCGAGTACCTCGGCGGCGGCGTCGGCACCACCGGCGGCGCGACCCTGCTCGCCGTGATCTCGGCGGTCGCCTTCGCGACCATCCTCGCCGTCGTGGCCGGGCTCACCCTCGCCTCGTCCTCGTCCTTCGCGCACGACATCTACGCCAACGTCATCCGCAAGGGAAAGGCGACCGAGAAGGAGGAGATGGGCGCGGCCCGCTGGGCCACCGTCTTCATCGGGGCGATCGCGATCGTCCTGGGCGCCTTCGCACGCGACATGAACGTGGCGGGCCTGGTCGCGCTCGCCTTTGCCGTCGCTGCCTCCGCAAACCTGCCGACCATCCTCTACAGCCTGTTCTGGAAGCGCTTCACCACCCAGGGCGCGCTGTGGTCGATCTACGGCGGCCTGTTCAGCTCGGTGTTCCTGGTGCTGTTCTCGCCCGTCGTGTCCGGCAACCCGAAGACGTCGATGTTCAAGGGCGTCGACTTCCACTGGTTCCCGCTGGAGAACCCGGGCCTGATCTCGATCCCGCTCGGCTTCCTGCTCGGCTGGATCGGTTCGCTGCTCTCCAAGGAGGAGCCCGATACGGGCAAGTACGCCGAGCTGGAGGTCAAGTCCCTCACGGGCATCGGCGCCCACTGACGTACATCCGCACGGCGGATGGCCGAGGCCGTGTCGTAGAGTCCTACGACACGGCCTCGCCGCACCTCGTGACAATCGGCCCCCATCCGTTGTCGGACGTCTCGCGTAGGCTCGGTGTATATACCGCCGAATCGATTTCGAGACAGCGTTCCGAGACAGGGGAGGGGGCCCACAGTGCTCATCGACACCTACGGCCGTGTGGCCACTGACCTGCGTGTTTCACTCACAGACCGATGCAATCTGCGGTGTACGTACTGTATGCCGGAAGAGGGTCTGCAGTGGCTCGCCAAGCCCGATCTGCTGACCGACGACGAGATCGTCCGGCTGATCCGCATCGCCGTCACCGACCTCGGAGTGACCGAGGTCCGCTTCACCGGCGGTGAGCCGCTGCTGAGGCCCGGCCTGGTCGGGATAGTCGAGCGCTGCGCCGCCCTGGAGCCGCGCCCCCAGATGTCGATCACCACCAACGGCATCGGCCTCAAGCGCACCGCCGCCGCCCTGAAGTCGGCCGGTCTCGACCGCGTCAACGTCTCCCTGGACACCCTGCGTCCCGACGTCTTCAAGACGCTGACCCGCCGCGACCGGCACAAGGACGTCATCGAGGGCATGGAGGCCGCCCGCGCGGCGGGCCTCACCCCGGTCAAGGTCAACGCCGTCCTGATGCCCGGTCTCAATGACGACGAGGCCCCCGACCTGCTCGCCTGGGCCGTCGAGCACGACTACGAGCTCCGCTTCATCGAGCAGATGCCGCTGGACGCGCAGCACGGCTGGAAGCGCGACGGCATGATCACCGCCGGCGACATCCTGGAATCGCTGCGTACACGCTTCACGCTCACCCCCGAAGGGGACGAGGAGCGGGGCTCCGCGCCCGCCGAGCGCTGGGTGGTGGACGGCGGCCGGCACACCGTGGGCGTCATCGCCTCGGTGACCCGCCCGTTCTGCCGGGCCTGCGACCGGACCCGCCTCACCGCCGACGGCCAGGTGCGCACCTGCCTGTTCGCCCGCGAGGAGTCCGACCTGCGCGCCGCGCTGCGCTCGGGCGCTCCCGACGAGGAGATCGCCCGGCTCTGGAAGCTGGCCATGTGGGGAAAGAAGGCCGGATCCGGTCTGGACGACCCCTCGTTCCTGCAGCCCGACCGCCCGATGTCAGCGATCGGCGGCTGAGCCGGCCGACTCCCACTCGGCGAGCGTCACCACATCCTTCAAGAAGCCCCGTACGCCCAGGAATTGGGAGAGGGGCTCGCGGTGCTCCGCACAGGCGAGCCACGTCTTGCGGCGCTCCGGCGTGTGGACCTTCGGGTTGTTCCAGGCGAGCACCCAGACGGCGTCGGCACGGCAGCCCTTGGCGGAACAGATGGGGGTCTCGTCACTCGTCTTGTCACTCACAGAGACATTGTGCGTCATCCGGGCCCGTACAAAAGGGCGACGCCGAGCAGCCACGGGGGGAGCTGCCCGGCGTCGGTCCGTCGCTCCGACGGGGGATGCGGAGCGCCTACGAAGTATGGCATGGGGCACCCGGTGTCGGGCACCGGAACTTCATGATTGATCTGAGCTTTTCCTGAGGTTCGCAGACGGTGACGGATCAAGCCGGTCCGTGTGACCGGGGCTCGTGGTCACTGCCTGTGGGTTCCGCAGCGGATTCCGCGGAGCCGCCCGCCGGGGCCGCGCCGAGGGCCGGCCGGCTCGGCGCGGGGATGAATGTCGAGGGCAGCGAAGTGACGTTCTCCCGGCCCGCGTTGGCGAACACCACGGCCACATAAGGCAGCAGCGCACCGAGCACCAGCGTCACGATGGCGACAGGACGCTCGACGTTCCACAGCACTGCCGTCAGAACCACCGAAACGGTACGGATCGACATCGAGATCACATAGCGGCGCTGCCGCCCCCGGACGTCCTCGGCGAGCCCCGTGCGCGCCCCGGTGATCCGGAAGACCTGACCGCTGTTCTGCTTCCGCATCACGTTCCACCGCCTGAGTTCCGCCGCGGGCTCTCCCCCGGCCCGTACTGCTATCACCGTACGCCGGGGGTCCGCCGGGTTCGAGACCGGGGCGGCTCCAACCTGCGCGGATGCCGCAGTACTGACCACGTATGGAGGTGTCCGACATGCGCCGTACGGAGTACGGGCTGACACTGGCTGGACCTGCTCACGTCGAGCCGCACTAGGAGGCAGCCATGGGCTGGTTGTGGGCCATCATCGTCGGATTCGTGCTCGGCATCATCGCCAAGGCGATCATTCCCGGCAAACAGCACAGTCCGCTCTGGCTGACCACCATCTTCGGCATCATCGGCGGCGTGGTCGGCAACTCGGTCGCTCGGGCGATCGGGATCGCCGAGACCAAGGGCATCGACTGGGGCCGGCACGGGCTCCAGATCGCGGCCGCGGTCGTCATCGTCTTCCTGGGCGACATGCTGTACATGGCGCTGCGCGGCAGCAAAGAGAGAGCCTGACGGCGCGCGGAAGGGGGCGGTCCCGTGAGGGGAACCGCCCCCTTCCGTCCGTTCGTACCCGTCAGGCGCCGGTGACCTCGATCGCCGCCAGGTTCTTCTTGCCCCGGCGCAGCACCAGCCAGCGCCCGTGCAGGAGTTCCCCGGCCGTGGCCACCGCGTCCTCGGCGGTCACCTTCACGTTGTTCACGTAGGCGCCGCCCTCCTTCACGGTGCGGCGGGCGGCCGACTTGCTCGCCACGAGGCCCACCTCGGCGAACAGGTCGGTGACCAGGCCGAGTTCGGACACCTTGGCGTGCGGCAGCTCGGCCAGCGCGGCGGCCAGCGTCGCCTCGTCCAGCTCCGCCAGCTCGCCCTGGCCGAACAGCGCCTTGGACGCGGCGATCACGGCCGCGCACTGCTCGGCGCCGTGCACCAGCGTGGTCAGCTCCTCGGCCAGCGCCCGCTGCGCGGTACGCGCCTGCGGCCGCTCCTCGGTGAGCTTCTCGATCTCCTCCAGCTCCTCGCGGGACTTGAAGGAGAGGATGCGCAGGTAGGTCGAGATGTCCCGGTCGTCCACGTTCAGCCAGAACTGGTAGAACGCGTACGGGGTGGTCATCTCCGGGTCGAGCCAGACGGCCCCGCCCTCGGTCTTGCCGAACTTGGTGCCGTCCGACTTGACCATCAGCGGCGTCGCCAGGCAGTGCACCTCGGCGTCCGGCTCCAGGCGGTGGATCAGGTCGAGCCCGGCCGTGAGGTTGCCCCACTGGTCGCTGCCGCCCTGCTGGAGGGTGCAGCCGTACCGCCGGTACAGCTCCAGGAAGTCCATGCCCTGGAGCAGCTGGTAGCTGAACTCCGTGTAGCTGATGCCCTGTTCGGACTCCAGCCGACGGGCGACCGAGTCCTTGGTGAGCATCTTGTTGACCCGGAAGTGCTTGCCGATGTCCCGCAGGAACTCGATCGCGGACAGGCCCGCGGTCCAGTCCAGGTTGTTGACCATCACGGCCGCGTTCTCGCCCTCGAAGGACAGGAACGGCTCGATCTGGCCACGCAGCCGGTTCACCCAGTTCGCGACCGTCTCCGGGTCGTTCAGGGTGCGCTCGGCGGTCGGCCGCGGGTCGCCGATCTGGCCCGTGGCGCCGCCCACGAGCGCCAGCGGCCGGTGCCCGGCCTGCTGGAGCCGGCGGACGGTGAGCACCTGCACCAGGTGGCCGACGTGCAGGCTGGCCGCGGTCGGGTCGAAGCCGCAATAGAACGTGACGGGACCGTCCGCGAGAGCCTTGCGCAATGCGTCCTCGTCGGTGGACAGCGAGAACAGCCCGCGCCACTTCAGCTCGTCGACGATGTCCGTCACGGTTCTACGTCTCCTTGGATCCAGGGTCGATGGGTCAACCCAGTCTATGGGCGTCACACGCCCTGGCTGACCGAGCTCATGTTGAAGTCGGGAATGCGCAGCGCGGGCATCGCCGCCCGGGTGAAGTAGTCGCTCCACTCCCTGGGCAGCGTCTTCCCGGTGCGCCCGGCCTCGGTGGCCCGCGACAGCAGGTCCACCGGCGACTCGTTGAACCGGAAGTTGTTCACCTCGCCGACCACCTCGCCGTTCTCCACGAGGTAGACGCCGTCCCGGGTCAGACCGGTGAGCAGCAGCGTCGCCGGGTCCACCTCGCGGATGTACCACAGGCAGGTCACCAGGAGGCCCCGCTCGGTGGCGGCGACCATCTCGTCCAGGGAGCGCTCGCCGCCCCCGTCCAGAATCAGGTTCCCGGGCGAGGGCGCGACCGGCAGACCGGTGAGCTGCGCGCTGTGCCGGGTGGTGACCAGGTGCTCCAGGCGGCCCTCCCGCATCCAGTCGGTCGCGGTGACCGGCAGCCCGTTGTCGAACACCGACTCCGCGTCGCCCGAGGCGTGCGCCACCATGAACGGCGCGTACTCCAGGCCCGGCTCGTTCGGGTCGCTGCGCAGCGACAGCGGCAGCGGGCAGAGGGTCTCGCCGATGCGGGTGCCGCCGCCCTGCCGGGAGAAGACGGTGCGGCCCTCGGCGGCGTCGCGGGCCGCCGCCGACCAGATCTGGTAGATCAGCAGATCGGCCACGGCGGAGGGCGGCAGCAGCGTCTCGTACCGCCCGGCGGGCAGCTCGACGCGGCGCTCGGCCCAGCCGAGCCGGCGGGCGAGCTCCTCGTCGAGGGCGCCCGGGTCGACGTCCTTGAAGTCCGCGGTGGCGCGCCCGGCCCAGGCCGAGCGGGTGCGGTCGGGCGATTTGGCGTTCAGCTCCAGGGTGCCGTTGGGCTGGTCGTGGCGGAGCCGCAGGCCGGTGGACGTACCGAGGTAGGTGGAGGTCAGCTCGTGGCTGGCGAAGCCGTACAGCTCGCGCTCGCCGGCTCTGGCGCGGGCGAAGGCCTCGCCGAGCGCGGGCGCGAAGTCGGCGAACACGGCCGAGCTGGTCTCGGCCGGGGCGTCGGTGAAGTCCGGCGCCACCGGCACCCCGCCGACCAGCGGCTGCGCGTCCTCGGCGGGCCCGGCGCCGCGCGCCGCCGCCTCCGCCGCGCGGACCAGCGGCTCCAGGTCGGCCGCGGTGACGGCCGACCGCGACACGACGCCGGACGCGGTGCCCTCGGCGCCGTCCACGGTCGCGATCACGGTCAGGGTCCGCCCGCGCGTGACGCCGTTGGTGGTCAGCGCGTTGCCGGCCCAGCGCAGGTTCGCCGAGGAGTGCTCGTCGGCGATGACGACGCAGCCGTCGGCGGTGGACAGTTCCAGGGCCCGCTCGACGATCTCGTGCGGCTTGACGGTCGTACGGGAGCTCATCGCCCGGCCTCCTGCGTGGTGTTGAGACTGTGCTGTCCCGGGGGACGACCCCCGGACCCCCAGCCGGGGGCGCTGCGGTGGGATCCGCGATTCATCGACCCGCCTCCTGCGTGGTGTTGAGGATGTTGACGCCGCGGAACAGCGCGGAGGGGCAGCCGTGGGAGACCGCCGCCACCTGGCCCGGCTGGGCCTTGCCGCAGTTGAAGGCGCCGCCCAGGACGTAGGTCTGGGGGCCGCCGACCTTCTCCATGGAGCCCCAGAAGTCGGTGGTCGTCGCCTGGTAGGCGACGTCGCGGAGCTGGCCGGCGAGCCGGCCGTTCTCGATCCGGAAGAAGCGCTGGCCGGTGAACTGGAAGTTGTAGCGCTGCATGTCGATCGACCAGGACCGGTCGCCGACCACGTAGATGCCGCGCTCCACCCCGCCGATCAGGTCCTCGGTGGAGAGCCCGCCCGGGTCCGGCTGGAGCGAGACGTTGGCCATCCGCTGGACCGGCACATGCCCGGGGGAGTCCGCATACGCGCAGCCGTTGGAGCGGCCGAGCCCCGTCAACTTCGCGATGCGGCGGTCGAGTTGGTACCCGACGAGCGTCCCGTCCTTCACCAGGTCCCAGGACTGGGCCTCGACGCCCTCGTCGTCGTAGCCGACCGTCGCGAGCCCGTGCTCGGCGGTCCGGTCGCCGGTCACGTTCATCACCTGCGAGCCGTACGTCAGCTTGCCCAGCTGGTCGAAGGTGGCGAACGAGGTCCCCGCGTACGCCGCCTCGTAGCCGAGCGCCCGGTCCAGTTCGGTGGCGTGGCCGATCGACTCGTGGATGGTCAGCCACAGGTTGGACGGGTCCACGACCAGGTCGTAGCGACCGGCCTCGACGCTCGGCGCCCGCATCTTCTCGGCCAGAAGCGAAGGGATCTCTTCCAGTTCGGCGTCCCAGTCCCAGCCGGTGCCGGTCAGGTACTCCCAGCCGCGCCCGGCCGGCGGCGCGATCGTCCGCATCGAGTCGAACTCACCGGTCGTGCGGTCCACCGCGATCGCGGTGAGCTGCGGGTGCAGCCGCACCCGCTGCTGGGTCGTCACCGTGCCCGCCGTGTCCGCGTAGAACTTGTTCTCGTGCACGGTGAGCAGCGAGGCGTCCACGTGCTCGACCCCGTCGGCGCCGAGCAGTCGCGAGCTCCACTCGGCGAGCAGCGCGCTCTTGTCCTCGTCCGGCACCGAGAAGGGATCGATCTCGTACGAGGAGACCCAGGTCTTCTCGGAGTGCACCGGCTCGGCCGCCAGCTCGACCCGCTCCTTGGACCCCGCCGCCGCGATGACCTGCGCGGACAGCTGGGCCATGGCCACCGCCTGGGAGGCGACCTTGGCCGCCGCGTCCATCGTCAGATCGACCCCGGAGGCGAACCCCCAGGCCCCGCCGTGCACCACCCGGACCGCATAGCCGAGGTCGGTGGTGTCGGAGGATCCGGCGGGCCGGGCGTCGCGCAGCCGCCAGGCCGCGCTGCGCACCCGCTCGAACCGGAAGTCGGCGTGGTCGGAGCCGAGGGCGCGGGCGCGGGCGAGCGCCGCGTCGGCGAGGGCCCGCAGCGGCAGCGCAGTGAAGGCTTCGTCGATGGAATGGGTCCCAGATGGCACAGTTGTCTCCCTGTCGTATGAGACCGGACGCCCCGATCATGTCGCGTCGGCGGGCCCGGTGACTACGGCTTTCTGTAGAGACCCGACAGCGCTCGTTCTGCGCCACTGTCAGGGCTCGATTCCCCGTAAGTCGGGCGGTACCGATAGTTTGCGGGGAGTACGAAACCGCCTATCGAAAGGGTGATCCGTTGAGCCGCTCGGTTCTCGTCACCGGAGGTAACCGGGGCATCGGCCTCGCCATCGCCCGCGCATTCGCCGAGAACGGCGACAAGGTAGCGATCACGTACCGCTCCGGAGAGCCGCCGGCCGCCCTGGCGGAATTGGGGTGCCTCGCCGTCAAGTGCGACATCACCGACGCCGAACAGGTGGAGCAGGCGTACAAGGAGGTCGAGGACGCGCACGGCCCCGTCGAGGTGCTCGTCGCCAACGCCGGCGTCACCAAGGACCAGCTCCTGATGCGGATGTCGGAGGAGGACTTCACCTCCGTCCTCGACACCAACCTCACCGGCACCTTCCGCGTGGTCAAGCGCGCCAACCGCGGCATGCTGCGCGCCAAGAAGGGCCGCGTCGTGCTGATTTCCTCGGTCGTCGGGCTGCTCGGCTCGGCGGGCCAGGCCAACTACGCCGCCTCCAAGGCGGGCCTGGTCGGCTTCGCCCGGTCGCTCGCACGCGAGCTCGGCTCCCGCAACATCACTTTCAACGTCGTCGCGCCCGGTTTCGTCGACACCGACATGACCAAGGTGCTCACCGAGGAGCAGCGCAAGGGCATCGTGTCCCAGGTGCCGCTGGGCCGCTACGCGCAGCCCGAGGAGATCGCCGCCGCGGTGAAGTTCCTCGCCTCCGACGACGCCTCGTACATCACTGGAGCCGTCATCCCGGTTGACGGCGGATTGGGCATGGGTCACTGATCACCATGAGCGGAATTCTTGAGGGCAAGCGCGTCCTGATCACCGGTGTGCTGATGGAGTCCTCCATCGCCTTCCACGCCGCGAAGCTGGCTCAGGAGCAGGGCGCCGAGGTCATCCTGACTGCCTTCCCGCGGCCGACCCTGACCGAGCGCATCGCCAGGAAGCTTCCCAAGCCCGCCAAGGTCATCGAGCTGGACGTGACCAACCAGGAGCACCTGGACCGCCTCGCGGGCCTGGTCAAGGACGAGCTCGGCGGTCTGGACGGCATCGTCCACTCGATCGGCTTCGCCCCGCAGGACGCCCTCGGCGGCAACTTCCTGAACACCCCGTTCGAGTCGGTCGCCACCGCCATGCACGTCTCGGCGTTCTCGCTGAAGTCGCTGACGATGGCGCTGCGCGAGCTGCTCACCCCGGGCAGCTCGGTCGTCGGCCTCACCTTCGACGCGCAGTACGCCTGGCCGCAGTACGACTGGATGGGCCCGGCCAAGGCCGCCCTGGAGGCGACCTCCCGCTACATGGCCCGTGACCTGGGCAAGGACGACATCCGCTGCAACCTGATCTCGGCGGGTCCGATCGGCTCCATGGCCGCGAAGTCCATCCCGGGCTTCTCGGAGCTCGCGGACGTGTGGAACCACCGCTCGCCGATGGAGTGGAACATGGCCGACCCCGAGCCGGCCGGCAAGGGCATCGTCGCGCTGCTCTCGGACTGGTTCCCGAAGACGACGGGTGAGATCATCCACGTCGACGGCGGACTGCACGCCGTGGGTGCCTGACCCCCCGACGCACATCTGCGGCCGCTCACCGGACTCTTCCGGTGGGCGGCCGCCGTGCGTGGACCGCGACTTCCCCGCAGACTGATCGAGACGGACATGTCGGGCAGTCGGCCGGGGAGGAGGTGGGGGTGTGCGCCCCTGGTGCGTCGGGCAGCGCCGGGCCCTGGCCCTGCTGTTCCTGCTGCTCGCGGCGGCCGCCGGACTCGCCGCCCCCTCCGTGGTGCGGGCCGCGGGCGCGCCCCCCGCCGAGCCCGCCCCGGCGCCGCCCGAGCCCTTCGGTGCCGCCTGCCAGACCTCCGTACAGGGTTCGCATGTGACGGTGTACTGCCACAACCCCTATCCGGACGCCGACCGGGTGCGGCTGCACATCCACTGCGCGCTGTGGTGGGACCTCGACGCGGACTCGGCGCCCGTGGAGGTGGGCCCCGGGCAGACCCACAGGCTCACCGACCGCTGCTGGAAGGACGTCCGCGAGGTCTGGGTGACGCACGAGAAGGCCCCCTGATCGCGGCTCAGCGTCCTTCGAGCCGGTCCGGCAGGCAGATGAAGGCGTGGGCGGCGGCCTCCGTGGCGGCCGTCTCCGCGTCACCGGAGCGGATCGCGTCGACCATCCGGCCGTGGTCCATGTGGCTCTCCGGCGTCATGTCGAGCCCCACGTCATCGCGCAGCCAGTCGCGCAGCAGATGCCCGAGATCCGCGTACAGCTCGGTCAGTACGTCATTGTGCGAGGCGGCCACGACCGCCAGGTGCAGCGTGGCGTCGGCCGCGACGAAGGCCTCCCGGTCGCCGGAGGCCCAGGCCTCCTCGCGCCGCTCCAGCAGCGTGTCCAACTGCTTGAGCTCCCGCTCGGTACGCCGCTGCGCGGCCAGCCGGGCCGCCGACGACTCCAGCGTGGAGCGCAGCTCGGCCACATGGCGCGGGTCGGCGTCGACGAACCGGCGGTGCATCACCCCGGCCAGCTCGCTGGTCGCGATGACGTACGTGCCGGAGCCCTGCCGGATGTCGAGCAGGCCGTTGTGCGCGAGGGCGCGGACCGCCTCGCGGACCGTGTTGCGCGCCACCCCGAGCTGTTCGACCAGCTCCGGCTCGGTCGGGATGCGCGCGCCGAGCGGCCACTCGCCCGAGGTGATCTGGTTCCGCAACTGCGCGATCACCTGGTCGGCGAGGGCGGACCGCCGGGGAGAGCTCAGGGTCATGGTGCTCCAGTGCGAGAAGGGGGGGACGAAGGGGCGGGAAGGGCTGAGAAGCGTACGGGACGACGCGGGACGGTTGCGAGAAGAGGGGCCGCGCACGATTGGACAACCAATCATCCCATGATTCTATGATGGCACCATGCCCGACGAAGAGACCACCACGCTGAGCCCCGCGCCCACCGTCCGCGCCGAGTCCCCGCACCCGCCCGCCGGTGCGAGCCGGGTGCCCTCGTGGACGCGCTGGCTCGTACCGCTCGCGCTGGTGCTCGCCGCCGTCAACCTGCGCCCCGCGATCACCAGCCTCGGCTCGCTGATGAAGGAGGTCACCGGCGGACTGCACATGAGCGGCGGCATCGCCGGTGTGCTGACCTCCGTACCGGCGTTCTGCTTCGCCCTGTTCGGCATCATGGCGCCGCGGCTCGCCCGCCGCTTCGGCCCCGGCGCGGTCGTCCTCGCCGGCATGGCCGCGATCACCGTCGGACTGCTCCTGCGCTCCCTCGCGGGCGGCACCGTCACCTTCCTCGCGGCCAGCGCGCTCGCCCTGATGGGCATAGCGCTGAGCAACGTCCTGATGCCGGTGATCGTCAAGCGGTACTTCCCCGACCGGGTCGGCTCGATGACCGGGCTCTACTCGATGGCGCTCGCCGCGGGCACCTCGCTCGCCGCGGTCACCACCGTGCCCATCACCGATGCGCTGGGCGGCAGTTGGCGCCAGGGCCTCGGCATCTGGGCGCTGCTCGCCGTCGTCGCCTTCGCGGTCTGGATCCCGCTGGCGCGCGACCGCTCCGGGAGCGCTGGCCCGGCCCCGAGCGCCCGCGCGGAGGCGGCACCCGCGCTGCGCATCACCCGCAGCGGCACGGCCTGGGCGCTGGCCTGCTTCTTCGGACTCCAGGCGACCGGCGCCTACATCACCATGGGCTGGATGCCGACGATCTTCCGCGACGCGGGCGTGTCGGCCGGCACCGCGGGCCTGCTGCTCTCCATCACCATGGTCATGGGCGTGCCGCTCGGCTTCGTCATTCCGTGGCTGGTCAACCGGCTGCGCAGCCAGGGTCCCATCGTCGTCGCGCTCGGCACCTGCGGCCTGGCCGGCTACGCCGGGCTCTACCTCGCGCCGGCCGCCGGCGCCTGGGTCTGGGCGCTGCTCCTCGGCATCTCCAACTGCGCCTTCCCGCTGGCCCTCACGATGATCAGCAAGCGCTCGCGGACCGGCGCGGGAGTGGTGCGGCTCTCCGCCTTCGCGCAGTGCGTCGGCTATCTGCTCTCCATCCCGGGCCCCCTCCTGGTCGGTGTCCTGCACGACCGCAGCGGCGGCTGGGACCTGCCCATCGCGCTGATGGCGGCGCTGATGGTGCCCCAGATCGCGGTCGGCGTGCTGGCCGGACGCGACCGTACGATCGAGGACGAAGCCGGGGTCCGGCGATAGCGGGCGAAACCGGGATGCGACACTGACCGCATGCCAGTGCTCGAACCGAATCCGCAGAACAGCCAGAAGAAGCTCCTTCTCGTGCTCGGCGCGATGCTCGCCGTCACGGTCGTCGTCGCGATCATCGCGACGATCGCCTCCCCCTGACCGAGCCCCCGAGGGGTCGAGGTGGTGCTGGCCCCACCATCCCCTAGGGGGCCAGGGTCAGGGTCGAGTGGGTGGGTCGCCGGATGGGACCGGGCCCGCCGGATCCGTAGGTTTGAGGGACCACGACGAACGCCCCGTTCGTACGCGGAACTCGTACCCGGAACCACACGGAGGCGGTCATGCCGGCCCACACGCACCCCAGGTCCTCCCACCCGGCCGCCGGTGGCGTCGACTTCCGGCTGCCGTGGTGGGGATTCGTGCTGCCCGCGATCGCGTTCGGAGTGCTCCTCGCGCTCATCATCGGTTCGGGCGACACCCAGGCCGTGTCCGCCGACGGCACCCTCGCCCACCTCGTCGACCGCATCCAGCAGACCCTGTCCCACTAGCCACGAACCTCCTTTATCACGCCGGTGGGGCAGCCCTTCGACACCCTGCGCCCGCCGCCGCCATTCATGCGAAGCTTTGATGCATGAGCGTCGATACACCCCGCAGGATCGTCCTCCTCCGGCACGCGAAAGCCGACTGGCCCCAGGTGTCCGACCACGACCGGCCGCTCGCCGACCGGGGGCGGACGGACGCCCCTGTCGCCGGCCGCCGGCTGGCCGCATCCGGCATCCCCTTCGACCTTGCCCTCTGCTCCAGCGCGGCAAGGACCCGCGAGACCTGGAAGCTGGCCGTCCAGGAACTGCCGCACCGCCCCCGGACGGTGTACGAGGAGCGGCTGTACGAGGCCTCGCTCGGCGAACTGATCGCGGTGCTCAACGAGACCCCCGACGACGTCGCCAACCTGCTGCTCATCGGGCACAACCCCGGGATGCACGCCCTGGCCGACGCGCTCGCGGGGGAGGCGGAGGGCGATGTGCTGCCGCGGATGAACCGCAGCGGCTTCCCGACCTCCGCCTTCGCCGTGCTCACCTTCAACGGCTCCTGGAAGTCGGTGGAGCACGGCGTCGGCAAGCTCGTGGACTTCTGGGCCCCGCACGACTGACTCGCAGGCGTGACGATGAGGAAGGCCCGGCGCACACCGTGCACCGGGCCTTCCCCCGCATCCGTACGCCGTTTGGGCCTCAGTCGATGAGGCCGTCGGCCGCCTCGACCTCTTCGCGGGTGATGCCGAGCAGATACAGCACGGTGTCGAGGAAGGGTACGTTCACCGCGGTGTGCGCGGCCTCCCGCACCACCGGCTTGGCGTTGAAGGCGACGCCGAGACCGGCCGCGTTCAGCATGTCGAGGTCGTTGGCGCCGTCGCCGATCGCCACCGTCTGGGCCAGCGGCACCCCGGCCTCGGCGGCGAACTCCCGCAGCAGCCGCGCCTTGCCGGCCCGGTCCACGATCTCGCCGGTGACCCGCCCGGTGAACCTGCCGTCCTTGATCTCCAGGGTGTTGGCGGAGGCGAAGTCGAGCCCGAGCTGGTCCTTGAGGCCGTCGGTGACCTGGGTGAACCCGCCCGATACGACGCCGACTTGATAGCCGAGCGCCTTGAGCGTGCGGATCAGGGTGCGGGCGCCCGGAGTGAGCCGGACCTCGGACCGCACCTTGTCCACCACCGAGGCGTCCAGGCCCTTGAGCAGCGCCACCCGGGCGTGCAGCGACTGCTCGAAGTCGAGCTCGCCGCGCATCGCGGCGGCGGTGACCTCGGCGACCTCCTCCTCGCAGCCGGCGTGCGCGGCGAAGAGCTCGATCACCTCGTCCTGGATCAGCGTGGAGTCCACGTCCATCACGACGAGCCGCTGGGCCCGCCGGTGCAGCCCCGCCGAGACGACGGCCACGTCCACGCCGAGGGCGGCGGCCTCGGTCGCGAGCTCGGTGCGCAACGGCCCCGTCTCCACACCGGACACGGCGAACTCCACTGCCGTGACCGGGTACTTGGCGAGCCGGAAGATGCGGTCGATGTTGCCGCCGGTGGCGGTGATGCAGGCCGCTATGGCCGCCGTGGACTCGGCGGTGAGCGGATGCCCGAGCACGGTGACGTGCGAACGGCCGCTGCCGCGCGGCCTGTTGTCGCCGATGCCGGAGATGATCTCCGCCTGGAGCCGGAGCGAATCCGCCCAGCTGTGCACGGTGGCGCGCAGCTCGCCCGCGGAAGCCACGGTCGGCTCGGTGACGAGCGCGCACAGCACGAGGCGGCCACGGGAGACGACCTGCTCGATGTCCACGACATCGACGGAGTAGGCGGCGAGGGTGTCGAAGAGCCCGGCGGTGATGCCGGGGCGGTCCTTGCCGAAGATCTTGACGAGGAGGGTGGGTACGTCGGAGCTCTGACCGGCGTCGGAGGGCTGGCCGGCGGGGGGCAGGGGCGATGGCGTCATGGTGATCCCACCGTATCCGCCCGGCGCTCCGGCCCGGCACGCCGTCCCGGCCTGCGGACAGCGCCCCCTCGGACGGCCCCCTCACCCGGCCCGCGGGCCGCTCAGCGGCGGCCCCGCGGCGCTCCCGGCGGGGGCGGCGGGCCCTCGTACGGCGGCCGGCGCGGCCGGGGACGGGCCGGCGGGCGGTCCGGGAGGCCGGGCAGCGTGGGGGAGCCGTGCAGTCCGGGCGGCAGCTTCAGATACGGATTGGTGTCGGGGTTCGGCGGCCGGTAGGACGGCGCCGGGTGGTACGGGCCCGGTACCCCTGCCGTCTCCCCGCGCGGGCCCGGTACGTCGGCCGCCTCGCCCGTCTCGCCCGCGAGCGCCGCGGCCCGCCGCCCGGCCGCCCCCGACACCCGGGCGAGCAGCGCCCCCGCCGCCCCGGCCCCGGCGCCCCACGCCGCCCCGAGCGCCGACGCGAGCCCGGCGTTCCCGTGCAGCTCGATGCCCGCCCCGAACGCGTCGAAGCCCAGCACCGACAGGGAGGCGTTCGCGGAGATCCCGGTCAGCCACACCATCAGGGGCAGCGCGAGCGCGGTGGCCGCGGCGAGCGCCAGCGCGCAGCTCCCCGTGAACGCGCCGAGGGAGCGCCCGCGCACCGGCGTACGGGCCGCGGCGAGCACCCCCGCGTACAGCATGAGCACGGCCGTCGCGAGGGCCAACAGCCAGACCCGGTGGTCG
The DNA here is from genome assembly GCF_044764265.1 of Streptomyces sp. NPDC094147. Taxonomy (NCBI): domain Bacteria; kingdom Bacillati; phylum Actinomycetota; class Actinomycetes; order Kitasatosporales; family Streptomycetaceae; genus Streptomyces; species Streptomyces sp. NPDC094147. The sequence goes on along the minus strand of NZ_JBIWHT010000001.1, from coordinate 15,685 downwards.
AGTTGGGCGAGCCGCCCCAGGGTCAGCGACTGATCGGCCCCGAGCCCGAGGAGCTGGTCGAGCGGGTGCGGGAGCAGCTTGGCGAGCGTTCCGGTGGCGTGTCCGCTCCACGGCACGAAGAGGCCGAGCGGGATCGCGAGCCACACGCCGTTCGGGGCGCCGAGCAGGGCGGCGCCCGCGATCCGCCGCGGGTGGGCGTCGCCGATCGCCGCGTACGCCGCCGCCGCGAGCCCCGCCGCGACCGCCAGCAGTACCGCCGCGACCAGCGCCGACACGGCGGGCCGCACCACCCGGTGCAGCGCTTCCCAGCCGCGCGGGAGCGGGGTGCGGCGCGAGGCGAGCAGGGCGATCACGAGCACCCCGAGCACCCAGCACACCGCGCCCGCCAGCGAGCGGGCGGCATCGACGCTGAAGCCGACGTGTGCCTTGGCGTTCGCGAGGCCGGCGAGCCGGCCCGGCAGCAGCCCGCCGATGTCCCCGATCCCGCCGATGCCCGGCACCTTCACCTTGTCCAGGCCCAGCTGTCCGCCGTCGATCGTGATGAGGTCGTGACCGGCCCAGGCGAGTCCGCCGATGACGGCGACGAAGAGGACGGCCACCGCGGCCGCGCGCACCGCCAGCTCCCTACCCGTGATCCAGGTTCCGGCGGCCCGCAGCGAGCGGGGGAAGAACCAGGCGAGCAGGACCGCGCCCGCGAGCCCGACCCCCAGTGGCGCGAAATCGACGGTGGTGCTCGCCGCCGCGCCGCTCAGGCCGAACGCCGAGACGTCGCCGGACGGGGTGACCGAGCCCCCCGCCCCCAGCACCACCACGGCCGCCGTCATCGGACCGAGCGCCCCCGCCACGTCCGCCCCGAGCAGATGCAGACCGAGCGCCGCCGTCCCCGCCATCGCGACCAGTGCCCAGCTCACCGAGGCGATCGAGGCGAGGACGACATCGCCCCACCGGATCGCGCCCCGGCCCGTGTTGTCGCGCACGCCCATCAGGACCCCCCGATAAGAGTCGACTTGCCCCATTGATACGGAGAGGCCATGTTGATCCGCGTCCCAGGTCATTTATGGGCGGAGCGCATGATCCGTACGCACTCATGGGTGCTTACTACTCTCGGGGGGTGTTTGGCCCGCGTCAACGGGGGGCCGCCGGGGGCCTGTTGCAGGACCGCGACCGGACTGTATGCGGTCTGTGCACGTAATTCACAAGGCCCGGGTTTCGGATACGAGCTCGGGCCTGAAATAGTTCCCCCCGATGTTCACCATCCCTAGACTCCCTGTGTCGGGAGTCACAGGCCTCCGGTGCGGAGGTCTTTCGGGGGACGACAAGTGGGGCTGGAGTGCCGGAACTCGTACTGGAATTGAATGGCAGTACCTGGACGCTGGATGCGTCCAGGTCATACACCCTCGGACGTGATCCGCAGGGTGACCTGGTGATCGACGACGCCAGAGTCTCGTGGCGGCATGCCACGATCAGCTGGGGCGGTCGCAGTTGGGTCATCGAGGATCACGGATCGACCAACGGCACCTACGTGCAGGGCCAGCGGATCCACCAGATGGAAATCGGCCCCGGCTCCTCGGTCCACCTCGGCAACGCGACCGACGGCCCGCGGCTGAATCTGTCCGGTGCCGCCGCGGCCGCCTACGCGCAGCCCGCCCCGGCCCAGCAGGCCCAGGCGGCCCCTGTGCAGCAGCCCCAGCAGGGCGGGTGGGCTCAGCAACAGCAGCAGCCTCAGCCGCCGCAGCAGGCGCAGGTCCCGCAGCAGTCGTGGCAGCAGCCGCAGCAGGCTCAGCCCCAACAGCAGCCCCCGCAGCCGCAGTTCCCGCAGCAGGGCGGCGCCGCGGGCGCCCCGCCCGTCTACGGGGACCGCAGCCCGACCACCTTCCACCACCTGTCGCTCGGCCGGGTCATGCGCATCGGCCGTGCGCTGGAGAACGAGCTGGTGGTCTCCGACCTCCAGGTCTCGCGCCACCACGCCGAGTTCCACGCGACGCCCGACGGCCGGATGGAGATCCGCGACCTCGGGTCGCACAACGGCACGTACGTCAACGGACAGCCGGTGGCCAAGTCGGGCACCGCGCTGCTCGGCCCCAACGACATCGTCGGCGTCGGCCACTCGACCTTCCGCATCGTCGGCGACCGGCTCGAAGAGTTCGTCGACACCGGTGACGTCTCCTTCTCCGCCCGCCACCTGACCGTCACGGTCGACGGCGGCAAGGACATCCTCAAGGACGTCTCCTTCGGCGTCCCCGAGAAGTCCCTGATCGCGGTCATCGGCCCCTCGGGCTCCGGAAAGTCCACCCTGCTCAAGGCGCTCACCGGCTACCGGCCCGCCAACCAGGGCGACGTCCTCTACGACAACCGGAACCTGTACAAGCAGTTCGCCGAGCTGCGCCAGCGCATCGGTCTGGTCCCGCAGGACGACATCCTGCACAAGGAGCTGACCGTCAAGAAGGCGCTGAAGTACGCGGCCAAGCTGCGCTTCCCGGCCGACACCACCGAGAACGAGCGTCAGCAGCGCATCGACGAGGTGCTGCGCGAGCTCAAGCTGGACATCCACAAGGAGAAGAAGGTCACCTCCCTCTCCGGTGGCCAGCGCAAGCGCGTGTCGGTGGCCCTGGAGCTCCTGACCAAGCCGTCGCTGATCTTCCTGGACGAGCCCACCTCGGGCCTCGACCCGGGCATGGACCGCGACGTCATGCAGCTGCTCCGCGGCCTCGCCGACGACGGCCGCACCGTCCTGGTGGTCACCCACTCGGTGGCCGAACTCGCCATCTGCGACAAGCTGTTGGTGATGGCGCCGGGCGGCTCGGTCGCCTACTTCGGTCCCCCGGAGGAGGCGCTGAACTTCTTCGGCTACAGCACCTGGGCCGATGTCTTCTCCGCCTTCGAGAGCTACCGCGACTACGACTGGGCGGGCCGCTGGAAGGGCTCGCAGCACTACCAGATGTACGCCGCGGACATCGACGCGGTCGCCCCGCAGTCGGTGCAGATGCCGCCGGCCCAGGCGATCAAGCCGCCGAAGCCGCAGGGCTGGGTCTCCCAGCTGTGGACGCTGATGCGCCGCTACGCGTCGGTCATCGCCTCCGACAAGGGCTTCCTCGCCCTGTCGGTGGCGCTGCCCGCCGTGATCGGCGCGGTGAGCGTCGTCATCCCGTCGAAGTTCGGCCTCGGGGCGCCCACGCCACCGGTCCGGTTCAACGGCGACGCGGGCACGATCATGCTGATCCTCACGGTCGGCATGTGCTTCTCCGGCGCCGCCAACTCCGTGCGAGAACTGATCAAGGAACGGGTCATCTACGAGCGCGAACGGGCCACTGGCCTGTCCCGCTCGGCGTACCTGATGTCCAAGGTCCTGGTCCTCGGTGTCATCACGGCCTTCCAGGGCGTGATCCTCTGCGTCATCGGCTTCTCGACCCGCAGGCTGCCCGCCGAGGGCCTGGTGATGCCGCCGGCGATCGAGATGTGCCTGGTCGTGATCGCGCTCGGCTTCACCTCGATGATGTTCGGCCTGATCATCTCCTCGCTGGTGAAGACCTCCGAGAAGACGATGCCGCTCCTGGTCATGTTCGCCATCGTCCAGGTCGTCTTCACCGGCATCCTCTTCAAGGTGTACGACTCGGTCGGCCTGGAGCAGTTCGCCTGGCTGATGCCGTCCCGCTGGGCCATCGCCGGCGCCGGCACGACGCTCGACCTGGCCCACCTGATGGGGCCGATGGACCAGAACAACCCGACCAACCTCGACCCGCTGTGGAAGCACGACGCTTCGCAGTGGTTCACCGACATCTCGGTGCTGATGCTGATCGGCATCGCCCTCGGCTTCGTGGTCGCGCGCCTGCTGCGCCGCCACGAGCCCGAGGTCATGCGCAAGTAGCACCGCGCCGAACGACGCCGAAGGGCGGCACCCCGCACGGGGTGCCGCCCTTCGGCGTCGTCTGCGTCCTGCGTCGCTCAGTAGGCGCTGTTGACGTTGTCCATCGAGCCGTACTTGTTCGCCGCGTAGTTGGCGGCGGCGGTGATGTTGGCGACCGGGTCGTAGATGTTCCACGAGGTGCCGGGCACGTGGTACGCGTTGAAGGTCGGCTGGATGACCTGGAGAAGGCCCTTCGACGGGATGCCGTTGATGGCGTTGATGTCCCAGCCGTTGATGGCGTTCGGGTTGCCGGTCGACTCGCGCATGATGTTGCGGTGCAGACCCTCGTAGGAGCCCGGGATGCCCTTGCTCTTCATGATGTCGAGGGCCTGGCGGATCCAGCCGTCGAGGTTGTTGGCGTACACCGGCTTGCGGGCGGCGGAGCGGCTGGCGGCGGCGGCCTCGTCACGCTGCTTCGCCTCGGCCTCGGCCTTCGCCTTGGCGTCCGCGTCGGCCTTGGCCTTCGCGGCGTCCTGGGCCTGCTTGCCCGCGGTGACCTGCTGCTGGGAGATGGACTCCGAGACCGTCTTGGTGCTGGCGACGGTCGCCGCGAAGGCGGCCGGCTCGGCAGCTTCGGCGTTGCCCGACGCACCCGTCCCGGGGAGAACCGTGAGGGCGAGAGCGGCGGCGCCGAGGGCGGCGACGCCGGCAATCGAGATCTTGTGCGTCTTGGCGAGACGACTATGACCAGGGTTGCTGGACTCGGGCATGGCGGTTGGACCTCTTCCGAATGACGTGGACGGCGCACCTGAGCGCCGCGGCGTTGGAGCCGCAGCGCTGTGCGACGGGAGTCATTGTTAGCGGCCGCAAAATCGTGTGGCAAAGGTGCGACATACGAAGCCGGATAGTGGATCACGGGCCTGCGAAAGACGGCTCGTACCCGCTCTCGCCCCGCTCACACAGCCTTTATCTGTCCACTAGCGAGCTTCGTAAGTGATGTGCGTCCTATGCTCGGGCTCACATCGAGCACGTAACAGTCTCACTGGGCGTTGCGGAAGCAATGCGCAGGGTGAGGGTTCTCGTCCGGAAGTATGAGGTGGACGTCGCCGAACTCGTGCCACAGGTAGAGCTGCCTCAGCGCCTGGTCGTAGGCGACGGCCAGCGCCTGGCGCCCCGCGATCGCCTCCAGCATCAACAGATGCGAGGCCTCCGGCTCGTGCAGCCCGGTCAGCAGGGCGTCCACCACCCGCACCCCGCGCTCCGGGGTCACCACGAGATCCGTCCACCCCGACGCCTCCCGCACCACCCCGTCCGGCCCGGTCGCCGATTCCAGGGCGCGCACCGCGGTGGTCCCCACGGCCACGATCGTGCCGCCGCCCGACTTCGCCGCGTTCACCAGCCGGGCCGTGGCCCGCGGCACCTCGAAGCGCTCCGGGTACGGCGGCTCGTGCGCCTCCGTCGACGCGACCCCCGTGTGCAGCGTGATCGGCGCGAACTGCACACCCCGCCGCACCAGTTCGGCGACCAGCTCCACCGTGAAGGGCCGCGCCGCGCTCGGCATCTCCGCCGAGCCGAGCCCGCCGGGCGCGGGCAGCGCGAACACCGTCTGGTACGCGGCCAGCGGCTGGTCCCGCTCGGTGTAGCCGTACCGGATCGGCCGCCCCCGCCGGTGCAGCAGCCCCGGCACGTCGGCCACCGAGACCCGCGCCCACCACAGCCGGTCCGGGCTCAGCGCCTCATCGAGGACCAGCCGCTCCCCGCCGCCCAGCGCGACAACCGTCCCCGCCCGGTCCCCGGTCCGCCGCTCCGTACTTCCCGACGCGGCCGGTGTCCGCAGCTCCACCGCCCAGCGCCCGTCGGACCCGCGGGTGGAGAAGTGCACCACCACCGGCCGCCCCGCCACCGTGCCGTCGACCGCGGCGGGCAGGGTCTCAGAGGTATTGACGACGAGTACGTCACCGGCCCGCAGCTGTCCCGCGAGATCGCGGAACGCGTGATGGGACACCGCTTCTCCCCGCGACACCATCAGCCGTACGTCGTCCCGCCCCGAGCCGCGCACCTCCGCGGGCACCGAGGCGAGCAGCCCGTCCGGCACCCGTACCACCATGGGCACCGTCACCGCGCCTCCTCCACAAGAGAGGGAGCGCGGTACCGTCCGCTCGCGGGCCGCTCGTCGAGCAGTCGCAGGAATCCCGGCACCACCGTCGCGGGCTCCGGCCGGCCGGAGTCGTCGTCCACCGGCACCGCCGCCGCGTACAGATCCGTCCGCATGTCCCCCGGGTCCACCGCCCACACCCGCAGCCCAGGCTCCTCCACGGCGAGCACCGCCACCAGCTGGTCGAGCGCCGCCTTCGAGGCCCCGTACCCGCCCCAGGTCGGGTACGCCTCCACCGCCGCGTCCGAACTGACCGCGACCACCGCGCCCGCCCGCGCCCCGCGCAGCAGCGGCAGCGACTCCTGCACCAGGCCGAGCGCCGCGACCACATTGGTCTCCAGCGCCGACCGCAGCCCCGCGAGATCCAGCACGTCGAGCCCTACCAGCGGCTCGGCTCCCAGCGCGGAGGCGTTGTTCACCAGCAGATCGAGCCCGCCCAGCTCCCGCGCCGCCGCCACCAGCTCCGCGCGGTGCCCGGCATCGGTGACGTCCCCGGGCAGCGCCACGACCTGCGTTCCGTACTCCTTGAGCCCGCGCGCCGCCTCTTCCAGTACGGGCGCGGTCCTGGCATCGAGGACCAGGTCCCAGCCCCGTTCGGCCAGCGCCCCGGCGAGCGCGCGCCCCAGTCCCTTCGAGGCCCCCGTGATGATCGCAACCGGCATGATGTCCAGCCCCTCTGTCCCTCGACACGCGTCCGTCGTCATACGTCCGTCGATCCGCGTCCGTCGATCTGCGTTCAGAGTGGCGCCGGGCCGGGTCCCGCCGCCTCGGACGCGGGCCCCAGCCGGCCAAGGCACTTCGACCTAGGCCCCGGGACCCAATCCATGGCCGTCCACAGGCCGAGGCGCTCTGTCGTACCCCGCCGGTACGGTGATCACATGAGCCGTCCCCGCCCCGTCCACCCCGATCGGTCGGCGGAGAGCCCGTCGCCGCACGCGGGCCTCGCCGCCGTGAGCACCGCCCTGCTCGCCATGAGCCGGCACCTGGAGGTCAGGGACGTCCTCAAGACGATCACCGCGTCCGCGCGCGAACTGCTCGACGCGGAGTACGCGGCGCTCGGCGTGCCCGACGACCACGGCGGCTTCGCCCAGTTCGTGGTCGACGGCATCAGCGACGAGCAGTGGCGGGCGATCGGACCGCTGCCGCGCCAGCACGGCATCCTCGCCGCGATGCTCCACGAGGAGAAGGCGGAGCGCCTGGCCGATGTCCGCGAGGACCCCCGCTTCGAGGGCTGGCCGTCCGCCCACCCCGACATGTCGGACTTCCTCGGCATGCCGATCCGCGACGGCGACGAGACGATCGGCGCGCTCTTCCTCGCCAACAAGCGCTGCCCCAAACCGGCCGGCGGCTGCGGCTTCACCGAGGACGACGAGGAACTGCTCGGCATCCTCGCCCAGCACGCCGCGATCGCGCTCACCAACGCCCGCCTGTACGAGCGCAGCCGCGAGCTCACCATCGCCGAGGAGCGCTCCCGGCTCGCGCACGAGCTGCACGACGCGGTCAGTCAGAAACTCTTCTCGCTGCGCCTGACCGCCCAGGCGGCGGCCACCCTCGTCGACCGCGACCCGGCCCGCGCCAAGGGCGAGCTCCAGCAGGTCGCCGCCCTCGCCGCCGAGGCCGCCGACGAACTGCGCGCCGCCGTCGTGGAGTTGAGGCCCGCGGCGCTGGAGGAGGACGGCCTGGTGAACACCCTGCGCACCCAGATCCAGGTCCTGGACCGGGCCCACGCGGCCCGCGTCACCTTCGACAACCGCGGGGTCAGGGCGCTGCCCCCGGCCCAGGAGGAGGCCCTGCTGAGGGTCGCCCAGGAAGCGCTGCACAACGCGCTGCGCCACTCCGGCGCCGACCGGGTCGACGTCGTACTGGCCAGGAAGGGGCAGGGCGCGGTCCTGCGCGTCACCGACAACGGCAAGGGTTTCGAACCGAGGGCGGTCCGCCGGGCCGGCCGCCATCTCGGCCTGGTGTCGATGCGGCACCGGGCGAGCGGTGTGGCCGGCCGGCTGACCGTGCAATCGGCACCCGGCGAGGGCGCCACGATCGAGATGGAGGTCCCCGGTGGCTGACAAGGTGATCAGGGTCCTGCTCGTGGACGACCACCAGGTGGTCCGCCGGGGGCTGCGGACCTTCCTGGAAGTACAGGACGACATAGAGGTGGTGGGGGAGGCCTCCGACGGCGCCGAGGGCGTCGCCCGCGCCGAGGAGCTGAAGCCGGACGTCGTCCTGATGGACGTGAAGATGCCGGGCATGGACGGCATCGAGGCCCTGCGCAAGCTCCGCGAGCTCGCCAACCCGGCCAGGGTCCTCGTCGTCACCAGCTTCACCGAGCAGCGCACGGTGGTCCCAGCCCTGCGCGCCGGTGCCTCCGGCTACGTATACAAGGACGTCGACCCGGACGCGCTGGCCGGAGCGATCCGCTCGGTGCACGCCGGGCACGTGCTGCTCCAGCCCGAAGTCGCGGGCGCCCTGCTCGCCCAGGAGGACGGGCACGGCGGCACCGGCCGAGGCTCCACGCTCACCGAGCGGGAGAAGGAGGTCCTCGCACTGATCGCGGACGGCCGCTCCAACCGGGAGATCGCCCGCGCGCTCGTCCTGTCCGAGAAGACCGTCAAGACGCACGTCTCGAACATACTGATGAAGCTGGACCTCGCCGACCGCACCCAGGCCGCGCTCTGGGCCGTGCGGCACGGGGTTACCGGGTGACACACGGTGAACCGGACCGTCATGCTCCGGTGAGAGATTCATACCGTCGTGTGTATGTCACCCACATAGCGCATCCCCTGGGGCCGCCAGCCGTTCTTCATGGCGTGCCGCGGCGGCTGGCCGCGGCGATGACCAGGAGGATCCTGAAGTGAAGAAGCTCAACAAGGCCGTCGCCGTCACCATGGTCGCGGGCGGCATGCTCGCCGCTGCGGCGGGTGCCGCCTCCGCCCACGACGGGGCGAACGCCGACGGCAAGGCCGAGCACTCCCCGGGCATCGTCTCCGGCAACCTGGTCCAGGTTCCGGTGCACGTCCCGGTGAACGCCACGGGCAACACGCTCAACGTGGTCGGCCTCCTGAACTCGGCGTTCGGCAACGAGAGCTCCAACCACTGACCGGCCCCGCGCCCACGCAGTGACCTCCGGCCCCCAGGCTCAGCCCTGGGGGCCGGTCCCATTGCCCCGGGCCGCCCCCCGGCGTCAGCCCCGCCGCTCCCGCTCCTCCACATACGCGTTGTACGCCGCGACCCTCGCCCGCCGCGCCACCCGCTCCACCGGGCGCAGTGCCTCGCCCCGCGCCGCGATCTCCGAGGCGCTTACCGCGCCCCCGTGCCCGCTCTCGTACGCGATCGAGACCAGCAGTCCGACCCGCCGGGCCAGCTCCAGCACCCGGACCGCGCGCGGCGGGTACCCGGGTGCGAGCACCTCCTCGTCGGGGCCCTCGGCCCGTGCCCGGTACGCGTCGATCGCGGCCGCCGCGGCCGGACCCGAGCCCGCCACGTCGAGCCGGGTGAGCGCCGCCGTCGCCTCCCGCAGCGCCTCCGCCAGCTCCCGCTCCGCCTCCCCGAGCGAGGGCACGTCCGCCGGCGGCGCCTCGCGCACCGGCAGGCAGCGCCACAGGACCTCGGCATGCACATCACCGGCCGGCCCCACCTCGTACACCTCGGGGACGAGCCCGTACGGCGCCCCGAACCCGACCACCGCCTCCTCGGCGTCGAGCGCCCGCGCATTGAACTCCGCGGGACCGCTGAGCCCCAGCGGATGCCCCGCCGTCGGCAGCGCGACCCGCCAGCCGCTCACCCCGAGCGTGCGCAGCCGGCCGAGCGCCAGCGTGAGTCCGACCGGCGCGGATTCACCGGGCAGCCCCGCCACGCGGTGCACCGCGTCCTCCCCGACGATCGCGAGCGCCGCGTCGTCGGGCGAGACATTTCCGGCCAACAGGGCATTTCCCCAAGCGGCCAGCCGACCTGAACGTGGTTCCGAGAACATGGCCCAAGCCTAGGCAAGTCCCACGACCGGCCCTAAGGGCGGGATCACTTCACCAGTGGCGTAGGTTTTCCCTGGGGCCGCGCCCACAGGCGCCCCCGAACGGCACTCGCGAACTCAAGACGATGGCATGGGGAGACAACGCGCTCATGAGCGATGTACTGGAGCTGGTGGACGTATCCGTGGTCCGCGACGGACGCGCTCTGGTGGACGACGTCTCCTGGTCGGTCAAGGAAGGTGAGCGCTGGGTCATCCTCGGCCCCAACGGCGCCGGCAAGACCACCCTCCTCAACATCGCCTCCAGCTACCTCTTCCCGAGCACCGGCACCGCCAAGATCCTCGGCGAACAGCTCGGCAAGGTCGACGTGTTCGAGCTGCGCCCGCGCATCGGCATGGCCGGCGTCGCCATGGCCGACAAGCTCCCCAAGCGCCAGACCGTCCTGCAGACGGTGCTCACCGCCGCGTACGGCATGACCGCCACCTGGCAGGAGCACTACGACGCCGTCGACGAGGACCGCGCGCGCGCCTTCCTCGACCGGCTCGGCATGACCGAATTCCTGGACCGCAAGTTCGGCACGCTCTCCGAGGGCGAGCGCAAGCGCACCCTCATCGCCCGCGCCATGATGACCGACCCCGAACTCCTCCTCCTGGACGAGCCCGCCGCCGGTCTCGACCTGGGCGGCCGCGAGGACCTGGTGCGCCGCCTGGGCAGGCTCGCCCGCGACCCGTACGCGCCCTCGATGGTCATGGTCACCCACCACGTCGAGGAGATCGCCCCCGGCTTCACCCACGTCCTCATGATCCGTCAGGGCAAGGTGCTCGCCGCCGGCCCCATGGAGACCGAGCTGACCTCCCGCAACCTCTCCCTCTGCTTCGGCCTCCCGCTGCTCGTGGAGCACCGCGGCGACCGCTACACCGCGACCGGTCTCCCGCTCGGCTGACCAGCGCGCACTGTCGGGGAGCGTCCACCCCGACCTACCATGACCTCGTGGACATCGAGGCATGGATCTGGTGGCTGGTGGCCGCGGCCGGTCTGGGCATCCCGCTCGTGCTGACCGCCATGCCCGAGTTCGGCATGATGGCGGTCGGTGCGATGGCCGCCGCGATCGCGGCGGGCTTCGGTCTCGGCCTCGTCGCCCAAGTGCTCATCTTCGTCGCCGTCTCCGTCGCGCTCATCGCGGTGGTACGCCCCATCGCCGCCCGGCACCTCAACCAGCGCCCCCGACTCGCCACCGGAGTCGAGGCGTTGAAGGGCCGTCAGGCCATCGTCCTGGAACGGGTCGACGCCCGCGGCGGCCGGATCAAACTGGCGGGCGAGGTCTGGTCCGCACGCGCACTCGACGAGGACCAGGTGTACGAACCGGGCCGCCAGGTCGATGTCGTCGAGATCGACGGAGCCACTGCCATCGTCATGTGAACCATGCCAGGATCATCCGGTCCGGAACTTCCAAGAGCTTCCAGGACTTACCGAGAGCAAGAAGGGCACGGGGTACGCGATGTCAGCGATCATCATCGTCCTGATCATTCTGGTGGTGCTGGTCTTCATCGCCCTGATCAAGACCATCCAGGTCATTCCACAGGCCAGCGCCGCGATCGTGGAGCGCTTCGGCCGCTACACGAGGACGCTCAACGCCGGACTGAACATCGTCGTCCCGTTCATCGACTCGATCCGCAACCGGATCGACCTGCGTGAACAGGTCGTCCCCTTCCCGCCCCAGCCGGTGATCACCCAGGACAACCTGGTCGTCAATATCGACACCGTCATCTACTACCAGGTGACCGACGCCCGCGCCGCGACGTACGAAGTCGCCAGCTACATCCAGGCGATCGAACAGCTCACCGTCACCACGCTCCGCAACATCATCGGCGGCATGGACCTGGAGCGGACCCTGACCTCCCGCGAGGAGATCAACGCGGCGCTGCGCGGCGTCCTCGACGAGGCCACCGGCAAGTGGGGCATCCGCGTCAACCGCGTCGAACTCAAGGCGATCGAGCCGCCGACCTCCATCCAGGACTCGATGGAGAAGCAGATGCGCGCCGACCGTGACAAGCGCGCCGCGATCCTCCAGGCCGAGGGTGTACGGCAGTCGGAGATCCTGCGCGCCGAGGGTGAGAAGCAGTCCGCGATCCTGCGCGCCGAAGGTGAGGCCAAGGCGGCCGCGCTGCGCGCCGAGGGCGAGGCCCAGGCCGTCCGTACGGTCTTCGAGGCCATCCACGCCGGCGACCCCGACCAGAAGCTGCTCTCCTACCAGTACCTCCAGATGCTGCCGAAGATCGCCGAGGGCGACGCCAACAAGCTCTGGATCGTGCCCAGCGAGATCGGCGACGCACTCAAGGGCCTCTCCGGCGCCTTCGGCAACCTCGGCGGCGGAATGCCCGGCTTCAACACGGGCGGCAACTCCGGCAACGCCCCGGTCGAGCGCCGCGAGGAACCCCCCGTCGACTGACGGCAGTTGACTGCGCCCTACACCGTCCATGCATGATCAGTGCGGCCCCTCGACCTCCATGGCGGGGAGGCGACTCACTGATTGTGTAAGGAGATGGCCTTGTCCATCTGGGAAGCACTCGCGGTCTTCGCCGCCGGAATCGGCGCGGGCACCATCAACACGATCGTCGGCTCAGGAACGCTCCTCACCTTCCCCGTCCTGCTGGCGACCGGACTCCCCCCGGTCACGGCCAACGTGTCCAACGCACTCGGCCTGGTCCCCGGCTCCATCAGCGGAGCCATCGGCTACCGCCACGAACTGCGCGGCCAGACCCGCCGGGTGCTCCGCCTCGGTGGCACCGCCCTGCTCGGTGGCCTCGCCGGGGCGGTCCTGCTGCTCGCCCTGCCGTCCAAGGCGTTCGACGCGATCGTCCCCGTCCTGGTCGGCGCGGCCCTCGTCCTCGTCCTGTTCCAGCCCCGCATAGCCGCCGTCATCAAGCGCCGCCGCGAGGCCAGCGGCACCGAGGCCCACCCCGAAGGCGGCACCGCCCTCCTCGTCGGCCTCTTCCTCGCCAGCATGTACGGCGGCTACTTCGGCGCCGCCCAAGGCGTCCTCTACCTCTCCCTGATGGGCCTGCTGCTCCACGAGAGCCTCCAGCGCATCAACGCCGTCAAGAACATCCTCGGCGCCGTCGTCAACGGCATCGCGGCCGTCTTCTTCCTCTTCGTCGCCGAATTCGACTGGACCGCCGTCCTGCTCATCGCCGTCGGCTCGACCATCGGAGGCCAGATCGGCGCCAAGGTCGGCCGCCGGCTGAAGCCCGCGGTCCTGCGCGGAGTCATCATCGCCGTCGGCGTCGTCGCCATCCTCCAACTGACCCTCAAGTAGCGGCCGTACGCAAGCGAAAGAGCCCGCCCTCATCGTGAAGGCGGGCTCCGCACAAGGGAGTTGACCCGGTTACGCGGCCGGTACGGCGCCCGAAGCCAGCCACTCGGGCAGCTCCGACCGGTCCCCGGCCGCCATCGAAAGCAGCATCGCATCGGCCGGAGACGGCACGAACGGCTGCCGCAGCAACGGCATCCCCGCCTCCTGCGGCGTCCGGTCCGCCTTGCGGTGGTTGTCCTCGGCGCAGGAGGCGACCGTATTCAGCCACCCGTCCCGGCCGCCCTGGGCCCGCGGCACCACATGGTCCACGGTCGTCGCGCGCCGCCCGCAGTACGCGCACCGGTGCTGGTCCCTGATCAGCACCCCCCGCCTCGACCACGGAGCCTGTCTTCGGAACGGCACCCGTACGTATCTGCACAGCCTGATCACCCGCGGCACCGGGATGTCGACGGCGGCCGCACGCATCCGCAGCTCGGGGTGGGACTGCTCGACCACGGCCTTGTCCTGGAGGACCAGCACCACAGCACGGTTGAGCGTCACCGTCGACAGCGGCTCGAAGCTCGCGTTCAGTACCAGCGTGTCCCGCATCGTGCCCACCTCCGTAGTGCCGGCCCACTCCCTGGCGGGCCTGGATCAACTCTGGCCGGGCTCGCCACGATGGACAACGCAATATCCGCGCCGGCCCGAAGCACATCGCGGACCCCGGCAACAGAAAAATGCCCTGCCCTGATCTCTCCAAGACCAGGGCAGGGCAAACGGAAAGCGAACGATCAGCTCTGCGCGGGAGAGGTGTACTCACCGATGAGCTGGGCCCGCCCGAGCGCGTGGAACCGCAGATGGAAACCGACCACGGCCGGTGAGGCGTCCGCGTCGGGGCCCAGCTTGTCGGTGTCGACCGCGTACACCGTGAAGACGTACCGATGGGTCTCGCCGGCCGGCGGAGCCGCGCCCCCGAAGTCCTTCGAACCGTAGTCGTTGCGCACCTGCACGGCCCCGGCCGGCAGCCCCTCGAACTTCCCGCTGCCCGCTCCCGCGGGCAGCTCGGTCACCGAGGCCGGGATGTCGAACAGCGACCAGTGCCAGAACCCGCTGCCCGTGGGCGCGTCCGGGTCGAAACACGTCACCGCGAAGCTCTTGGTCCCCGCCGGGAAACCCTCCCAGCGCAGCTGCGGCGAGGTGTTCCCGCCCCCGTAGACCTGGGCGTCCTTCAGCACGGCCCCCGGCTCGATGTCCTCGCTCACCACGGTGAACGACGGCACCTCGGGGTGGAAGTCGTGGGGAAGCGGCGGCCTCTTGAGCTCGCTCACGTCGGCACCTCCTGATTCGGCATCAACTGGTGGGGCCGAGCCTAGGGGGCGTTCCCCGCAAAACCAGTTCCGCCGTCCACTACCCTCGTACCGCATGATCGCGGGCACCGAACGTACGCCACTTCCCAGGGACTTCTTCGACCGCCCGGTCCTGGAGGTCGCCCCGGACCTCCTGGGCCGCACGCTGGTACGCCTCACTCCGGCGGGGCCTCTTGAACTCCGCCTGACCGAGGTGGAGGCGTACGACGGCCCGAACGATCCCGGCTCGCACGCCTTCCGCGGCCGCACGGCCCGCAACGACGTGATGTTCGGCCCGCCCGGACACGCGTACGTCTACTTCACGTACGGCATGTGGCACTGCCTCAACCTGGTGTGCGGCCCCGAGGGCAGGGCGAGCGGTGTACTGCTCAGGGCGGGGGAGTTCCTGGTGGGCGCCGAACTGGCCCGCGGACGTCGACTCTCGGCCCGCCATGACAAAGAACTGGCCAAAGGCCCGGCCCGCCTGGCCACCGCCCTCGACGTGGGCCGCGCCCTGAACGGCACGGACGTCTGCACCGGCCCGGAATCCCCGCTCTCCGTCCTCGCGGGCACCCCTCCCACGCCCGACCAGGTACGCAGCGGCCCGCGCACCGGAGTGGGCGGCGACGGCGCCCCGCATCCCTGGCGCTTCTGGATCTCCGACGAGCCCACGGTGAGCCCCTTCCGGGCCCATCAGCCGCGGCGCCGCCGAACTTGACTCGGCCTCAAGGGGCGCCTAACGTAGCCCGAGCCGCTTGAGACGGGCCCTGCTGTTCAGCAACCCCAGGCGGCCATCCACTACCTACGATCGAACCCCAACGGGTGCGAATTTCGGCATGCCGCAATTCGAACTCGAATGACTCGATTATGAGTAGCCGGGGAAACCCGCTAAAGTAGTGGACACGCCGAAAGGGAAACGCGAAAGCGAGGAACTCGAAGCGAACCCCCTTCCGACGGGGAATCGGACACGAAAGCGTCTGATAGAGTCGGGAACACGAAATACCGAAGGGAAGCGCCCGGAGGAAAGCCCGAGAGGGTGAGTACGAAGGAAGCGTCCGTTCCTTGAGAACTCAACAGCGTGCCAAA